>CAZEFW010000111.1:0-30940 GCA_964511535.1 uncultured Myxococcales bacterium | reverse complement strand
CCCTGGGCAGGTCGTCTTGATCAACGGACGGGTTGATCGGGCGGGCCCTGGTCGTTGGGGTTGCCGAAGCAGGGGGTGCAGCCGGTCGTCTTGAATTGCGGCCGCGGACAGCCGGTGGCGGGGTCGGTGTCCTCGTACATGCAGTTGAGGTGGACATCACACCAGGACCACTTCTTGGGGCGCTCCTTGCATCCCCAGTTGAAGCTGAAGCAATCGCAATACTTCTGCTTCCACCCTTTCCAGGCAGAGATCGGGATACAGGTGCAAGGCTGATCAGAAACCGGACCGTCTGGCGGGATCGTGTCCGGTCGAGGCGCGTCTGGAGCGGCTATTAGATCGATCTCGGCGCTGTCCACAGCCAGATCTGCCGGCGCGCCCCCATCCGGATCAACACAACTCCAGCCAACCAGCAGCGATGTAATAGCGGCCGCCATCCCCCTGGAGGAATTCATCAGGTGCCCCCGTTGACTCCAACCGTTCTGTCATTTCGTCGTTCTGTCATTTCGTCGTTTTGTCATTCGCCCCGGAGGGGGCGTCCTCCTCTTCTTCCGGACGCTCCTCGATCTCCCACCGCTCATACGTGGGCGCGGCTTCTGGCAGCTCCGCCACGAAGCGCGACAGCCGCAGCAGGTGCCGCATGCCGTCTCGCTGCTCCTGGAACTGCGGGTGGCACATGTAGAGCTGCTCCTCGGCCCGGGTGACCGCCACGTGGAACAGCCGCCGCTCCTCCTCCACGTCCTCCTCGGTTCGCACTGACATGCCGCCGGGGAAGCACCCCTCTGACAGGGCGATGACGAACACCGCCCGCCACTCCAGCCCCTTGGCCTGGTGCACCGTGCTGAGCACCATCTTCTCCTCGGGCGGCTCGCCCGGTGCCACCCCCTCCGCGGCGATGCCCGCCACCAGCGCCAGCTCGCTGAGGAAGCGCTCCAGGTCCGCCTCGTACGTCGAGGTGTATGCGGCCAGCTGCTCCAGGTCCTCGATGCGCGTGTCCGCGTTGGGGAACCGCGCCGTGGCGTACTCCTTGTAGTGGGCCGCGAGCACCGCGTCGATCATCTCCGGGATCCCCTGCTGCCGCGCCTCGGCCAGCCGCGCCATGAGCCGCGCCAGCCGCTTGACCGCCGGCCGCGCGCGGCCAGGCAGCCGCGCTCGCAGCTGCTCGTCGGCCAGCAGCTCCGCCGCGTCCCGGGTGGTGTCCTCCCCCTCCACCACCCGCAGGACATGGTCCACAGACGCGCGGCCCACGCCGGACCAGAGCCCGAGCACCCGCTGCCAGGCCAGCGCATCGCCCGGGTTGTGGGCCAGCCGCAGGTAGGCCGTGACGTCCTTGATGTGGGCCTGCTCGAAGAAGCGCATCCCCGAGCGCACGGTGAACGGGATCTGCCGCCGGTGCAGCTCCACCTGCAGCTCCAGCGAGTGGGAGTGCGCCCGGTAGAGCACCGCGATGTCCTTGAGCCCGAGCCCTTCCTCCTGGTGCAGCTGGAGCACCCGCTGGGCCACGAACGCCGCCTGCTGCTCGGCGTCCCGCAGGGGGATCAGCGCGGGCATCACCCCCGGCTCTTTGACCGGGCGCAGGACCTTGGGGTACTGGCGCTTGTTCAGGGCGATGGCGGCGTTGGCCAGCTGCAGGATCTCGGGCGTGGAGCGGTAGTTGGTCTCCAGCTTGAACACCCTGGCCGACGGGTAGCGCTTGGGGAAGTCGATGATGTTCTGGAAGTGGGCCCCACGGAAGGAGTAGATGCTCTGGGCGTCGTCGCCCACCACGCAGAGGTTGCCGTGGTGCGCCGCGCACAGGTCCATCAGCTCCCCCTGGAGCAGGCTCGTGTCCTGGTACTCGTCCACCAGCACCTGCTCGAACCGCGCGGTGAGCTCGGCCGCCACCGCCTTGTGCTCGGTGAGCAGGATCTTGAAGAAGAGCAGCAGGTCGTCGTAGTCCACCAGCCCGAGCTGCAGCTTACGCGCCACGAACCGTTCCACCACCCGCTGGATCTCCTCGGTCAGGTGACGAAACCGGAACGCGTGCTGCTTGATCGCCTCGTCGATGGGGATCTGGCTGTCCACCGCCCGCGACAGCATGTGCTGCAGCAGCCGCGGTCGGGGGAAGCGCACGCTGCGCAGGGCCTTGCCCTCCTCGGCCAGGCAGGAGGCCATCAGGTCCTGCGAGTCCTCGCTGTCGAGGATGGCGTAGTTGGGCGGGAGCCCGACCTGCTCGGCGTGGCGCCGCAGGGCGATGTTGGCCACATGGTGGAAGGTGCCCGCCCACATCGGCTTCAGCTCCGCGTCGAGCAGGCCCTCCACCCGCTTGATCATCTCCCTGGCGGCCCGGTTGGTGAAGGTGCACAGCAGGATCCGCTCGGGGGGCATGCCCGACGAGATGAGGTGGGCCGCGCGGTAGGTCAGCGTCCGGGTCTTGCCGCTGCCTGCGCCGGCGATGACGAGGATCGGCCCGTCCCGCTGCACCACCGCCTGGAACTGTTGCTCGTTGAGCTTGCCCTCCAGGTCGAGCCGTGTCTTCGCGGGCTTGCGCGTATGCAGCACATACCGGGTCATGCGTTCAGTCGAGCTCCTCGGGGCCAGGAGGCCCCGGGACCTCGACGCGGACCTTCGGTCCGCCACTGTTGCTCGCCTGGCTGCGCCAGGCTAGGGCCCGGGACCGCGACCGCGCCCCGGGCATCTGATTGGCGAGACCCTGCAGAAAGCACCGAATCATGCGTTCAGTATACCTGGGGGCGAGGGGCTTGTGCGGGCCTTGTGCCTCGCCCGTCTCAGTCCACCAGCAGCAGGGGGAGCTGCCGGTCGATGCAGGTGTTGGCGGCGCGGAGGAAGACATGCCAGGTGAAGCGGATGCGCTCCTCGATCATCTCCATGTCGATGCCGTCCTCGTCGTCGTCTTCCTCCGGGTCTTCGACCAGCTCGAGCTCCTCCCGCAGCTCCTCCAGCGCCTCCTGGAGCATGGTCGCCGAGCCCACCGTGTGATCCCCGACCTCCACGATGCCGTCGAAGTCAACCGGCAGGTAGATGCTGGCGGCCATGTCCATGGCGTCCAGCCGGTCGAGGAAATCGGCGAAATGATCATCGCCGAGGGGCTCCTCGACTTCGGCGTCATCATCCATCTCCGGCGGGAGCTCGACGACATCGAGCTCCGCGAGCTCGGACATCAAGACTTTCCGGTCGGCCTCGGACAGGAGCTCATCCAGCGGCACGAGCTTAAGCTCCGGCATTTGGCTGCCTCCCTCAAAGGTGGTACGACTCGAACCATGGCCCAATCCAGAGGTGAGTTCAAGAGCCTTGAAGGGCTCCAGGGCGAGACGCTCGGGGAGGCCTGTCGGAGCCGGGTGGAGGCAGCGAGAGCCCGCCTGGAGCAGGGGCACGCCCGGGATGAAGAGGCCGCCGCGCTGCTGGCCAGGCACGCCCGGGACATGGACGACCTGGTCGAGGCGCTGTTCCAGCGCGCGGCCCCGGGGCAGGGCGCGCGCCTGAGCCTCGTGGCGCTGGGCGGCTACGGCCGCGTGGAGCTCTACCCGTTCTCGGATCTCGACCTGCTGGTGCTGTGCGAGGAGGACGAGGCCGCGGCGGAAGGGCTGATCAAGGAGGTGATCTACCCGCTGTGGGACGCCGGGTTGAAGGTGGGCCACGCGGCGCGCACGGTGGCCCAGACCCTGGAGCTGGCCGCCGAGGACATCACGGTCTGCTCGGCGCTGCTGGACGCCCGGCACCTGCAGGGGGATCCGGCGCTGTCCGAGGCGCTGCGAGACGCGGCCAGGCAGAACCTCTTCGGTCCACGGGCCGGCGGGTTCCTCGACCGGCTGCGCCAGGAGCGCGAGAGCCGCCATCGCCGGTTCGGCCAGACTGTCTATCTGCTGGAGCCGAACATCAAGTCCGGGCGCGGGGGGCTGCGCGACCTGGCCACCGGACTCTGGGCGGCCAAGGCGAGGCTCGATCTGGATGACCTGGACCAGCTCGACGCCGGCGGCGGAGCCACGCCGCGGCAGGAGCGCGCCCTGGTCACCGCCCAGGCGTTCCTCCGCCGCCTCCGCCTGGCCATGCACCTGGAGGCCGGCCGGCAGCAGGACCAGCTGACCTTCCAGCTGCAGGAGCGCCTGGCCCCCGGGCTGTTCCCCGAGGAGCGGGTCCCCGGGGTGAGGCAGCCTGCGCCGGCCGTGGCGCCAGCGGTGGAGCGGCTGATGCACGCCTACTACCGGCACGCGCAGGCCGTGGCCCTTGAGACCGAGGGGATCCTGGAGCGCCTGGACCCCGACGGCGCCGGCGCACCGGGCGACGGCTGCATCATCGGCGCCGACGGTGAGCACTACGACCTGTGCGGCAGCGCGGTGAAGCTGAAGGAACCCGAGCGCCTGTGGCAGCACCCGTGGGAGATGCTGCGCGCGTTCCAGGTGGCCCTGGACCAGGGGCGGCGGCTGCATCGCGCGACCCGGGACCTCATCGCCGAGGCAGCCGCGGGCGAGCCGGGCCTGCGCCTGGCCGCGGACGAGCGCGCTGCGGAGCTGTTCCTCGAGCTGCTGGTGCACCCGGAGCAGCCTCGGCCCGGCGGCGTGCTGGAGGAGCTCCACGACCTTGGGGTGCTTGCCGCGGTCCTGCCAGAGCTGGAGCCGTGCACCGGCAGGGTTCAGCATGACCTGTACCACGTGTACACCGTGGACCGGCACTCGCTGTACGTGGTGGCGCTGCTCAAGGCGTGGATGCGCGGGGAGCAGGCCGATACTTACCCCACGGCGGTGGAGCTGATGGCCACCCTGGAGCGGCCCGGCTCGCTGCTCATGGCGGGCCTGCTGCACGACGTGGGCAAGCCGCTCGGCTCCGGGCACGCGTCCCGCGGCGCGCGCCTGGCCCGGGGGGCGACGGCCCGCCTCGGCATGCCGGAGGGGTACCTGGAGGACGTCACCTTCCTGGTGCGCGAGCACCTGACCATGGCCCATGTCTCCCAGCGGCGAGACCTGGACGATCCGGACGTCATCTCGGCCATGGCCGAGAAGGTGGGCACCGTGGATCGCCTGCGCCAGCTCTACCTGCTCACCGTGGCCGACACCGCCATGACCGCGCCGGGCAACCTGAGCGACTGGAAGGCGCGCCTGCTGGAGCAGCTCTACCGCGCCACCTACGGCCACCTCGCCCTGGGCAAGAACCTCGACCTGCTGCAGCGGGAGGCGCTGGCCGAGCAGCGCCGGGAGAAGCTGGAGGGCGTGCTGCGCGCGCGCTTCGGCGAGCCGGGGGCCACGGTGACCCACCGCCTGCCGCGCTCCTTTTTGCTGGCGCACCAGGAGGACTCGCTGCTGCACCATGTGGGCGCCACCCTCGAGCTGGAGCAGGAGGGGGCCACCGTGGCCACGCGGGTGCGCCCCGGCGACGGCGGCGCCTGGGAGCTGACGGTGTGCTGCGCCGACGCTGCCGGGCTGCTGGCCACCCTCACGGGCGTGATGCTGGCGCACCAGATCGACGTGCTGGCCGCCCAGGTGCACACCCTGTACCCCGAGCCAGGACGTCGCGGCCGCGGCGAGGGTGCGGTGGTGATAGACATCTTCCAGGTGCGGGCGCCGGAGCACGGACCGGAGGACCTGTGGAGCCGCTTCGAAGCGGATCTGGAGCTGGCCCTGGCGGGCGAGCTCGACCTGGAGGGTCTGGTTCGCCGCCACACCCGGCCCGCCTCGCCGCTGCTCCAACGGGTCGTGCCGCCGGTGCCCACCGAGGTGGTCATCGACAACGACGCCTCGGATCGGTACACCGTTGTGGAGGTGCACGCCGCTGATCGCATCGGCGCGCTGCACGCCATCACCCGCGCCCTGAGCGACCTTGGCCTGGCGATTCAGGTCTCGCGGATCAACACCGAGGCGGGCCGCCTGGCGGACATCTTCTACGTATGCGAGCTGTCCAACGGGGACAAAGTCGAGGCCCCCGCGCGTCAAACAGAGGTGAAGGAGCGCATAACGCAGGCGCTGCAATGAATAAACGTGGCATGCCGTACCATCATTACCTGCGGAGGAACGAGGGACCCATGAAACGCCACACACGCATCAAGCTCATCGTCATGTTCACGGCCCTGCTGCTGGGATGGAGCAGCGCGGCCCACGCCGGCCCGGAGAGGATGCTCCAGAAGGGCGCCGCCCAGCTGAAGTCGGGTGATCTGGACGGCGCCATCAAGACTTTTTCGGCCGCGGTCAAGGCGCACCCTGGCGACGCCCGGGGCTACTATCAGCGCGGCGTCTGCCTGCGCCGAAAGGGCAAGGGCAAGGCGGCCATGGCCGACTTCCGGGCCGCCCTCAAGCGCCGCCCCTCCTTCGCCGAGGCGCACAACAACCTCGGCGCCCTGCTGCACGAGGCAGGCAAGATGGACCGCGCGGTGGAGCACTTTCGCAAGGCCGTGGAGGCCCGCTCCAGCTACGGCGAGGCGTGGTTCAATCTGGGCCTGCTGCAGTACGCCCAGGGCAAGCACGACGAGGCGATCAAGGCGTACATCCAGGCCGCCAAGCATCGCCCCCGGGACGCCGACGTGCAGATCAACCTGGGGGGCGCGCTGCTGCGCGCCGGGGAGCTTGAGCGGGCGGTGTTGGCCCTGGTGCAGGCCGTGCGGCTTGCGCCGAAGAACCCGATGGCCCGGTTCAGCCTCGGCAGCCTGCTGTTGAAGAAGGGCGCCCTGGCGGAGGCCGAGAAGGAGCTGCTTCGGGCGGTGAAGCTGAAGAACGACTACCTGCGGGCGCGCTTCCGGCTGGCCAAGGTGCAGGCCCGCCTGGGCAAGCTGAAGCAGGCGCGCGAGCAGCTCGACGCCACCATGAAGCTGGCCTCGGAGGGTGATCGCGCGGTGGTGCACTGTGAGCTGGGCAACCTGAGCCGCCGGGCAGGGGACATCCCGGGCGCCATTGCCAGCTACCGCAAGGCGCTGCAGGTCAACCCAAAGCACCACAAGGCGCACCTGCTCATGGGGCTGGCCCACGCCTCACAGAAGAAGTGCTCCAGGGCGAAGGCGGCCTTCAAGAAGTACATCAAGGGCCAGGGGCTGGCCCAGGCCATGCTCAAGACCCTGATGGCGAAATGCAAGTGACGCGGGTCGACGCAGTGAGGGTCGAAACGGTCCTGAGGTAGAAGCGGCGTCTCGCCGCTTTAAAGGAACGCGGCAGGATGCCGCGTCTACTTCAGAGCTTCAGGATAACCGTGGCCAGGGCGGGGTCGCCGCTGCCCTTCTCCACGCCCTCGACCAGGCCCACCAGGCTGATGGTGCCCTTGGGGATCGCCACCTTCAGCGGCGCCAGGGCAGCGCCCGGGGCCAGGGGGCCGGCCAGGGGCTGATCCGCCAGGACCGTGCGCGAGCCCTTGTCGTCCTCGGCCATCACCCGCACGCGTCCCGACTCGAACGCCGGGCCGCGGTTTGTGAGGGCCACGCTGTCGGGACCTGCAAGCGCGAGCTCGATCTCGCCCCTGAGCAGGTGGTTGATGAAGCCGGTGGAGAAGCGCGCGGCCATGGGGAGCAGCCGCCGGGCAGCCGCCGCGTGGACTCGATCGTCCAGGCGGAAGCGGAGCTTCCCCCTGGCGCCCACGCGGTAGGCAGCGAGCGGGTCGCCGCCGGGGCCACGCAGGTAGCAGGTCTGCCGCGCGGCGCACGCCAGGTCCGGGGCGCCGACAGCGGGTTTCTGGTACCGCAGGCTCTTGCTGAGCTTCTGCTGGACCAGGGCCGGCGCGAGCGCCTCGCCGGTGCCAGCGCGCACCGCCTGCGGCGCCGGCAGGGTCCCTGGCGAGAAGTGGGTCAGGTGGGTCAGGTCCGCCAGACCATCCCACTTCGCGGAGTGGAAGTAGGAGCGCAGGTCCGGGCGGGTGACAGGCTCGCCGCCTTTTGGGGGCAGGCCGTGCTGCCCGAACCGCTGCGCCACGAAGCGCTCGTAGGCCGGGCCGCGGTCCATGGTGCTCGAGCCGAGTTTCTGCAGGTGGCCCGAGGCAAAGTCGTTACGTACGTGGGTCGGCGAGGCCATGTCCTGCAGCAGGTGCAGGGTGCCGCCGAGGGCCATCATGGCCAGGGCCAGGTGATGCCGCCGGCGGGCCGGGCTGGCCTCGCTCACCGAGGCCGCGAGGTTGCTGTAGAACGCGGCGACGGAGTGGGGGTTGTGCTTGTGGAGCAGCCACTCGGTGGCCGGCATGCCGGTCAGGTCGAAGGCCGTGCCGGTGAAGAACTTGCGCACCGTGTCGGCGCCCTCGATGGTGGCCAACAATCCGATGAACCAGCCGAGCGCCGGCGCGGGGTTCTTCAACCCTTGCCCGTCCGCAGGGCAGTAGAAGTGGTGCCGGTTGCGGGACGCTGGCGCCTCGGCCAGCACGCTCCCGGCCAGAGACCAGGCGCCTGCGAACTGGCCCTCCTTGGCGTCAGGGCGGTAGCCGCCGGCCGGGTCCAGCTTCTCCAGATCGAACTGGAGCAGGCGGTGGACCCGGGTGTCCATGGCCGCGCCCTTGAGCTCGAGGCGCGTGAACAGCCCGAGCCCGTGGCCCAGGCGCTGCCGCAGATAAGCGTGCAGGTTGCTCCCGAGCATCGCCTCGGTGGTGAGCCCCACGTGGGTGGTGGGCCCCTCGTACGCCGCTGCGGGGCGAGGCAGGAGCGCGGCCAGCAGGGCCAGGTGCAGGCACAGTGCGCGCATCAGTCCTCGTCCTCCTCGCCGGCGGGTTCAGCAGGCACCTCGGGCGTCTGCTCGGGCGTCGCGCCGTCCGGCTCGGTGGGGGCAGCGGTGGCGGGCGGCGCGGGCAGCCGATCCAGGTGCTCCTGGATCTTCTCTGCCAGCTTCAGCGCCATGGACGGCTCGGTGCACTGCCCGCGGCCGCAGGTGATCAGCACGATCGCCGAGGTGGCGCGATCCATGAAGCCGACCCCGAGGATCTCGCCCTGGGTCACGCTGAACGAGCGATCGCCCACCTCGTCGGTCTGCTTGCTGCCGGGCAGGGCGGCGAGCATCTCCTCGTAGCGGGTCGTGATGGTGTCGCCGCCGGCGCGCCAGAGGCGGATGGCCACGTCGTAGCGCTCGGCGCGGTCCACGGCGCGGAAGTGGTAGCTGTCCTGGGCCTCGGAGCGCGGATCTTTCAGCCGCCCCTCGGTGAAGGCGCCCGTGTAGCCGGTGATGGCCCGCACCTCGTCCGAGGAGATGAGCTTGCCTGCGTCCAGAGCGTTGGGGGTCGCCTCCTCGGCGGCGCCCTCGGCCAGCGCTCCCGAACCGGCGCTCAGGGCGCCGGCCTGCCTGGCTTGCTTGCCGTCCAGCTCTGACGCCGCCGCGAGCACCTCCCAGGCGGAGGCCTCGCGCACCTTGGGCGCGCCGCCCATGAAGAGCAGGTGGCGCGCGTGGGACAGCTCGGGGCTCCAGCGCACCAGGCGGACCACGGCCTCGCGCTGGGCGAAGTCGCGGTGGCGCCGGCCGCTGCCGAACACCCGGTCATGGCGGTAGGCCACGTAGCCCTTCTTGTAGACCACGAAGGAGAAGCGGGCCAGGCGGGTGCTCAGCCCCACCGGCAGATCCCGCAACGAGAGCACCTCGTAGCGGCCGTCCACGTCCGTGGTGGTCTCCGTGACCCGGTTCGCCTCCGGGCCGGCGTTGCCCACGCCGCGCTGGAAGTGCCACACCGCCGAGACCACCGCGCCGGCTATGGGCTGCCTGGAGTCGGCGTCCAGCACCTGCCCCGTGAATGGGCCCAGCGCGGAGCCACGGCCCACTGTCCGGCTCTCGGCCGGGAAGGCCGGGGCGCGCACGATGGGGCCGCATCCAGCGACCAGCGTGACGAGCAATAGATTGACGGCCAGATAGCGAATTGGTACTTTCCTTTCCGCAAGTTGGGCATCTCCTATTAGCGCAGGTGGGCGGCATTGTAAATGAGCAAATGGCCGCGGATGGCACCTGGTGAACCGCTGAGCGGGGGGCCCAGGAACCAATCGTTCGGAGGCATCGGATGCCAACCTGCAACAGTTGCGGCAAAGAGAATCGAGAGGGCTCCAGGTTCTGCCAGTACTGCGGAACACCCATGGCGAAGCCGGAGCCGGAAGAGAAGGCCCCCGAGGGGATCACCTGCCAGTCATGCGACACTGAAAATGCCCCTGGCATGAAGTTTTGCAAGGCGTGCGGGTCCCCTCTCGAAGTCAAGGACGGGGAGCCGAGCAAGGTCAAGTGCGCGGATTGCGGCGGAGAGACCCCGGCCGGGTTCAAGTTCTGCCAGCACTGCGGCAAGCCGCTCAAGAAGGAGCCAGAGCCGGAGCGCGCCCCGGAGCCGACGCCGGAGCCCATGGCCGCGCCCACCGTGGCGATGGAGCCCGAGCCAGAGCCTGAGCCCGTGCCCGAGCCCGAGCCCGATCCCGTGCCCGAACCCGAGCCCGAGCCCGAGCCCGAACCCGAGCCCGAGCCCGAACCCGAACCCGAGCCCGAACCCGAGCCGGAGCCCGAGCCGGAACCAGAGCCCAGCCCGACCCCGGTGCCACGTCCCATCGCCGTGACCCCCGCGCCCGCCCTCGGGCCCAAGGAGACTGCGAGACCCGACGATGGCGGATCCCTGGGGCCGAGCACGCCGAGACCCGCACCCGCGCCAGGCAGGCAGGCTCTGGCCCGGCTGACCTCGGTCAATCGCGATGGATCCGATGGTGAGGTCCACGAGGTGAACGAGGAGTCCTGGGATCTCGGCCAGACCGAGGGACACACCATGTTCCCGGACGACCCGTACCTGGCCCCACGCCACTGCCGGCTCTACCTGGAGGGTGGGGCATGGATGGTGCGCGACCTGAACACCTGCAACGGCGTGTTCGTGCGCCTGCGCGAGCCAATGCAATTGCAGAGCGGCGACTTCTTGCTGCTCGGCAAGGAGGTGCTGCGGTTCGACCTCGCGGGCGACCACGAGCGCAGCATGATCCCGGCGGTGCAGCATGGCGTGTTGATCTTCGGATCGCCCCACCGCAACCCCTGGGGGCGGCTGCGCCAGTTCACGGTGGCCGGTGTGCACAGCGACTGCTTCCACCTGCACCAGCCCCAGGTCGTCATCGGGCGCGAGGAGGGAGACCTCCTGTTCACCGACGACCAGTTCATGTCCCGCCGTCACCTGCAGATCACCCTGGACGGGGACCAGGCCTGGGGCGAGGATCTGGGCTCCTCCAACGGGACCTTCGTCCGGATCCGCGAGCCGTTCGCGCTGCAAGCGGGTGACCTCGTCCGCATCGGGGATCAGCTGCTCCGCTTCGAGGAAGCCGGATAGCGGCGCCGCCGGGGCGAGCACCCGGCGAGGTCCCTTCTCCCACCCGGACCATGACCTCCATCACAGTCGACGTGGCGCTGGAAACTGACGTTGGGCTCTTGCGCGAGCGCAACGAGGATCTCGTGCTGGTCCAGGACCTCGCCACCGGTGAGGTCAAGATGGACGGGGCCCATCAACTCGAGCTGACCGACCGCGGCGTCCTGATGGCCGTGCTGGATGGCATGGGGGGCACCCTGGCCGGTGATCGGGCCAGCCAGCTCGCGGCTGAGGTGCTGGCCAGGGAGGTGCGGCTGCGCGGAGCCACCAGCAGCGAGGACCTGGCGGACGCCCTGGTGGCCGGGCTGCTTGCGGCCAACCGGGCGGTGCGCAAGGAGAGCAAGCAGAAGGCGGAGTGTAGGGGGATGGGGACGACCCTGACTGCGGCGGCGCTGCTGGACGGCGCCCTGCTGGTGGCGCACGTGGGGGACAGCAGGGCGTACATCCTGCGCGACGGCGAGCGGCTGATCCAGGTGACGGAGGACCAGTCTCTGGAGAGCGCCCTCGGCATGACCGCCGGCCCGGGGGAGGCGTCCGGCGCGGTGCCCGGTCGGCACTCCAACGTGATCCTGCAGGCGCTCGGCATCAGCGACTTCCTGGTGCCGTTCGTGGTGCAGATCGAGCTGCAGCCTGGAGACATGCTGCTCCTGTGCAGCGATGGGGTGTCAGCCCAGGTCCCCGGCGAGGAGATCCGGCGCGCCCTGGTGGAGGTAGTCGAGGGGGATCTGTCCGGCGCGCCGGACGAGCTCAACGCCAGGGCGCGGGATGGCGGCGGGCAGGACAACGCCAGCGCCCTGGTTGCCAGGTTCGGCGGCCCGGGGCTGGACAACGCCGGGGCCGGCGCGGCCGGCTCCGAGCTGGAGGCGACCCCGGTCAGGCCGCGGAGCCTGGTGGATCACCTCCGCCGGCGGAAGATCCGTCAGACCCTCAACTCGGTGGCGATCCTGTTGGTGTTGACCATCATCCTGGTTGGGCTGATGCTGCTGCTCATCGGCCCGTCTGGAGGTTGAGGCATGCCAAGCCTGGTCGTGGGAAATCGAGGGCGGGATACGCTGCGGCGGCTGCTGCGCAGCGTGGGCCTGCTGGTGGTGGTGCTGGTGATGAGCCTGGCCCTGACCTACACCGCCTTCCGCCGCTGGACCGTGAACTCCGCGCCCGTGGACGACGGGCCGGTGCTGCCATACGAGGTCAAGATCGAGGCCGGCGCCCAGGGGCCGCCGCGACTGAAGGTCGGCAAGAGCTGGATGGAGCGCCGGGGCGGCTTCTGGCGTTTTCACCTGCAGGGTGGGCCGCGCATGATGGGGCACAGCCACGGCCTGCTGGCCAGCCGCATCACGGCCGCCCTGGACCGCAAGGTGGCCGCGACGTTCCACAAGCGGGTCCCGTCCGCGACGGATCGCTGGACCCTCGGCAACCGCGCCCGCTGGCGCTACCGCAACCTCGCTGACGGGATCCCGCCGGTGCGGCTCGTGGAGCTGGCCGCCTTCAGCCGCACCATGGTGGACTCGGCGGAGTTCCCGGAGCCGCCGTTTCACCGGCTGCTCTATTACCACGCGCTGCACGAGCTGACCCAGCATGTGGAGTCCTCGTCGCCGCTCCCGGGCAGCCACGCCTTCGCCGTCTGGGGCAAGCAGACCGTGGAGGGGGCCATGCTCGTGGGTCGCACCTTCGAGCTGGACGCGGGGGACATCTTCGGCCGGGAGACCGCCCTGATGGTGTACCGGGGAGAGGAGACCATCCCCTTCGTCTCGGTCGGGTGGCCCGGCATGATGGGGGTGGTCACCGGGGTCAACGCGCGGCGGCTGTTCGTGGCGGTCAACGCGGCCCGCAGCGATGACGATCTGCAGGACGGGATCCCGGTGGCGTTGCTGGCCCGCGAGCTGCTGGAGCGGGCAGGGAGCATCCCCGAGGCGGTGAAGCTGATCAAGGCGACGCCCGTGATGGCCCCGGCCGTGCTCCTGCTGGTGGACGGCAAGGCCGACCGCGCAGAGGTGGTGGAGCTGTCGCCCGGCGCGGTGGTGGTGCGCAAGGGCGCCTCCGGCATCCAGGTGGCGGCCAACCACTTCGTCGACGCCAAGTACAAGGGGGACGCGGCGAACGACTGGCAGCGTCGGTACAGCACCTCGGAGGCGCGGCACAAGCGCATGCGCCAGCTGCTGCGCCGCTTCGGCGGGCGCATCGACGTCCCCACCACGGCGATGATCCTGCGCAACCGCACCGGCGTGGACGACGTCCCGCTGGGGCTGGGCAACGCGGCCGCCCTGGACTCGCTGGCGGCCACCCACGGCGTCGTAGTTGATCTCTCCTCCTTTGTGCTCTGGATCGCTCGGGGGCCGCACCTGCTGGGCGCCTTCGAGCCGGTGGACTTGAAGGCGCTGTTCGGTGAGGCGGTGCTCGGCACCGCCGCGCGCCCCAAGCCCATCGAGGCGGATCCGCTGGGCGCCTCGCCGCAGCTGGAGAAGTATCGGCTGGCCCTGGCGCAGCTGGCCCACGCCAGGTGGCTCCGGGAGGTTCGGGATCACGCTCGCGCGCTGGATTTTGCCACCCGCGCCACCACCATGGATCCGGAGCTGGAGGCGGCGCACCGGCTCAAGGGCGATCTGCACTGGCTCCTGGGTCAGAAGGCGGAGGCGCGCAAGGCGTACCGCCAGTACCTCGGCCTCAACCCGCCCTCCCTGGCGGAGCGCGAGCGCATCAAGGCGCGGCTGGAGTAGCGCCCCGCTTCATCGCGGAGCCTCCGAAGGAGGCGAGCACGGGGCGTTCGATTGCGATTCGCTCCATCGACAAAACTGCACAAGTGCACCAGATACTGCCAGGTGCACTTCTGCAGATATGTTCCCCCGGGGGTGGCGCGTCCGAAGCGATCCCACGGATCTTTCAGACCCGGAACGGGCGGTAGAAGCGGCGTCTCGCCGCTTTCATTTGCAGGCGGGCCGCCATGGAACGCGGCATCCTGCCTCGTCTACTTGTTCTCTGGAGGTATGTTTCGGGTCAGACGCCGAGGCCGAGGCGGAAGTAGGCGAGGATCGTGACGTCGAAGCCGTGGCTGTTGCCCTTGTTTACCGGTGTGCCGGGGCCGCCGAAGTAGTAGTGGTATCCGACGATGGGCTTCAACCCGACGGAGAGCACCTTGGCGAAGCCGTAGTCGAGGCCCAGGCCGGCGCGGACCCCCACGCCGCGGGTGCTCTTTTGCAGGTAGTTGACCCCCTCGATCTCAACTACTGACTCCGCCGGCATGAACCCGAGGTGGATCCCCGCGCCCACGCGGATGACCAGGCTCAGGTTATCCGTCAGGCTCAGGTCCCAGTCTCCGCCGAGGTTGAAGGTCATCAGGTGGGCGTCGAAGGCGTCGAAGTCGCCGCCGAACCAGCCCAGGTAGTCGGCGTAGATGCCGATGAACAGGACCTTCACCCCGATCTCGGCCCCGATGGCCCCGCCGTTGGCGTGGTTGTAGAAGTCCTTCTCCGATGTGCCCGTGCCCCAGCCGTATCCGCCGATCGGGGCGACCCAGAACTCGAACCACTTGGCCTCGGCGCGGGGTGCGGCGCACAGGACGCAGAGCGCGAAGGCGGCGGCGATCAATCTACGGGTCATCTCTTCACTCCCATGGCGGCGTCCTCGGGGTCTACTTCCCGGGCTTCGCCGCCGGCTTCATGTCCTCGAGCAGGGCCTCGATTCTTGCTTGATCGAAACCCTGAACCAGGGTTCCTCCCACGTCCAGCACCGGCACGCCGCTGGGAGACACTCCCGCGGCCTTGGCCTTGGCCAGCAGCTCCTGAGCGGCGGCCTGATCCTTCTCGATATCCTTCTCCACGAACGCGACGCCTCTGCCGGTGAGCCACTGGCGGGCGGTCCGGCAGGCCCCGCACCACGAGGTTGAGTAGAGCACCACCTGCCCGGTGCTCGCGGTGCCCCGGGCGGGCGCCGGGTCGGTGGCGCCCTGGCCCGCGCGGCCAGTGGCCGCAGACTCGTAGGCCGCGCGTGACATCACCACGTACGGGTACGCGCCGTCCTTTCCGGGGGCGCGCAGGTCAGCCACGTAGACCAGCTCGTGGTCCATACGGCGCGCTGCCTTCATGCCCAGGTCGATAACCCGCACCCAGCCACGACGCCCCTGGGGGACCTTCTTCAGGTCATCGGTGGTCTCGAAGGCGCCGCCCGCCGCGGCGTGGGTGAAGAGCATCTTCTTGCCCTCCTTGACCGTGATCTGCGGCAACGACGAGGCCTGGACCTGGGTCTGCGGCGCAGGGGGCGCCTGCTTCTTGCATCCTGGCAACGACGCGGCCAGCACCAGGCAGAGGAACACCGAGCGGTTCATGGGCTTAATACTAGCGCCAGATCGAGTTGATAAATAGGACCCGCGTCACAGCTTGCGCTCCGGGACAGAACCCGGGGGGGTTACCGCCTCTTGCGCGTCTTCGTCACCGGCGGCACGAACTGGCTCAGCTGGTGAGGCGCCGCGGTGAGCACCAGCTTCTTGAGCCGCTCCCGCTTCTCGTCCTGCCAGGTCTCGAGCAGGGTCTTTATCCGCTCCTCGCAATCGTCGGGCGAGACGCTTTCAAAGTCGCGCATGAAGATGATCTCCTCCCCCTTGGCCTGCTCGTACTCCTCGTCGGTGATGTGTCCCTTGCGGTGCATCCGCCGCAGCACTCGGCGGGTGTACTTGTCCCACTTCTTGGTCAGCTTGCCCTTGCAGTACTGCACGTAGCGGCTCTTGGGCGAGGGGAGCAGCGTGGCGAAGAAGGCGGCCTCCAGCGGCGAGATGGCCGCCGCCGGCTTGCCGAAGTAGTGGCGCGCAGCCGCGCCGATTCCGTAGATCCCCGGGCCGTACTCGATGACGTTGAGGTAGATCTCCAGGATCCGCTCCTTGCTCAGGTTCTGCTCCAGGTACCAGACGATGAACAGCTCCTGGAGCTTGCGCGAGAGGGTCTTGTCATGGCTCAGCAGCACGTTCTTGACCATCTGCATCGAGATGGTGGAGGCGCCCAGCCGGAAGCCGCCGCGCTGCAGGTTGCGCGACAGCGCCGTGCGGAACTGGCTGGTGATGAACCCGCGGTGGCGAAAGAAGGCCCCATCCTCGGTGGTGAGCAGCGCCCTGGTCACCATGGGCGAGATCTCGACGTAGTCCACGTAGTCAGGGTTCTCGGGCGAGACGCTGATGGTCTTGAGCACCTGCGGCTCGGGCTCCACCTGGTGCTCGAAGGGCACGATGAGGCGGTCGGCGTCGATCCACTCTGGCGCCGCCTTAACCTTGCAGCGATAGATGCCGACCTTGCCGCCCAGGGTCAGCTTGTCCAGCTTGTGGAAGTCGATGCTGGAGCGCACGTCCATGGAGAACTTGCCCCGCAGCTTGAAGCCTTGCAGCTCGGGCACCAGCGCCCGGGGCAGGGCCGCGAGCACGGTCTGGCAGGGCAGGGGAGGGACCTGGAAGCGCAGGTCGAGCACCGGCTTGCCCGCCTTCTGGGCCACCGACCCGGAGAGCGTCCCGGTCACCCCGCCCGAGGAGACGGTCAGCGCCTCCAGGTCGAGCCGCGCCTGCTTGAAGTCGACCTTGCCCTTGGCGGTGACCGAGCCGGCCAGATCCGGGATCACGGTGCGCGCGAGGCCAGGGTGGAACAGGTCGAGCCCCTCCACCTCCAGGCCGCCGTCGAAGGTGAGCGTCCCCGCCTCGAGGGAGAGGTCGAGCTTGCCGTCCACGGTCACCTTCTTGGGCCGGATGATGGGCGAACGCCGCAGCATCCCCTCGATGCGATCCAGGTTGAAGCGCTTGGCGGTCACGCTCATCTTGCCTGCCAGGGCGCGCGGATCGAGCCAGCCCGCCGCGGACCAGAGCTGCGCCTCGGCGCCGCCGTAGCTGCCAGAGAGGATGATCTCCAGCCTCGCCTGGCCCTCGGCGTCCCTGGAAGGCTTGACGCTGCCGCGGATGGCGGACAGCTCCAGCCGCGGCAGCACCCGCAGCCTCCCGCCGGTGATCTGCGCGCTGGGCAGCTGCCCCGACCGGGCGTCGTGCAGGATCCGCATGCCCTTGATGGTCACGTCGTGGGGTAGCCTCGCCGACGAGAGGCTCACCTGCTGCAGCTCCAGCCTCGATGCGCCGCCGCGCCGCAGCGTGCCGGCCAGCGTGGCGGCCGACAGCTGGTAGCGATCCTGCTCGTCCAGCACCTGCAGGTCGCCCGAGATCACCTCCACCGGCCCGAGCTGCAGTCGCCCCGCGCCTCCGCCGGCGCCGCCGCCCCCGCCGCCCTTGAGCCGCGCCTCCAGCTGCCGGAGGTTCCCGCCGCCCTGCTTGCCGCGGTAGATCCGCAGCTGCAGCCCGGCCACCCGGGCCCCCTGCACCCGGGCCTTGCCCTGCATCAGCTCGGAAGGTCGCAGGCGGGCCGCGGCCGATGCGATGCGCACCAGCGGCTCCTTGGGGCCGTCTCCCGGGCAGGCGACGGTGATCCCGGCCGCGCTCACCGCCTGCCAGCTCAGCTGGATCTTCTCGGCGCGGACGGTGCAACCGAGGCGCCGCTCCACCTTCGGCAGCACATCGCGCAGCAGGTACACGCGCCCCAGCCTGGGCCCGCCGAAATAGGCGCCGGCGCCGAGGGCGGCGACGAGGACGAGGAAGATGATGAGTCGGCGGATCATGGTCACCCGTCGAGAAGATACGCGAAGGCGCTGGCCATGGCTTCCTTTCCGCCCGTCTCCAGCACTTCGCCGTGGGCCAGGGTCACCCGGTCGAAGTCCCAGGCCATGACGCGGCGCAGGGGGCGGCTGGCGACCCACAGGTCGTCGTGAAGCTGCGTGAGGGTCTCGTCCTGCATGGGGGGCAGTATGCCACAGGGAAGGCCTCAGGCTTCACGGCTCAGGCTTCAGGGATCATGCCCTGGCCCCGACGCCTTCTCAGCGCCGTGACCGCTCCCGTTGGCCTGGGGTACTATCCCGTGCATGTCTACATACGACGCTGTCATCGTCGGGAGCGGGTTCGGTGGTTCGATCCCTGCGCTGCGCCTGGCCGAGGCGGGGCGGAAGGTGCTGGTGCTGGAGTGGGGCAAGAAGTACACCGCGGCGGACTTCAAGCAGAGCTTCGACCTGCGCTATCTGCTCGACTTCTACGTCACCCGTAACAGCCCGGACTTCTCCTTCTTCGTGCGCTACGGCCGCCTGCTGGGCGGCGGCTCAATGCTCTTCTCAGGCGCCATGTACCGCGCGCCCACCGAGGCGTTCGCGTACAAGGACCGCAGCGGCTACAAGGTGTGGCCCGACGGCATCGACCGCAAGACCCTCGACCCGTTCTACTCCACCGTGGAGCAGGAGATGCAGGTCAACCAGGTGTCCTGGAATGACGTCCCGCGGGCTGGCGGCACCTTCGCGAAGATGGTGGACAAGATGGGCCTGACCTGCGACCGCGGCCGCTACAACTATGTGAGCTGCAAGGGGTGCGGGTTCTGCGAGGCGGGCTGCATCTACGACCGCAAGATCACGCTGCTGCACAGCTACATCCCGCGGGCCCAGGGCAAGGGCGCGGAGTTCCGTACCGGCTGCTACGCCCAGAAGATCAAGCCCAAGGGCACCGGCTACCAGGTGACCTACCTCGACGCCGGGGGCAGGGCGGTCACCGTGGAGAGCAAGCTCCTGTTGCTGGCCGGCGGCGGCGTGGAGACGCCGGCGCTGCTGCTGCGCTCCAAGGCGGATCTGCCCAACCTCAGCGATCAGCTGGGCCGCAACTACAACAACAACGGCGACATCGCCTTCGTCTGGCTGCTGCCCGAGGGGCACCCCGAGTTCCACCTCTACATGGGTCGCGATAACAGCGGGGTGATGTGCTACGCGTTCTGGAAGGACCACAAGATCACGCTCCACCCCGGCGGGCCGCCGCCGGCGTTCATCGCGGGGCTCGACCTGCACCGCAAGGGCAAGCTGGCCTGGGGCCTGGAGCACAAGCGCATGATGCGCACCTACTATGACGGGCGCATGGTGGTGGCCCTGGCCATTGGGCTGATGGACGGCATCGGCAAGGTGACCATCGACAGCACCGGCCACCCCACGGTGGAGTTCCCCCACAACGCCTACCTCAAGTCGTACATCTCCAGGGTGGAGGGGGTGGCCCAGAAGATCGCGGCTGCCAACGGCGCCGAGCTGATCTACACCTCGCCCGACGGCTACGAGCACGGCGACGCCCACTGCCTGGCGGGCGCGCGCATGGCCACCGACAAGGCCCACGGCGTGTGCGACGTCAACGGTGAGGTGTTCGGCTACCCGCGGCTCTTCATCCCGGACAGCGCCGGCATCCCGGGCGGCACCGGGGTCAACCCGGCGCTGACCATCGGGGCCAACGCAGAGCGCATCGCGGACTACATCGTCAAGAACGTGAGCTGATCATGAAACCGAGAGACGATCACAAGAGCCAGGAGGGGGGAAGCTCCCGCCGGCAGTTCATCTCCACCGCGGGCAAGGCCAGCTTCGGCGCTGCCCTGGCCGCGGCCATCTTCCACGGGCCCCTGGGCGAGCTGTACGCGCGGGTTCGCTACCCCCGGCCCGACCATGAGCCGGTCAAGGGGGCGTGCGCCGTGGCCGTCACCGACGACGAAAAGACCGTGGCCGCCATCGTGGACACGGTGGTGCCCGGCCCCGCCAGCGACCCGGACGGCTACCCCGGGGCGCTGGACACCTGCGCCCTGAACCTGATCTACGACGAGTTCTACCCCTTCGTCTCGGCGCTGCCCTTCCTGCTGGCGCTGGTGGACAAGAAGGCTGACAACAAGTACGGGGTCAAGTTCGTGCAGCTCGACCTGGTCAAGCGCACCGAGATCCTCAGGGCCTCGGAGTCTGCCCTGCCCCTGATGCGCCTGGCCTATCGGTTCATCCGCTCGGCGTTCTACGCCGCCAACTACAACATGGTGGGGGCCAAGTCCTTCGGCTGGCCCGGGCCGAACCTGGGCTACACCGAGCACGAGGACTTCTCCTTCGGCAAGCAGGTCAGCAAGGAGCTGACCAAGGACGGGAACCTGCCATGAGGGCGCTCACGATCCTCTGCATCGCCCTGCTGTGGGGTTGCCAGCAGCCGCCCGCCGAGCAGGACACGGGGGGGCCGCCGCCGCCCTGCGAGCAGTGCCACAAGCTGGCCGAGCTGCAAAAAGAGAAGAGCGCCCTGGCCCCGGCCGAGCACATGCGCAAGGCCGGCCTCGGCCTGGTGCGCGTGATGGAGTTGATGCCGACGGCCAAGGCGCAGTTCACCTTCGGCTTCGTCAAGCGCGGCAACCACCCGCCCTACAAGGCCGGGCAGTGCGCCCCCTGCCACCCGGTCAGCGCCGAGGGCATCCGCCACGGCCTCAGCCAGTACCCCACTGATTCGAGGGCCTCAGCCTTCAAGCCACAGACCTGCGCGGCGGCCTGTCACCCGTGGCTGAAAAAGAGCGTCACGAGCGCAGGGTTTACGCCCAAGACCGGCGCCGCGCCCACCTACAGCGGCAGCCTGCGCCCGGCGGACCTGCTGGCCGCGGCCACCGACAAGCACGCCTCGATCTACAAGCAGGGCTACAACAAGGCCCAGGCCAAGACCGGCAAGGGGATCAAGGTGGGGCGCATCATGCCCGGCTGCGTGGGGTGCCATAACACCCAGACCGACAAGCACGGCGAGACGCCGGCGTGCATGCACTGCCACACCATGGGCGGCAGCTCGGGCACGCTGCACAAGGCCCACGTGGACGCCATCACCAGCGGCCGGGCGGCCGTGGACCCGGGCAACGCTGCGAGGAGCAGCTGCGACTACTGCCACGGGTTCTCGGCCACGGTGGGCAACCTCAAGAACGCCGCCTGCTACTCCTGCCACCTGAGCGGCCACCAGGTGAACGACCCGAAGACCGGCAAGCCGCACTTCTGGGCCGCCAAGTAGCCCGGGAGATCAGCCACAACAAGACGAACAACGGCAGCGCGCCGTGGCGCCCGGAGGACATGCCGCAGGAGCAGCCCTCCTCGTCGCCCGGCCGGGCCCCAGCGGCGTCATTCATTACCGCGTCATGTAGAGCCGCGTCATATAGAGCGGCGTCAGCCTGTGCGGCGTCCGCCGGCGCAGCGTCGGCGGCGCCGGCCTCCGATCCGGGCCGGTCCCTGCGTAGATCGGCCGGGGGCGCGCCCTTGTCGCCCGCGGGGGCGCCCTTGTCCGCGGGTACCGCGCCGGCGTCCCCGGGAGGCGGCCCGGCGTCAGGCTTGGGCAAGGTGGCCCCCGGGCGCAGGTAGAGCCGCAGCGCGGGCGGCGGACCTGCTGTCTTCGTCTCGCGCGAGGTAAAGACCAGCCCACCCTTGTCGTCCACGTCGCCGGGGAAGCGCACCACCCGGGCCAGCATGAAGGTGGCCTCGCCGTCGGCCTGGGCCCGCACGAAGTCCGTCACCACCACGGGCCGGGTGCCGCCTTTCTTGTCCACGGTGAGGTGCCCCAGGATCTCCGCCGTGGTCCCCACCCCGGCGACGAAGTTGTGCTGGATCTCGGTGGCGGACCCGGCGGTGGCCTTCAGGTTGGGGGTCTTGGACCAGGTGACCGCGCTCTCCTGCCAGGCGTCGCCGGCCAGCCCGTAGACATGGGCGGTGGCCGAGGTATTGCCGCCCGTGTAGACCCCGGTCAGCTCCAGCACGGCGAGGTCCACGTCCGCTGCCTTGACGCCGCCCAGGTCGAAGCGCAGCAGGGCCGCGCTGCGCTGGTCAGGGTTGGAGCTGTGGTTGCGCGCGGTGAGGGTGTGCCCGCTGCCGAAGTTCTTGGCAGCGTCCTTGCCGGCCCGCACGGTGGCGTCGGCCACCGGCTTGAGCGCCAGCTTGGCCCCGGGGGCCTTTTCGAACACCGTGATCAGCCAGACCGACCGGGGCGGCTGGCGCAGGTACAGCTTGCGCGACGGCGGCACGTCGTGGCTGGCGCGAACCTCGGCCACCGCCCCCTCGCTCACCTCCTGCACCAGCACCCTGGCCCCGGTGGCGGGGGTCCAGGCGCTCAAGTTCAGGTCGATGCCGAGGTAAGCGCCGCCCGAGGTGTTCGTGCTCAGCAGGTGCATCCGGCCGCCCTTGGTATGGCGGCAGGCGCTGACCCGGATGTCCGCGGCGCCGGCGCCGGACAGGGTCGGCGGGGCCAGCAGCGGTCGCGCTCCCTTGAAAGCCGGCGCGAACAGCCGCACCACAGCGCCGCCGCGGGTCACGCCCCCAACGTCGTACGGCTTGGCCTTGTTCTCCACCCAGTGCAGGCCGTTCTTCTTCACCTTGTTGCCGGTGTCCTGGGTCTGGGCGAACTTGAAGAAGTACAGCTCCCGGGGCCGGGCGTTGGCCAGGCTGGCCACGATGGAGCCGAGCCGCGCCACCTTGGACGGCGAGTCAGGGGTCTCCTTGAGCGTCTGGTAGGTGCTGTTGGTGTGGGCGTTGAACTCGGTTATGGCCACCGGCATGGCCTTGCCGCCCACCACCTTGGCCAGCTTGGAGTTGACCTGTGTCAGGGCGCTGCCCATGGCGGGGCCGGTCTGGTTGTAGCCGTGGTAGGCGTAGGTCTGCGCGATGAAGTACTTCGGGTCCTTGTTGCCGAGGACGTCCACGTGCAGGTTCTTGAGCAGCAGCGTGCCCCAGCCCGATGAGCCGAAGTCCTTGGGCCCGCCGCCGGCGGTCACCGGCGACTGCACCATGGCCACCAGGGACTTCTTTTTATCCCGGTTCACGTCGGCGATGGCCGCCTGGATCGCGTCGGAGGCGAAGCGCAGGCGCGTGATGTAGTGCCCCTGGCTCAGGTTGCTGTTGGAGCTGTGGTTCGGCTCGTTGTACATCTGGTGCCGCTGCAGGTCGAACTCGGACGCGAGGTAATAAGCGGCGGCGTAGTGATACTGCCAGTGCTCCCAGCGGTCAGCCCAGGGGTTGCCCTTGGCGAACGGGAAGCTCGAGACTGTGCGGCCCATCATGGCCAGCCCGGTCACGCCGAGCTTCTTCAGCTGGGACAGCGCGTACGCCGTGCGGATGATGTTGCCCGACAGGGTGGCGTTGTTGAACCGGTCCTGGAAGTGCTTGTGGTTGATGTACTTCGGGTTGGTGGGGTCCGCGCGCAGCGCCTTGCGGCGGGCGATGAAGCTGGCCTGGCTGTTGACCCCGTCCCCCCAGCCCGGGATGTCGTCCATGGTTTTGGGCTCGATGGTCTTGGGGCTGATGAACATCCGCACCCCGTTGACCCCGGACCAGCGCCACCACGACGTGGTGTTGCTGCCCGGGTAGTAGTGCCCCGCGTTGTAGCCGATGATCTCGGGCGTCTCGCCCACCACCTTGGCCGAGACTGTAACCGTGACGAGCTTGTCGGCGAGGGCGGGCAGGGGCAGCAGGAAACCGGAAATACAAAGCGCCTGAACCAGCGCCGCCCAAACTCTGTCCGTCATTTCATTTCTTCGATCGATGAGCCTTCCAACATTCTCTGTTCTTTGTTCTTTGTTCTTTGTTCTTTGTTCTTTGTTCTTTGTTCTTTGTTCTTTGTTTTTTGCTGCCAGTTCCTCGGCCAAGGCTCCTACGCCTTCCCCGCCAACACCCCCCGCACCACCGTCGGCAGCCCCCCGGCGTCCACCATCGCAGCGGCCAGCAGCGCCTTGCGCCTCAGGTGGCTTCCGTCCACCGACAGCTGCCCCAGGCGGAACGCTCGCCGCTGGTGGCGCCGGGCCAGGCTGTGGTCGTTGTCCAGCCCCGCCAGGCCGAGGCGCAGCGTATCCACCCGGCGGGCGCCCAGCAGCCGGGCCATATCGGTCAGCTCGCGCACCGACTGATCGCCTGCCAGGCGCGTCACCATCGGGGGAGCGGTCGCCGAGGAGATCACCACCGCCCGGCGGCTACCGATGCCCGCTCGCAGCTGCGGGATCCACCTGTGCTCGGGCCAGACCCCCACCACCGCGAGGCGCTCCCAGAAGGTCTTGGTCAGGGCGGTGACATGGCCGAAGTTCACCGGCGAGCCGAGCACCAGCAGGTCCGATCCCTGGGCCGCGCGGACCACTGCCTCCACGCCGTCCTTGTGTACGCACTGGCCAGGCGCCGGCCCCTGGTCCTCGCTGCACGCCCGGCAGTTGAGGCAGTAGGCCATGTCCAGCTCCGCCAGCTTGACCAGCTCGGTCTCCGCTCCCCGATCGGCGGCGCCGGCCAGCACCTCCTGCACCGCGGCGTCAACCACGCCGCCCATTCGATAGCTGCCAACGATCCCGAGCGCCTTCATCTGGCCGTCCCTCCTTCATCAGATCCAGCGCGCATTATACCGGTGCCCGCTGTGCTAGAGTTTTTAGGTGGTCCCGGTGTCCCCCACGCGCGTCATCTTCCAGGTCCTCCCGCTGCTCCTGCTGGTGGCGGGCTGCCCCCATGACCTGACCCGGAACCAGGGGCCCGACGCCGCGCCCCCGGAAGCCGGGATCGGCCATGACGCCGCCATGGACCTCGCAGGCGATGGCCCCCGTGACCGGGGGACCGTCATCGACTGGCCCTACGAGGGCCAGGTGGCGGATCTGCCGCGCCCTCTGGACCTGGGCAAGGACGGCCCCGGGCCAGACAAGCCGCCACCGGCCAAGGACCAGGGTGCACCCCCCAAGGACAAGGCGCCTCCGCCGCCGGACAAGCCGCTGCCCCCCAAGGACAAGGCGCCCCCGCCGCCGGACAAGCCGCTGCCCCCCAAGGACATGGCGCCCCCGCCGCCGGACAAGCCGCTGCCCCCCAAGGACAACGCGCCCCCGCCGCCGGACAAGCCCGTCGCTCCCCCGCCCGACGTCAAGCCCTGGCCCGACGTCAAGCCGTGGCCCGATTACAAGCCCTGGCCTGACAAGAAGCCCTGGCCCGACGTCAAGCCGTGGCCCGATCTCAAGCCGCCGCCGGACCTGAAGCCACCGCCCCCGGACACCACCATGTGGATGCCCGATATCGGCTCGCCCCTCACCTGCACCTGTTCCGGGCAGGGCTCTTACTGCACGCTCACC
Source organism: uncultured Myxococcales bacterium (assembly GCA_964511535.1). GTDB lineage: Bacteria > Myxococcota_A > Polyangia > CAZCFB01 > CAZCFB01. The sequence continues at coordinate 5,750 of CAZEFW010000111.1, read as the reverse complement.
TGCTACTACAAGGGCCAGAAGGTCCAGGGGCAATGCGTGGGGCTCGGCTCGCTGTTCAACTGCGCCTGCATCACCGGCCAGTCCTTCCCGGCGCCCCTGTGCTGGGCCGGCAACACCGGCGGCAGCTATGGCTGCGGTGCGTGCACCAATTTCCTGCTCAAATCGCCGAAGTGCGTCAAGGAGCTTGTTAACATGTGCAAGAAGTGAAGACCGCCGCCGCCATACTCATCGCCCTGATGCTCCTGCTGCCCGGGTGCGGCCTGACCCTGACCAGCGAGCGGCCCCCTTACGAGGACCTGACGGCCGGGGAGCAGGGAGCGGTGAACATCATCCTGTCCGAGCTCAAGGCGCTGGACAAGCTCGTCAGCGCGCGCTCCAGGGCCCTGTTCAAGAAGACCATCGACCTGTCGCCGGTGGTGGACCGGGACCGGATCCATGTCTCGTTCAAGGGGCGCTTCCTGGCGCTGAACGTGGGCGACGGGGTGATCCACGTGGCCACCTGGGAGAACCTCACCGACGAGCAGCGCGCCGGCGTGGCCAAAAACTTCAAGACCACCGCCGCCAAGGCCAAGCTGTGGTACGAGAAGATGTTCTACCGCATCCTGGCCGTGTCAAACGGCGTCAAGCAGTGGTTCTTCAACATCAACTCGCCGGGCAAGGCCTTCGGCAGCTTCAGCATCTTCAACATGGAGGTCCACCCCATGCGCACGGCCATGGGGTACTTCACCGCCGCCGGGCGCAAGTCGGAGATCTGGACCTTCTCCAGCGCGGCGTGCAAGAACGTGCTGGCCCAGGGCGAGAAGCGGTTCGGCCACATGTTCACCATGGCCCAGTCAAACAGCAAGCCCCGTTTCCCCAAGGCCAAGACATACATGAACGAGAACACCGAGGCGTTCTACGAGGCCAGCGACCCCACCGAGTCCATCTATTTCATCTGCCAGTGGATGGCCATCGGCCGCGATGAAACCGAGAGCTTCGACGAGGAGCTCAAGTGGCTGTACAGCAAGCTGAAGTGAGCCTCCCCCCTCGCGTCCGCCGCTTGCTGCGCAGCCCGTTCTTCTGGGCCGCGCTTTTTGGGATCATCACCATCCCGGCCGTGCGTCCGTTCCTGCGGCATGTGCCGGACGCGCCGGCGGTGCGCGGAAAGATCCCGGCGTTCAGCCTGACGGACCAGGCGGGCGCGCCGTTCGGATCCGAGCAACTTGGCGGCAAGGTGTGGGTGGCCGGGTTCTTCTGTACCCGCTGCAGGGAGCCAGGCGACAGCATGACCAGGGCCATGTTCAAGCTGCAGGAGCGGTTCGCGCAGCACGGGACGCCCGTCATGCTGGTGAGCTTCTCGGTGGATCCGACCCGTGATACGGCCTCCCGGATCCAGGAGTACGCCGCCAAACATACGGTGGATCCCGCTCGCTGGCGCCTGCTGACCGGCTCCGCAGACGCGATGAAAAAGGTGGCCGTCCAGGGCTTTGATCGCTTCCGGTCGGATCGATCCAGCCACGCATCCAGGCGCCGCCTGGCCATCGTGGACGGGCAGGGCGGCATGCGCGGGTTTTACGGCCTCGACGAGTCCGGCCTTGACGAGATCTTCCACAGATCACGCCATGTCTTGCGAGACACCAAGGGGCTTCACTGACTCACTGGTGTTTCGCTTCTGTATCGTGTATACCGCCGTCGTGAGACAGATTTAGGTCAATACCAGACCTTATGGTGCAATTTTCCAGGCACGGGGGTTGCATAGGGCTAGGTAGCCCCCACGGCCTGCAGGTATTTGAGACATATATCGCTCCTGAACCAAGGTAATTCAACGTGGCGCTGATATTCCCCAAATGGACAAACAAGGCCCCTCTGGTGGTCGGGGTGGGGACCCCGATCATCCTTGTAGGGGTTGTTTTCGTAATCTGGTACTGGTTCTCCCCGAAGTACACGGACGTGGGCTACGCGCCCTCGCAGCCGGTGTCCTTCTCCCACAAGCTGCACGCAGGGGACCTGGGCATGGACTGCCGGTACTGCCACAACACCGTGGAGAAGGCAGGGCACGCGGCAGTACCGCCGACCAAGACCTGCATGAACTGCCACCACCTGGTGCTCAAGGACTCGCCCAAGCTGGAGCTGGTCCGGCGCAGCTTCGCCTCGGGCCTGCCGATCCCGTGGGTCCGGGTGCACATGCTGCCTGACTACGCCTTCTTCAACCACAGCGTCCATGTCGCCGCCGGCGTGGGCTGCAAGAGCTGCCACGGTCGCATCGACCAGATGAAGACGGTGTATCAGCACGAGCCGCTGAGCATGTCCTGGTGCCTCGACTGCCACCGGGCGCCCGAGAAGCACCTGCGCCCGCGCGACCAGGTGACCAACATGGCCTGGACCGCTGCCAAGGCAGGCTACGACCCGGCGCAGGACGCCGAGCGCACCCGCAAACTCGAGCCCCCGCTGCACTGTTCGGGGTGCCACCGATGACCATGAAAAAGTCAGATTCCACACCGATGAAGCCGCTGTGGCGCAGCCTGGATGAGCTGGAACAATCCGCCCGCGCCGCGGTGGCCCGCGACAACGAGTTCCTGTCCGAGGATCCCACCGAGATCGAGGTCACCCGCGTGGGGCGCCGCAAGTTCCTGGGCGTCATGGGCGCCTCCACCGCCCTGGCTGGCGTGAGCCTGCCGGGCTGCGTGCGCAAGCCGAAGGAGCGGATCCTGCCCTACGCCCAGCGGCCCGAGGACCTGGTGCCGGGGGAGCCGCGCTTCTTCGCCACGACCGCGCGCATCGGCGGCACCGTGCTCGGCCTGCTGGTGGAGAGCCAGGACGGGCGCCCGACCAAGATCGAGGGCAACCCGGATCACCCCATGAGCCTGGGCGCCACCAGCGCCTGGGCCCAGGCAGAGGTGCTCGGCCTGTACGACCCGGAGCGTACGCGCACCCCGCTGCTCAACGGCAAGAAGTCGAGCTGGGACAAGTTCGAGGGCTTCGCCAGGGAACACTTCGCCGGGCTGGAGAAGGGCATGGGGCAGGGGCTGTGGATCGTGGCGCGGGAGCAGGACTCCCCCACCCGCGACGCCCTGCTGCAGGAGCTGGTGGACCGGCGCTTCCCCAAGGCGCGGGTGGTGCTGCATGACGAGACCGCGGGGCAGCCCCCGCTGGTGGACTTCGGCAAGGCCGACGTGCTGCTCTCGGTGGACGCCGACTTCCTCGGCAGCGAGGGGGACGCGGTGCGAAACGCCCGGCTGTTCGCCGACCGTCGCCGGGTGGAGGACGCCAAGAATGACACCATGAACCGGCTCTACGCGGTGGAGCCGGCATTCACCGTCACCGGCGGCCAGGCGGACCACCGCCTCTGCCTGCCTGCGAGCCAGGCCGGGGCGCTGCTGGCGGCCGTCGCCGGCGCGCTGCAGAAGCTGGGGCTCGACTTTGCCGGCGCCGGGGACCTGGTCAAGGCCGCCGCGGCCAGGGCCATCAAGGGCCAGGACCGCTGGGTCAAGGCCGTGGCCAAGGACCTGCTGGCGAACAAGGGCAAGTGCGCCGTGGTGGTGGGCAAGCGCCAGCCGGCCCATGTGCAGACCCTGGGAGACGCGATCAACACGGCGCTCGGCGCGCCGGTCTCCCGTCCTCGCAGGGCGCCCGGCCCCTTCAACGCGACCCTGGCGGAGCTCGCCGGAGACCTGGGCACGCGCAAGGTGGACACGGTGCTGGTGCTCGGCGCCAACCCGGCCTACGACGCGCCGCTCGAGCTGAAGTTCGCCCACAACTTGCAGAAGGCGAAGGTGGTCATCCACCTTGGCAGCCACGCCGACGAGACCGCCGCTTTGAGCCGCTGGCACCTGCCCGAGAGCCACTTCCTTGAGTGCTGGGGTGACCACCTGGCCGCCGACGGCACCCGGTCGATCCAGCAGCCGCTCATCGCGCCGCTGTTCGCCAGCCGCTCGGAGGTGGAGCTGCTCGGCTGGCTCTCCACGGGAAAGCGCGTCAGGGGCTACGAGCTGGTGCGCGCCCGGTTCAAGGCGCTGGCCAGCGCGGACTTCGAGGCCGCCTGGCGTAAATGGCTGCACGACGGGCTGGTCAAGGAGCGCGGTGACGTGAACCTCGCCGACGGCGCAGTGGACTTCGGCGCCCAGGCAAAGGCGTGGAGCGCCGCCAGGGCCGCCCCGGTCCCGAGCAAGGAGAGCCTCGAGCTGAACCTGCAGCCCTGCGCCAAGCTGCTGGACGGTCGCTACGCCAACAACGGCTGGCTGCAGGAGCTGCCCCACCCGGTGAGCAAGCTGACCTGGGACAACGCCGCGTGGCTCAGCCCGGCCACCGCCGCGGCCCTGGGCCTCAAGGAGTTCGACCGGATCAAGCTGGCCGCGGGCAAGGGCGCCGTGGAGCTCGCCGTGGCCATCGTCCCGGGCACCGCGGACAACACCGTCACGGTGCAGCTGGGCTACGGGCGCAGCGCCGGCGGCGAGGTGCTGCTGGGCGCCGGCGCCAACCCGGCGAACCTGCGCACGGTCACCGCGCCGTACATCGTGCCTGGCGCGAAGATCGAGCGGGCGGGCAAGCGCCGCACCCTGCTGGCCTCCACCCAGGATCACTGGAGCATGGAGGGCCGCCCCCTGGCCCGCGCGGGGACCCTGGACCAGTACCGCAAGGACCCCGAGTTCGCGGACAAGATGCAGGAGCACCCGCCGCTGGAGTCGATCTGGACCGAGCCCAACGAGAAGGGCGGCCACCAGTGGGGCATGAGCATCGACCTCAACGCTTGCAACGGCTGCAACGCCTGCGTGGTGGCCTGCCAGGCCGAGAACAACATCCCGGTGGTGGGCAAGAAGCGCGTGCTCGAGGGCAGGGAGATGCACTGGATCCGCATCGACCGTTACTTCGAGGGCGACGCCGCCGACCCCGGCATGGTGGTGCAGCCCATGTCGTGCCACCACTGCGCCCTGGCCCCGTGCGAGAGCGTCTGCCCGGTGGCCGCCACCGTGCACAGCCCCGAGGGGCTCAACGACATGGCGTACAACCGCTGCATCGGCACGCGCTACTGCGCCAACAACTGCCCCTACAAGGTGCGTCGTTTTAACTTTTTCCAGTTCAACGGCGACATCGACCCGGTCTCGAAGCTGCAGAAAAACCCGGACGTGACCGTGCGCTTCCGCGGCGTGATGGAGAAGTGCACCTACTGCGTCCAGCGCATCAACGGGGCCAAGATCGCCGCCAAGCGCGACGGCGACGGGCAGGTCAGGGACGGCGCCGCCGAGCCGGCCTGCGCCCAGGCGTGCCCCCCGAAGGCCATCACCTTCGGCAACCTGAACGACAAGGAGAGCCAGGTGGTGCGGCGCAAGTCAGAGCCGCGCAACTACACCCTGCTCTCCGAGCTGAACAACAAGCCGCGCACCACCTACCTGGCCAGGCTGCGCAACCCCAACCCGGAGCTGGAAAACCGTGGCTGAGCTCGTCGACGTCAACGATCTTGAGCAGTACGATCCTGTAGACAGGCGCCCGCCCCTGGTCCACGGCGAGGGCGCCGACTTTCATTCCATCACCGAGTCGGTGGCCGCGCCCATGGAGTGGACCCCGCCAAAGGGCTGGTACCTGTTCCTGCTCTTCTCCCTGTCGCTCCTGGGCGTGCTGCTGGTGAGCGTGGGCTGGCTGGTCTGGGAGGGGACCGGGGTGTGGGGCCTGAACAACCCCGTCGGCTGGGGCTGGGCCATCGTCAACTTCGTCTTCTGGGTCGGCATCGGCCACGCGGGCACGCTCATCTCCGCCATCCTGTTCCTGCTGCGGCA
>CAZEFW010000110.1:0-31005 GCA_964511535.1 uncultured Myxococcales bacterium | reverse complement strand
CTGCGCACCATGCAGATCCTGATGCACGAGGTGGGGCTGTGCGACACGGTGGATCCGCTGGCCGGGTCCTACTTCATCGAGAGCATGACCAACGAGATGGAGCGGGGCATGCAGGCGGTGCTCGAGCAGCTGGAGGCCGAGGGCGGCATCGTTCAGTCGGTGGCCGAGGGCCGGGTGCAGGCCGCGGTGAACCGGCAGGCGTACGAGCTGGAGAAGCAGCTGCGCTCGGGCGAGGTGAAGAAGGTGGGGGTGAACATCTTCGAGGAGGAGGAGGAGGAGGAGCACGAGGTGGAGTTTCACCCGTACCGGGACGAGGAGGCGCGCAAGCAGATCGCGCGGCTGGAGAAGGTGCGCGCGGAGCGGGACGACGCGGCGGTGGCGCGGCTGTTGGAGAAGCTGAAGCAGGACGCGGCGGCGAAGGTCAACGTGATGCCGGCGATCCTCGACGCGGTGGAGGCGTACGCCACGGTGGGAGAGGTGTGTGGGGCGCTGAAGGAAGTGTACGGAGCTTATAACGAGCCGATCCGGTTCTGAGTCGCGCTTCGCGCTCTCAAAACCGGAATAAAAAACAAGGAACTAGAAACAAGAAATGAAAAATGAAGCAGCCAAGGAACAATCGCATTTTTAGTTCTGAATTTTTTGTTCCTTGTTTTTTGTTCGAATCGATCCGGTTCTGAATCGCGCTTCGCGCTCTCAGAACCGGAATGACAAGATGACAGAACGACGGAATGACAGAATGACAGAATCGCGGGTGCCCACCGTACTCTCTCTCGAGCAAGCGCTCTCCATGTCCTACGCCACCTTGCGCATGGTGCACCTCGGGTGGCGGGTGATCCGGGTGGAGGCCACGCCGGTTGGGGGGCGGCCCACGGCGGGGGACCCGAACCGTTACATCGGCCGGGAGGTGGCGGGGTTCGACCGGCACAGCTACTTCGTCGCGCCCAACGTGGGCAAGGAAGCGCTGGCGCTCAACCTGAAGAGCGAGCAAGGCCAGGCGGTGCTGGCGCGGCTGGTGCGCGAGCTGCCGGTGGACGTGTTCTGCACCAACACCATGCCGGCGCGGCACGAGGCGCTGGGGGTGAGCTACGACCGGCTGCGGGCCGAGCGGGAGGACCTCGTCTGGTGCTGCATCTCAGCCATGGGGCTCAAGCACCCGAAGGTGCCGGGCTACGATCCGGTGATGCAGGCCCTGTGCGGGTACATGGATCTGACCGGCCCGGCGGACGGCCCGCCCATGCAGTGCGGGCCGCCCATCATCGACCTGAAGGCCGGCGACGAGGCGTTCACCCAGGTGCTGCTCGGGCTGTGGCAACGCGATCGCACGGGCCAGGGGCGCTGCATCGACGTGTCCATGGCCCAGGCCGCCGCGTCCTGGCTTCACACCTTCACGCCGATGCTGGACATGGGGTCGCGGCCGGAGGAGCTGAAGCGCTCGGGCAACGAGCACCGGCAGTTCATCCCGGTCAACGCCTACCCCACCGCCGACGGCTATGTGTACATGGCCATCGGCAGCGACGCGCAGTTCGCGCGGTTCGCGCAGCAGGAGATGTTCGCCTCGCTGGCGGGCGAGCGGTACGCCTCCAACGAGCTGCGGCGGCAGAACAAGGGGGCGCTGCACGACGAGATCGGCGCCATCACCGCGCGGCATCCATCGGAGACGGTCTCGGGGGTGCTGGCAGCGGCGGGCATCCCCCACGCGCCCATCACGCCCGTGGAGCAGGTGGCCGACCTGGACTTCGTGGCCAGCGAGGCGCTGCGCACCACCACCCCGGACGGCGAGACGGTGCGCTTGCCGCCGCCGGCCGTGGCCACGGACCACCTGGAGGCCACCGGGCGGGAGCTGCCCTTCGCGCCGTCCTACGGCGAGGGCGCGGACCGGGTGCTGACGGAGGCGGGGCTGGGCCAGGGAGAGATCGCGGCGCTGCGGAGCAGCGGCGTCATCGCGTGAGCCACGCGTGGCGTGGCGGCTTGAGACTTGAGGCTTGAGGGAGATTGCCATGGAGTATTTCAGACCCACCAGCTTGAGTGAAGCGCTGGAGATGCGGCGCAGCACGGCGGGGGCGATGTTCATCGCGGGCGGCACCGACCTGATGGTGCGCTTCCGCAAGGAGGGCCGGTCGCGGCCGCCGGCGCTCATCTCCCTTCGGGACGTCGAGGGCCTGCGCGGCATCGAGGTGACCCCGGAGGTGGTGCGCCTGGGCGCCCTGACCACCATGGGCGACATCGTGCGCCACGCCGGCCTGGCAGCTGCCTGCCCTGCCCTGGCGCAGGCAGCGCGGCGGGTGGGCTCACCCCAGATCCGCAACGTGGCCACCGTGGGGGGCAACCTGTGCAACGCCTCGCCCTGCGCGGACTCCGCGCCGCCGCTGCTGGTGCACGACGCGTGGGTGGAGCTGGCCGACGCCCGCAGCAAGCGCGAGGTGGGCCTTGAGTACTTCTTCTCCGGCCCCGGCGAGACCGGGCGCACCCCTGGCGAGGTGCTCACCGCCATCTGCTTCCGGCCCCTGGGGCCGGGGCAGCGCTCTGGCTTCCTCAAGAAGTCCCGGGTGCACATGGACCTGGCCCAGGCGAGCGTGGCGGCGCTGCTGGAGATGGAGGGGGACACCTGCCGGGCGGCGCGGCTGGCCGCTGGCTCGGTGGGCCCCACGCCGCTGCGCCTGGTGTCGGTGGAGCAGAAGCTCGCCGGCGCGCGCCTGACCGACGCGCTGCTGCAGGAGGTGGCTGGCCTGGCCTCCGAGGCGGTGGCGCCCATCGACGACATCCGCTCAACCGAGGCGTACCGCCGACGCATCGTGGGGGTCTACGTCAAGCGCCTGGTTCGGGCGCTGGGGGGTGACGCATGAAGCGGCAAGAGCTGGAGTTCAGCGTCAACGGCGCGCCGGTGCAGACATGGGCGGCGCCCGACCAGCGGCTGGTGGATCTGCTGCGCGACACCCTCGGCCTCACCGGCACCAAGGAGGGGTGCGGCGAGGGCGAGTGCGGCGCGTGCACGGTGCTGGTGGACGGGCTCGCGGTCAACGCCTGCCTGTACCCGTGCCTCGAGGTGGCCGGCAAGGAGGTGACCACCGTGGAGGGCCTGGCAACCGGAGCGGGCCAGCTCTCGGTGATCCAGCGCGCCTTCGTGGACCAGGGGGGCGTGCAGTGCGGGTACTGCACCCCCGGCATGGTGCTGTCGGCCAAGGCCCTGCTGGACGAGAACCCGTCGCCCGACGAGCGGCAGATCCGGGAGGCGCTGGTGGGCAACCTGTGCCGGTGCACCGGCTACACCCAGATCGTGGCCGCTGTTCGGGCTGCGGCGGCTGACCTGGAGGTGGACCATGGCTGAGCAGCCCCGCAGCCGCTACATCGGCAGCGCCGCCCCGCGCCCCGACGGACCGGACAAGGCGGCCGGCCGGACGCGCTACATCCACGACATGTCTCGACCGGGCATGCTGTACGGCAAGGTGAAGTTCTCGGAGCACGCCCACGCGCGCATCGTGGACATCGACACCTCCGCCGCCGAGCGCCTGCCCGGGGTGCGCGCCGTGATCACCGCGCGCAACACCCCCGAGGTGCGCTTCGGCTTCCTGCGGGACAACATGGTGCTCAAGGGCGACAAGGTGCGGCAGTTCCGCGACGAGGTGGCGGCGGTTGCGGCCACCGATCCCGACATCGCCGCCGAGGCGGTGGAATTGATCCGTGTTGAGTACGAGCCCCTGCCCGGGGTGTTCGATCCGGTGGAGGCCATGGCAGACGGCGCGCCGCTTGTGCACGATACCGACCCGCGCGGCCGCCCCCTGACCAGCAACCGGATGGAGCTGTCCTACAGCCACAACAGCGGCGACCTCGCCGCCGGCCGGGCCGCCTCGGCGCATGTGGTGCAGGGTGACTTCTCCACGCCGGTGATCCAGCAGAGCTGCATGGGCACCGCCGGGTGCATCGCGGAGTTCGACGGCCAGCAGAACCTCACCATCTGGGCCAAGACCCAGATCCCGTTTCTGGCCCAGCGTGACTTCAACCAGGCGCTGGCGGCCATGGGCCTGCGGGGCAAGAACGCCCGTGTGGTGGTGCCCGCCCTGGGCGGCGGCTTCGGCAGCGGGCTGGACACCCACGCCTACGAGTACATCGCCATCCTGCTGGCGCACCGCACCGGCGCGGCGGTGAAGGTGGTCTACTCCCGCGAGGAGGAGTTCGCCTGCCTGTCGCCCCGCCAGTCGGCGCGCACGCGGGTGGTCCAGGGCTGCGACGCCGGCGGCCGCCTCACCTTCCGCGAGGTGGAGGTGCTGCAGGACAACGGCGCTTACACCTCCTGGGGCGCGACCTTCCCCACGGTGATGCTCATCCCGGCCACCTCGCTGTATCGGGTCCCCAACATCAGCTTCACGGCGACCCTGGCCTACACCAACAACACCTACTGCCAGGCCATGCGCGGCTACGGAAACCCGGAGGTGACCTGGGCCATCGAGAGCAACCTGGACGAGCTGGCCGAGGCAGCCGGCATGGATCCGCTGGAGCTGCGGCTGAGGAACGTCAACGAGCCAGGTGAGACCACGCCCATGGGGCTGAAGGTGACCACCTGCGGGCTGAAGGAGTGCCTGGAGGGGGTGGGTGAGGGGCTGGGCTGGGGGGAGCAGGAAAAAGAAACAAATAACAAAAAACAAATAACAAAAAATGGGTTTGGCAAGAGCCGCGGGTTCGGCGTGGCCTCCCTGGTTCATGTCGGCGGATCGGGGCGGATCTATCGATCGGACGCCAGCGGGATCATCCTGAAGCTGGACGACTTCGCCAACGTCAACGTGTCCTATGGTGGGGTGGAGATGGGGCAGGGGTTGCACTCGGTGCTCACCCTCGGACTGGCCGACGCCCTGGGGGTGCGGCCGGAGCAGGTGCACATCAACCGCAGCGACACGGCCACCTGCCCGTGGGACGTGGGGACCCACGCCAGCCGCGGCGCCTTCGTGGCGCTCAACGCCGCGCTCATGGCCGCCGAGAAGGTGCGAGACCGGATCTTCGCCTTCGCCCGGGAGAACCTGCCCGGCATGCTGGCCAAGCAACTGCGCAAGGCGCAGAAGAAGGACCCGGACTACCGCGCGCCCGAGTTCGACCTGGCCGCGGCGGCCGACCCGGATCGATACCGGCTCCAGGACGGCGCGCTCCGCCTGGACGGCGCCCCCGACGAGCCGTGGCTGACGATGGAGCTCGGCTCGCTGCTGCGCGCCATGCACTTCCGCCAGGGGGGAGAGATGCTCACGGTGGAGGCGTTCTACGACCCGCCCAACGAGCTGCCCAACTGGGCGGTGGGCCGCGGCAACATGTCGGCCACCTATGCGTACGGAACCCAGGGGGTGGAGGTCGAGGTGGACCAGGAGACGGGCGAGGTGAAGATCCTCAACCTGGTGGCGGTGCACGACGTGGGCAAGGTGCTCAATCAGCAGACCCTGGAGGGGCAGACTTATGGCGCGCTGGCTCAGGGGCTGGGCTACGCCCTGCACGAGGAGGTGCTGATGGAGGGCGGCCGCATCCTGAACCCCAGCTTCAGGGACTACAAGATCCCGACCGCAGTGGAGATGGGCTTCCCGATCAAGCTGGAGTTCATCGAGACAGACGACCCGGCGGGTCCCTTCGGCGCCAAGGGGGTGGGAGAGCCGGGGCTGGTGCCCACGGCGCCGGCCATCGCCAACGCGATCTACGACGCGGTGGGGGTGCGGATCCGGCACCTGCCCATCACGCCGGAGAAGGTGCTGGCGGCGCTGGACGCGAAGAACGAGGCTTGAGGCTTGGGGCTTGAGGCTTGGGGCTTGAGGCTTGAGGGTAATTAGCCTCATCGCCTTGCTTCTGGTCGTGACGTTCGCGGCCGGGTGTCGGTGCGGCGCGGGATCGTCGGCGGCCGAGGCGCAGCTTCAGGATCCGTTCCGGTTCGACGACGGTTCGCGGGCCAAAACCCGCGCGCAGTGGCCGGCGCGGCGGGCGGAGATCATGGCCCTGCTGGAACGTGAGCAGTACGGCAAGTCGCCCGCCCTGCCATCGCGCTTCAACGCCCGAACCCTCGGCTTCGAGGAAGCGTTCAACCACCAGGCCACCCGGGAGTCGGTGCTCATCGCCGTCAACGGGCTGTCGTTCTACGTCGGGGTCACAGCGCCCAAGGGCCACCGCAAGCTGCCCGCCATCGTGCACATCGATCACCGGCCCGAGCTGTTCACGGCCAGCATCCCGCGAGAGATCGTGGCGCGAGGCTATGTGCTGGCCGAGTTCACCCCCACCGACCTTTGCCCTGACCGGCCAGGCGCGCCGGGCCGGGCCCGCGCGGCGTTCCCCCGCCACACCTGGGGCACCATCGCCTGCTGGGCGTGGGGCGCCTCCCTGGTAAACAGCTACCTGAAGCTCCGGGACGACGTGGACACCGACAAGGTGGTGGTCACCGGCCACTCGCGCTCGGGCAAGGCCGCGCTGTGGGCCGGCGCCGCTGACACGCGGTTCGCCCTCACCGTCCCGCAGGGTTCGGGCTGCGGCGGCGCGGGCGCCTACCGGGTCCGCGGCCGCGGCGCCGAGCGCCTGGCGGACATGGTGCGAAACTTCCCCCACTGGTTACGCCCCGGGCTGAAACGGTTCGCCGGCCAGGAGGGCAAGCTGCCGCTGGACCAGCACCTCGTGTTCGCCCTGGTGGCTCCCAGGGCCCTGCTCTCCATCGACGCCAGCGGGGATCGCTGGGCCAACCCGTACGGCACCGGCGCGACCCACCTCGGGGCGCGGCCGGTGTTCGGCTTCCTCGGGGCGGGCGACCGCATCGGCATCCATGTCCGCGACGGCAAACATGAGCTGGCAGACCGGGACTGGCGAACGCTGCTGGACTACGCTGACAGGAGCTTCGGCAGGGCGCCCCAGCCCGGCAGCGCGGGGCGGGATTTCAGCAAGCTGATGCGCGAGGTGGCCCCCAGGCCCTTTGCATGGAAGGCGCCGGCGGCTCAGTAGGTGCAGCTGCTCTTGCCGAGCAGCTGAAGCTGATCACTCTTGCCGGCGCCGCTGCCCGCTGGCGTGACCAGCCGCAGGTCGAGCTTGCCCTGCAGGATGTTGCCCGAGATGTCGCAGCTGTGGCCGGCAGAGCTGCAGTGCAGCTCGACCTGGTACGGCAGGGCGTAGGGCAGGTTGTAATCCCGCGCCAGCACCACGCCGGTGACCTGGGCCCCCTTGGGGAATGCGCCGCCGATGATGGTCCCCCGCACCATGGCCGCCGAGTCGTACTGGCAGTCCTGACAGTTGAAGCCGCCGCGCACGGGTGACTCGGCCTTGCCGCGGCCGCCCCCCTTGAGGATGTGCTGCACCGCGCACCCGTCAGGCGCGGTCTTGTCTGCCGTCGAGCGGTCCTCGCACAACGACAGCTTCAGGCCGAGCTTGCCCTGTCCCCAGCGGTTCTCAATGAGCGCGAGGGCGCCGTCATCCCCATCGGGGGTGAAGCTGACAGCGGTGGAGCAGGCGGAGGTGAGCAGGCAGATCAGCAGCGCGAAAGGGGCGGGGGCGGGGAATTTCAACAGGGCGACCGGGAGCTATTTGCCCGCCTTCTTGCCCTTGCAGCCGCAGTTCTTCTTGCCAGCCTTCTTGCACTTGGCGCACATGGCGTGGTCAGCGCCCTTCTTGCACGCGCACGCGGCCTTGGGGTCCTTGCCGCTGCACTTGGGGCAGTTGGCGTGCACGTCGGCCTTCTTGCAGGCGCACTTGGCCTTGGGGTTCTTGCCGCTGCACTTGGCGCACTTGGCGTGAGCTGCGGCTTTCTTGCACTTGGCGCAGGCGCCCTTGCCGGCCTTCTTGCACTTGGCGCATGGCGCGGCCTTGCCCTTTTCTGCATGGCCCGGGCCGCACTTGCCGCAGTGCGCGTCTGCCACGGACGGCATCATGGCGTAGCCGCCGATGGTCAGGGTGAGGGCGAAGATACCGGTGATGATGTGACGAAACATGTTCAGATCTCCTGATCAGGGTTTGATAAGTAGACAGACTCCATGGTGAACCTGAAAATTCAACGGCGCAAGGATTCTCACCTGCGGCCGAATCTGAGCCTCGCCTCACCTTTTTTTGGCGCCGCCGCACCGAATACGCGATCCTCGTGGACATGGGGTGGGAGTCTGCACTCTGGAGGCCAGAGAAGAGATGAGCGAAGGTACCCGAGCCCGAAAGATGATCCTCGTGGTGGATCACGAGGTGCTGCTGCTGTCCATGCAGCGCCACTTCTCCCCCGACGACTACGAGCTGGCCCACGCGGTGAGCGAGGAGCAGGCGCGCCTGATGGCGAGCATCCGCTCCCTGCGCCTGGTGGTGGTCAAGGCGAGCAAGAAGAGCGACGAGCTGGCCCTGGCCCTGGCAGACATCACGGCCAACCGCGTGGCGGTGCTCGGGGTCCTGCCCACGGAGGGGATCAAGGGGGTTGACGTCTCGGTCTACACCGACACCGCGCCCGCTGATGACCTGAGCGCCATCAGCGGGGCGTGCAGGAAGCTGCTGGAGGAACGACGGGCCGAACCGCGGGTCGGCATACAATTCCCAGTTTTGCTTCAGGACACTGGCGAAGGGATCGTGCAGAACATCACCGCCTCGAGCCTGCTGGTCAACTCCATGATGCCCCTGAGTACCGGGGAAGACATCACCGTCCAGGTGGGCTGGGGGCTCACGCCTCTGCGCTTCTCGGCCATGGTCGGTCAGGGCGGAAGAGCCAGCCACGGCCAGCGGTCCATGGTGCTGCTGGTGCCCCTGGACGAGACCGAGGCGCGCCACTTCCTCAAGGGCCTGTCCGACCGCGTCCTGGAGCTCCACCATTACCTGGCGCTGTCCGCCAAGGAGCCGACCGAGGAGGATGCCAACCTGGAGGACCTCGCGGACCAGTACGGGCTGGTGGACATCGGCCCCGGGCCGATCAATATCTCGGTCAGCCAGCCCGCGCCCGGCCCGCCGCTGCCGGAGGCCCAGTTCCTGACCACCGGGGACGCGGAGGAGCCGGACGGCGAGCAGGAAGAAGAGGAGGACAGCGAGCCGGAGGAGCCAGCCCGGGAGCATAAAAAAGAGGGGCTGGACGCCGAGGAGCTGTTTGGCCGTGAGGTGGCCAGCCCGAGGTCTCGAGACGGGGAACAGGAGCCGAAGCGGAAGGATGCGCGGGACGGCGAGGACGGGGACCGGCGAGGCGGCAAGAAGCTTGGAAACTCGGGCACCTGGGCGCTGACCTTCGTCATCGCGGCGGTGTTGCTGGTGGTGGTGCTCTGGCCCAGGATCTCGCGCTGGCAGCGGCAAGGGGCCGCGCCGCGCCCCGTGGCTGCCATGGCCCCGGACGCCGGCGAGCCCGCTGAGCCAGACGCCAGCCCCGAGGAGATCGCGCTCTCATCGGAGTCTCGCCAGAGCCTGATGGAGCAGGGGCGCGCCCTGCTGGCCCGAAAGCGCCACAAGCAGGCGGTTCAGGCGCTGGATCAGGCGCTATTTCTGGAGGACGGCGAGGACGTGCGGCGCTTGCTGGCCAAGGCGTACCGCAGCATGGGCCGCCGCGACCGGGCCATCGAGCATTATGAGTATCTGGCTCAGCGCGCCCCGGAGGTTGCCTGGTTTCCGGACATGATCGGCAGGCTGCAGCAGGAGCTGGGCAAGCGCGACCTGGCCTGCGCCGCCTTCCGCAAGGCAACCGAGGTGGACCCCGGCTACAAGGCCGCCCAGCGCAACCTCAAGCGGCACTGCGGCAAGGATAAGCCGCCCCGCAAGAAGAAAAGTAAGTAGCCAGAATCAGTAGGTCTTCTCGATTCCCCGGACTGTGCGATTCCAGGAGTCCATGGCCTGCATCAGGGGCATGATCATCAGCATGGATCCCTCGATCTTGTAATCGGGAGAGTCGAGGGTATCCGCCGGCTTCATCTCCCCCGTGTCGAGCTTGACGAAGGTGGCGTAGTTGGCCGTGACCCGGGCGATGCCGTCCTTCATGGGCTTGAACGGCCGCGCGCGCAGCGCAGACGGCGCGTCCCCGGATTCGTAGACCCAGTCCGTGCAGGCGCCCTTGTCGAAGGTGTAAGTCACCATGACATCCTTGCCGTCCGGGTCGTCCAGCGCGCACAGCACCACCACGCCGGTGAGGTTGACCGCAAGCTTGAGGTGCTCCGGGTCGTTGTTGATGACCTGCACCCCCTCTTCCACGCCCTCGCGACTGAAATAACGCGCCATGGGGATCTCCTGAGAATCAGATTGGAACCGAAAGTATGGCACAAGCGCACCAGGCGTCAGCCAGATCATTCCGGCGTCCTGGCATCCTGGCATTCTGGCAATCTGGCATTCGCGCGAAGCGCGCGAAGCCCTACCGGTAGCGCACCCGCACCCTCCGCTCGGTTAGCTTGACCCTGGCCAGGGGCTTGGTCGACGCCGTGGAGATGACAAAGGGGATGGTGCGGCTCTTGCCGTGGGCCCGCACGATGACGGTGCCGCTGATGGGCCCGGATTCCTGGCCGAACGCCGGCCGGGTCACCTCCACCCGGTAGGTTCCGCTGCGGGCGCTGGCGAAGCGCAGCACCTCCACGGTTCGCCCATCCTTGCTGTTGGCCTCGACCTTGCCACCGCGTACCCCCTGGAGCGCGCTCAGGCGCTCGCCCCGGGGCGTCACCACGGCGATGTCGAGGTCCACCGGCTTGTCCCAGGTGGCGCGCACTACCAGGGCGCCGCTGGTGGCGGGCCGGCGGGTGGTCGCCTTCAGGGTCGCCCGCTGGAGCGCGGCGAGGGCCCTGCCGATGGCCGCGCTGTGGCGCCTGGCCTTGGGGTTGGCGGACAGCTCGGACAGGATCTGCAGCGCCAGCTCCTTGCCGCCGGGCAGCGGCGCCAGGCACCGCACCAGGTCGAGGTTGTAGCTCAGCTGGTGCGGCCTGATGGAGACCAGGCTCCACAGGTGGGCGCAGGAGCGCCGCGTATCCCCCTGGTTGCGGTACATGTCTGCCATGCGGCGCTGCAGCCGCGTGCTGTACGGGTTGACCTCCACCCCGGAGCCGTAGCTCCGCGCCGCCAGCGTCGTCTCCCCGGACGCCGCCTGCACATCGCCCAGGGCCCGCAGCGCCTGGGAGGAGTCGCTGTCCAGCCCGGTCCAGCCAGTGGCATGCTCCAGCGCGCGCGCGTAGTCGCCCCCGAGCACCAGGTGGCGATGCAGCGCCCGGCGATGGCTCCTGCGCAGGGGCTGCGCCTTGACCAGCGCCGAGTAGCGCTCCACCGACCGGCGCGTCCCGCTCGACGGGGCGAAGCTGAGCATCGGGCTGATCACGCCACTGCGCACCCGCTTCCAGCGATAGTAGTAGCCGTACGGCCTGCGCGACCGTCGCGGCTTGGTGGGCATGGCCATGCCGGTGGCCGGCCGGGACGCCGGGGGCGGCTGGGCGAAGCGTCCCGCCGGCGCGGGCTTCTTCTTGGCCTTGGGCCGAGGCCGCGGCGTGGCCGTGGCTGCCGGCTCCGCGGGCGGCGGCGCAGCCTCCTCGTCCCTGTCCGGCGCGCGGGCGCCCAGGGCCTCCCCGCCGTCCCCGGATGAGTCGAAGGCCAGATCGTCCAGGGCGCCCTCCCCCACCTGGCGGCGCGACCGGCTCGCCGCGCGCTTGTTCGCCGCCGCGGCCAGCGGCCTGGGGTCCGCGGACGGGCGCGGTGCTGCGGCGGTCGAGCCCGCCTTGGCGGGCCCGGACGCGGCGCCGCCCAGGGCCTTGCCGCCGGCTGACATGGTGCCCCCGGCCTTCTCTGCGGCGGAGCGTCGGCCGTCCGCGTTCTTTTCAGTCTCCGGGCTGTCCTTGGCTGCCCGGGTGGCCACCTCGTCGCCCTTCCAGTACTCGCGGTTGCGCTTGCGCTTGACGTTGAACTCCCGGTACATGCGCTCGTTCTCCAGCACCAGGAACGCCGTGGGCCGGCTCATCACGGTGTAAGCCTGGGAGACGCGGACGATCTCCGGCCGGTTGCCCGTCGCGTCCGCCGCCGACAGCGCCTCCAGGTGGTGGCGCGCCCAGACCCTCGGGATGAAGTTGTTGGCCCTCGCCTCGGACGTCTGCGCCGCCAGCGACACCGGATAGCGCCGCTCGAAGGGCCGCGCGCCGACCTTGCCGCGCACCCGGATCGCCCCCTGGCCCCCCTTGCCGTAGCGGCCCACCAGCATCACCTCGGAGCCGGCGCTCAGCGAGGGCAACCGCCCGGGGTAGACATGGTGCACGTCCACGCCCCCCTCGAAGGTGACCTCCAGATCGGTGAGGGTGGGGCGGTACTGCGCCGCCACCATGTCGAACACCCGCGCCCCCAGGTCGTCCCCCGGGCCGAGCACGTGCACCGCGCCGGACAGGCGCCGCGTGGCCATGGCCATGAACATGGCCGCCGCGTCCTCTCCCACCTGCAGCATGTCGAGCACCGCCCCGGCGCGCTGCAGCGCCCCCACCACAAGTCGGGCCAGCTGCGGCTCGCGCAGCTCACCCGCCGTGGCCTTGCCGTCGCCCATGTAGACCACCTTGACGCCGCGGCCCATGGCCGAGGCCAGCTGGGCCGCCTGCTCGAACGCACCCTGGATGTCGCTGGCGCCGCCGGGGGTGATCCCCTGCACGAACGTAAGCGCCTCCTTGCGCGCGGCCGCGCGCGGCGCCCGGGCCGTCCTGCTCCAGGTGCGGCACTTGCTGTCGCACGCCATGATGTTGAACTTGCTGCGCAGGTCCATCTCGGCCAGGAACGCCTCGAGCGCGGCGAGCTGCACCTTCCAGTTGCGCGCAGTGGTGTTGTAAGAGCTGTCCAGCAGGAACAGGTGATCCCGGGGCTTGCTGCGGCCCACGGCCGGGAGCTCCGGCCGGAGCACCGCCATGAAGAACCCGCCCCTGTCGCCACAAGGCGAAGCGTTGCCGATCAGGGAGGTCAGCGCCCCCCGCGTACCGCGCAGCGCGCAGCGCGCTCCCGCGGCCCCGGGCCTCTTTTCGTGCAGCGCCAGCTGCAGCTCGGGAGGAGACCGCTCCGGCGCCATCTCCACCACGAACCCGGCGGTGGGCCGGAAGGCGGACGCCTCGTAGCGAAGTCGCACCGCGTCGCCAGACTGCTCCCGGGTCACCGGGTAGAGCGGCGCGTTGATCTTGCCGAGCCCGAGGCTGCTGTGCAGCTTCATGTCCACGCTGAACTTGCCCACCTCGGTGGAGCGACCTGCCTCGGCGGTCATGGGGTACTCGTAACGGTACCGGCCGTATGAGGCCTCCAGCACCTGGGTGTAGGCCAGGATCACCCGCCGTGAGGAGCGCGGCGGGATTGGGAAGATCTTCATCTGGAACATGCGGCCGCCCACCCACTCCAGCAGGGCCGGATCCCGGGGCCGGATGGAGTCATCCACGATCTGCTTGAAGATGCGCTTGGCCCGGCGCCGCTCCACGATCTCCCCCTCCTCCAGCCGGCTCCCCACATACAGCGCCAGCCGCGAGATGTTGGCGCCGGCAGGCAGCGGGAAGCGGTAGGTCCCTTCCAGAGTGGAGCCGCCGGCGTTGTGGTACCGCTGCTCGATCTCGGTGCGCGCGACGTTGTCCCGCACCACCACCCGCACCTTGTGCTCGGCGAGGGTCAGGGCGTGGCTCTTGCCCTGTCCCGGCGCTCGCGCAGTGAGCGACCCGAAGCCGGGGCGCGCCGCCGCCTGCTCGGCGGGGGGCGTGATCTCCCGCGCCCAGCGCGTCACCGCCGCCAGGTCCCGCGCCGCGTCCACTCGCGGGCTCTTGCCCGGGCGAAGCACCGCCCGCTCACCCGCACCCAGCTCCACCGCGGCCCCGCCGGCCTTGACCTGCACCGTCCCGCGGGTCACGTCCACCAGGTCCTGGCCGTCCTCCACCGCCAGGTGCAGCTTGGTCCCGCTCACCTCGACGCTTCCGCGGGGCGTGGACAGCACCAGGGCCTCGCCCTCGCCGTCCGGCTCCCGCTCGATGAGCAGGGAGCCGCGCGAGATCTTCACCGCGGCGGCGGACCGCAGCTCCAGCAGGGTGTCCTCGTTGATGTGCAGGATCACGCCGCCGCGCAGCACCAGCCGCGCCCGGGCGCCCCGGGTGGTGCGCAGGGAGGAACCTTCGGTGACGGCCTGGCCCACGGCGAGGGTGGTCCACTGGCCGCCGGCGGTCCGGATCCCCACCCCCGGGCGCTGCTTGCCCGACAGGGCCAGCACGGCGGAGAGGGTGCCGGCCCTGGCTCCGGTTGCGGTGGGCGAGGCTTTGCCCGACCCGCTCCCTGGCGATGCGCCGCCGCCCGAGGCAGGCGTGGTCTGCTTCTGCTTGCAGCCGGCCAGCGCAAGGATGCAGATCAGCAGCAGAAATGAGGGGACACCAGGACAGCGGGGGACAGCACAGGGATTCCTCACGGGACCACCTCCGGGGGATCGGCTTGATTGCCGTGGCTGGAACCCTAGTAACGCATGCGGTCCGGGTTAGGTCTACGTGGGAATAGATCCCGCGGACGCAGGGTTGCGCCAGAGAGACCCGCGGAGGTGCAGATCATGGCAGAGACCCGCATACGCGCCCGGAGCCGGCTGGCCCGGGCCGCGACGTTCATGCTCCCCATCCTGGCCGCGCTGGTTTTTCGCTCCTTCGTGGCCGAGGCGGCGGTGATCCCCTCGGGTTCCATGATCCCGACCCTTCAGGTGGGGGACCGCGTGGTGATGAGCAAGCTGCCCTTCGGGATCAAGGTCCCCCTGTTGCCGCTCAAGCTCGTGGAAGGCCGCCAGCCCATGCGCGGAGAGGTGGTGATCTTCATGAACCCCAGGGATCCCTCGGGCGATGATCTGGTCAAGCGCGTGGTGGGACTCGGGGGAGACCGGGTGGAGGTGCGGGACAACCGGGTGTTCGTCAACGGCACCCCCCTGCCCCGCCGCCCGCTGCCTGGCGACTGCACATATCTGGAGCGCGAGGCCATGGCCGGCCCCACCTGGCCCAGCCGATGCGCAGCCCATACCGAGGTGGCCGAGGCGGGCGCCTACACGGTCTACGAAGATCCAGCCGCCCCCGCGGCCAACATGGCGCCTGTGCTCGTCCCGCCCGGGCACCTGTTCGTCATGGGAGATTGTCGGCACAACAGCTCCGACAGTCGGGTATGGGGCACCGTGCCGTACAGCCACATCAAGGGCAGGGTCCTGGGCGTCCTCTGGAGCTGGGATCCGGGGCAAGGCCCACGCTGGGATCGCTGGTTCAGCGGCCTCTGATCCGTCTCTGCCCGGTGTGTCCGGGCTGTCTCATTTCCACCCTCTCGGACAGTTGGGAGTGTCGCATGAGACACCCGCGAGAAGTCCTCTGCGACACAACCACGTCCAAGCCTCCTTGAAATCACAGCTTTTTCTTGCATTCCGGCTGAAGAATGGAAGACTGGCCTGAATCTTTCATACACGGCCATGAAAAATGCTCGTGCCGGTTCATTTCACCGGCAAATCAATGGAACCACGAATCAGGAGATCATGATCATGAGAACGCTGACGCGCCGTACCGTGACTGCAGCTGCCGCGCTCCTCCTCTCGCTCACCCTCGGGGCTTCGCCCGCAATTGCCCTGGAAAAGGAGATCGTCGACGAGAAGGTTGAGAAGAGCAAGGACAAGCCCGAGGGCTGGGAGGGCAAGCTCTCCCTGGGCGCCAACATCAGCCTGAGCTCTGCCAATAATGTGGTGGGCACCCAGGACGGGGTCACCTTCTCCCTGGGCCTCAACATGACCGGAGACCTGAACCTGCTCCGCGGCGGCCATGAGTGGCGCAACCGCCTGGAGATCGCCGAGACCTTCAGCAAGACCCCTGGCATCGACCGCATGGTCAAGACCACCGACTACCTGCAGTTCGACAGCGTCTACCTGTACAACTTCGAGAGCATGCCCTGGATCGGTCCCTTCGCCCGCTTCGGCCTGAAGACCGCGCTGCTGCCCGGGTACGACGTGCGAAACGAGCCGTACACCTACACCACCACCAAGCTCGACGGCACCACCGTCACCGAGACCAATGAGCAGACCAAGCGTCTGAGCGACTCCCTGTTCCCGCTGCAGCTCAAGCAGTCCCTCGGCGCTTACAGCAAGCCGCTGACCAAGACCTGGATGGGCATCGAGGTCCGCCTGGGCCTGGGCGCTCAGGAGATCTTCGCCGATGACCAGCTGGCCGCCACCAAGGTGGACACCAGCAAGAAGACCGTGGCCCTCAAGGAGCTGGAGGACTACCAGCAGGTCGGTGGCGAGGCCACGGTTGCCATCAACGGCAGCTTCCACGAGGACAAGATCCTGTACCGGCTCTACGCCGAGGCCATGATCCCGTTCTACACCTCCATCGACGACAAGGAGGACCGTAACGCAGGCGAGCTGACCAACGTGGAGCTCGGCGCGGGTCTGACCTTCAAGCTCGTGTCCTGGGCCTCGCTGGTCTATGAGTTCAAGGCCATCCGCCTGCCGCTCATACTGGACAAGTTCCAGATCCAGAACAACCTGCTGCTCTCCTTCTCCTACTCCCTGCACAAGAAGCCGGGTGAGTAGCAGCGTCCCAACGTTGACGTAATCGTAGACGCAGACGCCCTCCCCCTCTCCCATGAACACCCTCATCGTCGGCGGTACCGGCCTCATCGGCCGCGCCCTCTCCTTGCGGCTGCTTCGCGACGGACATGAAGTCTCCATCCTCACGCGCCAGGAACCTGCCCGGGCACGACAGCGGGTCGGCGGCGAGGTGCGGGTGGTCAACAGCTGCGACGAGGAGGCGATGGACCGCGCTCTGGCAGCATCAGATGCAGTGGTGAACCTGGCCGGTGAGGACGTGGCCGGAGGCCGCTGGACTGCCAAACGGCGCCAGGCCATCGGGGAGAGCCGCGCCGGCCTGACGCGGGAGCTGGTGAAGCGAATGGCTGCACATCCGCCTCGGGTGTTCATTTGCGCCTCTGCGGTGGGGCTGTACGGCGACAGGGGAGACGAGGCCCTGGACGAGCAGGCCGCGCCTGGGGAGGGCTTTTTGGCAGAGGTTTGCCAGCAGTGGGAGGAGGCTGCGCGCGGGGCCGAGGCTACGGGCTGCCGGGTGGTCCGGTTGCGCATCGGTGTAGTCCTCAGCGATGGCGGGGCCCTCGGCCGCATGGCGCCGCTGTTCCGACTTGGGCTGGGCGGCCCGGTGGGCCATGGCGGGCAGTACATGTCCTGGATCCACCTGGCGGACCTTGTGGAGTTGGCGATCAGCGCCCTGACCGACGATGCATATGTGGGCGCCATCAACGCGGTGGCGCCCGAACCCGTGACATCTCGCCAGTTCGCCCGGACCCTTGGCCGCGTCCTGGGCCGCCCGTCGTTCTTGCCTGTGCCGGCGCTGCTGTTGCAACTCATGTACGGCGAGATGGCCAGCGTGCTGCTCTGCAGCCAACGGGTCACCTGCCACCGTGCCCAGCACCTCGGGTTCAGCTTCAGGTTCCCCGACCTCGAAGCTGCGCTGAACGACCTGGTTGGCCAAGATCCCTCTGCTAAGCCCCCGCCACCAGCCGGCTGAAAAAAGCAAAACAGCAAAACAATAGGACGCATTTGATGGGTTCGGACCTTGACTCCAGGGCCTCATGACATAGTCTACTAACTCGATTCACTTGAGGGTAATTGCGCAAATTACCCGGAAGTTCGGGAGTTTATGATGCAGGACAATACTCAGGTCGTGGAAGGTATCGCCACCACGGACAGCTATGAGGAGCGCTGGGGTTGGCGGGACCCGGAGTCTTACGTGTTCAAGCCCAAGCGGGGCCTGAGCCGGGAGGTCGTCGAGGAGATCAGCTGGCTCAAGTCCGAGCCGGACTGGATGCGCGACTTCAGGCTCAAGGCGTACGACATCTTCCTCAGCAAGCCGATGCCCACCTGGGGCGCGGACCTGTCCGGGATCGACTTCGACAACATCTTCTACTTCCTGCGCGCCACCGACCACCAGGGCAGGAGCTGGGACGATGTTCCGAAGGACATCAAGAACACCTTCGACCGCCTCGGCATCCCGGAAGCGGAGCGCAAGTACCTCGCCGGCGTGTCGGCCCAGTACGAGTCCGAGGTGGTGTACCACAAGGTCAAGGAGGAGCTGGAGGCCCAGGGGGTGCTGTTCTGCGACATGGACACCGCCCTCAAGCAGCACCCGGACATCGTCAAACACTACTTCTCCACCATCATCCCGCCCACGGACAACAAGCTGGCCGCGCTCAACTCGGCGGTCTGGTCCGGCGGCTCGTTCATCTACGTGCCGCCCGGCGTGCGCGTGGAGGTGCCGCTACAGGCCTACTTCCGCATCAACGCCGAGAACATGGGCCAGTTCGAGCGCACCCTGATCATCGCTGACGAGGGCTCCTATGTTCACTACGTGGAGGGGTGCACCGCGCCGACCTACTCGTCCGCGTCGCTGCACTCGGCGGTGGTGGAGTTGGTGGCCCTGCCCCACGCGCGCATTCGCTACAGCACAATCCAGAACTGGTCGTCCAACGTCTACAACCTGGTGACCAAGCGCGCCGTGGCCCACGAGGACGCGGTGGTGGAGTGGGTGGACGGCAACCTCGGATCCGCGGTGACCATGAAGTACCCGTCGGTGATCCTGCGCGGCCGTCGGGCCCACGGCGAGGTGCTCTCGCTGGCCATGGCAGGCCCCGGCCAGCACCAGGACACCGGCGCCAAGATGATCCACGCCGCGCCGGACACCTCCTCGCTCATCGTGAGCAAGTCGATCTCCCGTGGCGGGGGCCGCACCTCATACCGCGGCCTGGTCAAGGTGCCGAGGAGCGCCACCGGCGTGAAGTCGAGCGTGCGCTGCGACGCCCTGCTGCTGGACGACGCCTCGCGCTCTGACACTTACCCCTACATCGACATCGGCAACGAGCTGGCCAACATCGGCCACGAGGCCACGGTGGCACGCATCAGCGACGAGCAGCTGTTCTACCTCATGAGCCGCGGCGTGCCCGAGGATGAGGCGGCGGCAATGATCGTGCGCGGCTTCATCGAGCCGATCACCAAGGAGCTGCCCATGGAGTACGCCGTGGAGCTCAACCGGCTCATCGAGCTGCAAATGGAGGGCTCGGTGGGCTGACGCCCCGCTGCCCCCTTTCGGAGGAACCATGCAGGAGCAGATCACCGAAACCGCCCCGGGCGAGGGCTGGTTCGAGCGCTTGCGCTCTCGCGCCGCCGAGGCGCTGGAGCAGCTCACGCCGCCCACCAGGGCGGAGGAGCAGTGGCGATTCACCGACCTGGCTGACTACGAGCTGGGCCGCTACCCCTTGCCCGGATCATCCACCTCCCTGCCTTCCGCCAAGGAGGTGGAGCGAGCATCGCTGCTGGAGCTGGACGCATCCGGGCGAATCTTCCTCGTGGACGGCGCAGCCGAGGAGGTGCAGCTGGCGGCTGGCGCCCGGTCGGCGGGGGTGGTCTTCACCACCCTCGAGGACGCCAACACGCGCCAGCCGGAATTGCTGGAACAGCACCTGGGGCGACTGCACGGTCTGGAAGATCACCACGCGGCCAGCTCCCTGGCCCACCTGCGCGGAGGCAGCCTGCTGTATGTGCCGCCAGGCGTGCAGCTCGACGCGCCGCTGGTCATCCTGAACTGGACCGCCACCTCCGGCGCCCGGGCGCCCGGCCGGGCCCTGGTCATCGCTGGCCAGGAGGCCTCGGTCACGGTGGTGGCGCTGCATGTCTCCTCGCCCCTGTGGGAGCCCTCCCTCTCCTTTCCGGTGAGCGAGATCTTCGTGGGCGCCGGGGCGAAGGTTCGCCACGCCGCCTGGCAGGACCTGCACGCCGAGGCGCGCCACCTGTCCCACCTCAAGGCGCGGGTGGAGCGTGATGGCCGGTTCGACGCGCTATCGGTGACCCTCGGCGGGCACAGCTCGCGCACCTGGACCGACGTGGCCCTGGCCGGCCCGGGCGCCGAGAGCCGCATGCAGGGCGCCTGCTTCCTCGACGGTGAACAGAAGGCCGAGCACTGGACGGTGCAGGACCACCAGGCGCCCAACACCACATCGGACCTGCTCTACGCCGTCGCGGCCAGCGACACGGCGAGATCGCTGTACAACGGCACCATCCGGGTGGCGGAGGGCGCCCGCGGCACCAACGCCTACCAGTCGAGCCGCAACCTGCTGCGCCACAACGGCGCCCGGGCACACGCCAACCCGCAGCTCGAGATCGTCAACAACGACGTGCGCTGCACCCACGGCGCGACCGTGGGCCCCCTCGACGAGGAGGCGCTGTTCTACCTCAGGTCCCGGGGGATCCCGCGGCCCGAGGCCGAGCGCTTGATGGTGCTCGGGTTCATGGACGGCGTGCTGGAGGGGGCGAGTTGGTCAGGGCTGCGGCAGCGACTGGCGGAGAACATCCGCCGGCGCATGAACGGATAAGGCATTGGAGAGAGAGATGAGCGATTTGATCCTGGAGATAAAGGACCTGCACGCCAGCGTGGACGGCCAGCCGATCCTGCGCGGCGTGAACCTGACAGTGCCGCGCGGTGAGGTGCACGCCCTGATGGGGCCCAACGGCTCGGGCAAGTCGACCCTGGCCAACACCCTGATGGGGCACCCTGCCTACGAGATCACGACCGGGCGCATCATCTTCAAGGGCGTCGACGTCACCGAGATGGATCCGGACGAGCGCGCCCGCCGGGGCATGTTCCTGGCGTTCCAGTACCCGGTGGAGGTTCCCGGCGTGTCGGTGCTCAACTTCCTGCGCACCGCCCTGGGGGCCGTGACCGGCGAGGCGGTGCCCCCGCGCAAGTTCCGCGCTCTTGTGAGCGAAAAGCTCGAGGAGCTGGGCATGGACATGTCTTTCGCGCGGCGCAACCTGAACGAGGGCTTCAGCGGCGGCGAGAAGAAGCGCTGCGAGGTGCTTCAGCTCTCCCTGCTGCGGCCGGAGCTGGCCATCCTCGACGAGACCGACTCCGGGCTCGACGTGGACGCCATCCGGCTGGTGGGCTCGGCGGTCAACCGCATGCGCAGCCCGGAGGTGAGCGCCCTGTTGATCACCCACTACATGCGCATCCTCGAGGCCGTGCGGCCGGACCGGGTGCACGTGATGTTCGGCGGCCAGGTGGTGCGAAGCGCCGGGCCGGAGCTGGCGGCCGAGCTGGAGGCGGGCGGCTACGACTCCCTGCGCGCCGAGGCGGGCGCCGCGGCCGCGCCGGAGCAGGCGTGAGTTATCAGGGGTCCACTGGCGCGCTAAACTCTGCGAAGGAGGCGCGCGTGGCTCTGGATGTCCAGCAGCTCAGGCAGGAGTTCCCCCAGCTCGCACGGCGGGAGGGTGGCCAGGAGTTCGCCTACCTCGACTCCGCCGCCACCAGCCAGAAGCCCCGGGCCGTGATCCAGGCGGTGAGCCGCATCTACGAGGCGGCCAACGCCAACGTGCACCGCGGCCTGTACGGCCTGGCCGAGGAGGCCACCGCCGCCTTCGAGCAGGCACGCGACCGGGTGGCCAGCTACACGGGCGCTTACAACCGCCGCGGGGTGGTGTTCACGCGGAACTGCACCGAGGCGATCAACCTGGTGGCCCACGCCTGGGGGCGGGCCAGGCTCGGCCCGGGCGATGAGCTCCTGCTCACGGCCCAGGAGCACCACTCCAACCTGGTGCCGTGGCAGCTGTGCGCCAGGGCGACAGGGGCGCGGCTGCGCTTCATCCCGCTGGACGACGCAGGATCGCCGCGCCTGGAGACGCTCGCGGACCTGCTGTCAGAGCGCACCCGGCTGGTGGCGCTGAGCGGCATGTCCAACGTGCTGGGCCGCCGCAACGCGCTGAGCCAGGCCGTGGCCGCGGCTCGAGCCGCTGGCGCGCGGGTGCTGGTGGACGGCGCCCAGCTGGTGATGCACGGCCCGGTGGACCTTGCCGGGCTGGGCGCGGACTTCTTCGCCTTCTCGGGCCACAAGGTGATGGGCCCCACCGGCGTGGGCGCGCTGGTGGCGCGTCCCGAGCTGCTGGAGGAGATGGAGCCATTTCTGGCCGGGGGCGAGATGGTGCTCGACGTCACCCTGGAGGGCGCGACCTACAACGAGGTGCCGTACAAGTTCGAGGCGGGCACGCCCCCCGTGGCCGAGGCGGTGGGCCTGGGCGAGGCCCTGGCTTTCGTGGAGACCCTCGACCAGGAGGCGGTGGCGCGCCATGAGGCCGCGCTCGTGGCCCGCGGCCTCGAGCTGCTGGGGCAGACCGAAGGGGTGACCCTGTACGGGCCCGGCGTCGAGCCTGGCCGCGCGCCCACCTTCGCCTTCAACCTGTTCGGCGCGGACGGCCAGCTGATCCACCCCCACGACGTGGGGCAGCTACTGGCCAACGAGGGCATCGCCATCCGCGCCGGGCATCACTGCGCCAAGCCGCTCATGCGGCACTTCGGCGTGCCGGCCATGTGTCGCGCGTCGGCTTACATCTACAACACAGAGCTGGAGCTGGAGCGCCTGGCCGGGGCCCTGGGCCGGGTGCGCCGCTTCTTCTGTGGCGGCTGAGGCCACGAGGGAGAGCAGTGGAGGACCTGTACCAGGAGATCATCCTCGACCACTACCGGTCGCCGCGGAACCGCGGGGCGTGCCCGCGGTGTGGCCGCGAAGTGCACCACGACAACCCCATGTGCGGCGATGAGATCACCCTCGGCGTGCGCATGGAGGCGGACCGCATCGTTGACCTCGCCTTCGACGGCCAGGGGTGCTCCATCTCCCTGGCCTCGGCGTCCATGATGACCGAGCTGGTCAAGGGCAAGGCGCGGGACGAGGCGCTGGAAGATATTGAGCAGGTGCGGCGCATGATGCACGGCGAGGAGCCGGAGCGGGACCTGGGGGACGCAGAGGCGCTGGAAGGGGTGAGCAAGTTCCCGGTGCGCGTCAAGTGCGCCCTGCTGCCCTGGATGGCGCTGCGGGACGCGCTCTCGCCAAATGACATGGAAAATGACAGGGACGATGACGAGGAGGGAGGTTCATGAGGCGACCCAGCGAGCAGCAGGTGTGGGATTCCCTGGAGCTGGTCTACGACCCGGAGCTGGAGATCGACATCGTGAACCTGGGCCTGGTCTACGAGGTCACGGTGGACGGCGGCGACGTGGAGCTGCTCATGACCCTGACCACCATGGGCTGCCCGGCCCAGGCTGAGATCGAGCTGGAGACGCGGCAGTCGGTGCTGGGGCTCGAAGGGGTGGAGCAGGTGAAGGTGGTGTGGACCTTCAGCCCACCGTGGACGGCTGACCGGGTGAGCGAGGAGGGGCGGGATATGTTGATGGCGCTGGGGTACCTGTAGGCATGCCAGCATGCCAGCATGCCAGCATGCCAGAACGCCGGAATGCCAGAATTGATCGGCTCTGGTACGGTTCCGGGGTGTCGTTCTGGGTCTCCATTGCTCGGCTGGTCAGGATTCGGGACTGGTTCTACTTTCTGCCTTTGCCGCTGATGTCTGTGCGGCTCGAGCCGCTTGACTGGTGGGGGCTGGTGCGCGGGGTGGCTCTGGCGGCGGGGTGCCTGGCGTTTGCGTATGGGTGGAACAACCTGCATGACGCGGGTCTCGATCGATCGAGGCTGAAGAACCCGCTGATCGGGCCGGCTCCGGAGCTGTCACGGGTGGCGTTCCGCCGCGTGCTCCTGGTCATCGCGGCGGCCACCGTGGTGGCGGCGCTGCTCTCCCCCCCGGTGGTGGCCGCGGCCGCGCTGGCGGTCATGGCAGCCGCGGCCGTCTACTCGGGTGGGCAGCGGCTCAAGCGCCTGCCGGTTGTGTGCACCTTCATGAACCTGTGGATCTTCACGCCGCTCTGTTTCCTCGGGGGCGACCCGACCCGGGGGACACCGGGCTTCGCGCTGTTCGCGCTCACCTTCGCGCTGCTGCTGTGCCAGAACCAGCTGCTTCACGAGGCGGGGCACGCGGCGGAGGATCGCGCCCGGGGGGTGCGGACGACGGCCCAGCTGCTGGGCACGCGCCGCGCGGTGATGCTGGCCGCCGTGCTGGGACTCGGCGCCGGAGGGGTGATGCTGGCCCTGGCCTGGGGGCGCTGGAGCGCCGCCCTGACAGCCGCCCCCGTCCTGGTGCTGGCGGCTGTCATGCTCTCGCGGCCCGCCGGAGATCTGGCGCGGCTGCGGGATCTCCAGCGCCTGATCGGGGGATCCTGCGGGGCCGCGATGTGGCTCGATTTGGCCTGTTTATAGCCAAATTCGGCCAATAACAGGCAAATCGCCATTGTAAAATTCCACCAATACATGGGACAATAGCGCCGGGTTTGTTCAGTTCAACGTTCTCTGGTCCTGGGGAGGTTCTCATGCTCCTTTGGCAGCGCCGTCGTCTTCATTCCTGCCTGATTTCAGCCATGCTGGTCACCGCCCTGGGGTGTGGTGGCGTGGAGCTGGAGGTGGAGGAGTTCGAGGTTCCGCTGACCGGATCAGGGACCTACAAGGCCCTCAAGGCCAGCCTCACAGGACCGGCCACGGCCAAGCCGAATACGGCGTTCACCCTCACCGCAAACGGCTCCATCACAGGCGGGGCGAGCTTCGACGTCCACTCCTACGCCATCTACGAGAACGCCACCTGGTCGTACACCTCGGGGCACATGGTCAAGGTGACGGCGGGCAAGTCGCTGGCGGCCAGCGGCTTCAACTGGGGCAACACCCTGACCAAGACCCTGTCCCTCAAGCGGGCGGCGGGGACCTACAAGTACACCCTCGTGTTCGGCTACCGCAGCGGCGCCCACAACTGGTACGACCTGGCCGTGGACGTGACCGTCAAGGTGGCGGCCGCGGTCTCTCCCTTCGGCTACAAGGTGTTCGGCAGGCACAGCGACACCCTCTCCAAGGCGGGCCCGTCACGCTACACCTTCGTGCAGCTGACCCCCACCAAGGCGGGCAACTACTGGGGCAACATCAAGGTGACCCACGACCAGGCGGACAAGGTGCAGGCCATCTCCATCGAGGAGAACCCGTTCGGCAGCGGCATGTGGAACTGGTGGACCTCCGCCACCGCGGATCCGACCAAGGGCAGCACCGGCACCCAGTACATGTACAGCGACGGCGGCGGCCAGTGGGCAAAGACATGGATCGCCAAGGGGGACGGCAACGGCAAGCCGGGCTCCATTGACAAGGGCACCGGCGCCGTGGGCTCCAAGGGGCACCTGTTCATGTACACCTCGGGCAGCACCAAGGTCACCGGCTTCAAGCCGCTGCGCCTGGGCTTCAAGCTCAAAAAGGGCGTCAACGCCCCGGTCACCGTCACCTTCGAGGTGCGCAACAACGCGCTGACCTCCTTCAAATGGCACGCCGCCGCCCTGAGCGGCCCCCAGGTGTACAAGGTCACCATCAAGCCCATGGCTCACCTGAACGCCAAGGTGGACTGCAAGCCGGACGCGCTGAAGCTCAAGAAGAAGAAGGTCAAGCGCAAGTGGTTCAAGTGCTACATCGAGCTGCCCAAGACCAAGCTCGCGGTGCTGCGTATCCGCCCCAAGACCGTGACCCTCAACGGCACGGTCAAGGCGGTGCCCTGGTGGGGCAAGATTGGCGACTACGACAAGGACGGCCACTACGACATGCAGGTGAAGTTCAACTACGCCGACGTGGTCAAGCTGCTCAAGCCGGGCAATCAAACCCTCACCGTGGCGGGCAAGCTGTGGGTCCGCACCTTCTCGGGCACCGACACCGTCAAGGTCAAGTAGCCCGCCAGCCTCCCCGAAGCAGCCCCCCTCTCGCCAACATCCGATCCAGCGCGCCGCCTGCCCTGGTGGTGCGCAGCAGGTGATAGCCCCCCCGCAGCAGCCGGCGGTTCTTGGGGAAGCGGCGCAGGATGCGCACCAGGCGTGCGGGGTCCAGGTAGAACCGGTGGTAGGCGGCGCGGATGATCGGCTCCAGCCGCACGCCGGTGGCCCGCTCGTAGTACGAGCGGTCGCCGTGGTACTGGACCTCCTCCGGGTCGGCGTCTGCCTCGCCGAACACGCCGGGGTACGCGTCGCAGAACATGCTGTGCAGCTCGGTGCCTGGAAACGGCACCACCTGGAAGAAGACCGCCTTGAGCAGGCGGGAGCCGCAGACGAAGTCCACCGTGCGCCGCAGCTCGTCGCGGCTCTCGCTGGGGAAGCCGAGCATGCAGAACCCCATGGGGATGATGCCCGCCGCGTCGGCGTCGGCGATGGCCTGCTCCAGCCGCGCCAGGTCGCAGTTCCGCTTCAGCAGCCGCTGCAGCCTCGGGGAGGCGGTCTCCACCGCGAAGGAGAGCGAGTAGCAGCCCGCCCGGGCCAGCAGCTCTGTCAGCTCACGGTCCATGCGGTCGCCGCGGATGCCGTTGGGGAACGCGATGCTCACGTCCAGCCCCTCGCGGATGATGCCGCGGCAGATGGCCTTGGCCCGCGGCAAGTCCCAGTTGAAGACATCGTCGATGATGTGGATCTCGTTGATCCCGTGCTCCAGGTGCAGCGCGCGGATCTCGGCCACCACCGAGGCGGGCGAGCGCGTCCGGAACCGCTTGCCGAAGACCCGGTGGCAGTAGACGCACCGGTAAGGGCAGGCCCGGGAGGTGAATACGAAGCCGTAGGGCCAGCGCTGGAGGAAGCCGTTCATGTCGCCGTGGCGCAGGTAGGCCTCGGGGGACACCAGATCCCAGGCCGGCAGGGGCAACAGATCAAGATCGGCCAGGGGGTCGCGCTCGGGGGCGGTCACCAGCTCTCCCGCAGGACCGCGCGTCGCGCTGCCAGCCACCCCCGCCCAGTCCTGCCCGCGTCGCAGCCGCCGCACCAGCTCCACCAGGGTCTCCTCCCCCTCCCCCTGCACTGCCAGGTCGATGTCAGGGCAGCGCAGCAGGTGCCCGGGGTATGCGGTGGCGTGGGGACCGCCCACCACGACGCGCGCCCGCGGCGAGACGCGCCGGGTCTCGCGCGCAAGAGCCGCCACGGTCCGGGCCTCGAAGGTCATGGCCGAGAACCCCACCAGGTCCGGCTGCAGGCGCCGCAGCCGCTGGCGCAGCAGCGCGGGCCCCGCCCGGGCGCAGGCCATGTCCAGCAGCTGGACCTCGGGCGGCGGAGACACCTGCTCGCGCAGACAGGCGGCCAGCTGGAGCAGCCCCAGGGGCGGGCAGATCACCTCCCGTCGGGCCGGGACGTAGGGCTTGACCAGCAGGACCTTCACCGCCCCATTGAAGGCGCCGCCGGTTTTCCTGTAAAGCCCATTCATGCTATGAACCCACCTACCTGAGCCCCGACAGGGGGAGTGGTCCGTGGCCGACAGCAAGAAACCCAGGAGAATCGCAGGACTGGTCCAGCCGGTCGTGCATAGTTTTTCGGACCTGGTGTTGGCACGGCCCGCGGTAACCCTGCTGCTGGCCCTGGCCCTGGGCGCCCTGGCGATTCACCTCACCTCCGGGCTCAAGTTCGACACCCGGTTCTCCGCGCTGCTGCCCGAGGACACGCCGGAGCTGCTCGAGGTCAACGAGCTGCAGGAGAAGGCCGGCGGAACCATGGAGCTGGTCATCGCCCTGGGCGGCGGAGACGCTGCGGCGAGGCTCAAGGGGGGCCGCGCTGTGGCCGACGCGCTGCGCGCGAAAGACTGGATCCGCCGCGCTGACGTGGAGTTCCCGGTGGACTTCTTTCTCGACCGGCGGCTGCTGCTCATCTCCGAGCGCAAGCTGCTGGAGCTCCAGCAGGCCATCGACGACGAGATCGAGCGCGCCAAGGCCCGGGCCAACCCGCTGTACGTGGATCTGGAAGACGACGAGGACGAGGAGGCCAGGCCGTGGTCCGAGGTGGACAACAAGGACGCCCTGGCCCAGGGGTCTCTGCTCAAGGAGACCTTCACCACGCCGGACGGCGAGTACCTGTTCATCCGGGTCATCCCCATGGGCACCAGCTACGACATGGCGGCGGGCAAGAAGCTGCTGGCAGACATCCGGGCGGTGGTGAGCGCCGCCATGCCCCCGGGCGGCGGCCTCAAAGCGCGCTACGCCGGAGGGCTGGCGCTGAACCAGGAGCAGCACGCCCGCATGATGGCGGATCTGAAGCGAGCCTCCTTCATCGCCCTCGGCCTGATCTTGTTGCTGATGACTGCGCATGTGCGGCGGCTCACCGCGCCGCTGGTCATCGCCGTGCCGCTGATCATCGGCGTGGCCACCACCCTCGGGATCACGGCGGTGACCATCGGCCAGCTCAACCTGGTGTCAGGGTTCCTGGTCAGCGCGCTGTTCGGGCTGGGGGTGGACTTCGAAATCCACCTGTATCTCCGCTACCTGGAGGAGCTGGCCGCCGGTGGGGGCCGAAAGGCCGCCATGGGCCGCGCCATGCGCCGCACTCTGCCCGCCTGCCTCACCGCGGCCACCACCACCGCGGCGGCGTTCTACGCCATGGCCATCAGCGACTTTCGCGGCTTCCGCGAGTACGGCCTCATCGCCGGGACCGGCGTGCTGGTGACGCTGACGGTGACCTTCATCGCCCTGCCCCCCCTGGCCATGCTGGTGGACCGCAAGGCGCGGGCGCGGCAGCCGCTGTGGCGGCCGGCCAACATCCCGGTGGGCGTGGCCGGGACCCTGGTGGCCGTGGGGCTGGTGGCCCTGGGCCTCGCCCTGTGGGTCGCCCCCGACGTACGCTGGTACAACGACTTCAACAAGCTCAAGGGGATCAGCGAGAACATCGACTTCTCGCGCAAGGTCGGCGAGCAGATCGGCGGCGACTTCTCGCCTGCCGGCTTCTACGTCGAGGACCTGGCCCAGGCGCGAAAGGTGGAGGCCTACCTGCGGCCCTACACCAAGGACAAGGGCTCCTGGGTCAAGCAGTACATCTCCATGGCCTCGATGGTGCCCCAGGACCTCGGCCGCAAGCAGCCGATAATCGACAAGATCCGCGCAAGCTTGCAGGAGGTGATCGACGACGCGGACCTGGAGGCGGACGACGAAAAGCGTGTAAAGGACGCCCTGGCCCTGACGAAGGTCAAGCCCTGGACGGTCAAGGACGTGCCCCCCGTGTACCGGGACCAGTTTCAGACCCGGGACGGCGTGGGGCAGTTCGTCATCGTCTGGCCCCGGTTCCACACCGACGTGGACAGGGACATCATCGCCTGGGCCAAGGTTTTGGAAAGAATTCGAAAAGACCTGCACGCCAGGGGTGTTCCGGTCAAAATCATGGACGAAAACCGTGTGGCGGCGCGGGTGCTGGGCCAGATGAAGGCGGACGCCCCGCTGGTACTGGCCGCCGCTGCCAGCGCGGTGTTCCTGCTGTTGATGCTCGACTTCCGTCGCACCGGCCGGGTGCTGAGGGTCACAGCGGTCCTCGCCATCGGTATGGTATGGATGTTGGGTATGATGCGGTTGTTGCAGATCGATCTAAACGTCTTCAACCAGGCGGTCCTCGCCACCATCGTGGGGGTCGGCATCGACAACGTGGTGCATATCCAGCACCGCTACATGGACGAGGGCCGCGGCAGCCTGGGCAAGGTCGTGTCCACCACCGGTTCAGCGGCGCTGCTCGCCTCGGCTACCACCGCCATCGGCTTCGGCGCCGCGGTGACAGCCCACCACATGGGCATCCGCTCGCTGGGCTGGCTGTCCATCGTGGGGCTCGGCTGCTCCTTCGCCGCGTCCACCATCTTCTTCCCCGCCCTGCTTCGGCTGCTCGAGGCGCGCGCCGGCGGGCGGAATGAGGCCTGAGGGGGAGAACACCATGGCCAACGGAACCATTCGACTGCCTGCCTTCGCCGACGTGATCAAGGGACGCGATGTGGAGGACCCGGTGAACCTGTGGGTTCACAGGCCCCTGGCTTACCTGTTCGTGGCCCTCACCCTGCGCACGCCGCTGACCCCGAACCAGATCACCCTGCTGGCCATGTTCAGCGGCATCGGCGCCTCGCTCCTGTGGCTCCAGGGCGATCCGCTGATGGTGCCCCTGGGCGGCTTCATGCTCTGGGCCAGCGCGATCCTGGACGGCGCGGACGGCATCATGGCCCGGGCCAAGCACATGCACTCGGACCTGGGCCGCGCCCTGGACGGCTCGGCCGACATGATCGTGGCCCTGTTCACCGTGGCCGCTGGCATGTGGCATATCTGGCGCTCGCAGCAGGATTTTCTGCAGCTGGCGGTGATGCCCGTAGCGCTGATCACCGCGGTGATCCAGATCTGGCTCTACGACTACTTCAAGGAGTGCTACCAGAACTCCACCAACCCCAGCTGGGACGGGCTCTCCTTTGGGCGCCCGGAGGCCGCGGCCAAGATGAAGAAGGCCGAGGCCGAAAATGCGCCCTTGCTGACGCGCTTGGCCTGGAACTCCAT
Organism: uncultured Myxococcales bacterium; assembly: GCA_964511535.1. Taxonomy (GTDB): domain Bacteria; phylum Myxococcota_A; class Polyangia; family CAZCFB01; genus CAZCFB01. The sequence goes on along the minus strand of CAZEFW010000110.1, from coordinate 869 downwards.
GCTCGGCATGCTGGGGCACCAGCACCGCTTCGTGAAGCTGGTCAACGGCCAGGCCATCCGCGAGGGGCTGCGCTTCAAGAGCAACGAGGAGACCGCCCGGCTGTACCGCAAGTACAACTACTGGCCCATGCAGCTGTGGTCCCTGGTCTCCCTCTGCCCACACACCTACCTCATCGCCATCTGCGCCATCTTCAACCGCCTGGAGCTGTACCTCTGGTACCGCGTGTTCGTGGGCAACGGGATCTGGCTGGCCGCGGTGATCCTGCAGCGCCGGGCCACGCGCCGCTTCATGGCGGACATGGATGAGATGGGCATGTCGCCGGAGCGAGTGGACCCGTGACCCGGCTGATGCTGGTGGTTGTCCTGTTGACAGGGACCGCCGGCTGCACGGAGACGGGTGGCGGATCAGCAGACCGGGACAGCAGGGTCGATGACCTGGGCGTGGCGGACCGCGGGGGGCCGGCCCCTGACAGAGGCGTCACGGCGCCAGAGGCTGGCCTGCCGGACGCCGGCAAGACCGGGGCGGACTTCAAGACCTGCATGGCCGCCTGCGCCAAGGACAGCGACTGCAAGGACGGCCTGCACCAGTTCGTATGCGTCAAGGGCTACTGCAAGAACCTGGGCTGCACCAAGGACAGCGACTGCCAGACGTCCGGCAACGCCCTCAACAAGTGCCGCAAGGTGAGCATCACTGCCACCTACAGCTTCAAGCGATGCGGACCGTGGTGCACCTCGCACACCGACTGCGATACGCCCGGGGTGTGCGCCAAGCAGCTGCCAGGGTGGTCCGCCAAGCAGTGCACCTGGTACTGCTCAACGCCCACCTCCCCCTGCCCCGAGAACGACTATTGCGATACCCAGTTGCAGCG
>CAZEFW010000109.1:0-31091 GCA_964511535.1 uncultured Myxococcales bacterium | reverse complement strand
GCATGTGCGCCACGGCCATCATGGCGTACAGGCCGGGGAAGGTGACCCCGTTGAACGCCTCCCACTCCTGGTCGGAAGCGGTGGCCAGGGCGTAGGTGGCCTCGTCGCCGCCCACGTCGTTCATCTTCTCCACGCCGCCCACCAGCACGATGTCGCTGGCGCCGGAGGCGACCTCGAAGAAGCCGCTGCGCAGGGCCACGCCGCCAGAGGCGCACGCGGACTCCACGCGGGTGGCGGGGCACGGGGCCACGCCGAGGTAGTCGGCCATCATGGGGCCGATGTGCTCCTGCCCCACGAACAGACCGGGGGACATGGAGCCGACATACATCGAATCGATATGGTCTACGCCGGCGTCATCGATGGCGCCGAGGGCCGCCTCCACGAACAGGTCGCGCATGGAGTCATCCCACAGCTCACCGAACTTGGTGATGCCGACGCCGATGATAGCTACGTCTCTCATGGTGTCGTCTCCTTATTCGGCCTTGAGGATCTTGCCGCGGAACTTGGCGTACTCGCCGTACTGCAGGTAGATCTGGCTCTCGTCCAGCATCGTCCTGGTCTTGACGGCCAGGTCCTGCACCTCGGTGATCCGGTCCGTGACGTTCCAGATGAAGGCGTCCGAGCCGGAGCCCGAGCCGTAGGAACACATCATGATCTTGTCGCCCGGCTTGGCGATATCGAGCACCGCCGTGAGCCCCAGGGGCGAGGCGCCGGAGTAGGTGTTGCCCAGCACGGGCACCAGCCAGCCGGTGACCAGCTGCTCGTGAGTGAAGCCCATCTTCTTGCCCACGCGCATGGGGAACTTGCCGTTGGGCTGGTGGAACACGGCGTACTGGAAGTCCTCCGGCTTGTAGCCGGACTTGTCCAGGATCGCCTGGGTGGCGCCCATGGTGGTGCGCATGTAGGCCGGCTCGCCAGTGTAGCGGCCCGCGTGCTGCGGGTAGTGCTGGTACTCGCGACGCCAGAAATCGGGCGTATCGTGGGTCCAGGAGTGGGTCACCTCCAGCTCGGCGATGACGTTCTCGGAGCCCATGATGTAGGCCGCCGCGCCAGCGGAGGCGGAGTACTCCAGGGCGTCGCCAGGGGCGCCCTGAGAGGTGTCGGCGCCGATGGCCATGCCGTACTTGATGTCGCCGGACTTGACCTGGCTGCACGCCACGTACATGGCTTCGGAGCCCGCCTTGCAGGCGAACTCGAAGTCGGCCACATGGATGTGCGGCATGGCGCCAATGGCCTCACCCACGATGGTGCCCGAGGGCTTGACCGCGTACGGGTGCGACTCGGAGCCGATGTAGAGGCAGCCGATGTCCGCGGGATCCACCATGGGGGCGCGGTACATCGCGTTGCGTGCTGCCTCGACCGACAGCGTGATGACGTCCTGGTCCGGGGCGGGCACGGACTTCTCCCGCAGACCCAGGCCCTTCTTGTAGCTCGGCGCATCCGCGCCCCAGACCTTGGCGATCTCTTCCACCTTGATCCGGAAACGCGGAATGTTGGCGCCATAGCCGACGATGCCAACGGTCATGCTCTTCTCCTTTGCATCAGTATGGTCAGGCGTTTTCTCCAGGCATTTTGCCCAGTTTTACTCTCGGTTAGGCGCGCCTCAGTTAATCAGCCGAGGTGCGCTAAGTACCTTAAATTCGGCGGCAACTTACTAAGGGAGAGGGGGCAAGTCAATGGCTGGAGGACAACTACAGCGGGGAGTTGTTGCTTTTTACAACGCGCGGAAGAGCAGGCCCATCACAAGGCGACACGATGAGGCCGAATAGATTTTTTATTAATGATACCTGCCGCTTATCGTCCTAAGCATTTACTGCAAAACTGTAAAAGTGTATCATCGGTGGGCATTCAAGCAAGGGATCTCCAGCCATCTTCCCGGAGCGCATGAGATGAACCGGACAACCACATGCATCGTTGCGATATTCACCATGGCCGCCCTGCCCCTGGGCTGCGGCGATGACACCCACACCGTCAAGCAGGTGCAGCAGGCCCTGGAGCTGCCCAACGGCGGCTTCGACATGCAGGATGAGCTGCCCAACTTCGGCCAGCCCGGGGTCGACCTGGTGGACCTCGACGGCGTCGATTCGAGCCAGCTGTCTCCGGCGGTGATGCCGGATCTATCCACCTTCGCCAAGGGCAAGAAGTGCAAGCGGGGCAAGGTCAAGGGCACGTGGAAGCGGCTGCATCCCGGGCTGCCGTTCGGCCTGTTCATGGGCAAGTGGACCGGCCGCAAGGGCGGCGTCCGGGGCGCTCTGTCGGGAATCTGGGGCAAGACCGGCTCGGGCAAGCGGTACTTCTTCGGCAAGGCCATCGACAAGTCCGGCAAGTTCGTGGCGCTGCTGAACGGGACCTGGGGCAAGGGCAAGTTCAAGGGGGTCATGGTCAGCAAGACCCACAAGGACAAGCTGCGGGGCAAGTACGGCAAGGGCACCTTCAAGGGCAAGTGGAAGCGCACCTGCGGCCGCAAGTTCCTCACCTCCTGCCACCCGGCCAAGGTGCTGTCCTACAAGGTGGGGACCACCAGCGGCGGCGGCAAGGTCTCGCCGGTGCGCCAGGAACCCGACGAGGCGCTGGGCCTTCCCCGGCATAACTGGGGGCTGTCCAGTCCGGTGGACAACACGGTCAACTTCGTCTCTCTCGGCAAGGGCGGCGAGCTGGTCCTGGACTGGGGCGGCCCGGTCAAGCCGAAGCAGCTGTGGGTCATCGAGACCTCCTGGGGCGACCACAACAACAAGAGCTGGCCCTGCGCCAAGTACCCCGAGAAGGTCGAGGCGTACGTGAGCAAGAACGGCAAGAAGTGGACCTACCTCGGCTCCGGGTGCCGGGACAGCGCCTTCGCGGTCACCGGCTGGTTCCGCTACGTCAAGCTGATGGACGCCTCCGGGCACGGACAGGGATACTGGGGCGACGGCTACGACGTGGATGGGCTGGATGTCTGCGGCGGCAAGAGCGGCCACACCTATATTGCAACCTACGGCCAGGCGACCCCCGTACCGTAGGCCCCCCCCGGCGGCCTGGCTCAGGCGCTCTCCTCGGCCGCGACGTCCTCCTGCTGCAGCTTCTCCAGCAGCCGGTCCCCGGTGTTCATGATCTGGTCGTGAAGGTAGGCCACCTCCGGGGTGGCGCGCTCCAGGTACGCCTCGGCCAGCGCCTGGCGCTCCGGGTAGCGCCGCGCCTGGTCCACCAGGATCTTGCAGATCTCGACCTCGGCCAGCAGGCGGCACAGTCGCTCGGCGTGCAGCATGCCGAAGCTGAAGTCCCGCTTGGGATCCCACTCCTTGAGGAACGCGTTGCTCCACTCGGTGATCTTGCGCCGGCTGACCCGCTGCCACTTACCCCGGGCGATCTTGGTGATGATGTGCTGCATGGAGCCGTAGGCCATGCTCTCCAGCTTGCCGATCTGACGATCCATGGGCTCCCGCGCGGAGAGGCTGGCCACCCGCGCCGCGGCCGAGCGCCGCAGGAACCCGGCAGGATCCTTAAGGGCGTTGCCGAGGCTGTCCTTGAGCGCCATCAGCGACTGAATCTGGCTGGTGCCCTCGTAGATCGGGAGCACCAGCGCATCCCGCACCAGCTTCTCGATCTCGTACTCCTTGGTGTAGCCCACGCCGCCGTGGATCTGCATGGAGAGCTGGGAGTACTCCACCGCCTTTTCGCTGGCCAGGTACTTGAGCAGCGGGGTCAGGTCCCGCGCGCGGCGCTGGAACTTCTTCATGCGCCGCTCCATCTGCTTGCGCTCCGCCTTATCGGCCGGCGGGTCGAGCTTGAGCTGCACCTCCAGCCGGCTGGAGAGCTCCACCGCGCGCACGGCGTCGAAGGCCATGGCGCGCAGGCCGCGCAGGCCCACGTCCATCTTCTCCAGGTAGTCGGCGATCATCTCGTGGCGATCGATGGTCTTGCCCATGGACTTGCGCTCGGCGGCGTACTCCACGGCCAGGCGATAAGCCGACTCGATCAGGCCGATCCCCTCGAAGCTCACCCCGAGGCGGGCGTTGTTCATCAGCATCAGCATCAGCTTGAAGCCCTGGCCGCGCTCGCCCACCAGCTCCGCCACCGAGTCGTCGTAGGCCAGGGTGCAGGTCACCGAGGCGTGGATGCCCAGCTTCTCCTCCAGGCGCTCCACCACCACGTTGTCCACCAGCTCGCCGTCCTCGTTCTCGATCTGCCGCGGCACAAGGAACAGCGAGATGTCCTTGAGCCCGTCGCCGGTGTCCTCGGTCTTGGCGATGACCAGCTGGTGCTGGCCGTGGCCCGCGGTGATGAAGATCTTCTGGCCGCTCAGGCGCCAGGTGCCGTCCTCCTGCTGCACCGCCTTGGCGCGCAGGGCCGCCAGGTCGCTGCCCGCGTCCGACTCGGTGAGCACCATGCAGCCGAAGTTTTCGCCGGCCGCGATCTCGGCGATGGCGTCGTCGAAGCGGGTCTTGAGCAGCACGCCCTTGTTGTGCTCGTAGGAGCCCTCGGTCAGGGAGTAGAACAGCAAGCTCATGGCGATGCCGCCGTGGAAGCCGTAGTGGCCCACCAGCGAGATGTCCGCCCGGGAGAGCATCTCCGAGATGGCGAAGTAGAGCACCATGGGTGCGTTGAAGCCGCCCAGCTCCCGCGGGATGTTCAGAGCGTACAGCCCCATCTCCGAGAAACCGTCGAAGATGGCCTCCAGCTCCTCGGGCACCTTCACCTCGCCGTCCTCCATGAAGGGCCCGGCGTGGTCGTTGCTCATGGCGTTGGGCGCCACCTCGGATGCGAAGTACTTGCCCACGTTGTCCAGGATGTCGCGATAGAACTCCAGCGCCTCGGCCTCGTCGCGAAACCCCTCCTTGTCCGTATAGCCCCGCTCGTAAAGCGCCACGATCTCCGACCAGTCGAACGCCCGCTCGATGTAGAAACGGAGATCTTCGTTATCATTGTAATAATTGCTCGACATGCGCCTCTCCTTGGCCTCTCGACCGGGCAGAACCTGACCGGTCAGTCACCGTGAACACTGTGAGAGATTAGTGCGGATTACGCAACGCGTCAAGGGCGCCCCACCACCCACCTCACCCCCAACAAAATGTCAAGTAGGGGGGTCAGACCCCCCCACTTGACATTTTAGAATCTGGGGTGTTGACGGCAGGCGGCAGACTCATCTAGGTTCGGCAACATGAGCGCCGAGGACAAGAACGCCAAGTACGTCTGCACCGGATGTGGTTACGAATATGATCCAGAGGTGGGGGATCCGGACAACGGAGTGCCCCCGGGGACCGCGTTCGAGGATATTCCAGAGGACTGGGTCTGCCCCATCTGCTACATCGGCAAGGACGAGTTCGACCCGGTTTGAGGGGTCGCTACAGGTTGCCCGCCACGAAGTCCCAGTTAACGAGCTTCCAGAAGCTCTCCAGGTAAGCGGGCCGCGCGTTGCGGTAGTCGATGTAGTAGGCGTGCTCCCAGACATCGCAGGTGAGCACCGGCGTCAGGCCGTCGGTCAGCGGGTTGCCGGCGTTGGCCGTGGAGACCACCGACAGCTTGCCTTCGCCGTCCTTGACCAGCCAGGCCCAGCCGGAGCCGAAGTGGGTGGCCGCGGCCTTGTTGAACTGCTCCTTGAAGGCGTCGAAGGAGCCGAAGGCGGCGTTGATGGCGTCCGCCGTGGCGCCGGTGGGCTCACCGCCGCCGTTGGGGCTCATGCTGTTCCAGTAGAAGGTGTGGTTCCAGACCTGGGCGGCGTTGTTGAACACGCCTCCATCGGTGGAGGTGACCAGCTCGTCCAGCGACTTGCCTTCCAGCGCGGTCCCGGCCACCAGGTTGTTCAGGTTGGTGACGTAGGCCTGATGATGCTTGCCATGGTGGTAGTCGATGGTCTCGGCAGAAATTGTGGGCTCCAGCGCGTTCTTGTCGTACGGCAGCGGCGGCAACTCGAAGGCCATTGTCTTCTCCTCAGATCTGTTTTGGGTTGTTCGACTAATTCAACGGGAGCGGATTATACAGCAGTCCTCTGCTTGTGGTTCAGAATGGCCGCCTGGGTACGCCCCACTATTCCGTGGGGGGCGACGCGGCCACAGTCCCCTGAGCCGTCCTGCCTCGGAGCACACCAGGCGTGGCACCAGTTGGACCTGCTCTTGGTTCTGGGGCAGCCCCACTCCCTGCGAGCCGTAATCTTTTTGATTTTGACCAGCCTCATGGGCGACTTACTCCTGTTTGTTCACCATCAAAGTGTACATTTTCTTGATCCACGGAAAGTTCCCGCGCAAGGGATTTTTCCGATCTTTCGTTAACGGTTGCGAGCCCTGGAACCGTCAGCCAAACTCTGCCTCACAGACTCGCCAGTTCGAAAAAGGTTACACATGGGATCCAACATTTATACGCGGCAGGGGGACAAGGGGCAGACCTCCCTGGCTGACGGGACCAAGGTGCCCAAGGACGCGGCCCGGGTGGAGGCGTACGGGACTATCGATGAGGCCAACTCGTGGGTCGGCGCGGCGCGCGCCATGGCCGGCGCCGCAGAATCGCAGCTGCTGCAGCGTTGCCTCGGGTTCCTGCAGGATCGGCTGTACAACTGCAGCTCCAACCTGGCCATGCCCCCGGGCGGCAAGTATGAGCCCCCCACCGTGACCCCGGACGACATCGCCTGGCTGGAGCGCGGCATCGACCGCTTCGAGACGGCCACGGGGCCGCTGACCGCCTTCGTGCTGCCCGGTGGCGCGCCCGCGGCGGGCATGCTGCACGTGGCGCGGACGGTGTGCCGACGCGCCGAACGCCGGCTGGTGGCCCTGCACGATGAGGGCATCGACCCGCTGGTGCTCAAGTTCGTCAACCGCGCGTCCGACTTCCTGTTCGCGGCCGCCCGGTTTGCCAACCACGAGGCAGGGGTCGAGGATACGTCCTGGAATCGGGAGCAGCAGCCGCCACAGCTTTAGGCGCAGGGGAATAGGATCACGCCGCGTCCTGTTTGGTAGACTGTACTGGTAGAGCTACTGGAGGCTCCGGACCCGATGCGCAACCACCTGCTGCGGGCGCTGCTGCTCGTCCCCCTGACCATGGCCTGTGACCACCGCTACCCCGTCATTGGGGACGAGGCGGGGTTCCAGCCCGATTACTTCATCCCTGCCGGTGACGCCGGCGTGCCCGACGTGGGTGACGCCACGGTGCTGCCCGACGTGGTGGTGCCCCTGGACGGCGGCACGCCCTGCCGGGCGCCGACCCTCGGCGCGGTGCGCCACGATGATCCCTCCAAGACCATCGCCCTGGTCCTGCCCCCGCGCAGCAAGGTGCAATGGATCCGGATCCAGAAGCCCAACCTGATCGAATCCGCGGCCGCGGTTCAGCTGGGCAAGGTGGCGGGCATGGCCGTGTCTTTCCCGTCCGGCGGCTACGCCATGGACGCCCAGGCGCGGCTCGAGCTGCTGCGGGTCAAGCTGGCCAACGACCTGGTGGTGGGCAACCTGGGCAAGCTCACCGTGCGAGGCTCCGGCGCCGTGGGCAAGAGCCAGGAAGGCTACCCCGACATCAAGGAGGCGGTCTGGCTGGTGGAGACCAACATCCCGCTGGCGCCCTCGGCCCTGCGCAACTTCGTGCTCGCCTCCGCCCTCAATCGGCCCTACTCCCAGCTCAAGGACCTGCCGTTCCTCTACGAGTCCCAGAGCACGGCCGTCCTGGTGCGCGCCACCATGGAGGCGCGCCAGGGCCAGTTCCTGCTCAGCGCGGCGGTGGTGGACCGGGATCTGTTTCAATCCGACGCCCACACCGCCTTCCTGGATGCAGAGGACCTGAGCAACGGTACAGCCATGGCCCCCTACGCCTACAAGGACGGCTTCTACTGCGATGTGGGCCCCATCGCAAAGCGGCCCGAGGCCGACATCATCTGGGTCATGGACGAGTCCGGCTCCATGAACGACAACAGGGCAGACATCGCCAAGAACGCGCTGACCTTCTTCTCCAAGGCCAAGGCCGCCGGCCTCGACTTCAGGATGGGGATCACCGGGGTCAAGGCTCCGGGCCCGGGTGTCACGCCAGGCAAGTTCTGCTCGCACCTGAACATCGCCGACAAGTACCACGACGGCGGCGATGACCGCTTCCTCAAGCCGGGGGAAAAGGGGATCTTCGAGTCCTGCATCCTGAACCCGCCCTACTACGAGGGGGGCAAGGAGTTCGTGCTCACTGGGGCGTACGAGGCGATCCTTGGGCACCTGCCGCGCAAGGAAAATGACCCGAGCAAGATCCGAAAGGGCGCGCACCTGGCGGTGATCATCGCCACCGACGAGACCCCGCAGGAGCTCAAGCCTGGCGGGTATTTCCAGGGCAAGGACGGCTTTCTGGACTACACGGACTACCGCGGCACAGCCTGCCAGCTGTCGGCGGAGAAGCAGAAAAAGGTAAACCAGCATATCAAGCCGCTGCTCGACCTGGTGATGGGCAAGAAGGTGGCCGGCGGCACCGCCACGGTGCATATGCTGGGCGGGCTGTGCAAGAACAGCTGCAAGGCAGAGCTGCCCCACGGCTACGCCGAGCTGGTGAAGGCCACGTCCGGACAGATGGGCGACATCTGTCAGAAAAACCTGGGGCCCACCCTCCAGCTGATCATCAACAGCGTCAGCGCATCGGCCTCGCCGCGGGTTCTGAAGTTCGTCCCCATCAGCTCGACCCTGACCGTGGATGTTCAGACCGTGGCCCTCCAGCGCAGCCGGCTCAAGGGGTTCATGTACACCGCCGCCAACAACTCGCTGACTTTCAACGCGATCAAGGTCAAACCAGGGCACACGGTGGTTGCTGCCTATCGGCGGTACACCAAATAGTCACCCGGCGGGGGAATTCCCACATCCACGCTGTAATTTTTTATTTGTGCTGTAGACAGATGCGCCCAATTTGGCCAGAATGGATGATGTACAAAGGAATTGGCAACAATGCTCTCCCATCCTCCATCACCACCTGAACGGATCCAACGCGCCATCTTCCGCGAGTTTCTGCTGGAAGCAGGGCTCTACCTGGAAGCAGGGCTGGACGACCTGCCGCGCAAGCTGGCCGGCCTCCTCAGCTGCGGCGAGCAGGAGGCGATCCCTCGCCTGCTCGCGACGCCGAACCTCGAACCGCTGGACACGGACGATCTGCGGCGGCTGCTGCAGATCCGGGACATGGCCTTTTCGCGCACCGCCGCTGCCATCGCCACCGAGCTCCAGTCGCCGGGCGTCACCTACGACCGCTGCATCCGCACTGCCCTGTGCTACGCCGTCATGGGCCGCCTCGGCCATGTCTTCAGCGCCCTGCGAGCCGCCGCGGACCTGAACGACGGCTACGCCCGCCATCACCACCTGTACGGCCTGATCCTTGCGCTTCAGGGCAACGCCGATCGGGCCCGCTGGGAGTTCGGCCTGGCCCTGGAAAACGAGCCCTTCGAAAACGGCAAGACCCGGATCAAACATGATCGGGCGCTGGTTTAGCCCGACGTAGACGTCGACGTTAGAGGGATCTCCGCCGTCGCAGGAACAGCAGCCCGAGCAGAGCGATCACCAGCCCGGACACGCCCCTCGCCCCGCCGCCCACCGCGCAGCCGGTGCCTTCCTTGTTCAGCGAGAAGCCGGCGCCTGGCACGCAGGCGTACTCGCCGCCGGCGTCCTGGCAGGTCATGCCTGAAGGGCAGAGCTTGCTCTCCTTGCTGCACAGCACCGCGCAGTACCCGGTGCCGCTCTTGGTGGCGCAGATCTCCGTGCTGCAGTCGCCGCCGATACCGCACGGCATGCCGAGGCCGCCCTTGCCGTAGTCGCAGTCGCCCGCCTTGACGCACGCCTTGTCCACCTTGATCTTCACCTCGGCCGAGGACTTGTTCGGTTTCAGGTCCTGCGCCTCGGCCTTGATGGTGTGTTTGCCCTCGCTGAGGCCTTCAACGAGGGCCACGAAGGGTGGTGTTGTTAACGATAACTTCTTCGTGCCATCCACATATATGGTGACGCCGGCAAGAGAGAAGTCGTCGGCAGCCCCGACCCTTATGTGGAAACGCGGCGGCAGCACGGCCCCGTCGCCGGGGTACATCAGCCAGATGAGCGGCGCCACCTTGTCCAGGTCGCCCACGCCCAGGTTATCGGTGAGCACCTTGTCTGCGTCCTGCTCGGAGCGGCCGCATGTGCTGCCCGAGACGTTGCCCTTGGCCCACCCCTCGGTGGCGGACTGCAGCGCGGGGTACATGATCCCCTTCTTGTTGTCGATGTGCTCCAGGCCGAAGGAGTGGCCCAGCTCGTGGGCGATGACGAATGACACGCTCTTGATGGAGCTGACCTTGTTGCCGAACACCACCAGCACGTCGTTCTTGTTGCTGTTCTTGCAATCCAGCGGCGAGATGCCCACGGTGCCAGGGCCGCCCTTTTTGATGTTGGTGCCCACGCCCCCGATCATCACCATGGTGTAGTCCCCGGAGGTGGGGCGGGTGGTCACGAAGGTCACGCCGTACTTGTAGAACAGGATCTTGACCTGCTTGACCACCTCGGCCATGCCCTTCTCCTTGCCGCCGTAGTTGCCCCAGTTCATGGCCGGGAACTGGTGCGAGGAGACCCCCGACAGCAGCATGGTCTTGTTGTCCTTGGAGCTGTTGCCGCCCGCGGTGAGCAGCGCGCCGTCGAAGTTGAGGAACACCACCTGCCGGCCCAGGGGGACGTCGATGAGCTGATCCGGCAGCTCGGTGTCGCCCATGCAATCCTCCAGCGGGATGAAGTCCTCGCCGAAGTGGATCTCGCCGTCAGGGCTGTGCGGCGACATGAAGCCATGCTCCACCAGGCCATGCTCGTGCACCGGAGTGACCCGTACGTGATCGTGACTGTGATCGTGATCCGGAGAGGCGGCAGCCTGCGGGACGCCGGCGAAAAGTACGCACGCGGCTGCGAGTATCGGGGTGATTGCTCTTCTCATGCCATGACCTCTTATGGGGTGATCTCTGGGTGCCTGACCATGGATCCGACGCCGCCTACCGTTTACACTCTAACCGAAATATTCTAGCCTGAAATAGTTTTGCCAGCCAAGTCCGTTTCAATCCCTGACGATGTCGTATATAAGGTGGTTCAATGGGCTTTAAGCATGATCAAAAGGAAGGAAAAATGACCAGAGCTCCTCTCTCCTGGCTGCTGGCCGGGCTGCTCACCCTGACCCTCGTTTCAGTCGGCTGCTCCGACGACGACACGGACCCGGGCAACAAGGACGGCGGCGGCACCGTCACCGACAGCAAGGTCACCCCGGCGGACAAGAGCGGGTTGCCAGACGGATACAAGCTGTGGCCCTGCAAGACCCCGGGCACCGAGTGCAACGCCCATGATCCGTGCGCCATCAACGCCGTGTGCGGCGTGGACAAGCTATGCCGCCCGCAGAAACTGCAGAACTGCGACGACGGGCTCAAGTGCACCGTCGACACCTGCGCCGGCCTCGGCGTGTGCAAGAACACGCCCATCAAGGGCACCTGCGCCCTGGCGGTGCTGGTGCCCAAGGGCAAGACCTGCGACGACGTCAAGGGCGGCAAGGTCAACTTCGACGCTGGCGTGCCCCCGACCAAGGGCGACGGCGGCACGGCCGACGCCGGGACGCCTGACATGTCCACGGTGGAGAAGGAGACCATCTTCTGCTGCTGGAAGAAGGGCGAGCGCAAGCCGGGCGACCAGTGCCTGGAGTGCAACCCGGAGACCGGCGACGACTCGGGCACCGGCGGAAACAGCCGCAAGTGGTCCCCGGCCAACGGCGGCTCCTGCGACGACGGCAACCTGTGCACCAAGAACGACTACTGCCAGTACGGCCAGTGCAAGGGCACATCCTTCGCCTCGCTCTGCTCCGACGGCTACGGCTGCACCCTGGACATCTGCGACGGCAAGGGCGGCTGCCTGGGCAACAAGATGAAGCCTGGCTTCTGCCTGATCAACGCCACCTGCTACAAGACCGGCGCCATGCACCCTGGCGGCAGCTGCTTCACCTGCGACCCCACCAAGAACGTGGCTGACTGGAGCCCGGTGGGATCCAGCTGCCTCATCAGCGGCAAGTGCTACAAGGCGGGCGACAAGGACACCACCGGCTGCAACCAGTGCGACCCCAAGACCAGCACCACCTCCTGGACCCCGGTCACCGGCGTCTGCTCCATCAAGGGCAAGTGTTACAAGCCCAAGGACAAGCACACCGGCAAATGCGCCGAGTGCGACCCCAAGACCAGCCAGACCGCGTGGACGGTCATCGGCACCGGCGACTGCCTCATCTCCAACAAGTGCTACAAGGCCAAGGCCACCGACACCACCGGCTGCAAGGAGTGCAACCCGACCAAGAACAAGTACGACTGGAGCGCCGTGGCCGGGCTGTGCGCCATCAGCAGCAAGTGCTACAAGCCCAAGGACAAGCACAGCGGCGGCTGCGCCGAGTGCGACCCCACCAAGAACGCCACCGGCTGGACGGTCAACACCACCACCGACTGCCTGATCTCGAACAAGTGCTACAAGGCCCAGGCCAAGGACACCACCGGCTGCAACGAGTGCGACCCGACCAAGAACAAGTACGACTGGTCGTCGGTGAAGAACACCTGCCTGGTGAGCGGCAAGTGCTACTCCCAGGGTGCCAAGCACAGCGGCGGCTGCGCCAGCTGCCAGCCGGCCAACAACGCCAAGGGGTGGACGGCCAACGGGCAGAACTGTCTCATCAGCGACACCTGCTACAAGGCCAAGGCCAAGGACTCCACCGGCTGCGGCGAGTGTGACCCGACCAAGACCAAGTACGGCTGGACCGTGACCAAGGCCAGCTCCTGCCTCATCGGCGGCACCTGCTACAGCTCTGGCGCGTCCGACCCCACCAAGTGCGCCACCTGCGACCCCACCAAGTCCACCACCACCTGGACGCCGTCGTCCAACAAGTGCCTCATCCTGGGCGACTGCATGGCGGCCAAGAAGAACGACAGCTCCGGCTGCCTGCAGTGCAAGGTGTCCAGCTCCAAGAGCAGCTGGACCGGCGTGGGCGGCACCAAGATCAGCGTGGAGGATTTCAACTCGGGCAAGGCGGCGGGCTGGACCATCAAGAACGCGGTCACCACCGTGGGCTGGCAGGTCAGCTCCAACCGCAAGTACGAGGGCAAGTACTCGCTGTACTACGGCAACCCGACAGCCAAGAACTACAGCGCAAGCACCAAGAACAGCGGCTCGGCCACCAGCCCGGCCATCACCCTGGCCAGCGGCAAGAAGGCGGGGCTGCACATCCGGCTGTACATGGACGTGGAGAGCTTCACCAGCTACGACAAGTTCAAGATCTTCGTCAACAGCACCAAGGTCTGGGAGAAGGGCGTCAACTCCAGCACCATGAAGAAGTGGCTCAAGGTCAACATCGACCTGGCCAAGTACGCGGGCAAGTCCATCACCATCAAGTACGACTTCGTCTCGGGGGACACGGGGTCCAACACCACCGTGGGCATCTTCGTGGACGCCCAGGGCCTCCACCGCCGCCGCCCCCCCCGCCCGCCCCCCTCCCCCCCCCCCGCGCCCTGCAAAAGAGCGCAAATCTGGCCCACTCGGCCACATCTGATAAAATGTTCCCAGATGAGACTATGCAATTAATGCATACTTTTTAAGTAATAAAAGTTACAAAAAAAAGCAGTTTAGATCTCGCGTTCCACGCCAGGCATGTCATGATCAGAGGTCAGACGCCCATGTCTTACACAAAGAGAAATATCCTGCTGGTATTATTGGCATTTTCATTCTCCGCGCTCGGAGCCTGCAAGGAAGAGAAGGTGGAGAAGCCCAAGCAGAAGCCAGTGCTGTCGCCCAAGCCCAGGCAGCGGCCGATGCGAGCCAAGCAGCGGGTATCACAGAAGAAAGATATGAAGGAGATCGCAAAGGTCGTTGAAGAGATGCGGCGTAGGGCCGAGGGCAAGATCAGCATGGACGCGCCCGCTCGCCGGGTGCAGGCGCTGCTGGACAAGTTGCCGGTCAAACATTACCCGGCCACGTACCATTCGTTCCTCGACGACCTGAAAGACCGGCTGAAGATTCTGCAGAAGAGCACCAGATACAAGAAAGATTACAATGGGATGATTGAAGCCTGCCTGGCGTGCCACAAAATTTATGCACCCCAGGTGGTGTTTCCGATGGAGAAATTGAAACTGCCGTGATCAACGGGGCCAACACGATGGGTATGAAAAATTTTCATAGCCCTGAAATTATTACGCAGCCATGGACGATGGATCGCAAAAGAACGGGGGAATATCTACTGTTTGGCGGCCGATCCGTGATGGCACGTCCCGTGCATATGATGGGGGCGCTACAGGAGTGTACATGCGCCGCGTCCAAGTAAGCCTCACCATCTGCCTGATTTGCCTGCTGGCCCCCGGAGCTGCATGGGCCAAGCTCGACCCGCTTCGGATCATTACCGAGCGGCTCACGCGGGCTGAAATCATGATTGTCCTGGATACATCCGGGTCCATGAACTGGGAGACGCCGAACAACTACAACGTCGGCGGCGACTGCGGCGGCGACTGGACCAACTGGCGCGACCTGTGCGGCGACAAGATGTGCACCGGCACCGAGGGCAGCACCAACCCGAGCCACCCCAACCTTTGCGCGGTGGACTGCCAGATCTCCAACCCGACCGTCACCACCCCCGGTAACCCGCGGCAGTGCGACCCGAACCGGGTCAAGACCTCCCGTATCTACATGATCAAGCGCGTGCTGCGGAACCTGCTGCCCGACCTGCGCAAGAGCGCGGCGTTCGGCCTGACCACCTTCTACCAGAACGGCTACTTCCGATACAAACTCGGCCTGTCCGGCGCCACCGAGAAGGCCACCGTGTGGTGGTCACGCTTTGAGATGGAGCATATCGGCGCCTGGGACCCGACGCTGCAGCAGCCTCGGGCCAGCTTCACCTGGAACGGTACGACCTACACGCTGCTGTCCGGCGCCGGACTCCCCATTACCGCCGACAGCCTCTACGCCCGCTCGGACGACTACGCCACCGAGAAGCGCTTCAAGTTCTCCACGGCCGGTCTGACCCACGCGGACGGCACCCACAACTGGATCTACCGCGGCAGCTACTACACCTACAACCAGGTCCCGTCCAACTACTACAGCAACGGCACCGCCTCCACCTACCTGGGCCCGCAGGTCACGATCGGGGCCAACACCTGGGTCTACAACCGGTTCTACTACCCCTACACGAGCCAGGGCGTCGGCTTCGGCTCAGACGGCCTGGTGGTCGAGGCCTTCGAGCCCAGCGACACCCAGTCGCTGCAAGAGTCCAAGCTGTACAAGATCATGTCGCGCATGAACCTGGCCATGAACGGCGGCCTGTGGGGCTGGGGCGGCACACCGTCGTCCAACGCCATCTACCGCACCTGGGAGCATTTCTGGCACCGGCGCTACGGCATGGGCCCCTTCGTCTCGGTGGGTCCGGATCCCAACGCCTCTTGCCGCGGACGGTTCGCGCTGTTCCTCACCGATGGACAGTCCAACTGGGGCTACGCGCCGCAGGCCAACGTGGCGTTCCTCTACTCGTACTTCAACACGCTGGACCAGAACCCGGTCAAGACGGTGGTGGTCGGCCTGCCCGGGCTGCCCTCCTCCGCCGTGTCGGAGTTGGACCAGTCAGCAGACTGGGGTGACAACGGCCTGCCCGACAACAGCGCCACCGCCTACACCTCCAACAACGAGACGCAGCTGGCCAAGAACGTCAAGGAGGCGCTGCTGGAGATGGTCAAGGGTGACTACACCACCACCTCGGCGGCCTCCAGCACCACCGCGTCCAGCGGCATCCTCGGAAACGTCGCCATCATCCCCTCCACCGAGTACCCGGGCTGGCGCGGGCACCTCAAGGCCATGGACATGACCACCGCCCCGGCCACCGAGTTGTGGGACGCAGCCCTCGAGCTGAACTCGATGGACTACAAGAACCGCAAGATCTTCACCGGCTTCCCGGACACCAACAGCACCATCCCGGTGCCGCTGCTGGCCAGCGACGGCACGGTCAACCTCAACGGCGGCTGCCCGGGCTGCGGCGGCATCGGCGTCAAGTCGGTGTGGCAGGACTCCATATCCCCGTCATCGCCGCCCAACGACGCCACCATCACCTCCACGGTGGAGTGGGTCGCCGGCAAGGGCAAGTCCTGGCGCCTGGGCCCGCTGTTCCGGTCCGTACCCGCGGTGGTGGGGCCGCCGCCCAAGTACTTCGTGGCCAACCACAGCAACTTCCGCGGCACCTACGCTGCTCGCGAGCGGCTGATCTACATCGGCTCTAACGACGGCATCATCCATGCTTTCCGCCTCAAGGACGGAACCGAGGCGTTCGGCTACGTGCCGGCGCAGCTGTGGAACAAGATCTACAACCTGTGGAAGCAGGGCGGGCAGACCTCCGTGCCGCAGGACTTCAAGTGGATCATGGCGGCCTCCCCGCGCGTGGAAGACTTCCCCGAGTCGTGCACCCCGTGCGACTGGAAGACCCACCTGGTGCAGGTCATGGGGCCGGGTGACAACAGCTTCGTCGCCCTGGACATCACCAACCCGTCCTCCTGTACGGCCACCACCTGCCACCTGAAGCTGCCGCCGATCAAGATCCTGGCGCACAGCCGCGACCTGAAGCCGGGCATCGACTCGGTGATGGGCGAGACCTGGTCGGTGCCTGCCCTGTTCTACGATCAGCCCGGCACCTACCCGGAGCCGCGCATGGCCATGGGCTCCGGTTACTGGACCGACTCCCGCAGCGATTACTACACCTACTTCAGCAAGGTGTTTACCAACCACAGCTCCAAGCTGCACAGCAGCTCCGGCGCTCAGGTCGACTTCGCCGTGCTGCCCCACACCACCGCCGTGGTGGACTACGACAGCAACCGCAAGGTCATCGCCACCTACCAGGCTGATCCCGCGGGCAACCTGATCCGCTACGAAAAGGGCGCGCCCACCAGCTCCTCCAACATCATCAGCGCCGGTACGGCCAAGCCGTTCTTCTACCCGCCCGCCGCGTGGCACAAGGGGAGCAACGAGGTGCTGCTGGCCGCCGTCACGGGCGCCCAGGAGGAGACGTCGCCACCGTCCGGCGAGATCTCCACCATGTTCATGCGTTCGGAGACCAGCGGCGTGGTCAACTCTGACGACTTCATCGAGTGTGACGTCGACGATCTATGCAGCCTGTCGACCAACTGTCCGGACAGCGTGCCGGCCAGCTGTGTCGGCCCCGGCCCCACGGCCAAGCCGGTGGGCCAGCCGCTCATCCTGCGCAACAAGGTCGGGTCGCTCCAGCAGTACGAGGCGTTCTGGGTGTACTACGAGCCCTCCACCTCTCTGTGTAACGTCGGCGACTCCTGGCTGATCCGTATCTCAACCAAGAACGGCACGCAGAAACTGATCTCTGCGCAGAAATTCGCCCAAACCCGTGCTACCGGTATGACGGTGGTGGGCGGTGGCCTCGACGTGATCATCACGGCGGCCGGCTACGGCGGGAAGTCCGCATCGGTCCAGGCGGCCCTGGGCAACATCAGCTCTGGCAGCACGCTGGACGACATGCCGTACGTCGAGGTCTGGAAGGAGGTCAAGTAAGGTGAGACATCTCCATGGGGAGAAGAGGCGGGGCGCAGGTGAAGCCGGACTTACTCTGGTCGAGTTGATGGTGGTGGTGGCGATCCTGGCCGTCACGGCCATGATCGCGGTGCCAGCGCTGACCCGGGATCGTGTGGACGCCCGGTTCGACTCGTTCGTCAAGAAGCTGGGCCATGATATCCGCAGGGCGCACACCGAGGCCATGCGCTCCAAGGACAGCTACCAGATCGTGGTGGATAACGACCGTTATCGCATCGACTCGGTCACCGTGGCCGCCGGCTCCACCACCGCTTCAAAGGTGGCGGATCGCATAGCGCCCAGCGGCGTGCGCATCACGGGTGTGCTCAACACCACGGCCATCCCGGGCATATCGTACACCGCGCCCACCGGCCCCATGGGCTCGCCCGTGGCGCTGCGGCTGGAGTCCACCGGCGGGCTCAACGTGGAGACCAGCCCGTACACTTTCACGCCCTCCTCGGCGACCGTATTCCTCAAGACCATCACCGGCGGCTACAAGGCCCGGGTGGTGATCTATCAGGCCACAACTCAGACTCAGGTGTACCAGGGATGGTGAGGGTTCCGCTCATGAAGCTCAGGCGTCAAACGGCGCGCCACGCCCACGGGGACGGCGGCCGGGTGGAGGGGGGATTCACCATGATGGAGATCATGGTGACCCTGTTGCTGCTGTCTGTGGTGCTCGTCGGACTGGCGGCGCTGCAGATCACGACCATCAGGCAGGTTTCGCTCTCGCGGCGCGCCAGCGGCGCGCTCCGCCTGGGGCAGGTGGTGCTGGAGGAGTACCGCGGGGTGCCCTTCGCAAACCTGCCGTCCATCAACTCACCGGACTGGGAGTCGGTGTTCAAGAAAGACGGCGTGTCGCCCATGGACGGGGTGGGTGAGGACGGGGAGAAGACGGGGCCATACACGGTGCAGCAGCTCATCGAGGTGCCCACCAACGGCGACCGCCTCATCACGGTTCGGGTCTCCTGGCTGGATGTCATGCCGGGGGTCAACCCAGACCCGACCAAGGAGTACCGCACGCTCGATGTGCTCCTTTCCCTCAGGAGGGCACCACTTTGAGATACCCGCTTGATACCCGGCGGGGGGATGCAGGCTTGACCCTGGTCGAGCTGATGGTCTCGATGTTTCTGGCCATCCTGCTCGCCGGCGGGCTCTTCTACATGATGTCGGGTCAGCAGAAAACCTATAACGAGCAGCTGAGCACCATGACAGCCCAGGAGAACCTGTGGGGCGCCATGGAGTTCCTCTCTGGCGAGGTCCGCAAGGCAGGTTACGGCTTCGGCGGCTGCCCGCCCCAGCCCACCCTGGGCTACCACGCGCCGGTGGTGATGATGTGGGACGGCACCACCTCTGGCACCGCGCCCAACATCAAGGTGTCCCAGCTTATCTCGCTGGACGTGGACAACAACTCCAACCTCTTCTCCAACGCCATCGACGGCACCGACTCGCTGACCCTGGCCTACGCCGTGGACAATACGCAGGGCGCCCTGACGGCCGTGCGCACCACGGTCAACGAGCCGAACGCCACCCAGCCTCAGCTGACCGTGAACCACAACGCCTCCATCGAGAAAGACAACCTGGTGGCCCTGTGGCAGCACGGCTCGACCAAGCACTGTTTGCTGCTGCAGGTGACGCAGCCCCCGGCCATCTCCGGCTCCAACTGGATCCTGCACTACGGGTCTGGCCCCGTATACAACCCGCCGGCCCCCAACCACCCCATCGCGTTCCCCATCGCGGGGGGCTACCTCTCGGGCACGCTGGTGATGCGCATCGGCAAGTACACCGACCAGCTGGTGCACTACTTCGCCATCGACGACGGGAGCAACAACAGGCCGCCCCGGCTCGTGACCTGGTCCAAGTCTGACAAGTCGGACCTCCAGGTGGTGGCCGACGGTATCGAAGACATGCAGATCGCCTGGTCATGCGACGTGGACAACGACGGCGATCTGCTCGAGGGCGCCACGGCCTCGGCGCGCCAGTCGGACGAGTGGGCCCACAACACCGCCTCGGACACGTTGCCTGACTGCTCGATCAACGGCAACGCCATCCGCGCAGTCCGCATCACCCTCATCGGTCGCACCGCCGGGCCGATCACCAGCCGCACCGGCTTCAGGCCGGCGGCCGAAGACCGCGCAGCAGGCACCGCATCGCATGACCTTGCCGCCACGGGGCAGATCGGCACTTACGGCCGGGCTGTGCTCACCTCGGTGGTCAAGCCGCGAAATATCGCAAGGAGTGTCCAATGACCCACAGGGATAAAAGAGATGAGGCCGGGTCCGTCCTGGTCCTGACCCTGCTGGTCACGCTGGTCATCCTCGCCATCGGGCTGACGGCCATGTGGCTGTCATCCTCTGGCATGAAGATGTCCGGTAACCTCACCCGCCGCCAGGAGGCGCTGTACGCCGCCGAGGCGGGCATGGACCACGCAAGATCAATCCTGGCCAGCACCATCACCTGGAACAACCTCCTGGCGGGCTGCGGCTCATCGCTGGACGACACCGGCCCGGGAGGCAGAGGGGTCGTGCTGTGCGACGGCTCGCCTGGCGTGCCGCTCGGCAACTACCTCATCGGGACGGGCGCCACCACCACCCCGGCGAGGGTGCGCGGGCTGGGCAAGATCACCTACACGGTTTTTATTCGCAACGACGACGCCGAGGCGGCCACCACCGGGTTCTATACGGACGCCGACTCCCGGCTGGTGGTGCGCGCCGAGGGGACCGGGCGCGACGGCCTCTCCTTCTTCGCCATCGAGGCGATCATGAGCAAGGCCTCCTCACTGCCCGACGAGGACAACTACTCTCAGCTGGGCGGGAGCGCTCAGAACCAGAACTCCTCCAGGGGGAAGATGCCCCTCTCCAGTCCGTAGGGTCCTGATACCTCGGGAGGGTAGTGGTTGAGAATCCTCCACGCCATTCATGATTTTGGGCCACGCCACCTGGCGGGGGCGGAGCTGTACGTGGAGCGCCTCGCCAGGGAGCAGGCCCGGCGCCCGGGCGTGGAGGTGGTGATCCTCTGCGCCGAGTACGACCCGTCGGCGCCTCACGGCGCGGTGCGGCGACGAGATCACGCGGGGCTTCCAGTGGTGGAGGTCGTCAACAACTGGCGGTTCGAGACCCTGGACGAGAGCGCGGCATCGCCGGTGATGGACCGGATCCTGGCCCGGGTGCTCGACGAGCCGCCCGGACCTCCGGACCTGGTGCATGTCCATTCGCTGACCGGCCTGTCGCTGGGGCTGCCCGCCCTGGCCCGCGCGCGGGGCATTCCGTGCGTGGCCACGCTGCATGACTATTCGCTGTTCTGCGCGGCAGGGGGGCAGCTGTTGCGACATGGCGAGCCCGGCGGACGCGAGCGGTGCCAGGAGCTCGACCCCTCGCGATGCGCCCGGTGCGTCAGCGCGTCTCCCCTGGGGCGGCTGCTGACCCTGGGGAGGGTGACGCGCGGGGCAGGCGGCTTGAACCGCGCGGCCCGGCTGGCGCGGCTGGTGCGCCGGCTGACCCCCGCAGGCTTCGGCGCGGCCGAGCGCGCCGTGGGGCGCCTGGGCAGAGGGCGCGTCAGCCCGCAGCAGGTGCAGCGGCGGCTATCCTGCGCCGAGGCGGCGTTCGAGTCGCTGGACCTGGTGGTCTCCCCCTCCAGGACCCTGGCCCGGACCTTCGTTCGGCTCGGGGTGCCGGGCGCCGGGCGGATTCAGGTATCCGATTACGGCTTCCCGGCCCTGGACCCTGCGCCGGGGCAGCTTCCCCCGGGAGGGCCGCTCCGGGTCGGGTTCGTGGGGAGCCTAGTGGAGCACAAGGGCGCGCACCTGCTGCTGCAAGCCGCCGACCTGCTGGGGCCGGAGACCGTGCAGGTGTCGCTGTTCGGCGACGAGCAGGTGAGCCCCGGGTACAGCGCGAGCTTGCGCGCAATGGCGCGCGGCGGGGCGGTCCGGTTCATGGGGCCCTTCTCGCCTCGGGACGCCGCGCAGGTTTACGCCCAGCTCCACTGCCTCGTCGTCCCCTCCATCTGGCCCGAGAACTCGCCGCTCGTGATCCACGAGGCGTTCCAGGCGGGGGTGCCGGTCATCGCCAGCGACCAGGGCGGCTGCGCCGAGCTGGTGCGGGAGGGCGCGGGAGGGCTGCTGTTCGAGAGCGGCGACCCGGAGGATCTGGCGCGGCAGCTGGCGCGGCTGGCGCGGCAGCCGTCGCTCGGCGCGCGCCTGGCGTCGGAGGCGCCGGAGGTCAAGGGGATCGCGCAGGACGCGGACGAGTGGTTCGAGCGCTACGAGGCCGCGGGCCTGGAGCCCGGCGCGGCGCGGCCGCGGAGCGCGGGCGTGGACGTCTCGGTGCTGCTGCTGACCAGGGACGGCGGGCGGACGCTGCCGGCGCTCATCCAGGCGCTGGACCGGCAGCAGACCGCGCTCGAGGTGCAGCGGGTGGCGGTGGATTCCGGATCCAGCGATGACACCGTGCCGCTGTTGAGGCGGGCCGGGTTCACGGTGCACCAGGTGCCGCCGGAGCAGTTCCACCACGGGCGCACGCGCAACCACGGCATCGCGCGTTGCCAGGGTGAGCTGGTGGTGCTCCTGGCCCAGGACGCCACGCCCGTGGGAGCGCGGTGGCTCGACGCGCTCACGGCGCCGCTGCTCGCCGATGACCGGCTCGCCGGCAGCTTCGCCCGGCAGGTGCCCCGGCGCGATGCAGATCCGTTCGTTCGGTTCTACGCCGCGAGGCACCACACGGCGGGGCGCCGGCCGCGCACCACCTTCGTCCGTGACCGCGAGCTGCGGGCCGTCGGGCCCTGGCGCCGCATGGAGCTGTGCGCCTTCGACAACGTCTGCTCCTGCATCCGGCGCATCGCCTGGGAGCAGATCCCGCTGCCCGAGGCTCCCTTCGCGGAGGACCTGGCCTGGGCGCAGGAGGTGCTGCTCGCAGGTCACGGGTTGACCTTCGCCGCCGACGCCGTGGTGGAGCACTCCCACAACCGACCCGCGGGCTACGAGCTCCGGCGGGCCTACCAGGCCCACCGACAGCTGCGGCGGCTCTTCGGCCTGCGCACCGTGCCGAGCGCGTTACACCTGCACGCCGCCGTGGCGGGCACGCTCGGCAGCCACCTGGCCACGCTGGCCCGCAGCCCGGGGCCGCGGCGTCGCCGTCACCTGCCGCGGGCGCTGGCCCTGGGCGTCGCGCTGCCGCTGGGGCAGTACCTCGGGGGGCTGGCCGCCGACACCGGCCTCGACCTGCTCGGCACGGAGGGCGTGTGATGCGGCTGATGCTCGTTGTGCACGGGTTCCCTCCGGAGGCCAGCGGCGGCACCGAGATCTACGCGCACGACCTGGCCATGGCGCTGAACCATCAGTTCGGCGACGAGGTGGTGGTGCTGGCCAGGGAGGCCAACGCTCGACGCGACGAGCTGTCGGTGCGCTGGGAGCGGCGGAACGGCGTACGCATCGCCTTCATCAACAACACCTTCAAGGCGTGCCGCTCCTTCGAGCAGACCTACCGCAACGACGGGGTCCGCCAGGTGGCGGCAGATCTGATGGACCTCGTGGAGCCCGAGGTGGTGCACTTCCACCACCTCACCGGGCTCTCCACCGACCTGGTGAGCGAGACCCACCGGCGGCAGGTGCCGGCCCTGTTCACCCTCCACGACTACTGGCTCATCTGCCAGCGCGGGCAGCTGCTCGACCTTCAACTCGAGCGTTGCCCCGGGCCCTCGCCGGAGCGCTGCGCCAGGTGTGTGGGCCACGCGGCGGGTGCCGGGCCCGCCACATTCCACGGCGCGAGCTTGCTCAGGGAGCTGCAGGGGCGCCTGCCCGTGGCCGGGACGGTGGCCCGGGAGTTTGGCCGGCAGCTCAGCGGCATCTGGACGCCGCGCGGGGCAAGCGAGGAGCAGATGGCCCTGCGCGCGGAGCATATCCGGCAGCTCTGCCAGCGGGTCAGCCGCTTCCTGGCGCCGTCGCAGACCCTGCTGCAGCAGTTCCTGAAGTTCGGCGTGCCGCGGCACCAGATCCAGCTCGCGGATCTGGGTATCGACCACGGCCCATACACCCGCATCGCGCGGCGGCAGAGCGAGGGCCCGCTGCGCATCGGCTTCGTCGGCAGCCTCGTGCCGTCCAAGGGACCGCACGTGCTGCTCGAGGCGTTCTCCATGCTGCCGGCGGGCGCCGCGACCTTGCGCCTGTTCGGCAGCCACCTGCCGTACCACGGCGACGACAGCTACCGCCTGAAGCTGACGCCGTTGATGGCGCAGGAGGGGGTGCTGCACCACGGGGCCATCCCGCACGACGAGATCCCGGGGCTCATGGCGGAGTTCGACCTGTTGGTGGTGCCGTCCACCTGGATCGAGAACGCCCCGCTGGTGATCAAGGAGGCGTTCCTGGCTGGCGTGCCGGTGGTGGCTTCCCGCCTGGGCGGGCTGGCCGAGGCCGTGGCGGACGGCGAAAACGGGCTGCTCTTTCGTCCCGGGGACGCGGCGGACCTGGCCGCGGTGCTCCAGCGGCTGGTGGGCGACCCGGGGTTGCTCCGGCGGCTGAGCTCGGCCGTCCCCCGGGTGCGCTCCCTGGACGAGGACGCGCGCTCCCTGCGTGAGACCTACAGGGAGCTCGCCCCGGCGCGGACGCCACGGGCGGGCGCGGCGCGCGCGGGCGCCTCTCCTGCGGCCGAGGACCAGGCGCGCGAGAACATCGCCGCGCTCGTGTTGAACTACGGCACCCCCGAGGAGACCATCGAGGCGGTGGAGGCCTTGAGGCAGTCCCGGCGGCAGCTGGACCAGATCATCGTGGTGGACAACGGATCACCGGACGACTCCGAGGCGCAGCTGCGGGCCGCGCTGGAGCCGACGGGCGTGACCGTGCTGCAGACAGGCGAGAACCTCGGCTTCAGCGGCGGCAACAACGTGGGGATCCGGCTGGCCCTGCGCCGAGGAGCCGACCAGGTGTTGCTGGTCAACAGCGACGTGACCCTCGAGCCGGGATGCGTGGGGCACCTGGCCCATGCGCTGGCGCTGGATCCGCAGCGGGGCATCGCCGGCCCCCGGGTGCTGGCGCGGTCCGCGCGGCATATCGTGGCGTCGCTCGGCATCACGTTCTCGCCCGCCACGGGGCGCATGCGCCATATCGGCTTCGGTGAGCATGTGGGGCAGCACCAGAGCCCGCCCGTGGCCGTGGTGGACGGCGTGAGCGGCTGCGCCATGTTGATCCGCAAGGAGGTGCTGCAGGAGGTCGGGCTGCTGGACGAGGACTACTTCTTCTCGTTCGAGGACCTGGATCTCTGCCTTCGCGCCCGCCGGGAAGGCTACAGCACGGTGTGCGTCGGACGGGCCACGGCTTACCACGAGGGCGGTCAGTCCATCGGCAAGCACTCGCCCCGGCGCATCTACTTTGCCACGCGCAACCACCTGCTCATGGCCAGGACCTCGGCCCGGGCGTCGGCGCCGCACACGGTCATGCGCCACAGCTTCATCCTCGGCCTGAACCTGGCCCACGTGATGCTCACCTCTGACATCCCGCGCTCCGAGGGGCTGTCGGCCATGGCGTCGGGGGTGTGGCACCATTTGTGGCGGCGGTACGGAGACGGACCGTAGCGCGCCCTCGCGGGGCGCGAATGCCAGAATGCCAGCATGCCAAAACGCCGGGACGCCGGAATGCCAGGAGGTCGGAAGGTCGGCTTGCCTGGGACTGATGTTCCTGGTCAGCTTCGTGGCTATTGGCTGCGAGTTTGATGAGTGCTGTACGGCGCTGTGCCTCCACCAGCTGACCATCAGCTGGGATTCGTCGGTGGGAACCGGGGCCTGCTCGGGGAGCATCGGCTACACGGATTCACAGGGGCTGAAGAGGACAATCTGGCCAGATTGTACCGGTTCAGGTTCGTACAACTGCACCTGCGGTTCCGGTGCCTTCAGCATCAGCCGTATCGAGAAATTGCCCGCCAGGCTGGACCTGGATCTCACCTTCACAGGCGGCGGCGCCTGGAAGGGGAGCCTGACGCCGACCTACCATGTGATTGACTACTGCTGCCAGGACTGCCAGCGGGGCACGGCGTAGCTACAGAAAAAATAGCTCGCAACAGCTTGGACTGGTGCGCCGATAACCCCATTGAACCTGCGAATAGCAGGGGACGGCTGGGGGCACCGGCGTAGGCAAATCCGTTGCGCAGGTGCCCGAAGGAGCGGGGGTTGGGGCACGCTCTGCAGCCGGGCACCCGTTCGGCTCATTTAGTTGGGCCACGGGCAGGGCAGAGCAGGAACCACCGCCGGCTTTGGGTGGGGCCCCGAAGGGGCTTGCGCCAGCCGGCTTTGGGTGGGGCCCCGAAGGGGCTGCGCTCGCCGGCACCCTGGAATCCACGCACCCTGGAATCCTCACACCCTCCCATCCTGGCATCCTGGCATTCTGGCATTCTGGCACTCTGGCATTTATCCTTCATCCTCCATGCGCCTGTTCGCCGTACCTCTCCTGATCTGCCTGCTGGTCCCTCTGGCCCGCGCCGAGACCAGCTCGCCGCCCCTGGCGCCCACTGCCATCACCGCGGATGGTCCCACGCCGCCCTGGAAGCTCCGGCGCCGCGTGGGCGTCCCGGGCGGCATGCGCGGCAAGGGCGCCGGGCTCATCGACCTGGCGCGCTGGCCGGCCGAGCCGGATCCACCCGCCACCGCCAAGGTGGATCCAGCGCGCTTCGCGCGCGCCATGCGCACCCTGTGCCACGACTGGATGCCCCCCAGGCGACCGCTCCGCTACGCCCGCTGGATCCTGGAGTACGCCGCCAAGTTCGAGGTGGATCCCTTCACCATCGCGGCGCTCGTCTACCGCCAGAGCCGCTGCCTGCCGCGCCAGACCGATCGCTACGGCGCCGGCCTGGCCCGCCACAACCTGCGCATGCACAGCCCCTACCTGCGCAAGCGGGCCTACCAGTACTGGGTGCTCGAGAACGGCGCCTGGACCGAGCGCTCGCTGCCCCTGCCCGACTACGCCTTCATCCCGGGCAACATGCGGCGCGCCAAGGCGAACCTCTACTTCGCCGCCGCCCTGCTCGGCATGTTCAAGCAGCAGTGCCCCGCGCTGGACAGCGCCTTCGGCTCGGTGCCACACCGCCACCCGGTCAGCCACTTCATCTACGGTGACAAGGTCAACGGCGCCGGCGCCGAGGACCGCGTGCTGCGCGCCCGCCGGCGCCTGCTGGAGTACTACCGCGAGGCGAAATCGATCCCCGTGGGCAAGCACGGCGACCTGGAGCTCCACTCGCCCCTCGACGGCCTGCCGCGCAAGGTGACCAGCGGCATGGGCCGCGACCGCTCCGACGGCGCCCGCCGCCACAAGGGCATCGACTTCGGCTCCACCTGGGGCGAGCCGGTGCGCGCCGTGGCCGCCGGCCGCGTCGCCTTCGCGGGCATCGACCGCCCGGCGGGCAAACCCCGCCAGGTCCCTCCGGAGGAGGCGACGCAAATCAAGCGCTCGGAGATGGGCCCGGGCGGCCTGTTCGTGATGATCCGCCACAAGGGCGGCCTGGTGTCGGCCTACATGCACCTGTCGTCGTACCTGGTCAAGGTGGGCGACCGCGTCACCCCGGGCCAGCTCATCGGCCACGTGGGCAAGACCGGCATCAAGCAGTCCGGCGCCCACCTGCACTTCGAGCTGCGCCACAAGGGCAGGCACATCGACCCGGTCCCCTTCTTCAAGCCCACCGCCTTCTTCCCGCCCGAGGCGACCTACCGGGGCAACATGATCATCGCGGTGGAGAAGCGGGAGCGTCGCCGCCGCCGCATCCGCGCCTACCGCGCGCGCAAAAAGGCGCTGCAGCAACAACAGGGCAAGTGACCATGGACCTCTCCTCCCTGCTCCGCCCCGGGATCCCCCGCGGCTCCTCGTTTTCGGTCTCCCAGGAGCCGTACAGGGCCAAGCTGGACCAGAACGAGTCCCCCTTCGAAATCCCCGCCGAGGCGCGCGATGCGATCCTGCAGGATCTCGCCGACGCCCGCCTCAACCGCTACCCCCAGCCCGCGGACTACCTGCGCACCAAGGAGCGCTTCGGCGCCGCCCTGGGGCTCGCGCCCGATCAGCTCTGCCTCACGGTGGGCTGTGACCAGGTGATCCTGGTCGCCTTCTGGGCCGCCGGCGGCCCCGGCCGCACCGCGCGGGTCTTCGAGCCGACCTACCCCATGTTCGGTCACTATGCCCGCATCACTGGCACCACCCTGGACAGCGTCACCCTCGGTCCGAGCTACGACATCGCCGCCCACGGCCTCGGCGATGCGGTGGACCTGATGACCCTGGTCAGCCCCAACAACCCCACCGGCCTCGGACCAGATCGGGACCTGATCCAGCGCGCCCTGAACCTGGGCGGCCTGACCCTCGTGGACGAGGCGTACGCTGACTATGCCGGTGAGACGGTGCTCGACCTGCTGCCCCACAACCCGAACCTGCTGGTGGGCCGGTCCCTGTCCAAGGCCCTGCTGGCCGGCGTCCGCCTGGGCTACGCGGTGGGCCACCCTGAGCTGATCCAGGCCCTCGAGGCGCTGCTGTTCGCGCCGTACCACCTGAGCGCGCTGCAGCTGCTCACGGCCCGCCACTTCGCGCTGATCCAGCCTCACCTGTCGACCCACGTGGCGTCGGTGGTGGCCGAGCGCCAGCGGGTCGAAGCGGGGATCCGCGCCCTGGGCCTCACGCCACACCCCAGCCGGGCCAACTTCATCCTCTTCGCGGTCCCCGACGCAGCCGCCACCTACCAGGGGCTGGTGGCGCGCGGCGTGCGCCTGCGCGATGTGTCATCCATGCCCGGGCTGGCCGGCCACCTGCGGGTCACGGTGGGCAATGAAGCGGAGAACGATCTCTTCCTGGACGCCCTGAACTCCTGCCTTTGACGCGTTGCGTCCACCGCTGACCAGACGCCGCAAAACAAACTCCACTAACCCACTGTAATCCAATTAGGAACGGCTAGCTGTACGCCCCCTGAATCGGGGTGGGATTTGCATTGACAGTGCAGGTGCCTGTCGCAATACTACCGCGGTATTTCGGCACCGGACCGGGACCCGTACTGTACTGGTACTACGGGCCTGGCGCAGGAGTTGACACCATAACGTTCAGACGAAGCGAGCGGCGCCCATGTTGGCCAACTACATCCCTGTAATAATCTTCCTCGTCATCGCGGTGGTCTTCGGCGCGGTGCTCCTGGTGGCAGCATTCGCCCTGGGCCCCAAGAACATGACCGCTGAAAAGGCAATCCCCTACGAGACCGGCCAGGACCCGGCCGGTTCGCCGCGGAGCCACTTCAGCGTCTCGTTCTATCGAACGGCCATCCTGTTCCTGGTGTTCGACATCGAGGCGGCCTTCTTCTATCCGTGGGCCGTGCTCTACCGGGACCTGAGCTGCAAGGGTGCCATGAACAACGGCATCTGCAGCGGCGGCGCGACCCCCTTTGGCCTGCTCGTGATGGTGGTATTCCTCAGCATCCTCGTGCTGGCCCTGATGTATGTCTGGAGAAAGAAGGCACTGGAATGGGACTAGAGTTCACAACAGGACGCCTCGCTGACGCTGTCAACTGGGCGCGCAAGTTCTCGCTCTTTCAGTACCCCTTCGTCACCGCGTGTTGCGGGATGGAGTACATGGCCATGTGGGGGCCGCGTTACGACGTGGCCCGCTTCGGCGCGGAGTTCCCCAGGTTCTCCCCGCGCCAGGCTGACATGTTGATGGTGGTCGGCACCATCAGCGAGCGGCAGGCCCCGGTACTCAAGCGCATCTACGAGCAGATCGCGGAGCCGAAGTGGGTCATCGCTTTTGGCGTGTGCGCGTCGTCTGGTGGTTTTTACCAGAACTACGCCACCCTGCCTGGCATCGACCAGGTGATCCCGGTGGACGTGTACATCCCGGGCTGCCCGCCGCGGCCCGAGGCCGTGCTCGACGCCCTGATCATGCTGCAGGACAAGATCCAGCGCGGCATGGGCGACAGCCAGGTGCGGCATCGCCTGCGCCAGCAGAAGGAGGGTCTCGGATGAGCCGCCTCGCACTGGACAAGCTGATGGAGAAGTTCGGCGACGCCGTGCTCGACAGCCACAACTTCCGCGGCGACGAGACCGCGGTGGTGGCGCGCGAGCGCATCGTCGAGGTGATGACCTGGCTGCGGGACGATCCGGAGCTGCACTTCGACATGCTCACCGACCTGACGGCCGTGGACCTGCTGCCCGCCGAGCCGCGCTTCGCGGTGGTCTACCACCTGTACTCGGTGGACAAGAAGCACCGGCTGCGTATCAAGGTGCCTGTGCCCGAGGAGGATCCCACCGTCGACAGCATCCACGACCTGTGGGGCTGCGCCGACTGGGCCGAGCGCGAGATCTGGGACATGTACGGCATCAGCTTCAACGGCCACCCGGACCCGCGCCGCATCCTGATGTACGAGGAGTTCGAGGGGCACCCGCTGCGCAAGGACTACCCGAAGGAGAAGCGCCAGCCGCTGCTCCGCCGGCCCGAGCCCG
The DNA here is from genome assembly GCA_964511535.1 of uncultured Myxococcales bacterium. Taxonomy (GTDB): domain Bacteria; phylum Myxococcota_A; class Polyangia; family CAZCFB01; genus CAZCFB01. Next base: position 1,146 of record CAZEFW010000109.1, on the reverse strand, counting down.
AGATCGCAGAGGTGCTGGCCCGCCGCGGCAGGGGTCGTCCGCTGGAGCCGCTGATCTACAAAGACCACGACGCCGAAGGCTAGAGAGAGCGCCGAGACAACCATGAGCAAAGAAAACCCGCCCGAGGAAAAACTGGTCGACGAGCCCACCGTGGTGAACATGGGGCCCGCGCATCCCGCGATGCACGGCAACATCTTCATCAAGCTCTGGCTCGACGGCGAGCGCATCTCCAAGAGTCAGGTGAACATCGGCTACCTGCACCGTGGTTTCGAGAAGGAGTGCGAGAACCACTGCTGGCAGCAGATCTTCCCCTACACCGACCGCCTGAACTACGTCTCGCCCATGCTCAACAACGTGGGCTACGCCGTGGCGGTGGAGAAGCTGCTCGGCATCGACGTGCCCGAGCGCGCCCAGTACCTGCGCGTCATCGTGGGCGAGATCTCCCGCATCTGCGACCACCTCACATCGGTGGCGGCGCAGGGCATGGAGATGGGCGCCTTCACGCCGTACTTCTACCTGATGAAGGGCCGCGACTGGCTCTGGGACATGAAGGAGGAGATCAGCGGCGCGCGCCTGACCCACGCCTACGTGCGCATCGGCGGTGTCGCCCATGACATGACGCCGGGGTTCAAGGAAAAGACCCTCGAGATGCTGCCCAAGATCGAGCAGATCATCTGCGAGACGGAGAAGCTGCTCAACAAGAACCGCATCTTCATCGACCGCATGATGCACGTGGGCACCATCAGCGCCGAGGACGCCATCAGCTACGGCTGGACCGGGCCCCTGCTGCGGGGCAGCGGCGTGGACTACGACGTGCGCAAGGCCCACCCGTACCTGGTCTATGACCGGATGGACTTCGAGATCCCCATCGGCACCAACGGCGACAACATGGACCGCTACCTGGTGCGCATCGAGGAGATGCGCCAGTCCATGCGCATCATCGAGCAGGCCCTGGAGCAGATCCCGGACGGGCCCATCGTGGTGGACGACCCGCTGGTGGTGATGCCCCGCAAGGCGGAGACCTACAACACCATCGAGGGCATGATCAGCCACTTCAAGCTGGTGATCGACGGCATCAAGCCGCCCCCGGGCGAGGTCTACTCCTACACCGAGGCCGGCAACGGCGAGCTCGGCTTCTACCTGGTG
>CAZEFW010000108.1:30251-31579 GCA_964511535.1 uncultured Myxococcales bacterium | reverse complement strand
AACCTCGCTAATCCTCCAACCTCGAATCATCAGAACGAGCAGCTCCGCGATGTTTATGGTCAGAGCGGAGAATCAACCCCGGTGCGCACGGAAGTAACCCCGGTGCGGGAACCCCGCTCGAAGAAGCAACCCCGGTGCGCACGGAAGTAACCCCGGTGCGGGAACCACGACGGTGCGGGAACCATGAGGTGGGGCGCTGCCAAAAACTAACCCAGGTGGGGCGCTGCCAGCTTCTCCTTGCACTTCCCACACACCGGCTCGCCGGTCCTTACACGGGTCATGCTGATGCGATTCTTGGTCTGGCATGCCGGGCAGATGGCCAGAAGGTAGGTCTCCACCGGGCCGTCATTGTCGATGGCGGCCTTCAGGTCGGATAGCGGATCCGGACCGATTGGGGCGTCCGCGCCGCTGCCCACGTCGGACGGGCCCGGGGCAACTCCGGCCCTGCGGCGGAGGTCGTCGAGGTCCGCCTCCTCCTCCATGGCGCGGAACCGCGCCTCGAGCTCCGCTGCCTCGTCTCCCAGGGGATCGATGAAGTCGTCGTCTGGTGCCATGGCCTGTTCTCCTGGCCAATAGCATAATGGGTGCCGTGATTGACCACAACGTACGTGACCGGCTGCTTTCCAGCGTCCTGTGGATCGGCCTCCTGGGCTGCGTGGGCGGCGCCTGGCTTGGGGGCAAGGCGCTGCGGCGCTCCGCCGAGCTCGGATTGAGCCACGCCCGGTTCTGGCAGCGGGGGGTGCCGGTGACCGAGTTGACCGCGCTCCCCGTGGCGGCGCGGCGGGCCGCCCTGGCCGAGCTGAGCCAGGACCTCCGGAGCGCCGGCGGGGACGGTCCCCTGAACGCTGCTCTGCGCTCCTGCCTCCACCCGGACACCGCGCCCCGGGCGGCCTGCCAGCGCGCGGATAACCTGGCGCGGTCTCGCGCCGCGCGGCAAAAAGAGCGGCGCAAGGTCCTGGGGCAGGCGCAGCGGGTTGTCGCCCTCGGGGCGCCCGCCGTGGCGCTGGTGCTGGGTGTGCTGCTCTTCCGGCTGGCGGGCCGTGCCGGGCGGCTCGCCGTGGTGCTGTGCCTGATGCTGGCTTGCGCTGCCGCCGCCTTCCGGGTCAAGTCGACCCATGCCAGCGATGCTGCCCTGGACGGGGCCGCGCACATGGATCGGTTCGTGCTCACGCTGCAGATCGGGCTGAAAGGGCCGCTGAAGAACGCCAGCCGTTGGGCCCCGCCGCTCCGGCGCCAGCTCAGGGCCCTGCCCGGCGCGGCGCGGGCCCCCCCCCCCCCCCGGGACCGCGGGCTGGCCGCGGGCGCCCCCCCCCCCCCCCCCCGCACCG
>CAZEFW010000108.1:27040-30241 GCA_964511535.1 uncultured Myxococcales bacterium | reverse complement strand
CCGGGCCCGCCCACCCCCCCCCGCGGGGGGCCCCCCCCGCCCCGCCCCCCGCCCGCGCCCCCCCCCGGCGGGGGGCGCCCCGCCGCCCTCGCCCTGGACCGCGGGCTGGCCGCGTGCGCCCACCGCGCCACCCGCGTCACGGCGTGCCCCAGGACGCTGCCCCTTGTGGCGCGCCACCGGGAGGCCGCCCTCAACACCCTCCGCCCCTCACGATCCCAGGCACGGTTTGCCGGCTGGCTGGAGACCAGCGCCACGTTGCTCTGTCTGCTGATCCCCCTGCTCGGCGCCATCGATAGACGAAAGGAGGCGTGAGTAGCCACCGCCCCGTCACCTTGGCTATGATGGTCCCCGCTGACGCCCACGTGACCGCTGGAGACAAAATGCAGCTGCCCCGCCCCGTGATCGACGCCCTCGGGCCCATGGAGACGACCACCTTCACCACCGACGACGGAGTGGACCTCGCCGTCCAGCTGTTCGGTAACCCCGAGGGGCCGCCCGTGGTGGTCGCCAACGGCATCGGCGTGCGCTACTTCGGGCTGGCCCGGCAGATCGAGGCCGTCAAGCAGACCCACCGGGTCCTTTGCTGGGACTACCGCGGCATGGGCGACTCCCAGTGGGTGGGCGAGGACAGGGACGTGTCCATGCCGCGCCACGCCCAGGACATGGTCCAGCTGATGGACCGCTTCGAAATGCAGCGGGCGCTGCTCGTCGGCTGGAGCATGGGGGTGCAGGTCTCCCTGGAGCTGATCCGGGGGTGGCCCGAACGCGCGGCAGGCATGGTGGGTATGCTCGGCACCTACGGCCGGCCCTTCCGCACCGGGCTGCCGTTCCCTGCCGGGCACCTGACCGAGGCGCTGTTCGACTATGGCCGGCGCAACCCGCCGCTGGCCCAGCTGCTCCTGGACATCGGCACCGGCTTCCCGGAGTTCACGTACTGGCTGCTCTCCACAATCCAGTTCATCGGTCGCGACGTGGAGCGCGACATCCTGGACGCAGACATCGCCGGGGTGGGGCAGGTCGAGAAGAGCCTCTACATGCGCACCTTGCTGGAGCTGGCGACCCACGACGCCTCGGACTCGCTCCCCTCCGTGCCCTGCCCGGTGTTGATGATCTGCGGCGACCGCGACTGGGTCACCCCGCCGCGTTCGGGCCGCTTCATCGCCAGCTCCGTGCCCAACGGGCGCTACCGTGAGATCACAGGGGGGACCCACTTCGGCCTCATCGAGCAGCCGGCGCTGGTGAATCGCTGGATCGGTCAGCTGCTGGAGGAGGTGTTACCGGGGTAGGCCATGACCAGGGCAGCGAATCGGCGCGGGCGGGTCTTTGTGATGGTGGTCCTCGGTGGCCTCCTGGGCGCCTGCGCCTCCACGGAGGAGCCCGAGCCGAGACACAAGCCGAAGGCCCAGGCGGTGCCCGAAGGACTGCGCGCGCTGGACCGCATGCTCTCCAGCGGAAAGGTCGCGCCGGGGCAGAGCGCGGCGCAGCGCCAGCGCCAGTGCCTGGCCCGGGTGGCGGCTTCGCCCCTGTGCCCCGCGCCCGCCGCTGGCACGCGGACCCTGCGGCTGCGGCTGCTGCTGGATGAGCGCCTGGCCCAGCGAGATCCGGCCTGGCAGCAGCGCCTGGAGAACACCCTGGCTTGCGTGAACCGGTTCTTCGCCCCGGCGGGCCTGCGCTGGGAGGTGGCGTCGGTGGAGGGGTGGGATCCGGCGCCCGCCAGGGGATCACCCCGCGCCGACCGCGAGCAGCTGGCCCGGCTGCGCCCGCCCGATCTGAAGTCGCTCGTGGTGGGGGTGGTGGTGTGGGACCGCAGCCGCCTGAAGCCCAAACGCGGCAGCCGCCGCCTCGCCTCGTGCTACGACGGCGTGTGCGCCTTCGCCACCTGGTTGCGCATGGAGACCGACTGCCTCACCTGGGCCAAGAACCTGGCCCGGCAGGTGGGGGCGAAGCTGATGCCCGGCCGTCGCTGGCTCGTCTCCGTCAAATACCTCCGGTACCTCGGCCTGCGCGGCCAGTCCTCCATGCTGCACCAGCACTATCGCCTGCACCCGCGCAACCTCGCGGCGCTCAAGCTGGCCCGCGCGGCGCGCTACACGCCCCAGGGGTTGCGCCTGCCGCAGGACTGCTACCGGCGGCTGCGCGAGCTTGACCGGTGCTACTTCGGCGGCGCGCCCATGGCCGTGACCCAGGACGCCGCGTGCAAGCGCGGCAAGGCCAGCGCCTGCCGGCAGCTCGGCAACCTGTACGCCCGGGGCCACGGCGTGGCCCGGGACATGGTGGTCGCGGCGGACTACTACCGCCGCGCCTGCGACGGCGCGGACATGGCCGGCTGCAAGCTGCTGGCGCAGCTGTACTCCATGGGGGTCGGGGTGGTGCGCGATGCGAAGAAGGCCGCCGCGCTGCTCCAGCGCGCGTGCCAGGGCGCGAACCTGCTGGCCTGCGTGGACCTGGCCGCGGCGTACAAGTCCGGGCGCGGCGTGGCGCGGGATCTGAACCGGGCCTACGCCCTGACGGCTCGCGCGTGCCAGGGCAAGCTGATGACCGGGTGCAACGGGCAGGCCTACCTGCTGGCCCGCGGCCTCGGCGCGCCCCGCGACCCGGCGCGGGCGGCCGCGCTCTACCGCCTCTCGTGCAACTCCGGGGACCTACACGGCTGCCACTCCCTGGCGCTGATGGCATGGCGGGGGCAGGGGATCCCGCGCAACCGGGCCACCGCCGTGTCGTTGCTCCGCGAGGGGTGCCGCCGCGGCAACGCGCGCAGCTGCAACTCCCTGGCGAGCTTCGTCTGGTCCGGCCGGCAGGGGCAACGCAAGGACCTGCCCGCCGCCCTGTCCCTCTACGCGCGGGCCTGCGAGGGGGGGTACCGCAAGGCGTGCGTCTCGGTGGGGTACATGCACATGACCGGCCTGGGCACCCGTCGCGATCCAGCCAGGGCCGCGCCCTTCTTTGCCCGCGGATGCAAGGGCAACAACGCCCGCGGCTGCAGGTACCTGGCGAACCTGCACCTGTCGGGCAAGGCCCCCGCTTCAACGCCGGCCGAGGCGGATCGGCTCCTGGCGCGCTGCTGCGCCCGAGGCAGCGGCTACTGCTGCCACGACCTGGCCAGGGAGCTGCGGTCGGGCCCGCGCTTGGCCGGGGCCCAGGCCCGCGCCGCGCCGCAGGGGGGCCAGACCGGGGCCGCGGTCCCCCGCCCGGGGGCCCGCG
>CAZEFW010000108.1:0-27030 GCA_964511535.1 uncultured Myxococcales bacterium | reverse complement strand
CCCCCCCGCGCCCGGGCCACCCGCGCCCCCCCCGGGCCGCGGGCGCGGGGGGCGCGCCCGCGCGCCCCCGGGGACCTGGCCCGCGCCGCGAAGCTGGAGCGCAAGACCGTGTCCGCGTTCCACCGCAGGTGCGACCGCGGCAGCCAGGACGCTTGCCTCGGCCTGGCCCGGCTGCGCTGGCACGGCCGGGGCGTTCAGCAGGACCGGCGGGCCGCGCTGGATGCCCTGCGCCGGGGGTGCCAGCGGGACCACGCCGACAGCTGCCACGAGTACGGCGCCATCCTGCTCAAGGGGCTTGGCGGGATCCCGAAGGACCCGGCCCGCGGGCGGGCTGCCCTGCGCCGCGCCTGCGAGGAGGGGAGCATGAGGTCCTGCCGCGCCTTGCGGTCCGGGAGCGGGTCAGGGCGCAGGCGCTGAAGGCCGCCCCTTGTCGCCCGCCCCGGCGCCAGGTGCCGCCACGTCCGTGCCCTCCAGCGCCGCCAGCAGCTTGCGGTAGCGCGCGGCCTCGCGGCTGAGCCCCGCCTCCTGGCACAGGTCCGCCAGCGAGCGATAGCGCCGGGCGGCATCGCAGCCCGTCGCCCACAGCAGCTTGGCCAGGCACTGCGGACAGAACGCCAGCGGGCGCCGGTCCGACTCCGCGCGGTTGTTGCTGCCGCACATGCCGCACTCGTAGGCGGTGCAGTGATGGATTGTGAACATGTGCCCCGTCTCGTGGCTGGCGATCTTGAAAGTGCGCAGCAGGTGCAGGGCGCGCTCCTTGACAGGGTCGCCGTTGCGGTAGGTGGACCAGACCCCCACGCGGTGGTACAGCGACGCCTGTCCGAAGACGAAGTTCCAGCCATGGCCGGGCCACAGGTCCTCAGGCGTGAGCGCCAGCAGGGTGGCCGCGTCATCTGGCAGCCGCGGCGCCAGCACCCGGTCCAGGACATAGGTGGTCAGGATCTGGTGGTCCCCCCATGCAGGGTGCTTGCGCCGGGCGCTGGCCGGGATGGCCTTGTACGGGAGCCGCTCGAGCACCTTGACCGGCAGGCAAAAAAAGGCCCCGAGGAAGCGCGCCGTCAGATCCAGCACCTCCAACTCGGGCGCGTCGAAGGTGCCGATGGGCTGGATGTACAGCACGCGCCGCTTGCCCCGGGCGTGCACCGGCTCCTGCTGGAGGTAGCGTGTGAAGGTTTGCCCCGGCTCCCGGTGCTGCGACAGCCAGTCACCGGGCTGCACCTCGCCCATGCGACTGTGCAGGGGAGCCAGCCGCGCGGTGAGCGCCTGCAGGCGATGCGGGTCCGGGGCCTTGCGCAGCATGCCCCGCGGGCCGGCAGGCCCGATGTCCGGGCCGAAGGTCCCGGTGACCTGGGCCGGGGCCGGGGCCGCGGCAGGGCCGGTCACCGGCGGCGCGATGGGGCCAGAGCCCGAGCACTGGCTCAGCACCAGACCGGCACCGCCGACGGTCATTGCCAGCACGGGCACTATCCAGAACCAGCGGCTCATGGGAGTTGGGACACCGGGGGGGCGGGTAGGTTCCAGATGGGATCAGGGATACGGCGAGGGCCGGGGCCAGTGCAAGGGCCGGGGCAAAGGGGAAATCGCTTCGCGGTTCGGCTACTTCTTGGCGCCCGCGGTGATCCAGCCCTTGATGGCGGTGATCTGGGCCGCGGTGAGGCTGCCGCCCTTGGGCATCTTGTCCCCGGTGAAGCAGCTGCCGCTGCCCTCGAGCTTCTGCACCAGGTAGCTCTTGGCGGCGTCGCCGGCTTCCACCAGCTTGAGGGTCGCGCAGCCAGTGGAGGCCTTGCCCACCAGGTTGGTGTAGGAGGTCGCCTCGTCGGGCAGGCTCAGGCTGCCCGGGCTGCCGCCCTTGTGGCAGGAGCAGCCGGCCGAGAGGATGGGCCAGACCACCTTGCCGAAGCCGCTGGCCGCCGCGCCGTCCGCCGCGCCAGCATCCTTCTGCGCTGCCTGGTCGGCGGTGGTGCCCTGATCCGCGGTCGATCCCTTGTCCGCGGTAACGGCTCCGTCCTTCTTGCCGGTGTTGGTGTCGGTGTCATCGCTGCAGCCGATGGCGAGCAGCGCGATGGTGCTGGTGATGATGATGAATGTCCTCACGACAGTCTCCTTTGTCGGTTAAATACCGAAAACCAGAAAATGGGTCTGCTTAATTCCTTAAATGTAGTCGGATTTGGCGGAGTGTCCCGGAAATTCAGCGGCGGAGGGGTTGACCCAGATCAAGGCGTGCAGAGGGGATCCTTGGGGTCCACGCAGATCCGCCCTGGCGGTTTGCCCTGACCCGCCGGGGCGGTGCCCTGGGCGGTGTGGCAGCTGTTGCACGAGCCGTTGGTCTGGGGGGTGTACATCTGCCGCTCCTTGCCGTCGTGCAGCAGCTTGACCGTGAACGGCGTCTTGAGCTCCGGGCCGTGTCCGTGTCCGCCCCCGTGCATGTGGAAGTTGCCCATCGGGTTGCTCTTGAGCCGGAACTCGGTCCCCGCGGCGTCCTTGATGATCACCGTGGCGCCGTGCACCCCGGAGCAGTCCCCCGGCTCGTCGCGTTTTGTGAACACCGTGCCAGCGATCACGAAGTCCGACGGTCCGCCCAGCGCCTTGTGGCAAGCCATGCAGTCCCGACCCGGGTGCATCTCGGTGGCGCCGCGATGGGTCGGCATGGCGCGCAGCTGCTCGTCGGTCAGGCCTCGCTGGTCACCCTCCAGCCCGGCCCAGCGCACGCTCTCGTTGCAGGTGTTATCCACCACGATGTTGGCCTGCTCCTCGGCGCACGCCAGGGCCAGCAGCAGGGGGCCCAGGGCCAGCGCGGCGAGACCCCTAGTCATCTGGGCGCGCCGCATCAGTACCACCCTCGCAGGTACATGAAGTAGTCTCCCGTGGTCTCGGCCCCATCGCCGCCGTTGAGCTGCACCCGGAGCATGCCGGAGAGCCCGAGGCCGGGCAGCAGGTAAAGGTCGTAGCCGAAGGTGAACCGGTCGTAGTGGTCGCCCGCGATCTCGGTGTCCCGGTCGCCGTGGTCCCAGCGCAGGCGCACGTTCAGGCCGTTGAAGGCGAGGTACGCCACCTCGTGGACCATGGCCACCTGCCAGGTCTTCTCCCCGCCCGGCCGCTGTCGCGTGCCCGCGGCCACCTCGCCCAGGTAGGTCAGGGGCAGCCAGTCGAGGTAGTACCAGGGGTTGAACCCGAAGGAGACCGCCAGGCTCTCGTTGTCCCCGCCGGTGTGCATGTCCCGGCGGCGGATCATGCCGCTCACCCCGGCCTGGAAGCCGAGGTCGCGCCAGCCCGCCGACAGCGCCGCGCCCCAGCCGTCCACGCCGAGCACGGGCGGGAGCTCGTCGGGTGACAGCGACGAGGCGGCGTCACCGTCGGTGAAGCGGTCCTGCTGGTTCGGCCGGAATACGGCCAGATGGGCGTAGGGGTAGTTGGGGCTCAGGCCCACCTCCACGCCGGTCACCCGCGCGTGCAGCAGGCCCCCGTCCAGCTCGAACAGCCGGCGCGTGGACAGGGTGTGGTCGTCGAACTGGAGCCCGAAGGGGGGCACGAACCGCCCCGCCCTCAGGTAAGCGTTCATCGGCAGCTGGTGCACCAGGGCGTAGAAATCCTTGGCCATGAAGAAGGTGTCGCGGGCGCGGCTGTGGCAGCCGGCGTCGGCGTCCTCGGGGCGGCAGCCGAGGCCGTAGGTCGCCATGGCGCCCTGGGACTTGCCGAGCACGCCGAAGGTGCCGAGCAGGGTGACATGGTGGTACGGGTGGAGCGCCAGGTGCAGGTCGAGCTGCATGGGGAACAGCAGCGCGCTGGTCTTGCCAAGCACCGGGAACCAGAGGCCCAGGCGCAGGTCCACGCCGCCGTAGAGCACCGGATCGGCGTTGAGGCCCGCGTAGCGCCCCTGATCCAGCGCCATGCGCGGCGCCTGGCCAGGCACGCGGCCGGCGGCAGGCTCGGGCACGCGGTTCTTGCGGTCGCCCGGTTGGTCCAGGACCCGGTGCACGTGGCGGGTCCAGTCCTTGTATGGGCGGTGGCTGGCGTACATCATCGGCAGGGTCGCCTGCCCGTAGAATCGCCCCGGGGTGGTGCGCAGGCCGCCGCCGGTGGGGCTCAGGTGGCAGGTGCCGCACGATAGCGTGCATTTTCGCCAGGCGAGCTTCGGGTTCTTCCACTTGCTCGGGTCGGTGTGGCAGTTGTCGCAGGCCCTGCCCGACCGGGAGGTGTAGAGCGGTGTCGCGCCGGCGGGGGGGGCGACCAACAGCGGCCAGCAGAGGCCAGCGGCCAGGGCCGCCGCGGTGGCAAGCGCCACCAGCAGCCGTCGATTTGTCCACCGGGGCGTCATGGCTTCTCCGGGAAGCCGAGGGATTCCCAGCGGCGGAAGTAGGCGATGTCGTCGACGGTGAGCTTGCGCGCGCCGCCGGGGGGCATGGTGCGCCGGGTGATGGCCGCCGAGGTGATGGACGCGAAGGCGGCGCGCACCAGCTTGTAGCTGCTGAAGTCCCACCCCCCCCCGTTGCCGAGGGAGCTGTCCGGGTTGTGGCACGCGACGCAGTAATACTCCATGCGCGGCATGATGTGCTGGGAATAGGTGACCACGGCGGGGGTGGCGCCGGTACCGAGGGAGTCGACGTCACCGTCTCCCAGGCCGCAGCCGCAAACCAGCAGGGCGAGGCCGGCGAGCCCCACGAGCCTCGTCCTGGCGCCCCGGGCCGGGGATACTCCGCATTCTCTGTCTGACATGTTGGTATTTAGTTTGAACCGCGGCGGGGAGCGGTTCAAGCGGGGAATCTTCGAGGCTGGGCGTGGAGCGGTCGCAGACCGTAACAGGATGCCGGCGCGCTCCGGATGTTGGTAAGATGCTCGGCCATGGGCAACATCATCAGGCAGGTCCTCGACGGGAAGTTCGGGCGGGTCCACCACGGGTACCTCAACGATCTGAGCAGCCTCGAGGCCCTCGTGACCCACTGCGGCGCCAGCGACCTGTACACCGAGGTGGCCGAGGGGGACCTGTGCTGGGTGAATGACGGCGTGCGCCCGCTGCTGTTCTTCAAGCACCCCTCGCTCACCTACCGGCTGCCCCCCGCGCCAGCGATTCGCGAGGAGGTCGAGGCCGGGCGTCTGCACACCCTGGAGCAGGTGCTCGTGGACGACCTCGCGCCGCTGCGGTTCATCGTGGAGCTCAAGACCGGGCACGGGCCCGCCACGCCATGCCTCGAGCGCGCCCTCGACTTGCTCGAGCGGCACGCCCATGGCCGCTACTGGGTGGACACCTTTGATCCCGACATGCTGGCCCGGGTCAAGGCCATCTCTCCGGCCACCCCCACCAGCCTGCACTCGCGGCTGGGGGTATACGGGCGCCGCGTCTGGCGCACCAGCTACGAGTGGCCCAACCTGGTCCCCATGGCGCTCGAGGCGCTTCCCATGGTGGACGCGGTCACCGTGACCTACAAGAACAGCCCGGCCCACTGGCTCGGCAGATTCGGCGCCACCATCGAGGGGGTGCACCGGCACCTGCTCGCGGCGGGCAAGGCGCTGATCTTCGGCGGGGTGACCGACGAGCAGCGGTTTCAGAAGGTGCGCCAGTCTCCTGCCCTGGCCGCTTACCGGAAGTTCGACAAGGCGCGCTTCGCCGAACCCAGTCAGCTCGGGGGCCGGGGAGCCGAACGACGCATTCACCAGTAGAGGGGTCCCGGACCACGAGACCCACGACGCGGGGGTAGTCAGATGCGCAGAGTATTGGGTGCGGTGGTGATGGGCCTGCTGGTGGTGTGTGGCACGGGCGGCCAGGCCGGCGCGGCCCCGCCGGATGACCCGGCCGCGTGCGCTGCGCCCGAGGTGAGGTATCACCTGGTGCGGGCCCGCACCTACCACCTGTGGGCCCGAGCCACAGCCAACAGCCTCCGGCAGCACCGCGCGGCAGAGGCGTCGCTCAAGCGCGCCAAGGCCCTGGCCGCAAGCCTGCCGCCAGCGAGAGGCGCTGCTTGCCTCGCCATCGCGAAGGCCGGACTGCAGCAGATTATCGCCAGGAAGGAGAACGCCCACGACATGTTCCGCAACGTGTTCGAGCCCGTGTGGTGGCTGCTGGGCGAGGATCCGACGCTGGAGCGATACGACCCGGACCACATCATGCTGGCCCTGCTCAACGCGTGGGGACCGCTGGCCCAGGGGATCCTCGGGCCGTTCCGCTCCGGGCGCTACTGGGTGGTGGCGCGCTGCCAGCACCCGGCGCTGCAGGGCAAGGACCCCGCCGCGGCGATGAAGCTGTGCCAGGAGCTGCGTGACGAGGTGTTGGCCCACGCCGACGCCCACCCGCGGCTGCTGGCGTTCACCGACGAGCAGGGGCAGCGCGCGGCCGGGGCAGGGTGGGCGCGGCTGCTGGCCGGCAAGGGGCTGAACAAGGCGCCGCTGGCCGCGCTGGCCCGCTTCACCGGGAGCGAGCGGGTGGTGGTGGTGGACGTGCACGTGGCTGACGAGCTTGCCGCGGCCGGGGCCCTCCCGCCGGCGGTGCGCCTGGACCTCAAGGCGCAGATCTGGGATGCAACCCGGCAGCAGGTCGTGGCCACGGTGCGCGCGGCCGGCATTGGCGCATCACTCCTGGACCGCAAGCCCTTCGTGTCCGCGTGGATGGGGGCGCTGCTCCTGGTGGCCGTGATCGTCGTGGTGCTGGGCGGCCTGGCCCGGGCGCGGCTGCGGCGCCCTCTTGCGGCGGGGGAAGCAGGGGCGGAGTCCCCCCGGCCCGGTGCGAACCTGGCGCGGCTGCTCGGCCTGAACATCGCGCTGGGCGCGGCGGCGTATCTGCTGGGTGGTGCCCTCGGATACGCCGCAGGGCAAGTGAGCGGGTCGTTCGTGCCTGCCTGGGGCGAGGTGTCGTTGAGCCCCGGAGGTGGTCCCCGGCCATCCATGATGCTCTGGCCTGTGGTGCACGGGGCGGTGGTGATGCTCGGCCCGGTGGTCCTGTGCGCCTACCTGAGCGTCCGCTTCCTGGGGCAGGTGGCCAGCAAGCTGGACCTGGATCTCGACATGCGGACCATCATCCCGGCGGCCCAGGCCGGCGCCCTCGGCTGGCTGTTCGCGCCCCTGGTGTTGAGCCTGCCGGGCGAGGGGATCCACATCGCCGCGTCCCTCACCGGCGCCGGGCTGCTGCTGGGCCTGGCCACCGCCTGGAGCATCCACCGGCTGCTGGACCCCGGCGTCGGGGTGACCCGCGCCGGCGCCGCGGCCGCCGTGGGGTTGTTGGGGCTGCTCGGCCTGCTGCCCGTGGGGTTTTGTCTGGGGCAGCACTTGCTGGCGTCGGCAGGAGCGGCGCTGTTGGCGCTGCCGGTGTTCCTGCTCTCCTTCAGGCAAGCCGACGCTGCCCTGCCCGCCGCCACGGATATGCATGCGCCATCCGCCACGCCGGCGCTGGTGGATGGTGCGGATCTGGGACACCCTCCGTTCGTGCCGCGAGACGGGGCGAGCCTCGACGAGTGCGCCCGCTGGCTGGAGGCAGGAGGGCTGCGCTGCGCCGTGGTGAAGGGCCCCCGGGGCATCGGCAAGAGCCGCTTCGTCCAGGAGCTGGAGGCGCGGCTGACGCACAGGGCCATGACAGCGACGGACGGCGCGGCCACCATCGGCGTGGGCAGGGCCTGTTGCCAGGATCCCGGGACGGGGCGCCACGGGAGGGGCGGGGCAGCCATGGAGCCCTACGCCCTGGCCAGCGAGGCCTTGCGCGGCTTGCTCAACGGCGGCCAGGTCTCCACCCGGCACGAGCGCATGGCTCAGGCGCAACAGCTGGCCGAGGGGGTGGGCAAGCTGATGGACGGGCTGCCGGGATTCGGCATGCTGCCTGGCGCGCCGGCCGGGGAGGGCATGACCCGGGACATGTTGGTGCGGGAGGTCGTGGTCGAGTTGAAGGATCGCCTGGACCGCGGGCCGGTGCTGTTGGTCCTGGATGACGTGCAGTGGGCGGACACCAGCAGCCTGGAACTCCTGGCCAGGGTGGCGGAGAGCCTGAGGGATGGCCGGCTGCGCGTGGGGCCTGAAAAGCAGCTCGGGATCGTTCTGGTCCACAGGCCCGAGATGCCTGCCGAGCACGCGGAGTTGGTGGCGCGGATCCTGGACCGGGAGTCCACGCTCACCGTGGATCTCGCGCGGTTGGACCCCGGCCAGGTGACGCAGCTATTGACCAACATGGCGGTGGACCTGCGGTCGCTGCCGGAAGACTTCGCCGGGAACCTCGCGGACAACTGCGAGGGGAACCCGTTCGGCGTGCTCTCCTTCGTGCGCAGCCTGGTGGAGGCTGGGCTGCTGGTGCGGGATGAGGACGGGCGCGTCGGCCCTGCGCCAGGGGCGCCGCCGCTCTCCGGCGCCGCGCTGCTGGCCGCCGCTCCCGGGGACATGATGGAGCGGCAGTGGCACCGCATGGCGCGCCTTCCCGAGGAGCAGCAGCACCTGCTGGCCTGCGCGGCGTTGTGCGGGCGCACCTTCGCCATCTCCGAGGTGGCCCAGGGGCTGGATCTGTCCCGCCTGGAGGTGATCCGCGTGCTGCACCAGCTGGAGGACGAGACCGGGCTGGTAGTGGACGACGACCAGTGGGACGACCACTTCGATTTCGCCTCCGAGATCACCCGGGAGGCGCAGATCCAGGGCATGCAGCGGAGATATCAGAGCCCCAGGCCGGAGCTGCGCAAGGAGCTGCACGCGCGCATCGCGTACCACTTGATGGAGCAAGCTCACGCCGCGCCGCCGTCGCGCGTGGCGCATCACTGCGCCATGGCCGGGCCGCGCCTGGCGGACCGTTGCCTGGAGTACGCCGCGCTGGCCGCGCGGCAGGCTGTGGCGCTGTGCGGCTGGAGCGAGGCGCTTGATCAGGTGGCGCTGGGCAGGGCAGCCCTGAGCGAGGTGGCGCCGGGCGCCGCCCTGGCCGCAGCGGACGAGCTGCGATTCCTCGAGGCCCAGGCGCTGCGGGGCAGGGGCCGAGGGGAAGACGCCATCGTCGCCCACCAGATGCTCCATCAGCTCGTGCAGGAGGATCCGTCGCCGGGCCATGAGCTGCTGTACGCCTACCTGAAGTGCGCCCTCGACCGGCCTTGCGAGGCGTGGGAGGAGATCGAGGGCCTCGCGGATACCTGGCTGGAGGATCCGGGATGGGGCAGCCCCCTGGAGCGAGGCCTGGCCGGGTTCTATCGGCTGTTGGCGCGACGAAACCTCGGTCGAGAAGGGCAGGTGGTGCGAGGACTGGAGCGCCTCCACGATGAGGTGGCGATGGTGGAGGCGAGCGGAGCGCTGGTGCGCCAGCGGGACCTGCTGCTTTCGTATCTGTTGCAAGCATGGGCGGGGGCCATCATGTGGGGGCCTGAGGCCGACAGACAGGAGGTGCTCTCCCTCATGGAGCGGAGCCGCGAGCTCAAGGAGCGTCACGCCGATCTGGAGGGGCTGGCCATCAACTACGGTATGCGCGCCAACTACAACCTGTGGAAACTCGAGGACCCGGGGGAGGCTCGGACCTGGTTGCAGAGAGACCTGGTACTGGTCAACCGGATGGGGAGCGAGGCGCAGCTCAGCAGCATCCACAACCGCCTCGGCGCGTGTGACTGGCTGGAGGCCGGAACCTCGCGAGACGCAGCCAGCGAGCAGCTGCGCAGCGGCGCCTTCCGCAAAGCGACCCTGGCCATGGAGCTGGCCGTGGCGGCTGACGACCGAGCGCAGGCGGCGGCGAGCGTGCTCGAGTACGGGGTGAAGGTCGGAGAGTTGGAGGCCGCCGCCCGGGCTGGCGAGGCGTTGGCCGAGGCCCGGCTCTGGAGGGACGTCAACCTGCCCCCCTCCCGGGCGAGGGCGTCCAGCGTCGTGGCTGCGGTGCGCAAGGGCCTTGCCGACGGTGAGCTGGCGCACCTGACCCCCGAGGACTGGCCCTGGGTGGCGACCGTCCTGGAGCTGCTGGACGAGGCGCCGGCTACCTCCTGAGGCTCGGGCGGGGCCTCAGCCGCTGCTCTTCACCTTCAGCGTCAGCGTGCCGTGGTGGTCCTTCATCCAGGTCAGGATGGCGAGGACAGCGGCGGCGCCGATGAGCCCGCCGAGGATCAGGACCGCGTGATCCATTATTTCCGCCTCGTCAGCAGCCGGCGCAGGGCCGGCAGGTAGGTGCACTTAAGGGCCGAGTCGAGGCTGCTGATGTGGGGGAAGTCGCGCCCCGCGTCCAGGTGGCGGCGCCGCACCTCGCCTAGGCGCTCCTTCTCATCGTTGCCCATCCAGAACGGGATGTCGTAGTTGCCGCGCTCCCAGTTGTGCCACCACCAGCAGCGCCCCTCGTCGGTGATGTCCCGCAGCTGACGGGTGCCCTCGGAGCAGCGCCCGCACAGCAGCGCCATGTGCCCCCTCGCCCAGAGCCACCGCAACACATAGGGGGCGCGGTTGGGGCAGCCGAGGATCTTGTCCGGGTCGATGCGTTCGTTCCTGGGGACCTTTTCGTCGGAGCTCATCTCATGCCTCACACATCAAGGTTGAGCAGGTAGTGGATAAGGTGCGGGGTGACCGCCCGCTTGATCCAGCTCTCGGCGTCCTCGTGGTCCGGCGCCTGCAGCAGGATCTCCTGGATGTGCTCCCGCACCGCGGGCAGGTGCACGATGCCGTGCACGAAGAAGTTGCCCATCTTGTGGGTCAGCAAATCGCCGAGGGCCTCGGACGCCTCGTGGCGCACCAGCTCCTCCCGGAACGACTCGAAGTCGGGGAAGCTGGTGGTGGCGAACTCCTCCATCACGAAGCGGTCCACCTCCTTGCCGAAGTAGCCGCGGATGGTGGCCAGGGTGCGGGCGAGGATGGTGCGCATGCGCGGCTCGCCCTCCCTGTTGAAGACCTCGAGGTCGTCGGTGGACTCGAACATCCCGAGGCAGCGCTCGAACAGGCCCAGGGCGCTGCGCCAGCAGCCGAAGTCCGCGGCCAGGGTGCCGATGTTGTCCACCACGTACAGCAGCAGGTCCCGGTCCTGGCGCTCGAAGGCGTTGACCATGAACTTGTCGAACAGCGGCACCTCGGCGCTGCTGTCGCCGTACAGCCGGGCGTGCAGGGCGCCGTACCAGTTGAGGGTGTACTGCTTGTACGGCCGGTTGCGGTTGGCGACGTCGTTGCGGTTGGCGAAGAAGTAGCCCTTGCACGACAGCGTCCAGGGCTCCATGTACTCGGCGTAGCGCTCGAAGTGCTCCTCCGGGATGGTCTGCATCTTGTCCAGGGTGTGGAAGATCACGTACAGCATGGACATCTGCGTGTACTCGGGGTGCGCGTTGTCGGCGTCGTTGTAGATCTGGTGCACCAGGTCCGCGATACGCTCGTAGCCCCGCACCCCCTGGGCGATGAGCACCCGCTCCAGCAGGTAGTTGTTGAAGGAGTCGCCCAGCCGGGCGCCCTCCACCACCGTGTCGTGCATCGCCTCGAAGCCGCCGACGTCCGGGTCGAGGAACGGCACCAGCGAGCGGAAATCGTCCCGGGTGTACCCTTCGCCCGACTCCGGCACCGTGAGCCAGAAATTCTCGTACTCGATCAGGTTATTGACGTAGCTGGAGATCACCCGGGCGCCCTTCATCACCATCCAGTTGCCCGCCTTGACCAGGGTGCCCGGCGCGAAGGAGCTGAAGCCGAGGGTCAGCTTGTCGACGATCTTCATCCACAGCTGGCGCAGCTCCAGCAGCTGATCGAGCTCGGCCCCGCTGACCAGGGTCTCGGCGAACAGCAATGAGCTGAGCTGGGCGCACGGCTCCAGCTCGCGCTTGCGGGTCGACTGGCTGTACCGGGTGAGGATGCTGCGGCCGAGGAACTCCCGCGCCAGCCGGTGGATCATGCCGAACGCCACGTCCGGGTACTCACGCCACAGGTAGTAGATGGTGCAGGTGGCGGCCTCGCGGATCGGGTCCATCGGGTCGGCCAGGGCCTTCCACAGCAGCGCCAGGGGGGAGTCCTCCTCGTCGTACAGCTCGTCCACGAAGAAGGGGGAGCGGTAGATGTCGTAGAGCACCTTGATGGCGGCGCGCTTGGCGCGGGTCGCGGGCAGGAGCCGCTGATGCAGATCCTCGCGCTGCGCCACCTCCTCCGCCGATGGGTTCGGGTCATCCAGCTTCCGCAGCCGCTTGATGGCCCGCCGGTCCCGGGCGGCGGTGCCCAGCATGTGGCCCAGCACCTCCCGGGCCGCAGGGTAATCCTCCCGGCTCAGCTGGTTGAGCACGTGCACCACGAGGCCCTGGGCGCCGTACATCTCGCTGGCGGCCAGCCCGGTGAACAGCGCCGGGCGCGGGCTCTGCTGGTGCATCATGACCAGCGCCGTGGCCAGCGCCCCCCAGGACACCGCCGAGGAGCCGACCCGCCCCAGCTCACGCTCGAAGTAGCCCACCAGCGCGCCGTCCCCGTTCAGCCGCCGGAGCTCCCTCTGCAGCACCCGGGCCAGCACGAACTCGTGGAACCGGTCGTAGACGAAGCGCAGCTCGTGCCAGGCGGTCTGGAGCTCCAGCCGCAGCACGCCGCGGTCGATGAGGCGCCGCACCGCGGGGCTGAACTCGCCGTCCGCGCCGAACAGCAGCCGCCGCAGCGGATCCTCCGGGCCCAGGCTGCGCACCTCCTCCAGCTCCAGGCTGTCGCAGCCCTGCCGGCGCATCTGGCTGGCCAGGGCCATCAGCAGGCTGCCATGCTCTGCCGCGCGCCCCACCTCCTCGCCGCCGGTCACCATGTCTTCGTAAAGCCTGGCCATCAAGGAGACCGACTCGATCTTGCCAGGCAGGGGCTGGCCCTTGTGGGCGTGGCTGACCATCTTGAGCAGGAACGGATCGCGCAGCTGGTGCCGCAGCAGCCGGTAGCGGCGCTCGTTCAACTCGTCGAGGGTGGTCTGGAGCTGGAATTTCTGCGCATAGCGCGGGTAGGCCGCGCCGAGCTCCTCCGGCGTGAAGCCGCCCAGGTCGATCTCGGCGGGGGGGGCGTCCAGGTCGTCACCCCCCGCGGCGAGGTCCCTGGTGGTGAACCAGTCCTCGAGGCTGTGCGCCTGACCGAGGCTGGTCTGCGCCTCCTCCCAGGTGTAAGTCCGGCAGCTGAGGATCACCTTGACGTGCGCGTGGCCGGCCTGCACCAGCAGCCGGTCGATGTGCCCGATCAGCTTCGCCGGGGTCATGCCCCCCTGGTTCTCCGCGCCGGGGACACACTCGTTGACGGCGTCGAAGATGAACACCGCCTGCTTGCCCTCCTGTCCCGCCGCCTCTGCCTCGAGGTTGGCCAGCAGGGCCTTCAGGTCCGGCACCTCGAACGCCTGGGTCAGGTACTGGTCGAGGGTGGTGTCCGCGAACACCTTGGCGTAGTACGTGGCCACCAGGTGGCCCTCGGCCATCAGCTGCTCGGTCAGGTGACACAGCACGTTGGTCTTGCCCGCCCCGCTGTTGCCGAGCAACGCGAAGCCGCGTCGCCGCGGGTGCGCCAGAAACTGCCTGGCCGCCTCGGTGAACGTGGCCCGCTGCACGAACAGGTCGCGGTCGTACTTCTCGCGGGCCATGCTGTCCACGAAGTGCTGAGACTCCTTGCGGGCCGCCTGCTCCAGGGTCTCCCATGAGTGCCGCTTGCGGCTGCGCTTTTTGCGCGGCTGCGGCGGCGTGCAGCCGAAATCTCCCACGAACTCCCAGAACTCATCGTTGAAGCAGGAGATGTTCAGCCGGTGCTTTCCCGGGCTGACGTACATCAGCAGCTCCGGCTTGTCGGTCACGGTCTGGTAAAGGAACACCTTGCGCTTCTTGCCCGCCTTGGCCTCGGCGGCCGGGTGGACGACCATGGGCAGCAGCGGCACGATCTCGTCGGCCTTGACCCGCCGCAGGTTCTCGTTGTGGGCCAGGTAGATCTGCTCCGGAGCGAGCTTGCAGTCGCACCGGATCGTCAACGACTTGGAGCGCCCGGAGCCCACCAGCGGCTTGATCTTGGCGCTGCGGTTGCCGTCGTCGTCGATGCTCTCGGACAGCAGGATGAAGGTCGGGTGGCGCTTCAGGGGCTCGAGGGCGCTGAAGAACTCGAACAGGGTGGGCTCATGTCTGACCAGCACCTCCAGGGCGAGCTCGGCGTCCAGGGTTGTGTTGTGCGCCTGCTCGTTGCGCTCCTTGACCACGGTGTTGAACAGCCGCTTGCCGAAGCTGGTGAGCTTGCCGTTGTTCCTGTGGCTCACCTTGCGGAACGCCGTACGAAAGACCGGATCCTGATCGGTCTCCACCTTGAGCAGGCGCCCCAGGATATCCATCCAGTCGCCCAGGGTCAGCGGCTTGGAGAGCAGCTTGTCCACGGCTTGCTTGATGATCGGATCGCGGACCCCGCGGCGGTGGTACTCGTGCAGCAGCAGGGCGCAGGCGAAAGGCACGCCCAGCTCGAAGCAGTCGAGGAGTCGCTTGACCGCGATGGCGAAATCTTCCTCCTCGCAGGCGTCGAAGTAGCGGTGCATGAGCATGACCAGCAACGAGGGGTAGCTCTCCTCCACCTGGTCGCAGATCTCCTCGTAAGCCTCGACCGTCTCCTCCGGGTAGTCGCCCAGTAGAAAGTCGTGATCCATGGTCATCCCCTCCGTTGCACCAGCCGCCGCAGCTGTCGCCAGCCTTCCCTGAAGACGCCGCCACGGCCCGGCGCGAAGTGGGAGTCTCCTTTCCTGTGGAAATCGGATCCCCCTGTTCTGAGCAGCCCAAACCGGCGGGACATCTCGTCGAGGAAGGTCAGCTCGGCCGGCGTGTGCTCCGGGTAAGCATGTTCGATGCCGTCGAGGCCCCTGTCAACCAGCGCGGGCAGCAGGTGATCCCGGTAGAACGCCTCCATGCCGTGGCGCGAAGCCGCGAAGGGGTGGGCCAGCACCACCACCGCCCCCCACCGGCGAGCCAGCGGGACGGCGTCCAGCAGATCGAGGCCGAAGAATGGGTCGCCCTCGAGCGCCGCCGCGGCGGCCGGCTGCTGCGAGAGCACCAGCGGCTTGACCTCGGCCTTGGTCAGCCCGGGGGCCAGGTGCCCGTAGCGCTCCAGCAGCGCCTGCAGCACGTGGGTGGACCCCACGTAGGCGCCCGCCGCGGAGATGATGGCCTCGGGGTCCAGCTCCAGGGGCGCGTGGGTCTTGACCCCGGGGAGCTCGGCCGTGCTGCGGCGGGCCAGGAGGCGGCACAGCTCGCGCACATACTGTCGCTTGCCCTGCAGGTGCGTCCGGGAGCGCCGGGCCAGGTCCTCGTTTAGCGGATCCACGCCGTAGATCAGCAGCTCCTGCACCGGGAAGAGGTGATGGATGTCATGGCCCAAGCGGCCGTAGGCCTCGATCTGCGCGGCGCAGGTGGTCTTGATCTCCACCGCCGGGATGTAGCCCAGCCCCAGGTCGTCCGCGGCCGCGGCGATGTCCTCCACCGGCCCCACCAGGTTGTGTTCGGTGATGGCCAGCCCCTGCAGCCCCACCTCTGCGCAGAGCTCGAGCAGGTCCGGCCAGGGCAGGGCGCCGTCGGACAGGTCGCTGTGCATGTGCAGGTCGTAGGGGTAGGGCCGGCGGCGCCGCGCCGCAGGCTCCCGCACGGTCACTCTCGGTCCCCCGCCACCAGCTCGACGATCTTGTCCAGCTCATACCGCGCCGTCTCCAGATCGCAGCGCACGTCGTCGTTGAACCGGTCGGGCCAGTTGCCGTCGTACAGGTCGTCGAAGGCCAGCAAGGCGCGGGCCTCTCGAACCATGTCGGCCACCGGGTCGGCGCCGCCTGGCGCGAGGTCGCGGACGCGGACCGCGGCCATGCCGTTGCCGTCGGTCCGGGCCTTCAGCTCGTGCCAGTAGTCCGGGTTCAACTCCCAGTCGGTGTCGAACTTGCGCCTGCGGAAGTACGAGCTGCGCTCCTCGAGGTACGCCACGAGCCGGTCGCGGATGCGCAGCGCCAGCTGTCGTTGCTTCTTGCGCTTCTTTGACGAGGACGTCATGGGTGACACCTGCGCTGACCGGGATTAGCGATTATAGCTGATTCGACGGTTCTCCTGTCAGATGCGCGGCGGCCCGAACGTATTATACCTGACGCGCGGGGCCTGGCGCCCCTCGACAGGAGGGAGACCATGAACCAGCAGATGAACAGGGCAGAGGAGCTTGGGGCGCTGCTCCAGCGGACCCGGATCGGGGAGCCGCGGAAGGTGGGGAACCTGACGGTGGTGCCGCTCCTCGCCGACGATCAGCCGCAGGACGCCGTGCTCCTGGAAGAGGCCCAGGCGGCGGGGAGCGTGCAGGTGGCCGAGCTGGACAACGCGGGGCGCGTCAACACCATCGAGGTGACCTACAGCGGCGACGGCTTGCTGCTCCTGCTGGACGGGGAGGAGGTGGTGGGCGCCAAGCAGAACCGGGTGTTCAATACCAGCCTGCTGGTGCCGCCCGGAGCGCCGGTGCAGGTGCCGGTCAGCTGCGTGGAGCAGGGCCGCTGGCGCCATGTCTCGGACAGCTTCACCTCTGCGGGCAGGACCCTGTCCAGCCGCGCCCGCGCCCGAAAGCTGAGCCGCCTGTCCCGGTCAGTGGTGACCACCGGCGCCTACGACGCCGACCAGTCCGCGGTGTGGCAGGACGTGGACGAGTACATCACCCAGACCGGCGTGGAGTCCCGCACCCAGGCCTTCTCCGAGGCTGCCGAGGCCCGGTCGGCGGAGGTGGAGCAGCACCTGGCGCGGCTGATCCCCGAGGCGGGACAGCACGGCCTTGCGGCGATCCACGACGGCCGGGTCGTCGCCCTGGACCTGTTCGGCGCGCCCTCGCTGTACCGGCGCGCCTGGCGCAAGGTGGCGCGCGGGCTGCTGCTGCAGCGCTACCCGTCCAGCGCGGAACCGGCGGATCCGGCCGGCATGGTGGGTCAAGCGCTGGCCGCCGCCCTCGGCGCGCCGGTGGCGCGGCAGGAGGCGCCAGGCGCGGGCCAGACCCTGCACGGCGAGCAGGGCAAGATGGCCCTGGGAGCGGTGGTGCACGGCAGCCGGGTCTACCACGCCTTCGCCGCATCATCCGAGTAGCCGGTCTCCTGCAGCAGGCCCCCCACGTTACCTGATTTGCAGGTTTCGAGCAGATTGATCTACAATAGCCCCACCCACAACAATTGACCGATACAGGAGTCGATGAGCCGTAAGCAGAATCCATCGCGTCCGGGGCGAGAGGTCTCCATGCAGCATGTGCTCATGGTCACCATCCAGGGGCGTATGGGGTTCACCTCCGGGTACATCTGGTGGATGGCGGGCGAGGAGGCCCTGATCTGGTGTGCGGAGCATGTCGAGGTGGGGGAGGACCTGCTGCTCCGTATCGACTGGGCGCGCGGCACCAGGCTGCTGGACTGTAGCGCCACGGTGCAGCATGTGCTGTCGGAGCGGACCTGCCGCGTCATCAGCGGCAGGGTGCTGTACTGCACCTACGCGCTCATCGACAGCGAGGACCAGGAGCTCCTCCTCACGGGGCTTCACCAGGCGAACCCCGACCTGAAGGCGTACGGCTTCCAGCACCAGCCTGCGGCCCTCGCGCCGTGCCGCCGAGCCGCGGAGCGACGGACCGGCAAGACGCTGGGCAAGGCTGCGCCCGAGACGGAGCCGCGGTTCGATCCCCGGGAGCTGACTCCGGATCATCCCGACTTCGAGGAGCGCAGCGAGACGGCCGACCTGGTGCCGGTGCTGGAGTCAGATGGCGCCGAGCAGGAGTTCGACACCGGCTCGCCACGCACGGGCGGCAAGCGCGCGGGCGCCAGCACCACGGGCAGCGGTGACAGCGCGAGTGGCCGGGCGGTGGAGGCCACCTCCCGGCTGCAGGCCATGACGGACCGGCTCCGGGCGCGGGCGCGCAGGGCGCCGACGCCGGGCGAACAACGAGGGAGCGCGGACATGCCCGGGGCGGATCTCGCGACGACCCGGACAGCGCCTGTCCCGCCGGCGAGTGAGGTCTTCGAGCCCAGCGACCTGACCCCCGACCACCCCGAGTTCGAGGAGCGCAGCGAGACGGCCGACCTGGTGCCGGTGCTCGAGTCGGAGGGCGCCGATCGAGAGTTCAGCAGCGGCGCCTCCAGCGGGGACGGCAAGTATGTCGGCTGGAGCACCACTGGCGGAGGCGGGCACACGCCCACCCGGCCTGGCACGGCGACTTCCCGGCTACAAGCCCTGGCAGAAAAGCTGCGGCAGGGCGCACCCGGAGCGCCGCCGCGGGCGGGAAGGCGCCGGGCCAGCCGGGACAGCGGCGGCACCCGGGCCGACGGCAAGAAGGGGTTCCTGCGCGTGTCCCGGCTGGTCACCGGCCCACCGCACTCCATGTTCCTGCGCATCGGCGATCCCGTTCAGCTGCGCCGCGCCGTGGTCCTGGACCATGAAGGGATGGACATCTACCTGCGCCGTGAGCCGGGGATCGAGCTGGGCGATACCGTCCACATGGTGATGGCGTTGCCTGACGGGACCTCGCTGGAGTTCTCGGGGCGCGTGGACCGTGCCAAGCCCCGCAGCCTGCGGGTCGCCGTGGATGTCCCGGACGAGTACGTGGTCTCCGCCATGGAGATGATGATCGGCGACGGGACCAGCTGATCGCCGTCGAGGGGGCCCCGGCCCGGACCCCTCTACTTCACCGTCAATACGAACGGGCCGGCGGCCGTCTGGGTGGTGCTGTCCACGGCCAGGTGGTAGGTGCCGGTCTTGGTCGGTTTGAAGGTCACGCTCACGGTGTTGTAGTAGTAGCTGTTTGCCGACACTGCCCCGGTCTTTCCGCCTGAGCCGCAGTCCAGGTTGATATCCGCCGGCTTGCAGCTCCCGTCGAAGATGTAGAACCGCGCGTTCTTGAACTTCGGCTTGAGGGAGAAGGTGTAGCTCTGCCCGGCGACGAGGCTGAACTTGTAGTACGCCTGCTTGCCCACATAGACCGTGGAGTAGTTGTTGCAGAAGATCTGGGAGCCGAACTCGTTGGCGAACATGGCGGTGTTGCCGAGCAGGGTGGTGGTCTGTCCGGAGGTCAGGGCCACGGCCTGGGCCTTGGCGCAGGCGCCGTTGGTGGGCACCGGGACCTGTTCGATGGTCAGCTTGTACATGCCGCTGTAGGACGGGCCGGTGCTGTCCACGGCGATGTGGTGCGGTCCGCTGCTCTTGGGGATGTAGAGCAGCTTGCCCGGCGTGGAGCTCGTGGCGCTGGCCCAGTCTCCGGCGGCGCCGAGGCTGGCGCAGTCCTGATCGATGGCATTGGCCCCGCACTTGGCGCCGAACAGGTAGAACCTGGCGTAATAGAAGGCCGGCTCCAGGGTGACCTCGTAAGCCGACCCCGCTGCGAGGTTGATCTGGAAGTACTGCTGCGGGCCGTCGAAGGCGTAGGCCGAGCTCTGGCCGCACTTGACCCCTGTGCCGTACTCATTCTTCAGCCCCTTGGTGCTGCCGTGGATCACCACCTTCGGACCGGTGGGGTTCAGCTTGGTGGCCTTGGCGCAGGTGCTGTTGGTGGTGGGGGTCATGCGGGTGACGGTCAGGTCGAAGCTGCCGGCGTAGCTGGCGTAGCGGCTGTCCACGGCGATGGTGTAGTCCCCGCTGGCAGCCGGGGAGAAGGCGATGGTCTTGCCGTAAGTGGTGACGTAGTACTCGTAGTCGCCGAACTTGCCGTTTGACGCGCAGTCGCCGTTGATGCCCGCGGCAGTGCATTTGCTGCTGCGGAAGATGTACATCGACGCATAGAAGGCGGGCTTGAGGCGGACGTTGTAGGTGGTGCCGGCGGTGAGCGACACCTTGTAGTACACCTGCTGGCCCACGTACTTGTATGAGGTGTTTCCGCAGTCGATGCTGGAGCCGAACTCGTTCTTGGCCCCCACCGTGTTGCCGCTGGCCGAGGCCTGCGAGTCCACGAAGGTCAGCTTCTGCGCCGTGGCGCATGTGACGTTGAGCGGCTTGTTGTACTCGTCGACCTCGACGGTGAAGTCGCCGCTGTACTTGGGGTTGGTGCCGTCCACGGCCACGATCCAGTCGCCGCTGGTGGACGGCGCGAACAGGATGGTGCCGGTGTAGCCCGAGTTGACGCTGGCGCTGACGTCGCCGGTCTTGCCTCCCGACCCGCAGCCCGCGTTGATGGCGCTGATGCCGCACCCCTGGAACAGGTACATGCGCGCGTAGTAGTACTTCGGCTTGAACGAGAAGCGGTACGACTTGCCCGCGGTGAGGCTGACCTTGTAGTAGCGCTGGTTGGCCGGAAAGACGGTGGAGTAGTTGCCGCAGTTGATGCCGGTGCCGTACTCGTTGGCCGCGCCCTTGGTGCTGCCCTTCACCGAGATCTTGCCGCCCACCCAGGCGACCTTCTGGGCGCCGGCGCACAACGCGTTGTTGGTGACCACGGGCATGTCCGGCGTGGCGACTGGCATGTCTGGCGTGACCACGGGCATGTCTGGCTTGGCCACGGGCATGTCCGGCGTGGCGACTGGCATGTCAGGCTTGGCCACGGGCATGTCCGGCTTGGCGACTGGCATGTCAGGCTTGACCACGGGCATATCTGGCTTGGCCACCGGGAAGTCGGGCTTGGCCACCGGCATGTCTGGCTTGGCCACGGGCATGTCCGGCTTGGCCACCGGCATGTCCGGCTTGACGCCGTCCGGCGGGATGTAACCGTCGAACTTCACCTGCCCATCACGGGCGCCGGTGTCGGCCGGGGGAGCGCCCTGATCCAGAGCGACGGGGTTCTTGGTGGTGCAGGCGCTGATAAGCAGGCAGGCGCACAACAGGGAGTAGGCCAGGCGATTCATTAGGTTACCTCTCAGGCTACATAAACTCCCCCCAATATATCCCCATTTACGCCCTGACGCGAAGCCCCCCACGGGCCGCTTGCGCATTGGGACTTGACCAAAGTGAACCCCTGGGTTACCTACATTTTCGTTGTGCGCCCGTAGCTCAGCTGGATAGAGCATCGGTCTACGGAACCGAGGGTCGGGCGTTCGAATCGCTCCGGGCGCGCATGACATAGCCAGAGGGTCAGCCATCAGCGGCTGGCCCTCTGGTCTTTTCTGGGTAATACCTCTGCATGCGTCGCTGGATCCTCCGCTCACTGCTCGCCCTGTTGGTGCTCCTGGTGCTGGCCCTGGGCCTGGGGCTCGCCACCTCCTGGCGCGCCCTTGGCAAGGCGCCGGCAGGCGCGCGGCTGGTGCGAATGGAGGCGTCCCCCAACTCGAGCGACGGCGTGTTCGTCAACAAGCAGCCGCTGTGGAACGACATGCTCGGCTCCATCACCGCCATGTTCGAGGTGAGTGAGGTGGCCGTGCCCGACCAGCCGCTGCCGGTGTCCGACGACACCGCCCGGCAGCTGGCCGCTGCGCCCGGCGCGCTCCGGATCACCTGGCTCGGCCACTCCACCACCCTCATCGAGCTCGCCGGCAAGCGGGTGCTCACCGATCCGATCTTCGGCCGGTCTCCCTTCCCCTGGCCCTCCCTCGGCCCGTCGCGCTGGTACGAGCCGCCGCTGCCCCTCGAGCAGCTCGAGGGCGTGGACCTTGTACTCATCTCCCATGATCATTACGACCACCTGGATCAGCCCACCATCCAGCGCATGCGCGGGTGGGACGTCACCTTCGTCACGCCCCTGGGCGTGGGCGCCCACCTGGAGTACTGGGGCATCCGGCCCGACCGCATCGTGGAGCTCGACTGGTGGCAGGAGCACCGGATCGGCGACCTGCGCGTGGTGGCCACCCCGGCGCGCCACGCCTCGGGGCGTCAGGTGCTGGATCAGAACCGCACGCTGTGGGCCGGCTACGCCCTCATCGGCCCCGAGCGGCGGGTGATGTTCTCGGGCGACACCGGCCTGTTCGACGAGATGACCCTCATCGGCGAGCGGCTGGGGCCGTTCGACCTGGTGATGATCGAGGTGGGGGCGTACCATCGCGCCTGGCCCGACTGGCACGCCGGCCCGGAGCAGGCGATCCGCGGACATGTGATGATGCGAGGCAAGCTCTTCATGCCGATCCACTGGGGACTTTTCAGCCTGGCCATGCACGGCTGGACCGAGCCTGTCGAGCGGGTGTGGGTCGCCGCCCGGGCGGCCGGCGTGGCGTGGGTCGCGCCTCGCCCGGGGGAGGTCATCGACGTCGACCAGCCGCCCGCGCCCCGGCGCTGGTGGCCCAGCGTACCCTGGCAGACCGCAGCGGAGGCGCCCATCACCGCCACCCTCAATGGCGACCCGGAGCAGCGATATGAGCCCTCCTACTTGCCCTCGGGGAAGCGACGGTGAAGGCGCTGGCGACGCGGGCGCTGGTGATCTTCGGCGCCGCCCTGGGCGCGGCCCTGGTCGGCGCGCTGATCCACGGCCGCGACCCGGAGATCCTGCCCGCCGCGGCGCTGATGACGCTGATGGCCGCGCCGGCGGTCCTGATCCATCTGGTGGCGTGCTGGCGCTCCACCCGGCGCCGGGTGCGAGTGCTCGCCTTCTGGATCCCTGCAGGCCTCACCGCCGCTGCCTTCGCGGCCATGGCGCTGTGGGCCCGGGCCGCCGCCTCGGAGGCGGGCTACAGCGATGGCTCGGATGACATGGCCGCCCTGACCCTGGTGGTGGTGCTCTGGTCCCTTGCCGGGGCCGGCGCGGCCGTGATGCTGCACCACAAACGCGGCGGCGCCTGACGTAATACGAGCATGTCCCCTCGCGCCCCCATCATCGCCCTCCTCACGCTGCTGGCGAGCCCGGCCTGGGCCGACGACGCCCCACTGGATCCGCTCTACCAGCGCATCGCGGCCGACCTGAAGCAGGGCAAGCCCCTGGTGATCACGGTGCACGTCGCCCTGTGCGACAACTCGGTGATCCATTGCGGCAGCAGCAAGCGCGGGGACGGCGACCGCCCGGCGGGCAACCTGTACTGGGGCGGGGCAGCGGGCTTCCGCGCCTACTTCGACCACGCCCGTCGGTGGAAGCGGGTGCTGCTGGACGGCGGCGATGGAGCGGTGATCATCCAGCGCGCGGTCTACCGCGCCCGGGTCCGCCGACCGTCGAGGGCCTGGCGTCGCCTGGGCGTGAAGGGAGGCCTCGACGTCTACCTGGTGGGCCTCGGCTATCGAGGCAAACAGATCAGCCGGGCCAACGACACCTTCATCCGCCAGGTGCGAGGGCAGGGCGCCGTCGAGGTGGCCCTGCCCGGCGGGATCAAGCTGGCCGCAGGCGGCGCCGGGCATGTGCTGGGCTACGCCGGTCACAACCACCTGATGGACGAGCGGAGCTATCGCTTCCCCCCTGCCACGCGCACCCGGCCCGTCGGCTTCTTCGCCCTCGCCTGCGCCACCGCGCCGTACCTCAAGCGCCACCTGCCGGGCGAGCACCGCCGCGCCCTGCTGTTGACCCGGACGTTGATGTACCCGGGCGCCTTCACCATCGACGGCCTCGCGCGGCAGCTGATGCTCGCCGCGCCCCAGCACCAGGTTTTCATGGGGGGCGTACGGTTCTACGCGAAGCACCAGAAGCGGCCGGTCAAGGCCATCCGCCGCGCCTTCATCCACGACGGCGAGAGGCGGTTTACGAAGCCCGCGCGCTGAGCCCGAATCGGGGCTCTGACCTTGACGTGACAGGGGCCTCCGTGGTGCAGTCGGACCCACGTGAAAATCTATACGAAGATATTCATCGGCATGGCCGTCGGCGTCGTCCTGGGCATCCTGCTCGGGCCGAATTCGACGCTGCTGACGCCAGATCTGATCATCTCCAACAACCCCCAGAGCCTGAAGCTGCTCTCTGCGCCGGGCGGCTCGCTCACCGGCCTGAAGCTGCCCGCGGTCAAGACGCGCTTCACCTTGCTGGAGGAGCGGGGCCACGGGCGCGACCTGTACTTCCGGGTCGCCTTCACGGTTAGCAAGCGCCACGCCCTCAAGGACAAGAGCGGCAGCCTCAAGCCGGGCGCGCGCCACGAGGCGTGGATCAAGGCGGAGGCGGGCATCCGCCCGGTGAGCTCCACAGGGGTGTCGGTCATCGCCGCCGTGGAGCCGGTGGGCTTGCTCTTCCTGCGGCTGATCAAGATGGTCATCGTGCCCCTGGTGTTCGCCTCGCTGCTGGTGGGCGTGGCCTCCCTGGGCGACATCCGCAAGCTCGGCCGGGTGGGCGGCAAGACCCTCGGCTACTTCTTGATCACCACCACCCTGGCCATCACCATCGGCCTCACCGTGGCCAACGTCATCCGGCCAGGGGACTACATAAGCCCCGAGGACAAGAAGAACCTGGTGGCCCAGTATTCGGGGGCCGCCACCGACAAGGCCAAGAAGGCGGGGGAGTCTCCCTCTGCCGTGGACAACCTGCTCGGCATCGTGCCCACCAACCCGGTCAAGTCCATGGCGTCGGGGGAGATGCTGCAGATCATCTTCTTCGCCATCTTCTTCGGCATCGCGCTGACCCTGATCCCTGAGGAGAAGGCCGCCCGGGTGGTGCGGGTGTTCGACGCCGTAAACGACGCCATGGTGATGTGCGTGCACATCATCATGAAGCTGGCGCCCTATGGAGTGCTCGCCCTTGTGGCCAAGGTGGTGGGCACGTCGGGGTTGAGCGTGCTCAAGGCGCTGGCGGTGTACACCCTCACGGTGCTGCTCGGCCTCGGGATCCACGCCACGGCGGTCTACACCTCGGTGGTGCGCGTGCTGGGCAAGATCAGCTTCGGCGATTTCTGGCGCGCGGCGCGGCCCGCGCAGCTCATCGCGTTCTCCACCTCGTCGTCCAGCGCCACCTTGCCGGTCTCCATGGAGTGCGCCGAGGAGAACCTCGGGGTGAGCAACCAGATGAGCTCCTTCGTGCTGCCCCTCGGCGCCACGGTGAACATGGACGGCACCGCCCTGTACCAGGGGGTGGCCGCCATCTTCATCTCCCAGGTGTTCGACATGCACCTGTCGGTGATGGACCAGCTGAACATCGTGCTCACCGCGACCCTCGCCTCCGTGGGGGCCGCGGGGGTCCCCGGTGTGGGCATGATCACCCTGGCGCTGGTGCTCACCTCCATCGGCGTGCCCACCGTGGGCGTGGCGCTGATCCTCGGCGTGGACCGGATCCTCGACATGTTCCGCACCGCCGTGAACGTCACCGGCGACCTGTCCGCCACGGTGATGGCCGCCGCCACCGAGGGTGAGACCCTCCAGTACCGGGACGGGAGCAGCCGCGAAGGTTGAGCCCCCCGCGATCCGCCATTTGACACCCGCGCCGACGCCGCAGAAGATCCCAGTATGACCGCGCGCGCCCTGCTCTTCATCGCCTGGGGCTGTCTGCTGGCCGGCTGCACGGCCAAGGGCGGCGAGCCGATGGTGAGCCATGAGCCCGAGGTGGAGGCCCGCTATCGCGTGGCGCTGCACACGCTGCAGAAGCTCCAGGAGCTCAAGTCCGACGGCAGGGACATCCAGCCGGGCTGCCGGAGCCTGAAGCAGACGTTCGCTGACGAGCTCAAGCGCCACCCCACGCCCGAGGGGCGCCGGCTGTTCAAGCAGCTGGAGAAGACCTGCGCGGAGAAAAAACGCTGACCCTTGTATGACATGGAGAAACACGTGAAAGAGACTGGCTTTATCAGAACCATCATCGCCGCGGCCTTGGCCCTGTCCCTCGGGCCCGGCTGCGGCGCCCCCGAGCTGACCCTCAGCGCTGACCGCCTGACCATCAGCGCCGGCGGCATCGACTTCGCCCAGCTCACCGCGCTGGTGACCAACGGCGACGAGCCCATGGGCGCGGGCAAGAAGGTGACGTGGGACGCCACGGGCGGCAGCTTCAGCGCCTCGGTGGCGGACACCGTTTACCAGGAGGTCTCCACCGACGGCGAGGGCAAGGCGCTGCTCAAGCTGTACAGCGGCAAGTCCCAGGGCAAGGCCACCGTCACCGCGTCGTACTACGACGAGCCGAGCGGCCTGACCCCCACCGACAGCATCTCCATCACCTTCGGGGCGCCGTCAGGCAAGAACAACCCGGTGGACGGCAAGCTGCGCCTCACCTGCGATGCCGCCAACATCGCCGCCCTTCGTACGCCCACCCCGAACATCAAGGTCACCTGCACCCTGACCGCGCAGTCCCGCACCGGATCCGTGATCCCGGCGTCTGCGCTGAAGGCCGAGCTGATGGCCGAGGCCGGCTCCATCAAGGCGACCAACGACTCCTACAGCGGCAAGAAGGTCTACGTCTACAGCCCCAAGGGTGGCAACCCGACGCCCAAGGAGGTGGACCGCGACTCCTCGCTGGGCGAGCCGGGCTACAAGGACGGCAACGGGCGCTCGCGCAACCCGCGGGACGGGCTGGTGACCATCGTGGCGGTGGTGCCGGGCGAGGAGGCGTTCACCGACACCAACGGCAACGGGAAGTACGACCAGGGCGAGCCGTTCATCGACGCGCCGGAGCCGTTCCTCGACCTGGACGACAACGACACCAAGGACCCGAACGAGAAGTACATCGACAGCGACGGAAACGGCAAGTGGGACAAGGCCAACGGCAAGTGGGACGGCTCCACCAAGATCATGGCCCTGAACAAGATCCTCTGGACCGGCGCCGTGGACAGCTCCAACCGCACCAGCCGCATCAAGACGAGCACGGGGGACACCAAGATCGCCGACGGCGGGCAGCTGGAGCTCACGGCCTTCTTGCTGGACGCCAACATGAACCCGGTGGCCGCGTTCTCGGCCAACTCCGATTACATCGAGTGGACCCTCAACTCGGGCAACAGCGACGCCACCTCCAACGACCCCACCGAGGAGACCCTGCGCAACAAGCTCGGGTTCAAATTCGACACCACGGCGTCCAACGAGCGCAAGCGGTGGAAGATCATCACCAACTCATTTTCACCGCCCACCTACAAGTACACGGTGGAGGACTACTCCAAGGACACCAAGACCAACCCCAAGGCGTTCTCTGTCTCGGTCAAGGCCTACCTCACCCCGGGACCCCAGGGCGAGGGCTACTTCGTCACCCAGATCACCGACCGCATCAAGGACAAGCTGAGCGGGACCTGTGATTAGTTTGTGGTTGGCAGTGGGTCGTCAGCGCTCGGGGTATGGGAGCTAGCTGGTCGACAGTCGACAGTCGGAAGTTGACGGTTGAGGGTTGAAGGTTGAGGGGAGTTGTCCACTCAAGGACCATTTCATTTCGGCGTTTTGGCGTCCTGGCATCCTGGCATCCTGGCAT
>CAZEFW010000107.1:15783-31667 GCA_964511535.1 uncultured Myxococcales bacterium | reverse complement strand
ACCGAGACCGACCCCACCAAGGCGGACACTGACGGCGGCTGCCAGAACGACGGCGCAGAGGTCAAGGCGGGCAAGAACCCGCTGGATCCCAACGACGACGTGTGCAGCTCCACCGACACCGACAAGGACGGCATCCCCGACGTCAAGGAGGACAAGAACGGCAACGGCAAGGTCGACCCGGGCGAGACCGACCCGAAGAAGGCGGACAGCGACGGCGACGGCATCAACGACGGCGTGGAGGACGCCAACAAGAACGGGCAGCTCGACCCGGGCGAGACCGACCCCACCAAGAAGGACACCGACGGCGACGGGATCGACGACGGCGTTGAGGACGCCAACAAGAACGGCAAGGTGGACGCCGGCGAGACCGACCCCACCAAGAAGGACTCCGACGGCGACGGCATCGAAGACGGCGTGGAGGACAAGGACAAGGACGGCCAGGTGGATCCGGGCGAGACCGACCCGACCAAGAAGGACTCTGACAACGACGGGCTCGACGACGGGGTGGAGGACAAGAACAAGAACGGCAAGGTGGACACCGGCGAGACCGACCCCACCAAGTGGGACACGGACAACGGCGGCGAGGGCGACGGCAGCGAGGTGAAGAACGGGCGCAACCCGCTCAACCCTGCCGACGACTTCGGCGGGCCGGACGCTGGGCCGGGGCCGGATATGGGCGCGGACGCCACGGTGCCCGACGCCGGCATGCCCGACGCAACCATGCCCGACGCCACCATGCCTGACGCGAGCGTGCCTGACGCCACCATGCCTGACGCGGGCGCGCCTGACGGCCCGCTGGCTGACGCGACCGGGCCGGACCAGCAGACCACGGACATGGGCCAACCGGACGGCCCCTCCCCCGACGCTGGAGTGCCCGATGCCGGGCCCGCCGAGGACGTGGGCGCGCCGGACCAGGGCTCCCAGAAGGAGGCAGGCGCCTCCGCGGACCAGGGCGAGGACATCTTCCTGTTCGGCGGCGGCGGCTGCTCGGTGGGCGATGGCTCGGGCGGCGGCCTGCTGCTGGCGGTGGGGGTGTTGCTGCTAGCCGGCTTGCGGAGGCGGCGCAGGGGGCGCGCGAGGAGAGCGGGTGGCTCTCTTTTGGTCGTGGCGGGGCTCCTCCTCGCCGCTGGCACCGCCAGCGCCCAGGGGCCCCGGGTCTCGCTGCTGAACTTCCAGCCGGCCGCGGGGCCGGACAACATCTACGTCACCGAGACCGGTGAGATTCCGAAGCACCTGAGCCCGGCGGCGGCCATCCTGCTCAGCTACGCCCACCGGCCGCTGCAGCTGTACAACGTGGCCACGGAGCGCAACGTTCGGGACGTGGTGAGCTACCAGCTCAACTTCGACCTGATGCTCGCCATGGGGTTGTGGGACCGGGTGGAGATCGGCGTGGGGTTGCCGGCCACTCTGGCGCAAGACAGCGACGGGCTCGACGGGTTCGGCCGGGGAGCCGGGGCCAGCCTCTCGGGAGGCATCGGCGACATCCGGCTGGTGCCCAAGGGGCGCATCGCCACCGTGGGGCCGGTGTCCTTCGCGGTGGCGCTCCCCATCACCTTCCCCACCGGCAGCAAGGAAGACTTCCTGGGCGACGACACGGTGACCTTCACGCCCAAGGCGGTGATCTCGCTGGCCATGAACCGCGTAAACGCGGGCATTAACGTGGGCTACCGCATCCGCGGAGAGCGCAGCTTCCAGGTGCCTGGCACCGCCAACAACGTGGTGGTGGACGACGAGCTTGTGATGTCCGCCGGCGTGCGCGTGGAGGCGTGGAAGGGCGTGATGGACGTGCTGGCTGATACCTACCTGTCGCTGGCCATCGAGGAGCAGGACAAGGAGGAGGTCCCGGCGGAGCTGCTGCTGGGCGCGCGATTCAACGTCTACAAGGGGCTGCGGGCTCACCTGGGGGGCGGCCCCGGCCTGACCCGGGGCGTGGGCACCCCGGTGTTCCGGGTGTTTGCGGGCGTCTCGTACCAGTACATGCACGAGCCGGCCCCCGAGCCGCCGCCGGCGCCGGTTGAGAAGGACAGCGACGGCGACGGGCTGCTCGACAGCGCCGACAAGTGCCCCAACGAGCCGGAGGACAGGGACAGCTTCGAGGACGAGGACGGCTGCCCCGACAAGGACAACGACGGCATCCTCGACGCCGCGGACAAGTGCCCGCTCAAGCCCGAGGACAAGGACAAGTTCGAGGACGAGGACGGCTGCCCCGACCCGGACAACGACAACGACGGCATCCTCGACACCGCAGACAAGTGCCCGCTGGAGGCCGAGGACAAGGACAAGTGGCGCGACGAGGACGGCTGCCCCGACACGGACAACGACGCCGACTTCATCCTGGACAGGGACGACAAGTGTCCCAACGACCCGGAGACGGTCAACGGGGTGGACGACGAGGACGGCTGCCCGGACAAGGGCAAGGGCCCGGTGCAGATCACCCGCACCGAGATCAAGGTGCCGCCGGTGTACTTCGCCACCAACAAGGACAAGATCCTGCGGCGCAGCTTCTCAACGCTCAACCTGGTGGCGGACCTGCTGGAGAAGAACAAGTGGGTCAAGAAGGTCCAGATCCAGGGGCACACCGACGACCGGGGCGGCGACGAGTTCAACATGGACCTGTCCCGGCGGCGGGCCAGGAGCGTGATGGTGTTCCTCGGCGCCAGGGGCATCGCCCTGGATCGCATGGAGGCCCTCGGCTTCGGCGAGACCAGGCCCATCGCCAGCAACAAGTCGCGCCGCGGTAGAGGCAAGAACCGGCGGGTGGACTTCATCATCGTCGACCCGGCGCAGCCCACAAAGGAGTCCACGAAGTAGGTGCGCTCCGGGCGCATCGGGGGCAAAATGGCCCTCGATGCGCTTCCCCATCTCGGGCGTCGTCACGCCGGCACCCCTGCCCTTCTTCGTGGCGGTGGTGGTCACAATGTTTACCTCCACCGCGGGCGTCTCCGGTGCGTTCTTGCTGCTGCCGTTCCAGGTGAGCGTGCTCGGGTTCGTGGGCCCGGCGGTGACCCCCACCAACCACCTGTTCAACGTCATCGGCATCCCGTCTGGGGTGTACCGCTACATCCGCGAGGGAAGGATGGTGTGGCCGCTGGTGGCGCTGGTCACCGTGGGCACGGTGCCGGGGGTCGTGCTGGGCAGCCTGGCGCGCATCCACCTGCTGCCAGACGCGCGCAGCTTCAAGCTGTTCGTGGGGCTGGTGCTGCTCTACATCGGCGTGCGCATGGCGCTGAAGGTGGCGAAAGGCGCGGGGACCGGGGGCGCCGCGGCGCCGGGGGCCGGGTTCAGCGTGGAGATCACCCGCTTCGACCTGCGGCGGCTGGAGTACAGCTTCCAGGGCAAGACCCACGGCTTCCCGCCCCTGGGGCTGCTGGCCTTCACCATCTTCATCGGCGTGGTGGGCGGCGCCTACGGCGTGGGGGGTGGGGCCATCATCGCGCCGCTGCTGGTGTCCATCTGGGACCTGCCGGTGCACACCATCGCCGGGGCGACCCTCACCAGCACCTTCCTCACCTCGGTGGTGGGCGTGATCTTCTTCGCCATTTACGGCCCGCTGGCCGCCCGACCGGACCTGAGCCCGGACTGGCTCCTGGGCGGCCTGCTGGGCGCCGGCGGCCTGCTGGGCATGTACCTGGGCGCCCGGGCCCAAAAACACCTGCCCGCCCGCGCCATCGAGACCATGCTCGCCCTGGTGGTCACCGGCACCGCCCTGAAATACCTCGCCGGCTACTTCCTCTAAAATGTCAAGTGGTGGGGTCTGACCCCTGCACATGACATTTTTCTTAATATGTCAAGAGGTGGGGTCTGACCCCCCTATATGACATTTTATTTGCGGCGGGGAGATCGAGTACATTGGCGTTGTGAGGTGGCTGGCCATATTCGCCGCGGTGGCGCTCTCCGGGGCGGGGTGTGGGCTGGCTCCGGGATCGAAGGTGGAGCCCGCGGCAGGGCAGCAGGCCGGGTTCGCGTCGAGCCAGGTCAAGCCGCCGGCTGCGTCCGGGCAGGCAGCGCTGGAGGCGCCAGCTGCACCCGCCTCGCGGCTGGCTGCCCAGCGCAATTACCTCGGCGGCGGCGGGGACAAGGCGGCGCTGCTCGGGCCGCAGGGGACGCCCCTGAGCGCCGTCGTGCGGGACCTGCTGGCCGGGGTGGTGCGGGTCCGGTTCCTCGACCTGACCGCCGGGCAGCGCATCCTGGCCGAGACACAGAACCTGAGCGCCGGCGCCGACCCCGTGCTGCACCTGTGGTCCCTGGCGCGCCGCCAGGAGGTCGCCATGAACGACGACGGGGGCGAAGGGCTCGGCGCGCGCCTCGACCATCGCGCCACGGAGGCGGGCCGCTTCGCGCTCATCCTGCGCGGGTACGCCACCGGGGATGGCGGCACCTGCGACGTGACAGTCAACGGGGCTCTTGATGCCCGGTCCACGCCCTTCGGCGGCAGCTCGCTGAAGGTCGCCGCCGGCCGGCGCCTGCATACGGTTCGCCTCAACGACGGCCAGCAGCAGGGGCTCTGGCCGCCGCCTGCCCGGGCAGCACGGGACACGGTGCTGCTGCTGCTCGATCCCTCGACCGGGGCGCTTCGCGGCCTGGACGATGACTCGGGCGTGGAGCTGAGCGCCCTGCTGATGACGGGGACCAGCGACGCGGTGGCCATGGTGGGCGCCCTGGGCGCCGGGGAGGACGGCGCGGCGAGGCTGGTGGTCAACGACGCGCCCGCAAAGGACAGCGACGGCGATGGCCTGGGCGACGGGCTCGAGCAGCGCCTCGGCACCTGCGCCGCGGCCGCTGGCAAGGCAGGCGCCGTGGCCTGCGCCGGGCTGCCCACGGCCCAGGACTCCGACGCGGACGGCCTGTCCGACGCCGAGGAGGTGCTGGGGCAGGAGGACACCGACTTCCCGCAGCTCTACCCCCGCTGGGGCGCAGACCCCAGGCACAAGGACCTGTTCGTGGAGATCGATCTGGCCCACTGGACCGACACCAAACGGACGCCCCCGGTCAAGCGCTTCGGCCGCACCCTGTCCCCCGCCGACGCGCACCTCGCGGCGGGGACCTACGCCGCGCTCACCACCATGAACAACCCGGACGGCAAGGACGGCATCGCCCTGCACCTGGACCTCGGCCGCGCCTGCGGGACCCGCCCCTCGGGTATCGACCATGTGTGCGGCGACCTGTGCGCCTGGGGCCAGGACGGCAAGCGCCGCTGCGGCCAGTCACGCTACGGCGGCCCGCAGACCGACCGGCGCGCCGGGCTCGGCTCGGGCCGCCGCAACCGCTTCCACCTCGCCGTGTCCGACTGCCTGGTGGCCGGCTCGGCGCCGATCTACGCCGACACGCTGGAGTTCGACTGCGACCGGTTCAGCGCCATGGTGCACGAGCTGGGGCACAACCTCGGCCTCGCCCGGCACTACGGCACGGTCAAGACCGGCGGCGGCAACTGCAAGCCGAACTACCCGAGCCTGATGAACTACGCCTACTCCGACCGGTTCGACGGCACCCGCGAGCCCCGGTTCAGCGACGGCTCGCTGCTGGGCGCGGGCGACCTGGATCCGCGGGACATCGACGAGCTCACGCCCTTCGGCGGCAAGACGGCCAGGGTCGGCTGGCTGGCCGCGCGCCCCTTCTTCTACACGCTGCGCAACTGCGCGAGCCCCTCCACCGGCTGCCAGGTGGACTGGAACCGCGACGGCAAGCTGGACGGTTCTGTGGCCGCGCACCTGTCGCCCATGCCGGGCTACGGCTGGATCTGCGAGGGGGCCCACGGCAACGCCCTCGGCTCGGAGAACATCCCCGGGCAGAAGATCCACGGCGGGGTGGCCGCGGCGGACATGCCGCGGCGGTCGGGCGATGGTCCGGCCGGCGAGGCGCTGCAGGTCATCGCCCCGGTCACCGAGCGCGGCGAGACGCGGCTGCAGCTGACCTGGACAGCGGCCGCCACGGGCGGGTGGAGCGCCTGGACCGACCTCGGCACCCCTGCGCTGGCCGCTGGCACCCAGCCCGCCGCGGTGGTGCTCGGCTCCGGCGCCAGCCGCACCCTCCACCTGACCGCGTGCCGGGCCGGCGCGTCGCCCATCCTGCACGCCACCATGGACGCCTCGGGCAACCTCGGCACCATGTCCCCGGTCCCCGGACAGCCCGCCGGCCTCGAGACCACCGACGTCGCCCTGGCCCGCTGGGGCACCGACCTGCTGCTGGTGGCCCGGGACGCCGCGCCCGGCGGCGGCGACATGCTCTACATCACCCGGTACACCGCCGGCGCCGGCTGGAGCGGCTCCTTCACCCGCCTCACCAGCGGGACCGCGCCCCTGCGCTCCACCGTGACCCCGGCCCTGGCCGAGGCCCCGGGCAACCGGCTCTACCTCGTCACCGGGGATCCCGCGCCCCTGCCCGGCAGCGGGCCCACCGGCCGCCTGCACCTCCACAGCTACACCGGCAGCGCCGCGCTGCCTACCCGCTTCGCCGACGAGGAGCTCGCCGGCCTGCGCTTCGAGGACGACGTGCCGAGCAAGGAGCATGTGCTCTGGGCCCGCCCCGCCCTGCGCTTCGTGCCCCACCTGGACGGTCGGGGCAACGCCCTGTCCGGGGGCCGCGGCTACCTGGCGCTCTGGTGGACCCGCGGCAGCCGCACGCGCTACCTCTGGACCTGGGGCCGGCTGGACCAGCAGACCGCCGCGTTCACCCTGGGGCGCTGGCACCACTACGAGGCGTTCGGCTACACCGACTCCATCGCCGCAGCCTCCCCTGCCCTGGCCCTGCGCGGAGGCAAGAAGCTCTCGGCCCTGCTGGCCCAGGGTGACTTCGCCCCGCGGCTGGTGCGCCACGTGCCCAACGCCGACGGCGTGCCCCATGAGCAGCATATCTTCAGGGATCACGACGACCGCGCGGTGCTGCGCGGCGGCCTGTGCGCCAGCCTCAACTGGGATTGCCCCGGCCGATGCAAGCGCCTGACCGATCCGTGCCAGAAGACCGCAGCTGCCACCCGCTCCCCGCCCGAGGTGGTTCGGTGCCGCCTGCCGCGCTGGACCGCGCCCTGGGGTGAGCCATGATCCGCGCCGCCTCTTTCATCTCGGCCCTGACGCTGTGGGCCGCGTGCAACCCGGCGCCGGCGATCCGGG
Organism: uncultured Myxococcales bacterium; assembly: GCA_964511535.1. Taxonomy (GTDB): domain Bacteria; phylum Myxococcota_A; class Polyangia; family CAZCFB01; genus CAZCFB01. Next base: position 24,561 of record CAZEFW010000107.1, on the reverse strand, counting down.
TGGGCTCGCCCCCCCAGGACGCAGCCTCCCCCGGCGACGGCGATGCCGCGTCGTCCCGCATCACCGTGGCCTGGGACCGCCCCTTCGGTCCCGACGGAGAGCGCCCGGCCCACCTCGCCGCCGGCGTCACCGGTCGCCTCTGGGCCGTGTCCAGCCGGGCCATCTACAGCCTCGACAGCCTCGGGGGCAGGGTCATCTCGCGCCTGGCGCTCCCGGCCAGCGCCACCGGCGCGCTGCCCGCGGTCACCGCGGCCATGGCCAGCGGCGCCACCCTCGGGCTGGTGTTGCGCTGGCCAGGGCTCGCCAGCGCCTCGAACCCATGGCGCGTGGTGCAGGTGAGCTCCACGCTGAGCCACGGACAGGGCAGCGCCGTGTCGCCCGGCTGCCTCGACGCCCTGGGCAGCCGCGGGCTCGTGCTGTTCGTCCAGCCCGCCGGGGCGCAGCACGAGGTGCGCGTGCAGGAGGCCGGCAAGTCCACCAGCGCCGCCGTCCTGTCCGGCTTCCCGGCCGCCGGGGCCCTGGGCGGCTGGGCGGCGCTCGCCGGCGAAGGCGCGCACCTGTGCGCCTCGCTGCCGGGGGGAGTGACCGCGCTGTGGACCGGCCAGGTCAAGCCGTCGGTGGGGACCTTCACGCGCACCACCGTTCACGCTGGCCCGCGCCCCTCGCTGGGTCGCTGTCGGCTCGCGGCCAGCGGTCGCTCGGTGCTCACCGCCTACATGGTCCAGGCGAAGCCCTACGGGCAGCTCGACCTCGGCCCGGGCGCGCCAGACATGGGCGTAAAGGGCGTGGCTTACCCCGAGCCCACGGCCCGGGTCCTCGCCCCCGGGGCGAGCAGCACCCCTTCCCTGCCCCTGCGGCTGAGCCACAAGGGCGGCACCCTGGCGCTTCAGGACCTGCTATGGGACGGGGCGCGGTACCTGGCCCTCACGGACGCGGCCGGGCTGCGCGGCGGGCGGCTGCTGCTCACGGCGCTGGACGAGGCCGGGCGGTTGCTGCATCGGGACCTGGAGGTCCCCCTGTCCTACGAGCCGGGTCGGCTGCTGGGCGCGCGGCTGCTGGCCCACACCGACGGCAGCTACACGCTGCTCTACGCCACGCGCCGCCCCTGGGACTCGGGCGTCCTGCACCTGGCCCGGCTGACCGTCAGCTGGTGACCGGCTCCAGCTGGTCCCACATGCGCAGGGCCAGCTCAAGCAGCCCCTGCAGCTCGGAGATGTCCGCGCCCTCCGGATCGAAGGCCACCTCTGCCACCGGCACCGGCCACCCCTCGGCCCCGGGCCGGGTGGTGTAGCGCACGCCCTCGCCGGGCCACACGGCGATCAGCCCGTGGTTGCGGCCGCTCATCTGCTGGCGGATCTCCGACTCCTGGAGCAGCCCCGCCATGGACCCGGTGCGGTCGTGCACCGCGAACTCCCGGTCGAAGGCGGCGTCCCCGGTGAGCACGCGTCGGCCGCCGCCGCGGCGCCAGATGCGGCGGCCACGGGACCCCTTGCGCCGCAGGATGGCCGCCGGCGCCGGGTCCCTGCCGGGCTCACCCAGGGCGAGGTCGAGCTGCTCGATCTCCGATCCAGACTGCACGAAGCGGAAGTTGAACGGCCGGCCCTCACGGAGGCCCCGCACATGGGCGATGCGGTGCTCCTCGGTGGCCACGATGACCGCCTCGCTACTGTCCGGTTCGTCGCTGCAGGTTCGCCCCAGGTGCTCCAGGTAGGCGCGCCACTGCCCCGCGGTGCAGCCGCGGCCCGGGCGGTCACCCGCGCCCAGCGAGCGCTGCCCGGTGCGAAGCTCCATGGAGGCCCGGATCACCGTGATAAGCCCCACCAGGGTCAACAGCAGCTGGTAAGGCAGCTGCAGGTGGAACCCGGAGACGGCCACCAACCCGAGGCCGAGGCCGAGCTCCCGCGATGGGCCGCTGCGCATCACCAGCGAGACGATGGTCACCACGAAGAAGAAGAGCGCGCCCAGGTGGAGCAGCGCGTTGAGGGACATGGGCGGCAAGTTGAAGCCGAGACCAAAGAAGACCACCCGGGTCATGGTGCCGTAGTGGGTGTGCGTGATCACGGCCACCGCGGCGCATACGGCGGTGGCCACCCCCAGCGGCAGGGGCGAGGTGAGCGCCGCCCGCCGCGGCAGAGGCGCGAAGAACAGAAACATTGCCAGCGCGCCGAGCACCGCCAGGTTCTCGCTGGCGACGAACACCTTGTTCGGCAGCTCGGCGAGCCGGCCCGAGGGCGCCAGATCCGGGATCTGCTGCACCATGCGCCAGTACCCCAGCAGCAGCAGCGGCACCACCAGGTAGACCAGCCCGAGCTTGGCCCGCAGGGAGGCCGGGCGGCGCAGAAACCCGAAGGTCAGGGCCGCCGTCACGAGCATGAACGAGGTGTTCAGGTGGGCGGCCACCACCGAGGGCAGGCCCATGATCAGGCTGGCGGCGGCCATGGGCAGGAAGAGGGCCGTCAAGGCGGCCAGCACCACCCGCTCGGGCAGCCCGAACAGGTCGTTGTCCCTGATCAACACCAGCACCGACCAGGTGAACAGGCCAAGGGCCAGCAGGCCGGTCAGGTAGAAGAAGAACAGCCCCCCCGCGTCCACCGCCTGCACCCACGCGGGGCGCGCGATGCTGCCCGATACGAGCCGCAGCGCGACCCGGTTGAGCAGCAACTCGGCCAGGGCGGCGAAGATCAGAAACAGGCCCATGGGGAGCCTGGCGAGGTGGGGGCGGTCCATCCGCAGGCATTGTAACGCAAGCTCGCGGTAAAGCGACCCATTTGATAGGCTAGGCCTGTGAGTCGAGCCCTCCACAGAGCCCCCCTTCGCGCCGCCGCGTTGGCCCTCGTCATGGTGGCCATGGCAGCGCCCGCGTGGGCCAAACCCGCCAGGCCGGTGGTGATGCTCGACCCGGGCCATGGCGGCACCAACCGCGGCGCCCACGGCAAGGCGATCCGGACCTACGAGAAGCACCTGACGCTCAAGATCTGCAAGCTGGCGGCGACCGCGCTGAAGAAGATGCGCCCCAGGTGGCGCGTCCTGCTCACCCGCAAGGACGACCGCTACCTGACCCTCAATCAGCGCGTGCGCGTGGCCAACAAGGCGGGCGCCGACCTGTTCATCAGCGTCCACCTCAACGCCTCGCCCGCGGCGAGCCAGCACGGGTTCGAGACCTTCATCCTGAGCAAGGACGCCTCTGACAAGGAGGCGGCGCGCCTGGCGGCGGCCGAGAACGCCGAGCCCACCCCGGAGAAGCCCGGCGAGGCTGGCGTGGTGGCGCAGATCCTGGGGGACCTGCGCCAGACCGCGGCCCACGCAGGATCCCTGCGCCTGGCGCGGCTGCTGCAACGCGAGATGTCCGTGGTGCGCGGCCCGACCCTGGATCGGGGCGTCAAGCAGGCGCCGTTCGATGTGCTGCTCGGCCTGAAGATGCCCGGCGCCCTGCTGGAGACCGGCTTCATCGACCACGACGAGGAGGGGGCCCAGATGGCCACCGCCGCGGTCCAGCTCGGCATCGCCCGGGCCGTGGCCCTGGCGGTCATCGCCTACCTGGAGGAGAAGCCGGCCGGGACTACGAAAAAAGCGCCCTGATCTCGCGCAGCAGCTTCGCCGCACGCCGGGGGCGTTCCGTGTAGGCCAGGACGTCGATATGGCAGTCGCCGACCCCCACGGAGGAGTCGTCCACCACCAGGATCTGCTCCGGCGGCAGGTACTCCCAGGGCACCTGGCGCGGGTGCTCGGTGAAGTTCTTCCAGCACAGGCGTCGCACGGTGAGGATGAACCCCTCCTCGGCGCTGCCGAACACCGTGTCGTCGTAGAGCGCGAGCACCTCCTCATCCTCGGGCAGGTGCCGCTCATGAATTTTGCGTGCACCGCGCAGCTTGCGCTCCGGGATGTACGGGCCCGCCCAGATGTTGTCGTCGTCGCCCATGTGCTCGCTGACCAGCTCGGCGATATGTTTGGAGATGGCCGCCGCTCCTTCCACGGGCCCTGCACGGTAGCCCAGGGTCAAGGGGCTCTGGCGATAGGGGTGGGGGTCGTCCAGGTCGCCGCGGATCACCTCCTGGAGGAACGAGACGAGCCTGGGCCGGACGTTGTCCGACACCAGCACCGTGGAGATCGGCTCGCCCTTGACCCGCACCTCGCCGTCCGCCTCGGCGATGTCCCCGGGCGACAGCTCCTGCCACGGCGAGTCCCAGGCGGTGCCGAACATCTCGCGCCAGCAGAGGCGGCGGTTGGTGAGCACGGCGCCGTCCTTGCCGCCGCCCCAGGCGGTGTCGTCCAGCAGCACCAGCACCGCCTCGGCGGGCTCGATGCCATAAAGCGCCCGCACGTTCTCCTCCTTGTTGGGGGGGATGCCGGGCGCGATGAACACCTCCGGGATGAGGCCCACCCGACGCCACGCCAGATGGATGATGGCCTCGGGGGCCAGGTACAGGAGCCTCGCGCGGTCGCCGTCGCTCATGCACCAAGCTTGCCCCCGATGCCCGCTCGTTGACAAGCCGCCACCCGTATCGCAGGTTGTGGCCATGAGATACGACGGCAGGAAGAATGATGAGCTGAGACCGCTGACCATGGAGCCCGGCTTCCAGAGCTACGCCGAGGGGTCGGTGCTTGTGCAGTGGGGCGAGACCCGGGTGCTCTGCTCCGCCTCTGTGGAGCAGCGCGTGCCCCCCTTCAGGCTGGACTCGGGGGGCGGCTGGGTCACCGGCGAGTACGCCATGCTCCCCCGCTCAACCGGGACGCGCAAGCGCCGCCGCCAGGGCGGGCGGGAGACCGAGATCCAGCGGCTGGTGGGGCGCTCGCTGCGCGCGGCGCTGGACCTGGACAAGCTGGCGCCGGTGACCATCACCGTGGACTGCGATGTGCTCCAGGCCGACGGCGGCACCCGCGTGGCGTCCGTCTCCGGCGGCTACGTGGCCCTGGCGCTGGCGGTGAAGTGGCTGCAGGACAAGGGGCTGCAGCAGGGCGACCCCATGGGCGACGCGGTGGCGGCGGTGAGCGTGGGCATCGTGGACGGCGAGGCGCTGCTGGATCTGCCGTACCCCGAGGACAGCCGCGCCGAGGTGGACATGAACCTGGTGATGACTTCGACGGGCAACTTCGTCGAGGTGCAGGGCACCGGCGAGCAGGGGGTGTTCAGCCGCGATCAGCTGGACGCGCTGCTCGGGCTCGGCTGGGGCGGGATCCAGGAGATCCTCGCGGTGCAAACCGACGCCATCGAGCGGGGCGGCGCCATGGAGCGGGGGGCGCCGGAATGAAGGTCGTCTTCGCGACCGGCAACCGGGGGAAGCTGAGGGAGCTGCGCCAGCTGCTGGGCCACATCCATGGGCTGGACCTGCTCAGCCTCGCGGACCTGGCGGGCGCGCCAGACGTGGTGGAAGACCGCGACACCTTCGCCGGCAACGCCATCAAGAAGGCGATGGAGATCATGCAGTTCAGCGGCTGCCCTGCCCTGGCCGACGACAGCGGGCTGGAGGTGGACGCGCTGGACGGGGAGCCGGGGGTGCTCTCGGCGCGCTACGCCGGGCCCGACGCGTCGGACGCCGACCGGATGGAGCTGCTGCTGAAGAACCTGCAGGACGTACCGGCCGGCATGCGCACCGCGCGCTTCCGCTGCGTGGTGGCCTTCGCCCGGCCCAACGTCACCGAGGTGGTGACCCACGCCGGCGCCTGTGAGGGGTACATCCTCGACGCGCCGCGGGGAGACAACGGCTTCGGCTACGACCCGGTGTTCTTCTCGCCCGAGCTGGACATGACCTTCGCGGAGGCTCCTGCCGACGCCAAGAACCGCATCAGCCACCGCGGCCAGGCCATGCAGGCCATGGCGCGGCATATGCGCGACTGGTTCGGGGGGCTGCCTACCAGGTGAGGCCGGCGGCGATGCCGCCGCCGCTGCGTGCCCCCCATGGGGCCAATGCCACGGCCGGAGCCGGCTCCTCTTCGCCGCTGTCGAGGTAGAAGAAGACGCCCGCGCCGGCGGCCGCCACCGCGCCCACCGCGACCAGAGCGATGCCGCCGCCGAGGGTGTCGTAGTTCTCCGGGCAGAGCACATCACCGGGGGCGCCGCAGGCCTTGTTGCCGTCGATGGCGAGCAGCGCGGCGCCGGCGCCCAGCGCAGCGACCGCGGCGCCGAGGCTGGCCCACTTGAGCGGGCCCCATGGCCCCGGGGTGCGGGCCGCGGGGGCCTGTCCGCCGGGCAGCGGCGAGACGCTCACCTGCAGCTGGTCGCCGGCCCTGTCGCCGGCGATGAAGCGCGCCAGCTGGCGCACCCCGGCGGCGGCGTCCGCCTCTGGCTCGAGGGTGACCCGGGCGGAGCGCAGGGGGCGGCCCTCGCGCGCGTCCACCAGGGTGGCGGCCAGGGCCGGGCGGCCGTGCCTTGATTGCAGTTCCACGACCACCGCCTGGCGCGCCCCCAGCACCCGGGCCAGGTGAGCGGCTTGCCCGGGGCCCCTGCGCTCCCGGGCGGCGTGGTCCGGGTAGACCAGCGCCACGCGCTGGTTGGTGCTCAGCACCTGGTCGAGGGCCAGGTCGACGCGGACTTTGCGATCCCGGTCGGTGAGCGCCACCGGGTGGACCCGCCCTCTGCGGGCCTGATGTTTGACATGCACCAGGTACTCGCCGGCCAGCAGGTTCGAGATGGAGACCGGGCTCTCGCCGCGGTAGTCGCCGTTGAGGAACACCATGCAGCCGGGCGGCTCGGTGACCACGGTGAGCTTGCGCCGGGGCAGCTTGCCCAGCTCGCGCCTGACTTCGCGGTAGAAGTCGGCCAGCTCCGGGCCGTAGCGGGCCAGCGAGAGGTCGCGATCGGAGAAGCTGCGCAGGGCCTCGGCCACGCTGCGGCGGGCCAGCTTGCGTTGGCCGGCGCGCAGGTAGGCGTGGGCCAGGTAGAGCAGCGCCCGGTGCTGGGCCTCACGCAGCCCGCGGTCCCGGGCCAGGGCGCTGGCGCTGTGGCGGATCAGGGCGCGGGCGCGCTCCAGCTGCTTGATGGCGTCGTTGTACTGCCCCTCGATGAACTGCCGGCGGCCCTCCTCGACGAGCTGGCGCAGGCCGGCCGGCTCCCGGTTCATACCCGACGGTCGGCTCACCTCCTGCTCCACCAGGGAGGCCAGGGCCTCGCCCCCCAGGGGGTTGATGCGCCCCATGTCCATGATCAGCGCGGCCAGGTGCCGGTCCATGAGCGGCGGTCGCTCACCCACCCGCGTCTCGATGACCGGCGTGACCTGGCGCGCGGCGGCCGGGGCGGCGCCGAGCAGCAGGAGCGCGAGGAGGAGCGTGGTGGAGGTCCGGCTCATTTCACCTCGTAGGCTCCCATGTCCACCTTGCCGCCCTTGGTGGCCGGGCGCGGGTTGCCCTCCTTGTCGATCACCGTCTGGTTGGTGGCCTGTCCCGCGTCGATGGTGGGGCACTGGGAGGGCGACACAAGGGGACGATAGTATGGAATAGCGGACAGTATGGGTGTGGTGGCGATGTTCCCCGTGCCGCCGCCGGCGCCCGGCACACGGGAGTAGACGAAGTTGCAGCCGGTGGCCAGCTGCTGGGAGGAGGACTTGGTGGAGTCGTAGAGTACGTTGTTGCGCAGGACATCGTTCATGCTCTTGCACACCAGGGCGGAGGTCGCGGCGCTGGAGGCTTTGTTTTGGACGAAGGTGTTGTTGACCAACACCACGGGCCGGCCCGTGCCAGGCGCCAGGGACAGGCCACCGAAGTTGCTGCTGCTGGTCCCGTTGTTATCGAACAGGTTGTTGACCAGGGTGAAGGAGCCGGCGAACAGCTCGGCAGCGCCGCCCTTGTTGTAGTCAAACCTGGAGCGGCGAATCTCCACGTTGCAGTTGGAGCTGTATAGACCCTGCATGCCGTTCTGCAGCAGCTCGCCGTCGAACATCTTCAGCGTGGCGCCGCCCGGGGTGGATGCCTGACAGTAGATAGCCTGGCTGGACGAGTCGCTCAAGGTCACGCCCTGAAGCGTCAGCTCGACGCCGCCCTGGATAGTGATCACTGGATCGCTTGGTGTGCTCAGTGGCCGCAGCAAGGCGCCGTCGTCTCCCACGAGGGTGAGTTTGATGGGCCCGACGATGTTCAGGTCCTTCTGGGAGTATGTTTTCTTGTTCAGGCGGATGTGGGTCTTGTTGGAGGTGCCGGCCTTGATGGCCGCGATCTCGGCCAACAGGTCGTTCCAGACGCCGGTGACCTTGACGAACTGGGTGGCGATGCAGGTGCCGACGCCGGTGACATGGGCCTTGCTCCGATCGCACGCGCTGGCCGCCACGCACTCCTTGCTCTTGTTGCAGGCCGTGGAGCACAGGTTGGTGGTGGCGTCGCACAGGTAAGGGGAACAGGTTCGGCTCTTGAAGGTGGCGCCGCACTGGCCGCTTCCGTCGCAGAACGCCTCCTCGATCATCTCCTTGTTGCTGCTGTGGCACTTGCTCTTGCAGGCGAAAGAGGTGGGCGCGAACTTGGTGCAGGCGCCGGCGCCGTCGCACACATCGCCTCCGCAGGGGGCGCTGCCGGTGCACTCGCTGTCCGGATCGGTGCCCTGGGGGATTGGGGAGCAGGTGCCCTCCTTGCCCTTGACGTTGCAGGCGTGGCAGGTGGAGGCGCACGGGTTGTCGCAGCAGAAGCCGTCCACGCAGAAGCCGGTGGCGCAGGGGGTGTCGCCCGAGCAGGTGGCGCCGGTGCCCGGCAGGTCGGCCGGGGAGAGATCCAGCAGCGGCAGGTCGGTCAGGGGTAGGTCAGCGGACGGTCCCGCGTCAGCGTCGGCGGTGGGGCCCAGGTCGGTGGCGCCTGCCT
>CAZEFW010000107.1:0-15683 GCA_964511535.1 uncultured Myxococcales bacterium | reverse complement strand
AACCAGCGTACCCGGCTTGCTGCTGGTGCCCTCGCACTTGATGCCCCCGGCCTTGCTTCCGCTCACTGTCACTCCCTGAAGCGTCACGTTGGCGCCGGCGTTGACGATGACCGGTGCCTTGCTGTTGCTCGATGTGGGGGTTATCGACGTTTTGCCCTTGCCGTTGCCGATTATTTTGATCTTTTTGCTGCTCGTGATGTTCAGGTCAGCGGAGAAGGTGCCACTCGGAATCAGGATATGGCCCTGGCTCAGAGTTCCCTTGTTGAGATCCTGGATTGCGTTGTCCAGCGAAAGCGCCCCGGTAACGCTCAGTACATCCGCCGTCTTGACGCATACCCCCAGCCCCGTCTTGTGCGCGTCGGCGCGGTCGCACGCGCTGCCGGTGACGCAGCCGGTGTTGTCCTTGCACCCCTTGGCGCAGGCCGCGAACGGCTTGGCCGAGGCGTCGCACAGCGACGGGTCGCACTTGACGCTCTTGGGACTGGTGCCGCACTTGCCCGCGCCGTCGCACAGCAGCTGCGCCAGGGTGCTGCCGCTGCTGCAGCTGCCGCCGCACGCCGTGGTGGCCGGCGCGGCCTTCTGGCAGGCTCGCGCGCCGTCGCAGAACTCCGCCCCGCACGGCGCCTTGCCCTTGCACTCGTCCGCCGGGTCCTTGCCCGCCGGCACCGGGCTGCAGGTCCCGAGCTTGCCCGTCACGTTGCACGCCTCGCACGTCCCGCCGCACGCCGTATCGCAGCAGTAGCCGTCCACGCACAACCCCGTGGCGCAGCGCGTATCGCCGGTGCAGGCCGTGCCATTGACCGCGCCATCCGCCACCATGGCATCGCCCATGTCCGGCCGCGGACCATCGCCAGCGTCCAGCGGGGCGGCGTCGCTGGTCTTGGCCACGCAGTCATGGGTCGCCCAGTCGCAATACGGCCGCGCCGGGTCGTACCAGCCCTCGTTCTTGCTGGTCTTCGTGTTGCAGTCCGCGTCGGTGTTGCACCCCGAGTGGCAGAAGTTCCCCACGCCGTGACAGTACGGCTTCGTCGAGTCGTACCCCTCGCGGGTGGTGTCCTTGCAGGCCGCGTCGTCCGCGCAGTACTCGGGGTTGTCGCCCACGCAGCCCAGGGCGAGCAGGGCCGCGGCCCCGATGAAAAGTCTGATCGTCTTGGCTCTCATTGAATCCAGTCCTTCACTGCTCAAAAGGAAACCACCGCGCTCAGGCCGCCCGCGTCGCGCCCGGCCACCCAGGGCGCCGCTGCCACCGTCTCGCCGCTCTCTTCCGAGGTGGCGTCCAGGTAGAACAACAACCCCGCGCCCGCCAGCACCACGCCCCCCGCCACCACCAGGCCGATGCCCGGCGCGCGCGTGTCGTACTGCTCCGGACACTGATAATGCTCCGCCGCCTTGCTGCAAGTCTGCCTCCCATGGATGGCCAGCAGCGCCGCGCCCGCGCCCGCCGCTGCCATGCCGACGCCCAGGCTGACCCACTTCCAGGTGCCCGCGTTTATGCCCCCCACGGCCACGGCGCCGGCGCCGCGGTTCAGGTTCGCGTCGACCACCACCTTGCGCCCTGCCCCGACCCGGACCTTGTACTTGCGCCGCCCGCCGAGCTTCTTGTGCTCGACCACCACCAGGTGCTCCCCCGGCTTGACGCCGAAGGTCATGTCGGTCACGCCCACCAGCTCGCCGTCGATGCGCACGTCCGCGCCCCGGGGCGAGGAGCGCACGACGATGCGCGCGCCACGGGTTCGCAGCGCCTGCTCCAGCAGCCGCACGGTCAGCGGCCCGGTGCGCGCCACCGCCTCGTTGACGTCGCAGGTCTTGCAGTGGCCCTGCACCGTGGCCACGGTGGAGCCCCGCCTGGCGTCGTACAGCCACAGCGCGACCGAGTATCCCGGCGCGTGGCCATGCTCCAGGCGGCCGCCGATGAGCAGCCGCGTATTGAGCAGCTTGGCCCGCCGGGCCAGGCACTCCGGCGTGTTGCACGAGAGGTCTGCCACGGCCAGGCGCCGGTCCACCTCCTTGAGGTCCAGAGCCGCCAGGTGCGCCCTTGTCAGCGCCCTGACCACGGCCTCCCTGAACGCCTGCGCCTCGTGCACCTTGATGGCCCCGGCGTCGTGACGCGGCATCATCACCGCCACGCCAGCCCCCGGCTCCGCGGCCCACGCCGGCGCCGCCGCCAGGACCACAAGACACAGCGCGACCCACCTCATCCCGCGCCTCCGGCGTCGGCCGCGGCCACGCCAGCCTCGTTGGGCTCGCAGGCGCGCCTGGCGAAGTTGCAGTGGTGCCCGGGCAGGGTCGCGCAGTTCTTGTTGGTCACCGCGTCACAGTAGCGCGGCTCCTCCTCTGTGCAACCGGCCAGACCGACCAGGAAGATCAGGGCCAGTCCCCCCTGAATGAATCGGAAGATCATTAAGATTCACCACATGTTTGAACTCGGCTCATGATGCCCCACCAACATCGCCAGCGTCAATTTCCCATCCGGGACCGCTCGGTATATATAATGCGGTCCACATGGGACAGTCCCGTTACATCATCGGCATCGATCTCGGAACCACCAACAGCGCCATCGCCTACGTTGACCTGGCCGATGGCTCGGATCCCCCGGCCATCCGGCTGTTCAAGGTGCCGCAGCTGGTGGGCCCGGCACAGGTCGAGGAAGAGCAGGGCCTTCCGTCGTTCCTCTACCTGCCGGGCGCGCATGACCTGCCCCCCGGCGCCACGGCCCTGCCCTGGGACGCCCACCGCGACTACGCCGTGGGCGCCTTCGCCCGGGACCAGGGGAGCCTGGTGCCGGCGCGCCTGGTCTCCTCTGCCAAGTCGTGGCTGTGCCACGCCGGGGTGGATCGCGAGGAGCCGATCCTGCCCTGGGGCAGCCCCACCGACATCCCCCACCTGTCGCCGGTTGAGGTGGCGTCGCGCTACATCGCGCACCTTCGCGAGGCGTGGGACCACCGCATGAGCGAGGGCCGGGTGGAGTTCTCCATGGGCCAGAGCGAGGTGGTGCTCACCGTGCCCGCGTCCTTCGACGAGGTGGCCCGGGAGCTGACCGTCAAGGCGGCCAGGCGGGCCGGGCTGGGCCGGCTCACCCTGCTGGAGGAGCCGCAGGCCGCGTTCTACTCCTGGGTGCGCAGCCAGGGCGAGTTCTGGCGCGAGCAGCTGCACGAGGGGGACCTGGTGCTGGTGTGCGACGTGGGCGGCGGCACCACCGACTTCTCGCTCATCTCGGTCACTGGCGCGGGCGAGGAGCTGAGCCTGGAGCGGGTTGCGGTGGGCGACCACCTGATGCTGGGCGGCGACAACATGGACCTCGCCCTGGCGCGGCACCTGGAGCGGCGCCTGGTCAAGCGCGCCGGTGAGCTCGACGCCAAGCAGTGGGGCGCGCTGGTGCACTCGTGCCGCAAGGCCAAGGAGCTGCTGCTCGGGCTGTTCAACCAGGACGACCGGTTCAGCATCCACCTGGCGGGGCGCGGCTCCAAGGTGATCGGCGGCAGCCTGAAGATCGACCTGTTCTACGACGAGGTGATCGAGCTGGTGCTCGACGGGTTCTTCCCGGTCACCGACTACGCCGAGCCGCGGGCGCGCTCCCGGGGGGGCTTGCAGGAGCTGGGGCTGCCCTACGCCCAGGACCCGGCGGTGACCCGGAACCTGTCGGCGTTCTTGCGGCGGCACGACGCGCGCCCCGACGCCATCCTGTTCAACGGCGGCGCCATGAAGGCGGCCATGGTCCAGGACCGGGTGGTGGAGGCGGCGACCCACTGGTTCGGCGATGAGCCGGTGATCCTGGAGAGCCGCAGCCTCGATCTGGCGGTGGCCCTGGGGGCGGCCACCTACGGGCTGGTGCGCGCCGGCACAGGGGTGCGCATCCGCGGCGGCACCGTGCGCGCGTACTACGTGGGCGTGGGCTCGGACGACCTGACCACGCGCAAGGCGGTGTGCCTCATCCCCTTCGGCGTGGACGAGGGCGACGTGGTGCAGATCCCGGACTCCAGCTTCGAGGCGGTGACCGACCGGCCGGTGAGCTTCCCGCTGCACAGCTCCACCGCGCCGCTGGGTCATGACCCGGGGCAGGTGGTGGAGCTGGACGACGAGGTGTTCATCGACCTGCCGCCGCTGTACACGGTGCTCAACTACGACCGCGGCTTCTCGGGGGAGACGGTGCCGGTGACCCTGGGCGGCGCCATCACCGAGCTCGGCACCCTGCAGCTGTGGTGCGCGGCGCGCGACTCGGATCACCGCTGGGATCTGGAGTTCTCCCTGCGCGACGGCGACACGGAGGACCCGGGGCCCGGGGTGGGCGTGGGCGACGCCTCGCTGGAGCTGGACGAGGAGCAGCAGGTGGCCGCGGCCGAGCTGATCCGGTCCACCTTCGACCAGCGCGGCCGGGGGAACCCGGAGATGGGGCCGCGCACGCTGATCCGGCGCGTCGAGGAGGTGCTGGACGCCGAGCGGCTCACCTGGCCCGCGGCGCTGATCCGCGCCCTGTGGGGGCCGCTGTGGGAGATGAGCATGACCCGCGGCGTGAGCCCGGATCATGAGTCGGGCTGGCTGAACCTGGCCGGCATCCTGCTGCGGCCAGGGTTCGGTGACCCGCTGGATCAAAACCGCATCGACGACCTGTGGACGGTCTTCAGGGCGGGCCTGGACCACGAGGATCAGCTGTGGTGCCGCATCGCGTGGTGGGTGCTGTGGCGGCGGGTGTCAGGAGGGCTGAACCGCGGCCAGCAGCTGGAGCTGTCCAACAAGCTGTCACCGCCGCTGCTGTCGGGCGAGGCGGTCAAGGCGGCGGGCAAGGCGGCCAGGAAGAAGGGCAAGAAGAAGGGCAAGAAGAAGGGCAAGGGCAAGGGCGGCGGGGGCATGAACATGCAGGAGCTGGCCGAGATGTGGCGCGCGGTGGCGAGCCTGGAGCGGGTGCCGGCGGTGTCCAAGGAGGGCCTGGGGGACGTGGCGCTGCGCAACGCGGTGGCGGGGCGCGGGGAGCATAACCTGTGGGCGCTGGGGCGGTTCGGCTCGCGGGTGCCGCTGTACGGGCCGGCGGAGGAGGTGGTGTCCCGGGAGAAGGTGGAGCACTGGCTGGAGCGGCTGCTGGCCATGAAGTGGGACCGCGCCCGGGGCATGGCCCTGTGCGTGGCGCAGCTCGCCCGGCGGTGCGGGGATCCCGCGCGGGATGTCAGGGAGGTGCTGCGGGGTGACCTGGTGGAGCGGCTGCAAGAGATCGAGTGTCCCGAGAGCCTGCTGTCGCTGGTCACCGAGGTGAAGGTGCTGCACGAGGCGGAGCGGGGACAGATGTTCGGCGATGCGCTGCCCACGGGGCTGAGGGTGGCGGAGTAGGACCCGGCGCGCGAGCCCCGGGCGGGGCCCCACCCAAAGCGGTGCACCCTCACGGGGGCCCCACCCAAATCCTCAGGTGATACCTGGACTGCCCATCCCGCCGGCTCCGCGCTCATGCGGCCACGCCGGGCGCCCGGCTGCAGGGTGCGCCCCAACCCCCACCCTTCGGCTCCGCGTCCGATAGACGCCATCAGCGGAGCCCCAGCCGTCCCCCGATATTTTCGGGTTCGGCAGGGTTATCGGCTCACGTGCTCGTTTGTTGCTTCCCCCACCCCCGCCGCCCCATCACGACCGGACGTTGTACTCCAGCTTCCAGGTCCTGCCGTCCCGCGAGCGCAGCTCCAGGTCCAGGGTGCCCACCTCGGTCACGTGGCTGTGCAGGGTCACCGGGATCGGCTCCTCCCCCGCCTCGTCGCCCTCGTCGTCCATCTCGGACTGAATCGGCGCCAGCTCCTCGATCTCGCCGCCACCCCACCCGTCGAGCAGGGTCCCGATCGGGTCCTCCTTGCGCGTGGTCGAGGACAGGAACCTGAACTCCACCTGCTGCCCCACCACCATGCCGAACTCCCGCTCCGGGATGGCCGCCTCGGTCCCCTCTTCCATGCCGAACGGCACCACGCACAGCGCCTTGAGCGGCGACGGCATGCCCGGCACCGCCGGCATGGCGCTCTCGATGCCGACGTAGTACGAGCGCGCCACCCCGCCCCGGATCCGGATGCCCTTGCCCGCCCGCACCATGCCGTAGTAGGCGGCGCCTCGGGACACGGCCAGCTCCAGGCTGTCGGTCTGCAGCATCTTCAGCTCCTCGGCGCCTGCCTCGCCGAGCCAGCTGTTGACCACCTCGGAGATCCGCCCGCTCAGGTCCTCTGACTTCATCACGCCGCCGTTGAACAGCACTGCGGTCGGGTGCACGAAGTCGCCGCCCTCCGCCATGTGCCCGCCCAGGAACTTGGCCAGGTGCCGGGTCACCGCCGCGTCCGACGCGTAGGGCAGCCCGATCTCCTGCAGCCCCACCCGGCGCCCCTCTTCGGGCCGGTCCTCCACCGAGCATGACGGGAAGAACCCCGCCAGCAGCACTTTCTGAATGTCCAGCCGGGTCAGCTCCGACTTCATGGTGCCGCCCACCACCTTGGTCCCCCGTCCCAGCACGGTCACCGGCGCCTTCTCCTTGCGCGCGCTGGACAGGATCGCCTCCTTGGCCTCCCGGGTGGCGAACCACAGGGATCGCGTCTGCCAAGGGTCGAGGTCGTGCCCCTTCTCCTTGAGCTTCTCGGCCACGGTGAAGGCGAGCGCCAGGTCCATGTTGTCGCCGCCCAGCAGGATGTGGTCCCCCACGGCGATGCGCTCCAGCTCCAGGTCGCCCTCGGTGTCTTTAACAGCGATGAGCGAGAAGTCGCTGGTCCCGCCCCCCACGTCGCAGACCAGCACCACGTCGCCAGGGCCGAGCTGCTCGCGCCAGTCCTCCCCCTGCGCCGCCAGCCAGGCATAGAACGCGGCCTGAGGCTCCTCCAGCAGGGTCACGCTGGTGAGCCCGGCGCGGTTCGCCGCCTGCATGGTCAGATCCCGCGCCACTGCGTCGAAGGAGGCCGGCACGGTGAGGTAGATCTGCTGGTTCTCCAGGCTGGCGAACGGGTCATCCTGGGCCATCTGCTGGTTCCACGCGTCCCGCAGATGCTCCAGGTAGCGCGCCGAGGCGTCCAGCGGCGAGACCTTGGCCACGTCCTCCGGCGCCTGCCACGGCAGGATCGGCGCCGCCCGGTCCACCCCGGGGTGGCAGAGCCAGCTCTTGGCCGACGAGACCAGCCGCGCGGGCACCGCCGCCCCCTGCTTGCGCGCCAGCTCGCCCACCACATGGTCCCGCCCCTTGGCCCAGGGCAGGTCCATGGCGCCATCCGGGAACTCCGGCCCCGCGGCCTGGTACAGGAACGAAGGCAAGTTGTCCCGCTCCCCGACCTCCCCCGGCGCCACGATCTGGGGCACCTGCAGCACCTGCACCTCGGGCGGCGCGTCGTCGCTCACTTGATCCGTGTCGATGTATGAGAGCACGGTGTGGGTCGTGCCCAGATCTATCCCCACCACGTAACGTGAATCTGACATGGTCTCTTCCTCTGGTTGGTCCTCGGGTTGTCAGCGTGAGCTCAGGGGAGCTCGACCTCGGCCGGGGCGATGACAGTGGCGTCATGCCCCTCGGGGATCTCGGCGATCTTCACGTTGGAGGCCCGCCACCCGTGGTGGCGCAGCACCCCGGAGAACGGCGGCTCGCCCGTGACGTTGCCCATCAACCGGATGCGCGACGGATCGAAGCCCTGCTCCACGGTCACGCTGGACTCCTCTTCCTGGTCCAGCACCGCCTCCAGGCCCAGGTGCTCCTGGAGCACCTTGCGGCAGTCCCGATGGATGTTGCGCACGGCGGCGCCGATCTGGTCGTCGTCGTAGGCCTCGATGTCCTCCATCAAGAAGTCGAGCAGCCGCCCCTCCTGCTGCAACAGGGAGAGCACCTGGATCGCCGGGCCGAACCGCTCGGCGTCGCTCTTGACATGCTTCTCGGGCTCCGGCGGCGGCAGCGCCGGCACCGGATCGGGCTCGGGGAGGGCCTCCTCTGGCACGGGGTTGCCCCCCAGCACCGCGAAGAAGCATCTGAAGGCCAGTCCAAGGCGTCCCATATTCGTCGCTCCTCTATATGCGCTAGAAACAGGCGCTATAAGTAATCACGAGCAGATACCGAGTCAAGGCCGGATGGCGCGCCGCCACCCCGGGCTCCCGACCCCCGACTCCCAGCTAGAACGGCGGCAGCAGCGGCGAGGGCTTGCCCACCGCGGTGATCCAGAGCTGGTGCGCCGCGCGGGTGGCGGCTATGTGCAGCAGGTGCCGACTCTCCAGCGTGTCGGGGTAGTTCACGGCGCTGACGTCCAGCAGGATCACGTAGTCGAACTCCAGCCCCTTGGGCTGGGTGACGTCGGTGACCTCCACGCCCGGCCGGAAGGAGAACTCCTGGTTCGCCACCAGCTTCACCCCGGGCACCTCGGCGTCAGTGAGGGCCGCGGCGTAGATCCGCGCCTGCTCCAGGTGGCGGGTGAGCAGGGCCACGGACGCCCGCGGCTCCCTCGGCGTCAGCGACCGCAGCGCCTCGGCCAGGGCAGCGATGAGCTCGCCCTGCTCCGTATACCCGAGCAGCTCCACGGGCTCTCCCCCGCGGGTGTGGACCATACCCCCGCCCGCCACCTCCTCACCGGCGAGGGATCGCGCCAACTCCATGATCGGCTCGGTGGAGCGGTAGCTCAGCCGGAGGGTCGAGGTGGTCGCCTCCCGCTCCCCCACCCGCGCCAGGGTGCTCTCCCAGTCGGAGAAGCCGTTGTCGAACACGGTCCGCTGTGCGGTGTCCCCGGTGAGGGTTACCGAGCGGAGCTGGCCGGTGCACGCCAGCATCACCTTGAGCTCCACCGCGCTCAGGTCCTGGGCCTCGTCCACCACCAGGTGCTCGTAGCGCACCGGCTTCTTGCCCGGCGGCTGGACCGCCCCCCGCTTGAGCAGGCTCATGTACAGCAGCAGCGCGTCGTCCGGACCGTCCATGTACTCCGCCCGGGTGTCCACCCGCTCGTCCTGCCCGTCCACGCCGATATACGGGTCCTCGGTCCGGGGCATCCCGCCCGGGTGATTGTTGCCGCCGCCGCCACCGCCGCTGCCATGGTGGCTCGCCCCTCCCCAGCCATCCGGCCCCAGCTGGTCGCTCACCCACCGCGTGACCCGTCGCAGGTCCTGTTCGGTGAAATCCCCCGGGCAATGGCGCGCGACCGTCTCGGTCATCAGGGGACCGTCCGTCAGCATCTCCGACCAGTCAGACACGATGTCGTCCAGCCGCCGGGCCATGGCGCGCGTGGCCACCAGGATGCGCTGCATGGAGATGGCCCCCGCGGACAGCTGCTCCTCCGCCCAGCTCACCAGCGCCTGCGCCCGGGTCACCGGCGCCTTGCCCGCGCCGTGGTCCCGCCAGCGCTGGAGCACCTGCCCTCTCTCCGGGATCCCCTCCAGCTCCTGCTCCAGCCGCGCCTCCAGCTCGGCCACCTGCCGCGCCACATACAGCTGCCCCAGCTCCAGGATCAAGGGGTGCTTCTTGAACCGGGTGACCACGCCAGGCGTCTCCTGGCTGTACCGCTTCGGCGTGCCCGGGGCCACCTTTCGGCGGCGGCGGTTGAGCCAGTTGGCCGCGGTCAGCACGGGCACCCCCTTGACCCCCAGCCCGGGCAGGATGCGGCTGACGTAGCGCACCATGGCCTTGGTGAACACCACCACCATGATGCGGTGGGCCGCGAACCGCCCAGGAAGCTGGAAGTTGAGGTACGCCACCCGGTGCAAGGCCACGGTGGTCTTGCCCGAGCCGGCGCCGCCCTGGAGCACCACGAGGCCGCTCTCTGGCTTGGTGATCAGCTGGAACTGGGTGGGGTCGATGAGCGCGGCGATCTCTGGCAAGTGCTTGTCCGCGCGGATCCGCGGCCCGCCGTGGATCCCGAGCCGCGACTTCTCCCCGCCCTTGCGGTACATCTCGGGGCGCGCCGCCTTGCCCTGTCCGCCGCCCAGACGGGCTGGCGGCCGCACCTCGGCCTCCTCCCAGTTGCCGTCCTCGCCGCAGGCGAAGGTGCCCTGGGGGCAAGCGATACGCAGGAGCTGGGCATGGTCGATGGTCACGCTGCGCCGGGCGCGGATCCAGCCCTCCATCACCTTGCCGCCGAACTCCTCCTCGTAGTCGTCCCCCTCGGCGTAGCGATAGTAGATCCGGCTCACCGGCGCGTTCCGCCAGTCCACGATGGTGACCTTTCGGCCCCTGTCGATGAATCCTCGCTTGCCTATGAGCACGTCCCGCTGCCGGTCCCCCTCCTCCAGCGTCAGGTGCGCGAAGTAGGGGGACTCTGGATCGACCGGCAGGTCGCGCCCCTTGCCATATCTTTGCGATACCGCGCTGATGCGCATCATTTGTTCAACCAACGCTGGAATATCTTCCGGCTTGGCTTCCCCCACCTGATCTCGCAGATCGATGAGCGCGCGGTCGAAATCGGGGGAGCCCACGTTGGCGGAGCTGAACTCCGACAGGACATGGGTGACCCTGGCCAGGATCTTCAACTCCTGGTGGACTATCTGTTGCGCTCTGGACTCCGGCGCCATGGTGCTCGGCTTCATGCGACCAAACAGCCTATCATCCTCCCAGCCATCTGAAAACGTCCCACCGACGAGATTTTCTGCGCCTTTTCTATTGCAATTCCATAGTTGAACTGGTATTTAGAATTCCGACGTATCGAGGTTCTGTCCGTCTGTCCCCCCCCTCAGCGGTGCCCGGAGCTTCGATGCGTCATTTTTTATTTTCTGGTTCACCGCCCCATCACCCCACAGCAATAGTCCTCAATAGTCCTCGCCCTCGGCGTGGCCGAAAGTCCAGGCCACAGGCCACGCCCAGATTCATGGCCACGGCCACGGCAAGTGGACACAACGGATACCAGGGGTCAGATCCACGCCTTTTGGATTTTTCCAGGATCCTGGCTCCCTGCCCCGCAGGATTATTTTTTGTTGTCCCGGGACAATTTTCCTCTTGCACATCCCCCCCCCTGTGATAATTAATTCGTGACGCATCGAGGTTCTGCCCGTCTGCCCCCCCTCAGCGGTGCCCGGAGCTTCGATGCGTCATTTTTTATTTTCTGGCCCCGGATCCCCCCCCAGTAGTAATAACTTCCCCTTTGTGGCACCCTGCCAAGCCGAATTGGTCGTCCGCGCATTTCCACGGGCGGCAGCGCGGAAGCTGATTCACAATTGAGTCTTCTGAATCAGCCGTGGAATTGAATTGCCCTTAGAGAAGGAACGAAGCGAATGAGTAAACCAAAGCTGCTCCTGCTCAACCCTGTCGCCTGGTACACGTCGGTCAAGCTCACCAGCCTCGGACTGCTGAGCTGCGGCGCCATGGTGCGGGACGACTGTGAGCTCTCCCACCTGGACGCCAACATCGGCGGCCTCACGGTCAAGAACTTCATCAATGAGATCCCGGAGAAGCCGGACGTCGTGGCCATCGCGTGCCAGTACACCAACCGCGTGGTCAATGTCCTGTCCATGTGCGAGGCGATCAAGAAGCAGTGGCCGGACGTCCCCATCATCTCCGGCGGGACCCACGGCTCCCTCGACGCCGATTTCCTGGTCAAGACCAAGCTGGTGGACTTCGTCACCATCGGCGAGAGCGAGTGGTCCTTCGAGGAGCTGGTCCACCGCATCATCGGCAAGATCGACAAGCCGTACGACGAGATCCAGGGGCTGTCGCTGATCAAGAACGGCGAGCCGTTCCGCACGCCCACGCGTCCGTTCCAGGAGAACCTGGACGACCTTCCGATCCCCGCCTGGGAGGTGGTTGACCACTCCAACTACATGGACAACTCCCCCTTCGGCACCATGACCATGATCGAGACCAGCCGCGGCTGCGCCTTCGGCTGCACATTCTGCTCGCCGGCGCTGCTCTACAAGCGCACCTGGCGCAAGAAGTCGCCCGAGCGCGTGGCCCTGGAGTTCCGTCAGGCCGAGGAGCGGGGCGCCGAGTTCACCTGGCTGGCCGAGCTGGACCCGTGTCACGACCCGGTTCACATCCGCGAGTTCTGCACCGCCCTGGTGGAGCAGGGCAACACCATCCGCTGGTTCTCCCAGCAGCGCGCTGACCAGATCACCGCCCACCCGGACCTGGCCCCGCTGATGTACGCCGCTGGCTGCCGCGTGGCCAACGTGGGCTACGAGTCCATGAGCATCCGCAGCCTGCGCTCGTTCAACAAGGGGACCACCCCCGAGATGAACCGCAAGGCGCGGGACATCCTGCACAAGGCGAACATCATCACCAACGGCGGCTTCATCATCGGCGTGCCGGGCGAGACCAAGGAAGAGATGATGCAGTCGATCCGCTTCGGGTTGACCATCGACTTCCCGGACTTCGCCATCCTGCGCCCCTACCCGAGCACCCGCTGGAGCAACGAGTCGGGCGGCAACGACGCCAACCGGGACAACTACAAGAAGTTCAACGAGGGCTGGTGCTTCCTGCACGAGAACCCGAAGATGGTGGAGTTCCTGCACAAGTACGCCACCTTCATGGCCTGGTTCCACCCGCGCCGGATCATGGCCTTCTTCTCGCCGGACGACTTCCGCCGCGGTTTCTGCACCTGGCGCTACCGGGTGTACGCCGAGGTGCTGGCCAAGCGCTTCTACGACAAGATCAAGTTCAAGCTCCAGACCGGCCTGGGCAAGCTGCCCTGGTTCAAGGCGCCCGAGCAGATCCAGGAGGGCATGGAGGAGTACGCCTTCCTGCCCGAGGGCGTCACGGACGGAATGGAGAGCCCCGGCGCCCTGGCCAGCCCGGCGATGCTGGAGGCCAACCTCCAGGAGGCCGAGGCAGCGGGCAACGGCAACGGCAAGGGCAACGGCTCCTCGGAGCAGGACGGCGCCGCGGAGACAGCCGTGGAGACCGCCGCGGCCGCCGGCGAGACCGACAAGCCCCGCAGCCGCCCGTCTGCCTGATCCCGCCCCCGGGCGCTCTTCACGCTTCAGTCTGCGCCCAACTGCTGTAGACTAGAGAACAGAATTTTTAGCAGCCGCAAGGGGCGTCTGATGAAACAGAAGCGCTTATTTGCCGGGCTGGCCGCCGCCGCAACAGTGGCGGCGCTGGTCTGGGCCATTTCCCCAGCCACCGCCGTGGTGAACCAGGTCAACGGGCAGCTGATCCCGGTGTCCACTGCCACCAACTGTCCGGGCATCCTGGACAAGTGCCTGCAGACCGCGCTGAACTTCGGTGAGGGGTACAACCCGCCCAACAAGGCCACGGGCCCCAAGGTGGACGCCATCATGGACGCCCACACCGGCCCCGGCGTGTTCCTGGTGCCCAAGAACGCCAGCGGGCAGTTCGTCAACGTCAGCTTCCGCCTGCTGCAGGAGGGCGCGGGGTTCGAGAACATCTTCGGCTGGTACAACACCGGCAGCCCCCAGATCCGCTACCCAGCCATCCTCTCCTGCGCCTTCGGCAAGAAGACCGGCGCCAGCGGGTTCGAGCCGCCCTACTACTCTGGCAACAAGCTCGCCGGCGGGTACAAGGTCACCATCAACTTCCAGAGCGAGTTCAACAAGGGCCGCTACAAGGGCGGCCAGATCGGCTTCTACCTGATCTCCCCCGAGGGCGCGCCCAACGGCAAGGTCTCGGGCTACCGTCAGGGCTGCGCCACTGACCCCTCGGACCGGTACTACAGCAACAACACCGGCGTGGACGACGACAACACCGGCTCTGCCAACGACGACCACCTCGGCTTCGGGCGCATCTACTTCACCGAGTCGAAGCTGAACAACGACGGCAACTATGTGCACTACCTGATCTACGGCAGCACCAAGTCGTCCACCACCTTCTACTTCGCCTTCGAGGATCTGTTCCGCGGCGGGGACAACGACTTCGACGACACCGCGGTCCAGGTGGAGGGCCTCAAAGCGGCCTGCCTGCCCGACCAGGAGGTGTGCAACGGCAAGGACGACAACTGCGACGGCAAGATCGACGAGAACCTGTTCCAGGACTGCTACAGCGCCAAGGACCCGAAGACCGCAGGCGTCGGCCTGTGCATGAAGGGCAAGCGGGCCTGCACCGGCGGCAAGTTCACCGGCCAGTGCGTGGGCGAGGTGGTGCCCGGCACCGAGAAGTGCGATGGCAAGGACAACGACTGCAACGGCGTGCCCGACGACAACCTCGGCACCCTGCCCCCCTGCTCGGTGGGTGGGTGCAGCGGCACCATGGTGTGCGTCAAGGGCAAGATGGTCTGCGCCGCGCCCAAGCCCTCAACAGAGATCTGCGACGGCAAGGACAACGACTGCAACACCCAGATCGACGAGAAGCTGACCCGGATCTGCGTCTCCAAGTGCGGCACCGGCGTGGAGACCTGCAAGTTCGTCAGCGGCTCCCCCACCGACGCCAAGAACTGGACCAACTGCAGCGCCCCCACCTCGGCGGCCGAGAAGTGCGACGGCGTGGACAACGACTGCGACGGCGTGGTGGACAACGGCGTGCCCGGCACCGGCTTGCCGTGCGACCACCCCTCGGGCCAGACCTGCGCCAAGGGCAAGACGGCCTGCGTCGGGGGCTCGGTGATCTGCGTGGGCGCCACCCCGGGCCTCACCGAGGTGTGCGACTGCAAGGACAACGACTGCGACAAGCAGATCGACGAGGGGACCCCCTGCCCCGTCGGCACCAAGTGCATCAACTGCGGCTGCCGGCTGCCCTGCACCGGGCAGGAGTTCGGCTGCCCCAAGGGCTTCGCCTGCGCCAACGGCTACTGCGTGCCGGACAACTGCGCCAAGGTGACCTGCCCCAAGAACCAGAAGTGCGTTGGCGGCCAGTGCGTGCCCCTCTGCTCCGGGGTCAACTGCGGCCCGGGGCAGGTGTGCAAGGACGGCTTCTGCGTGGAGGACAGCTGCTACGGCCAGGGCTGCACCGGCCAGCAGATCTGCTACAAGGGCAAGTGCATCGACCACCCGTGCAAGGGGATCACCTGCAAGACAGGCGAGTACTGCGACCGCGGCACGTGCAGGCCGACCTGCGGCAACGTGGCCTGCGGCGCCGAGGGCCTGTGCAGGGACGGCGTGTGCATCAAGAATCCGTGCCAGGACAAGGTGTGCAAGGACGGCGCGCCCTGCCACGACGGCAAGTGCGACGCACCGTGCACCGGGGTGAACTGCGGGCTGAGGCGCATGTGCCGCGACGGCAAGTGCATCGACAACCCGTGCCAGGTGGTCAAGTGCTACGGACCGGGAGAGTCGTGCAAGTACGGCCAGTGCATCGTCGAGGGCTACACCTACAGCGGCGATGTCGTGGACGCGCTGGCCTCGGGCGGCTTCGGCTGCGCGGTCCCGCCAGGTCAAGAGACGCCGCCGCCGGTGCACCTGACGTTCTGGCTGCTGCTGGCCGCGGTGGCCCTCTGCGCGAGGAGGCAGGGACGATGAAGCGCTCCATCCTGGTAGCCCTCCTGCTCTCATGCCTCGCCGGGTGCGAGAGCGACCCCTACCGCATCAACCGCCTGTCCGACGCGGGCCTCATCGACCTGCAGCCCGACGTGCTGCCGCCGTGCAAGCCCACCAACGGCGGCGTGGAGATCTGCGACGGCAAGGACAACGACTGCGACGGCACGGTGGACGAGGTGGTCAACTTCAACACCAGCGTCGACCATTGCGGCAAGTGCAACAACAGCTGCAGGCTGGCCGGCGCCATCACGGTCTGCGAGCTCAAGACCTGCAAGTTCAAGGGGTGCGCCCCCGGCTTCTACGACATCGACCTCGACCTGTCCCAGGGGTGGAGCGCCAAGTCCAACGGCTGCGAGTAC
>CAZEFW010000106.1:7244-31796 GCA_964511535.1 uncultured Myxococcales bacterium | reverse complement strand
GCGTGCACGGGGGCCGGCGAATGCAAGGCGCCGCGTCTGGCCGCAAGGGCGAGGTCGTCGACCTGGGCCGTGCCGTTTCTTCTAGGTATTCGAGGTTGTCTGGGGTTGATCGCCAACGCCTACGCCCACGCTTGTGGGTGCGATGGGCTACGGCTATGTTGACGGCTACGGCTACGTTGCGGCCCTGTGGCCGCTACCACCCCTGCCACTTGGCAATAATATCCTTCATCAG
This sequence comes from uncultured Myxococcales bacterium, assembly GCA_964511535.1. Lineage (GTDB taxonomy): Bacteria > Myxococcota_A > Polyangia > CAZCFB01 > CAZCFB01. The sequence continues at coordinate 31,564 of CAZEFW010000106.1, read as the reverse complement.
TTAGCAGTCCATCCGGGGCCGGTGGCCCCGGCCGGACTGCTGGGGGCCTGACGGCCCCCCATGTTTTTCGCCTGGCTCCGTCAGGCTAGTGCCGGGCGCCGAACGCCCGGCGCCCTCGGCTCATGTCTATCGACTATCGACTGTCGACTGCCTCTCCTACCAGCCCTGCCACTTGGCGATAATATCTTTCATCACCTCGCTCGTGCCGCCGCCGATGGTGAGCAGCCGCACGTCTCTCCAGGCTCGGCTGATGTCATACTCATCCATGTAGCCGTAACCACCGTGGAACTGCAGCACGCGATCATGCACCTCGAAGGCGAGCTCGCCGGCGTACAGCTTGGCCATGGAGATGGGGATCACGGCGTCCTCGCCTCGGTTGTACAGGTCGCAGGCGCGGTAGGTCAGCCAGCGGGCGGCCTCCACCTTGGCCTGCAGCTCGGCGAAGGTGTGGCGCCAGGTCTGGAACTTGATCAGCGGCTTGCCAAACGCGGCGCGCTCCTTGCCGTACTCGAAGGCGTCGGCCAGCGCGATGTCGCACGCCTTGACCGCCATGATGGCCGCGGCCAGGCGCTCGCCCTGGAAGTTCATCATGATGTAGCGGAAGCCCATGTTCTCCTGGCCGATGAGGTAGCGCGCCGGGATTCGGCAGTCCTCGAAGGCCAGCTCGGTGGTGTCGGAGCTGTGGTTGCCGATCTTGTCCAGCTTGCTCACCACCGAAAACCCCTTGGTGTCGCAGGGGAATACCACCAGGCTGATGCCGCCGAAGCCGGGCTCGCCCGTGCGCACGGCCAGGGTGATGAAGCTGGCCCGCGCGCCGTTGGTGATGAAGGTCTTGGACCCGTTGATGATGAAGTCGTCGCCGTCGCGCTTGGCGGTGGTGCGGATGGCCGAGACGTCGGAGCCGCAGCCCGGCTCGGTGACGCCCAGGGCGGCCACCATCTCGCCTGCAACGGCGGGGGCCACGAACTCGGCCTTGATCTCGTCAGAGCCGAGCTCGCTCAGCACCGGGGTGGCCATGTCGGTCTGCACCGCGATGGCCATGTTCACGCCGGCGCATCGCGAGTAGGTCAGCTCCTCGAGGAACGCGACCGTGAACCAGTAATCCAGGCCCGCGCCGCCAGCGTCCTCGGGGTGGCGCAAACCGAGCAGACCGAGCTCGCCCATCTTGACGAACAGCTCGTTGGGGAAGTCCTTGTCCTCCTCCCACTGTTTGACGTTGGGAACCATCTCCCGGGTCACGAAGCTGCGCACGGTGCGGCGAAAAAGATCATGCTCCTCGGTAAATGGGGGAAAGGTCATGGGTCCTCCATTGTTGAATAGCCAGTGAATAGTCAGGTCCAGGCGGCCCGTCACCTCTACGTTGACGGGCCCATGCGGCCAACATACGCTGGACAAAGCGTAACAGGAAAATACCATGTTCTCTCGACAATCAGCGCTCGCCGCACTGCTCGTCATGGCCCTCTCCCCGGCCGCTGCCGCAGACTTCGCCGCGGCCGATTCGCCCATCAAGCAGCAGTGGAAGATCTCCATCAAGGCCGACTGGCCCCCCGTGCCCGCAGCCACTGCGGTGGTGTTCAAGCAGGGCAACGGCCTGACCGCCCGCGCCCTGACCGACGGCGCCGAGGCGTGGACCGCGAAGTTCCGCAAGCTGGCCCGCGGCCCGTCGGTGCTGGCCGCCAGCGGCGGCAACATCTACGCCCTGGGAAGGCGGGGCGTGATCCTGCTGTCCATCGACGGCAAGGTGCAGCGCACCTACAAGCTGCTCGGCGCCACCAGCGTCATGACCCAGGGCGACTCGGTGTATGTATCGGGCAAGAAGAAGGTGGTCCGCCTGGACGCCACGGTGCAGCGTGAGATCGGCAAGGCGAAGGTCCAGGCCGGCTTCATCCGCGGCGCCCACGGCCGCTTCGCTGCGGTCTACTCGCGCCAGAAACAGAAGAAGGGCTCGCGCCTGAGCCCGGAGCTGCTGCAGGTGTTCGACCTGGCCACGGGCAAGGCGGTCTACCAGTTCCGGCTGCTGCCCGACGGCGCCCACCGGGTGATCGGGATGGGGGCGCACCGCATCACCTTCATCGACTTCACGCGCCGCGACCGCCGCGGCAAGAACCGCAAGAAGCTCTACTTCACCGTGGCGGACTACCGCAGCAACAAGAAGCTGCGCGACCTGAACCTGTCGAAGCTGTATGCCTCGGCACAGAGCGACAGGGTATGGGTGGTGCAGGCCACGCGCGGCAGGATCTTCGTCGCCACCCATGGCGCCAGGGGCGACGACGCCAACGTGGCGGGGTTCGATCCGGCGCGGCGCAAGACCCTGTGGGAGCGGCTCGGCACCACCGCCAACCGGGGCCTGGTGCACTACGACGGCCTGCTCTGGTCCGCCATCAGCGACGAAAAGGGCGGCGGCGCCAAGCTGGTGGGCATCGACCCCAACAGCGGCAAGGCGAAGGTGCGGCTGCCCCTGGACGGCCCGGCCAAAAAGCCGGTCACCGAGGTGGCGGGGCGGCTGTTCGTGCGCACGGCCCGGTCGATCTACTGCTTCGGTCCCTCGAGCACCGCCCACCACCTGGCCGTGGGCGACGCCAAACCCGCCGCCGCGGGGGCCTCAAGCGGCGCCAGCGCCGACCAGCCCCCTCCCCTGCCCACCTCTGCCGCGGCCCCGGCCGCGACGGCCGCCCCCGACGAGCCCGCGGCCCCCGCGCCGCTGAAGACCGCCGGCACAGGATCCACGGCCCCGGCCACTGCCGACGCGCCGCCGCCGCTGCCCACCGCCCAGAGCGCGCCGCCGACCAGCGACGGTGAGGCCGATCTGGCGGCCACGCCCCTGGGCCACCGCCCGGGCTGGCTCGGCTACCGGGACCGCTCCCTCGGCTTCAGGGTCCAGCTGCCTCGCACCTGGAAGCTGGACCGGGATCGCATCCGCCGCCTGGGCGGGGTGCGCGCGGTGATCCCCTTCGCGCGCAAAAAGGAGATGAGCGGCCGGGCTTACTACCTCGGCACGGTGCAGGTGCTCAGCTGGGAGGCGGCCGGGCGAGACGCCGACGGGCTGTGGCGCTCGGTCTATGTCCAGCGCCGCAAGCTCAGCCCGGACGTTCAGGTCAGCCGCGTCTACAGGGTGCGCAACGTGGGCGGCAGCAAGCTGTCCGGGGTCGTGGCCAGCTACGAATTCACCGGCCCCGGCGGCCAGACAGTCACCCTGCGCAGCCTGTGCGTGGTGAGCCACGGCGTCGCCTTCGAGGTGCGCGCCTGGGCCGGGCCCATGCGCCCCAGACGGACCTGGCGCGACGTCGGCGAGATCTTCTCGTCGTTTCAGCCGGGCTTGTAGCGCCCCGCATTAGTTCGGAGCCTCCGAAGGAGGCGAGCACAGGGCGCAACTGGCGTGCCTCAACCGTCAACCGTCAACCGTCGACGGTCGAGTAATGGGCGCCCCTCACATCCTGGGGGTGATGCTGGCCGGGCTCAGCCCTTCTGCTCCGGCTCCGGAACGAGGCTCAGGTCCAGATCACCCGCCTCACTTGAGGCGGAGGAGAGCAGCCGCTCGGCCAGGCCCGTCGGCGCGGCGCCCGGGGCGACGGTCTCGCGCTCCCAGCGGATGTTGAACAGGCCCGCCAGGTTCTCGCGCTGGAGCAGGTTGAGCAGCTGCTCGCTCACGCGCTCCTGCAGCGCGGCCACGCCCCGCTCGATGGTGTTGGGCAGCGAGAAGACCAGGCGCTGATCAGGCATCAGGAACAGCCTGTCCACCCCGCGCACCTGGATGCGCAGCTCCTTGGCCAGCTCCAGCAGCGCCTTCTCCTTGACCTGTTCGCCGCCCTGCCCTTCCAGGGTGGCGCTCAGCACAGACAGCGGCCCTCGCTTGGGCCGGTCGAGCATGACCCTGACCTCCTCGGCCAGCTGCTCGTCGTCGCCCACCTCGTGGTCCAGCGGCTGCCCTGGCATCTGCTGGTAGGAGGCCGCCTGCAGGTGCGTCCGCAGCCGGCTGAGCAGCTCACCGACGCGGAACGGCTTGACGAAATAGTCCCGCGCGCCCAGGGCGTACCCCTTGCGGATCGCCTCGTTGTCCGAGACCGCCGAGATGACGATGACCGCCACGTCCTTCATGGACGGCATGCAGCTCATCTCCTCGAGAACCTGAAACCCGTTGAGCTTGGGCATCATGATGTCCAGCAGGATCAGGTCGGGGGCTGACTCCAGCAGCATGGCGAGGACCTCCTCGCCGTCGGTGGCGATGCGCACGTCCATGCGCTCCGAGTCGCAAATCTCGCTCAGCAGCTGGGTGATAAAGGGATCGTCGTCTGCAATGATGACGCTGGGGCGCATGTCGGTTTTCCGGCTTCAGCCGTTGTGCGGCGGTTCCAGTTTGTACTTGCTGACCTTGCGAATCAAATTTCTTCGGCTAATGCTCAGCTCCTGGGCCGCGCGGGTCTTGTTCCAGCCATGCCGGCCCAGCACATCCCGAATCATCCGGCGCTCCAGCTCCATGATGGCCTCGGGCAGGCAGGTTGAGCGGGCCGCCGCCAGCGGGCCATCCGGCGCCATGGGGCGGCCGATGCGCGTGGAGAGCAGATCTTCGCTGATGGGCAGGTGATCGACTGTCAACACCACCAGGCGCTCGATCTCGTTTTCCAGCTCGCGGACATTTCCGGGCCAGTTGTACTCCATCAGCCGGTCGACGCAGCCGCGGGTCAGCTCGCGAGCCTGGTCCTCGCCCCCCTCTGCGCGTGCTGCGAGGAAGTGCTGAGCCAGGGGCAGGATGTCATCTCGCCGATCGCGCAGGGGCGGCACGCTGATGTTGATCACGTTGATCCGGTAGTAGAGGTCCTCGCGGAACTGCCCCGTGGACACCATCTGCTTCAGGTCGCGGTTGGTCGCCGCGATGATCCGGACGTCCACGCACTTGGGCCGGGTGTCCCCCACCGGGATGAAGGTCCCCTCCTGCAGCACGCGCAGCAGCTTGACCTGCAGCGAGGGGCTCATGTCGCCGATCTCGTCCAGGAAGAAGGTGCTGCCGTCAGCCACCTCGAACAGCCCCTGCTTGTCGCTGATGGCCCCTGTGAAGGCGCCCTTTTTGTGGCCGAACAGCTCCGAGTCGAGCAGGTTGTCGTTGAACGCGGAGCAGTTCTGCACCACGAACCGCTTGCCCTTGCGCGAGGAGTTGAAATGGATCGCCCGGGCGATGAGCTCCTTGCCGGTGCCATTTTCGCCCTGCACCAGCACGGTGGAGTCCGAGTCGATCACCTTGTCCAGCAGCTGGTAGAGCTCCTGCATTCTGGGGCTCTGCCCGATGATTTCGTCATACCGGTATCGCGTTTTGGGGGCGCCCCCGGACCGCCGGACGGGAGAAGGCATGCTCTGTCTGGACAGCTCGGTGGACAGCAACGCCACCAGCTGGTTCAGCTTGGCCAGGTCGGAGCTCGACTCTGGCGGGCTGGCCTCACTTTCCAGTGACTCGGTCGCCCCGTCCTCCCCGGCGCGATGTCGCTGGATCAGGCGGCCGAGCTCAGACACAACATCCTGATTTAAAACATCATTCCACGGGATTTTGTCTTTTTCACTCATGGCGGGACCGGGTCCTGGCCCGGAACGAAGTGTGACAAACGGTAACAGAGGTGTGCAATGATGTCAATGCACGGCTGATACCCGATCGGCTGACCATCTCAACAAGATGTCAACAGGTTATCCACAGGGCAGACCTCTCCCAAGTGTTCATAATTTAAGGATTTAAATCCACCGAATAGCTATGGTGTTTGCTTATCCACACTGCATTATGTTGATAAGTCGGGTCAGGCGGCGGAGGAACGCGCTGTCTTGGCCAGCACCTGGGAGATACCGTAGCTGGCCACCAGGATGAAGATGAACATGGAGAGGCCCGTGTACAGCCCGGACAGCTGAGCCAGGGGAGATGCGCCGCCGATGATGCCGCCGATGGCGCCGAGCCAGGGGCCCAGCGGCAGATAGAGCAGCAGCAGCAACGCCCACAGGCCCCCCAGACCGCCCGACTTCTTGCCCCGCAGGGCCATGAGCAGGGCGAGCAGGGTGATCAGCAGCAGGTACAGCGGCAGCAGGGCGGTGACCAGCCCGATCCCGGAGGCGCTGCCCAGGGACTTGAACACGGCCACCACCGGCACCGCGCCATGCATCGGGATCACGTTGACCGCCACCACGGCCAGAAATCCGAGCACGACCATGATGCGCGCCAGGATGGAGCCGCGGTAGCGGCGACGGTGCAGCAGCGCCGCGATGAGGAATACCAGCACGCCCAGGGTGACCCAGCCGCTCCAGTACACCGCGCCGATGCGGGGCAGGATCAGCGGCGTCACGCCCAACAGGATGGCCACCAGGGCCCGCAGCAGGTAGGGCAACGGGATCAGCGCCGCGGCCAACATCACCAGGCCCCCGGCCACGAGGTAGATCTGGCTGATGAAGGCCATGCCGCCGGCGCCGCGCAGGATGTCCCAGGAGAAGATCATGGCGTCGGCGGTGCCGCCCTGCGGGGCGAAGAACATACCAATGAGCGCGAGGCCGCCCAGGGCCATGAGCACCCGGATCAACACGCGTCCCGGCTGGTTGCCCGCGGGTGTGGCGGCAGCCTCTGCGGGCGCCTCGGTGGACGCCTCTTCGGCGGCCGGCGCCCCGGCAGCGGGCGCCGATTCGGGCGGCGCGGCGGGCGGCGGCGCGGCGGGCGGCGGCGCTGGCGTGGGCGTGGGCGCGGCCTGAGGGTCGAGGACCTCGCCGTCGGCCATCAGCGTCTCTGCCGCGGCCGCGTCCTCGGAGTCAGGAGCCGACGGGGCAGGGGACGCCCCCGCGCCGATCTTGACCGCCGGTCCGCCGCCGGTCTTGGCGACCGGAGGCAGCGAGGCGGGCGCGGCAAGTCCTCCGGAGAAGCCCGCGGTCTTTCCGCTCCGCGCAGACGCGGGTTCGGGCGCCGGGGCCGGTGCTGGCGGCGGGTCGAACACCGGCGGGCTGGCGTCGAGCATGGTCTTGCCCAGGTCCATGTCGGGGGAGGGGGCTGGCGCCTGGGCCGGAGGGGGCTGCGTTGACGGGTCCTGCGCCGCGTAGCCGAACAACGTCTGCCGGGTTCCCTCGTCCTGGGGCAGCTCCTCGCCACAAAATCCGCAGTGGGTGGCTGTATCGTCCACGTTCTCCCGCCCACACTTGCCGCAGGTGATCATCAAACCCTCCAGTCCATTCCTGGCCGGCGACACTATACTGTGCAGGCGAGCCCTGCAACAAGACGCCGGCCGGAGGGTGGAACCCTGCCAGGCCGTGGGGCATAATCGGCGCTGCCTGCCAAACCCCCCTGGAGCCATGAAGATGAAAGATGAGGCGCGCGCGAAGATCCCGCTACAGGTCCCCGAAGTCACTGGCGAGGAGGCCGAGAACTATTCGGACCTCGTGGAATCCCTGGCCGAGAAGTACAGCATCAACGACACCGACCTCGACGCCATGTTCAACGCCTTCGTCGCGCTTTATATCCGCAACCGGATGATCTACGGCGATGACGGTCCCACGGTGTGCGGCGCGGCCGGCTCCCCGAGCAAGGGTTGCTGCTGACCTCGCGCCATGACCCTGGACCCTGAAATCCTGCCCATCTTCCTCAAGGAGGCCGAGGGATACCTGGACCTCCTGCGCGATGCGGAGGCGGACCTGGACCGGCGGCGACATGCCGCTCACGGGCTCAAGGGCGCCGCGGCGCTGGTGGGGCTGGACGACGTGGCCGCGCTGGCCCTGGAGATCCAGGACGCGCTGGCCAGCGGAGCGCCCGTGGCCCGGACGCTCGACCGGCTGCAGCGCGAGCTGCGCGGCCACGCCGAGTCCCTCGCGCCGGCGCAGCCAGTCGAGGAGCCGTGGGATGACGAGACCGCGCGCCTGCTGCTGGAGGTCTTCGTCGAGGAGGCGCAGGAGCAGATGGAGTCCCTGGCCGAGGCCGCCCTGGCGCTGGAGCGGCGGGAGGGTGACCCCACCGAGCAGGTGCAGGGCATGCTGCGCACGGCCCACACGCTCAAGGGCTCGGCGGCCACCGTCGGCCAGGCGCAGATCAGCCGCGCGGCCCATTGCCTGGAGGAGCTGCTGGCCTCGCCCCAACTTTCCCGCGACGGCGACGAGGACCATCACGCCCTGGCCGACCAGCTGCTGCGGGGGTGCGACGTCCTGTGCAGCATGGTCAGCGCGGCGCGGCAGGGCCAGGACCAGGGCGACTGGCTGACGCAGATGCAGGACCTGGCCAGGGCAGGGCAGGGCGACGGCGACGAGCAGGAGCAGGAGCGGCGACGTCGGGAGCGCCGCGGCCAGGAGCGGCGGCAGGCGGCCCGCCGGCAGGAAGATCCCGGCTGGATCAAGATCGACCCGGCGCGGCTGGACCAGCTGGTGGACCTGGGCGGCGAGCTGCTGATCCAGCGTACCCGGCTGCAGCGCAGGGTGGAGGAGCTCCGCCGGGTCTCGCTGGAGCTGGCCACGGTGCGGCGGCAGCTCAACAGCGCGCTGTCGGACAGCCGCGGCGCTGGACACCGGGCCGTGCGCGAACGCCTCAGAGAGCTGGAGGTGGACCTCGCGGACCGGGCCACCAACCTGGAGCGCGGCTCCAGCGCGCTGGTGGACGACTGCGAGGCGTTGCGCCGCACGGGCCGCTCGCTGCGCGCGCAGCTGGGGCAGCTCTACCTGACCCCCATCAGCCTGTTGTACACGCGGCTGCAGCGCACCCTGCGCGAGATGGCCAGGGATCAGGGCAAGCAGATCGAGCTGGTCATCACGGACGAATCGAGCGAGATGGCGCGGTCGGTGGTGGAGGGGATCACTGCGCCGCTGATCCACCTGCTGCGAAACGCGGTGGTGCACGGGATCGAGCAGCCGCAAGAGCGCGTCGCCAGGGGCAAGCCCCCGGCGGGCCGGGTGGAGATCAGCGCCCACCACAGCGGGGGCGTGGTCTACCTGGAGGTGCGCGACGACGGCGCGGGCATCGACCCGGCGGCCCTGCGCCAGGCCCTGCGCGAGGGTGGCCACCTGTCGGACAAGGACCTGCTGCGCCTGTCCGACGAGGACCTGCTGGACACCACCTTCATCAGCGGGGTCTCCACGCGTGAGCGGGCGGACCAGCTGGCCGGGCGCGGGGTGGGGCTGGACGTGGTGCGCCAACATATCAGCCGGCTGGGCGGCGACATCCGCCTTCGCTCCACGCCGGGCGCGGGGACACGGTTCCTGATTCAGATGCCCATGTCCACTGCCACGGCCCAGGCGCTGCTGTTCAGGGCGGCGGATCTGGATCTGGGGTTGCCGCTGGCCCACGTGGAGCAGGTGGTGCTGCCCGCCGAGGGGCAGGTGCAGCAGGACGGGGAGGGGTTGCGCTTGCAGCTGGAACAGGGCGCGCTGCCGCTGCTGCCGCTCGAGCGCATCCTCGGCCCGCCGGGCCACCAGGCCGCGCCGTTGGCCGGCGAGCGCCCCGCCATCCTGATCCGCCTGGGCAAGCTGAGGTTCGCCGTGGCCTGCGACCGGGTGGTGGGGACCCGGGAGATCGTGCTCAAGGGGTTCGGCTCGCTGCTGGGCCCCCACCCGCTGCTGGCGGCGGCCACCGTGCGCAGCGACAGCAGCGTGACCTTCGTGCTCGACGTGGCCTTTTTGGCCCGCGCGGCGGCGCTGGCTCACCAGGGCGCCGGCGAGGGCCCGGACGCCGCGCAGGATGCTAATGAGCGGCCGGCCGACCGCTTCGGTCCCGGCGAGGGCGCCATCCTGCTGGTGGACGACTCACGCTCGGTGCGAGAGGCCGTGGGGCACCTGCTGCGTACCCTGGGACACCAGGTGGAGCTGGCCGCAGACGGGCTCGAGGCGTGGGAGAAGCTGCGCCAGGGCCGCTTTCGCCTGCTGCTGACCGACCTCGAGATGCCCGAGATCCACGGCCTGGAGCTGATCACCCGCTGCCGCGCCACCGAGGCCATGGCGCGCATGCCCATCGTGGTGCTCACCAGCCGCTCGAGCGCGTTTTCCCGGCTCGAGGCGCTCAAGCGAGGGGCCGAGGGGTTTTTGGCCAAGCCGGTGAGCAAGCGGATCCTGCAGGAGCAGCTGGAGAAGCTTCTGACGTAGACGTGGATGTCTACGTTGGCTTCGCCTTACGAAGCCTAGCTGTCGGAGGAGGTCTTGAAGTCCTTGCCTACCCAGCCCTTGGCCACCACCAGCATCACGGTGGAGGTCATGGCCACGCAGGCGAAGATGAGCCACATGGTCTGGGTATCTTTCGGGCCCTCCGCGGGGCAGAAGTGGCCCATCATCCAGCCCGAGTAGAGCGGCACCAGCATCTTGGTCAAAAACCACGGGAACTGGGCCACGCCCATGTACTCGCCGGTGCGGCCCTTGGGGGCGATCTCGGCGGCGTACTGCAAAAAGCGGGGCTGCCACATGGCCTCGCCGATGGTCATGATCAGCAAGTACGGGAAGAGCGTCCACCAGTAGGGGCCGATGGCCAGCAGGAAGGCGGGCGCGGCCATGATCAGCGTGCCCAGGATCATCATGTTGTACACCTTGGCCTTCTGGGTCAGGGCGGTGATGATGGGCACGGCGATGAAGATCAGAATCGGGTTGAGGTTGGCCGCGAACTCGAAGTACTCGCCGATCCACCCCTCCACGGCGCGGGAGATGTACTGGGGCAGGATGAACCAGTTGTAGGTGAACAGGGTCTGCACCGGGATCAGCGCGAAAATAAAGAAGAAGAACTTGCTGTTGGCCAGCGGATGGTTGGCCAGCCACTTGCGCGAGGTGGGGATGCTCAGCCCGGCCGCCCACAGGGCCGCCAGGGCGCCGATGGCGTAGTAGCTCGTGGGCCGTGAGAGCTTGACCCACAGGATCACCGAGATGGCCAGGATCAGGATCCACATGTGCAGCGGGGGCACCTGGCGCTCCGGCTCCGCGGCCGCATCGCCTTGACCCTCCTTGTCACTGTCAGCGGCCTCCTCGGCCTTGATCCGGGCGGTCTCCGCCTCGGCGTCAGCCGTGGCCTTCTGCACGGTCTTCGGCGTGAGGATCAGCATGGTGGCCACCAGCGCCGCCACGGTGCACCCCGTATAGACCCAGAACACCCCGGTGATGCCGATGCCGAGGAAGTCATCGTCACGCAGCAAAAAGGCGAACGAGGGGAGCCAGCCGCCCAGGTTCATCAGGGCGTAGAGCATGGCGAAGCCCATGGCCGCGGTCTTGGGCGTGGTGAACTGCCGCACGCCGGCGTAGGCCGCCGGTTGATACATGCCGTAGCCCACCAGGACCAAAAATATGCCGGCCATGGTGGTCAGGTGCAGCGGCGACCAGAGCCCCGCGGGCGAAAAGATGAAGGGCGCCGCGGAGATGAGCACCCGGCCGCCCACCAGCAAGAAGAAGGCCGCGATGAGCGCGAAGCGCACCCCCTTCTTGTCCGCCACCATGCCCAGAAACAACATCGACAGCGTGATGCCGGCGGTGAGGACGCCGACCATCAGGTGAGAGTACTCGTCGGCGCCCTTCACTCCCTGGAACACGAAATCGGAGAAGTGCATGGCCAGGTAGCCGAGCATGCCGAAATAGACCATTCCCTCCAGCACATAGGCCAGGTTAATGCCCCACAGGGCGCGCGGGGCGTGCATCAGGTCCACGAAGGGCTGGGTGATCTCGGCGAGGGGGCTCTTGTTGCTGTCACTCTGTGCGGGGGCGCTCATGACGGCCATCAACCCATGACCCGCCGCGGAGGTCAAGAGAGGGGTCCGGCTCGTTGCCACCATATGAGGTCAATGCTACCGTGCCCACGCACCAAAAACCGCTTCCTTTCAGAGGTGATGCATGTCCCGTTTCGCGCTCGTCTTTGTGCTTCTGTTCACCGCGCCTTCCCTGGCCCTGGCCCAGACGGATGGCACCACGGACGCCCCCGCGCCGCCCACGCCGCCCGAGGGTGGTGAGGTGGCCCCGCCAGCCGCGCCGACCCCGCCGGACGCGCCGGCAGCGCCGGCAGAAAGCAAGGAGACGCCCGCTCCCGCGCCCGCAGCGCCCACTCCGGCGCCCGCTCCCGCTCCCGCGCCAGCTCCCGCGCCTGCGCCTGCTCCGGCGCCCGCGCCCGCGGCGGCACCGCCACCGCAGGTGCAGTCCGCCGAGGAGTCCGAGGAGGAATCCCTCGACGGGCTCGGCGTGGTGGAGGATGACCTGGAGACCGACATGGAGGTGTTCCGCCGCGGCAGCTTCAGCCTGCGCATCGGCGGCATGCTGCAGGTCATGGCCGCTCCCTACGTGGGCAATGACGCGGCCATGAACCTGCGCGACCCCATGGACACCGAGGGCTTCCGGCTACGCCGCGCGCGCCTGGCCTTCGGCGGCACGCTGTACCGGCACTGGGAGTTCTACCTCGGCGTGGACCTCAAGGACGCCGTGGGCGCAGCCATGGGCTGGACCGGCGACCACGGCGCCGAGATCCTCGACGCCCGCATCACCTGGGCCCGGTTTTCCTTCGCCCGCATCAGCATCGGCGTGGACAAGGTGCCCTTTTCGGCCTTCTCGCTGCGCAGCTCATCCAGGCTGGAGCTGATGGAGCGCCCGCTGACGGTGCGGCTCATCAGCCCGGACCGTCGCGCTGGCCTCACCGTGGCCGGCGACATCTGGCGCATCTCCTACGCCGCCGGCGTGTACAACGGCTCGGCCGGCGTGACCACCGGCAACCAGCTTGCAGGCATGGCCGCCGCGGCCCATGTGCAGTTCCACGTGCTCGGCAAGCCCACCGAGTTCGTGCCCGACGCCCTGCGCATCTCGCTGGGCGGCAGCTACATGTACGACAACACGGCCACGGCCAACGTGCACCGGGCGGCGGCCCACCTCGAGGCCCGGGCCTTCCGCATCCGCCTGGCCGGCGAGTTCCTCTACGAGACCTTCGACGCGGACCAGGCCCCGGGCGCCACCCTGGCGGATTCGGGCGACTCGTCCCGCTACGGCGCCGTGGGCGAGGTGTCGGTGTTCGTCTGGCGCGAGTACCTCCAGGCCGCCTTCCGCTACGAGTACTACGACGACAACGCCGAGGCCAGCAGCCTGGGCAAGCAGCAGCTCTTCAGCGGCGGGGTGAACTTCTACATCCTGCGCAACAAGCTCAAGCTGATGCTCAACTACATCCGCCGCCACGAGATGGACGGGCGGGCCTGGGACAACGACATCGCCTACGCTCAAATTCAGGCCAAGTTCTAGCCCGCGTCCCGCGCGACGGAGCCATCATGAGACCGCCTCACAAGATACTGCTCGCTGCCGGGCTGCTGCTGCTGCCGGCGCTCGGCTGCGAGGACGACGACGCCTTCGTCAAGGTGTACCGCATGGAGTCCATGGCCCAGGCCATCGGCGGCCCGGCCGCCGCAGCGCGGCCCGGTGACTTCCTGCTGGAGAACAACCGCCTGCGGGCGGTGATCCACGGCCGGCACAACCAGCGCTCCACCTTCCCCATCGCCAACGGCAGCCTGGTGGACCTCGACATCCAGCGCCCGCCCGGCGACGGGCTCATCGGCCAGGGCAAGGACGCCTTCTACGAGCTGGGGCCCATGGTGAACCTGAAGCTCAACGGCTCGCGCACCATGGCCCACGGCAAGTGCGACGAGGTGGGCGCCGCGCCGTGCCCCAAGCCGGGGTGCGTGCGCGTCACCGCCACCGGCCCGGGCGAAAACGCCATGTCGCTGCTGGCGCTGCTCGACCTGGCGATCCTGCGCGACAGCTACAGCGGCGACAAGCTGGTGATGACCAACGACTACGACGTCTGCCCGGACGAGCCGTTCGTGCGCGTCACCACCACCGCCCAGTTCGAGGACAAGCCGTCCAAGACCGCCGAGATGGAGGAGCTGAAGCAGACCACCGGCCTGATGGACATCCTGCTGGGGGAGAACACCGGCAAGGTGTGCGATGAGGACAAGGACTGCGCCTCGGGAGAGACCTGCGCCAAGCTGCTGCTGGAGATCTCGTTTTCCGGCCTGTCGCTCAAGATGCGCCGCTGCCGCAAGCCGACCCAGAAGCTGGCCGGCGTGCTGTCGGGTGACCTGACCCTGTTCGCGGCCAAGGTCAACATCTTCGTGCCGGGCGGCGGCTTCGACCACGAGAGCTACATCCGCTCGGTGTTCGACGCCGGCGGCGACACCTTCAGCAACCCCCTGACGGCCTCGTTCATGTCGGCGGTGGCCGACGGCGTGTCGTACGCCTACTTCAACGAGACGGGCGTGTCGAACATCCCGGTGTTCACCTCGGCGTTCACCGCCACCATCACCAACCGCTTCGCCTGCGAGCGCAACGACCCGGACTGCTTCAAGGGCAAGGCGATCCGCTTCACGCGGTACGTGGGCGTGGGCCACGGCGACGTGGCGTCCGCCATGGAGGGGTTCTACCAGCTGCGAAAGACGCCCACGGCCCAGCTGCAGGGGCATGTCACCGACGGCCGGGACCGGTCGCCGCTGTCCGGCGTGGACGTGTTCGCGTACCGCGTGCCCAAGCAGTTCGCGGGCATGACCATGGAGAAGCTGGCCAAGGAGATCTCCAACATGTCCTCCGAGCACCTCGAGGCGATCCATCGCACCGAGAGCGCCTCGACCAAGAACCCGTTCGGCGAGCCGGGCGTGGTGACCCACTTCAAGACCGACGTGGGGCTCGACAACAAGCGCGACGGCAGCTTCGCCGGCAAGCTGCCCATCAGCAAGGAGTGGTGCGACCCTGCGGACTGCCGCTACATCCTGATGGCCCGGCCCCACGGCCGCGAGCAGACGCCGCTGTTGCCCGTGGCTGTGCGTGACGGAGAGGAGCTGAACGTGGCGCTGGTGGCGGGGCAAGCCGGCACGCTGCGCTACGTGGTCAAGGACCAGGGGGGCCGCTACCTGCCGAGCAAGCTGAACATCGGCCGCTGCTTCCCCGAGTGCGCGGTCAACGACGACTGCCCGTCCGATCGGCCGGTGTGTGACCTCGACTCGAACGACCCGGTGGCCAAGGCGCTGTCCACCGAGGACCAGCACGGCATCTGCATCGCCAAGGGCGGCTACAGCGGGCCCGAGGCGTGCCGGCCGGACCAGGTCTGGAGCGCGGCGCGCAAGGTGTGCACCTGCCCCACCACGGGCCGGCTGCCCATCAGCCAGGGCGGCCACCTGCTGTCGGACGGCACGGTGGAGTTCTTCCACAGCACCGGCAAGGGGGAGGTGCACGTGGAGCCGGGCAAGTACCAGGTGCTCATCTCGCGCGGGCCGGAGTACGACATCTCGCGTCAGTTCGTGCACATCAAGCCGGGCATGGTGACCCGGCTGGCCGCCACCCTGCCGCGGCAGGTGGACACCAGCGGCTGGATCAGCGCGGACTTCCACGTGCACGGCCCCAACAGCGTGGACGCCAGCGCCACCTACACCAAGCGGCTCAAGTCGATGGTGGCCGAGGGGGTCGAGCTGTTCGCGGCCACGGACCATGACTACATCAGCGACTACGGGCCGCGGATCCACGAGCTCGGCCTGCAGGGCTGGATCAAGAGCACCTCGGGCATGGAGGTCTCGCCCATCGACTACGGCCACTTCATCGGCTTCCCGCTGCGCTACGACCGCAGGCTGGAGCAGAACGGGGGCTTCCACTGGCGAGTGAGCAAGAAGACCGGCACCTTCGGGCCGACCGACGACGACTTCGAGAACATGCCGCCCGGGAAGATCTTCTCGTCGCTGCGCGAGCTCGGGTCCCTCGGGCTGGAGCGCACCGTGGTGTTCGTGGCGCACTTCTACGACTACTTCACCAACTACGAGATGGATCCCTGGACCCTGAAGCTGCCGCTGGCCACGGACATGTTCTCGCCCATCGCCAAGCGGTGGAACACGGCGCTCGACCCGAACAACTTCGCCGGGGACTTCGACGCGCTCGAGGGGTTCAACGGCAAGGAGTTCGACATCCTGCGTCGGCCCACCTACACCGAGGTGCGCGACTACAACGCCAAGCTGGCCAAGCTGCTCAAGGACTCGGGCACCTGGGGCTTCGAGCGGCGGCAGCAGGCGTGGCGCAAGCTGTCGGCCAGCGCCCAGCGGGAGTTCATCATCCGCACCGCGGACGAGCAGAAGCTGGCCATCTCGTACAACAACCCGAGCTTCCAGTGCCGCTGCGCCTCGGACAGCGAGTGCGGCAGCGGCTCGGTGTGCAACGAGCTCACCGGCGGGTGCGTGACCAAGGCCAAGAGCACCCGCTGCACCACGGACAGCGAGTGCAGCGCCACGCTGGTGACGGCCAAGCGCGAGCAGTGCACGGCGATCCCCACCAGCATCACCGGGGGGTCGTTCTGCCAGCGGCTGGACAAGTCGTGCACGGCGGACACCGACTGCACCGACAGCTTCGGCAAGGACTCGTCCGGCGGCGACATCACCGAGACCTGCATCAGCGCCACGTCCAAGTGCGGCTTCGTCTGCACGCGCGACGAGCAGTGCACAAAGGACCCGCTGCGGCCGCTGTGCGACAGGACGAACAAGGTGTGCATCGGCATCACGGCGGCCACCGCGGCCGACCCGTGCCCGCTGCTGCGCGGCACCGTCGACGACTGGTTCCAGATGCTGAACCACGGGGTCAACCGGACCTTCCTCGGAAACTCCGACACCCACGGCACCTACGGCACCGAGTCGGGCATCCCGCGTAACTACGTCAAGTCGTCCACCGACCTGCCGCGGGCCGTGGACGTGGGCGAGGTGGCGGACAACGTGCGGGCGAGCAAGACCTTCCCGAGCTACGGACCGTTCCTCGAGTTCACCGTGGACGGCAAGCCCATGGGCGCCACGGTGAGCCGCTCCAAGGGCTCGTCGGTGAGCCTGCGGCTGAAGGTGCAGTCGGCCACCTGGTACGACGTGGACCGGATCGAGATCTACAAGAACGGCGCGCTGATCAAGGAGATCACCGGCAAGAAGGATTGCGCGCTGAGCGACAGCAGCTGCATCCAGTCGCCCAACAAGCAGGTGCTCAACTACGACGGCACCTTCTCGGACAAGGTGGACCGGGACAGCTGGTACGTGGCCGTGGTGATGGGGGTCAACGGGCGCACCATGGCGCCGATCTACTCGTCCAAGCCGGTGGCGCGCCTCGGTATGTTCGAGCTGATCCAGCGGCTCACCCCGCTGCTGCCGCCCCTGGCGTCGTTCCGCGTGCCGCTGTCGCCCTCCATGTCCACGGTGCGGCCCTACGCGCTGACCAACCCGATCTACGTGGACACCGACGGCGACAGCAAGTTCACGCCGCTGTCCGCGCTGCCTTCCTGGGCCACCAGCGCGGACCAGAGCAAGGCCGGCAAGTCGACCACCACCTCTTCGCCCGCCAGCGCCAGCTCCGCCGCCGACGGCGCCCCGCCGGCTCACAGCCACGACCACCGCCCCGGCCTCGGCCGCATGCGCCTGGACGCCAAGAAGTTCCAGCAGCTGGTCAACGAGGGCAAGATCACGCCGCGACATATCTCCAGCGCCATGAACAGCCTCCGCCGCTACCACATGGGCGGCCATTAAATGTCAAGTGTAGGGGTCTGACCCCCCTATATGACATATTAGTAAAATGTCAAGTGTAGGGGTCTGACCCCCCTACTTGACATTTTTTTGGAAGCGCTCTCGCAGGGGCTTTTTGGTTATCTTGCCGGAGCCGGTCTTGGGCAGCTCGTCCAGGAAGTGGATCTCCCGCGGGGTCTTGTAGCGGGCGAGGGTTGCGCGCGCATGCTCCCGCAGCTCGTCGGCGGTGGCGTGCCGGCCCGGGCGGAGCACCACGGCCGCGGCCACGCGCTCGCCCCAGGTCTCGTCGGCGAGGCCAAAAACCGCCGCCTCGAGCACCGCCGGGTGGTCGTACAGCGCGCCCTCCACTTCGATGGAGAAGATGTTCTCGCCCCCGGATAGGATCATGTCCTTCTTGCGGTCCACGATGTCGAGGTAGCCCTCTGATTCCACCGTGGCCATGTCGCCGGTGCGCAGCCAGCCGCCCTCGGCGAAGGCCGCCGCGGTCTCCTCCGGGCGGCGCCAGTAGCCCGGCGTCACGGTGGGGCCGCGGGCCAGGATCTCACCCACGGCCTGTCCGTCCGCCGGCACCGACTCGCCGGCCTCGTCCACCACCTTCAACTCCACCGCGGAGAAGGGCCGGCCCGTGCGGGCGCGATAGGCGAGCTGCTCCTCCTCGGGCAGGCGGCGCAGGTGGGGGAGCAGCTTGCTCAGCGTCAGGTAGGGCGAGGTCTCGGTCATGCCGTAGGTCTGCACATATTCGCAGCCGAACTGGCGCATGATCCGCCGCACCAGGTCCCTGGCGATGGGCGCGCCGCCCGACAGAAGCAGCCGCAGCGAGGCGCACGGGAAATCGCCCCGCTCCGGGTGCTTGAGCATCAGGTTGAGCATGGTGGGCACCAGGTTGCTCACGGAGATGCGCTCGCGCTCCATCAGCTCCAGCGCGGCCCGGGGCTCGAAGGCGGGCAGCATCACATGCCGCCCGCCCACCAGGGTCACCGCGAAGGTGGCCCACGCGTCGGCCAGGTGGAACATGGGCGCGATATGCCCCCACCGATCGCGCCCTGTGAGGGCCAGCTCGTCCGAGGCCGCCCTGGCGTGCGTTTCCACGTTGCCGTGGGTCAGCATCACCCCCTTGGGGCGGCCAGTGGTGCCGCTGGTGTAGTAGAGGTGGGCCAGGCTTCCGGTGTTTAATTCTGATTCAATAAAACCTCCACCATGTCGAATCATCGCCTCGTAGCCCGGCTCTCCATCGCCTCCGATGATCACGGCCTCGTCCAGGTTCGTCGCGCGATCCAGCAGAGCCCGGAGCTCGCGCCTGCAGATCACCCGGCGCGCCCCGGCGTCCTGGAGGATGAAGGCCACCTCCGCAGGCGAGAGCCTGGTGTTGATGGGGCACAGGGCCACGCCCAGGGCCGCCGCGGCGAAGTAGGTCTCGAAGAACTCGGCGCTGTTGCGGTCGATGAAGCCGAGCCGATCGCCCTTGCTCAGGCCAAGGGAGGCGAGGCCGCCGGCCAGGGCCTCCACCCGGGCGCCGACCTGCGCGTAGGTCAGCCGGGTCTCCCCGTCGACGATGGCGATGCGCTCCGCGTGCTGCTCGCGAGCCTGGCGCAGGAACTGATACAAACCGGCCATGGCCAGGGATAGTAGCGCATCGCGTGAAGTTTGGCTCCGCTCCTGCCGGAGCCAGGGCGTCAGTACTTGCCTGCGCGCAGCCGCGCCTTGGGCACCTCTCCGGCGTAGGGGTAGCCGGCGTTGACCCAGAAGCCGTGCAGGACCTTGTCGGTCAGCTCGATCCGGTCGATGTACTTTGCGTTCTTGTAGCCGAGCAGCCGCGGGATCACCGCCCGCAGCGGGAAGCCATGCTTCAGCGGCAGGGTGTTGCCGCCGATGCCGTAGCCCAGCACCGAGCGCGCCTCACGGGCCACGGAGATGGGCACCGAGTCGTTGTACTTGCTGCCCACGGTGTGGATCGCCACGTGGGTCGCCTTGGCCTGTGGCTTGACCGCGTTGAGCAGCGTGCTGAAGCGGACCCCGTCCCACGGCACGTCATAGATGGACCAGCCCTCCACGCAGTGAAAGTCGGTCACCATGTTGAACCGCTCCAGGCCCACCAGCTCGGCGAAGGTGAAGGTGCGCGGCTTGTCCACCATTCCATCCACGCGCAGCTTCCAGCTGGCGAGGATCTTCTTGAGATCCTGCGGGTCCACGGTGCGCTCGCCCCACCCCGAGTACACCTTGTGGGAGGTGGGACCCGGCGCGAACGGGAACGAGGCGTCCGGCGAAAACAGGTCCCCCGGCCCCACCGGCGCGTCGGTGAGGGTGGTGTCCTGGTCGAGGCCCCCGGAGCTGTCGAGGCCTCCGGCCCCGCTGTCCGCGCCATGCAGCGCGGGCGCGCTGTCATCCGAGCAGCCCGGGCTGAGCCCTGAGAGCGCCAGCACCGCGCCGCCCCCGAGCCACTCCAGGACCGAGCGGCGGTTGATGGTTACGGGGGAGATTCGAGGGGGCTTGGACAGGTCGGGCATGGCCTATAAGGCGTAGCAGGTGGGGAGGGTGGGGCAAGGAGCGGCAGCTGCGCCGCTGCATGCCAGAGATGCCAGAGCGCCGGAATGCCAGGATGCCGGGATGCGGGTCAGGGAGGTTTCGTGGGCGTGGGCGGCAGGGATAAGGGTAGGGCTACGGCGACGGTCGTCCACGTCGACGATTGCGTCGAGGTTGCTAGAACTTGACGTCGGACAGGGACTTGCTCGGGTCCTTGAGGCCCACCACGCGGATGCCGGCGCGGCTGATGGCGTAGAGGTAGTCGTTGTTCTGGTGGTCGGTGGCCATGACGCTGCGCCGCACCCACCAGTCGTAGCCGTAGTAGTAGCCGTTGCCCTGGTTGCTGTACTTGTTCTTGAACAGGTCGGAGTGCGACAGGGCGCCCACGGCCTCCACCTTGGCTGCGTTGACGTCGATCTTGAACACCCGCACCTCGCTGATGAAGGAGCTCCAGTACGAGGCGCCCTTCTTGTTGTAGTCCCAGTCTGAGAACGGAATCGCCAGCAGCTTGCGCTCGGGGTAGTAGTTGAACGCCTTGTGGTCGTAGCTCGCCTCGGAGCGGCCGTAGACGGTGCCGATCTTCACGGACAGGGTCTCCTTCGGGTTGGCGAAGTCGCTGACGTCGAAGATGGTCAGCTTCAACGCCCGGTCGCTCCAGTTGCCCTGGCCCGGCGCGGGGATGTGCATGCCGAGGGTCAGCAGGTGCCTGGTGCCCACCGGGTGGATGTAAGAGGAGAAGCCAGGCACCTTGAGCTCGCCCACCACCTTCGGCTTCTTCGGGTTGGACAGGTCGAGGGTGTAGAGCGGGTCGATCTGGCGGAAGGTCACCAGGTACGCCTTGTCACCCATGAAGCGCGCGCTGTAGATGCGCTCGGTCTTGGCCAGGTCCTTGGTGCGCCCCACCTCCACCAGCTGCCCGGCGTTCTCGCCCAGCACGGTGATCCGGTTGATCGTCTCGGTGGAGCTCCAGCTCGACGACGAGCTGGTCTCCTTGTCTCGCCGCACCGTGGTGGCCAGGCGCAAGAAGTCGTTGTGCTCGTCCAGGGCGAACTGGTTGAGCACGGTGCCGTCGACGCCGCCCGAGGCCACGTACTTGGCCTTGTCGATGTTGGTGATGTCGAACTTGTGCAGGTAGGTGTGGTTGCGCACGTTGGTCTGCGAGGCGCTGTTCCAGTAGTGCCTGCTGGCCAGGTACAGCGACTTGGCGTTGGCGTAGATCAGGTCGGTCTTGCCCAGGATGGAGGTGCGCGTGGGCGCCAGCTCGGGCTTGTCCATGTTCAGGCTCAGCACGCTGACCAGCCCCAGCTCCACCGACGCGTTGGGGCGCAGGAAGTCGGAGCAGCTGTAGTTGTGCTCGACCTTCTTGCCGGCGGCGGTCTTGTAGTAGGCCTTGGGCAGCCAGTGCTCCAGCGGCTGGTTGCGGATCAGCTTGTCGTTTTCGCGCATCAGCCGGCGGTACTCGTCCTCGATCCAGATCGGGTCGCTGTAGTGGCCCGCCTCTTTGTAGCTGGGGTACCAGGTCATGCCGGTGGGCCAGTTGATGTTATCCGACAGCACCAGGCGCACGCTGGAGCCCACGCGCCGCGCGGCGCGGTAGCTGCCCGGCATGAAGTGCTCGCCCTCGATCTTGGGGTTCTGCAAGTCGCTGATGTCCACCTTGGTCACCTTGGTCACGCCGTTCTGGGTGTAGCTGCAGAAGGGGCAGTAGCTGTACTTGCCCGAGGTCACGCTGGAGAAGACCATCACCTTGGTGCCCTTGAGCAGCATCTGCCGCGCGGTGCCCTGAATCTTGATCTTACCCTTGAGCCCCATCTTGCTCGGCGGCCAGCTCTCGGTCAGGTAGAGCCAGTTGTCGCTGAGCACGAAGATGCGGGTGCCGTCGTTCTTGACGAAGTCCGGCTCGTCCACGCCCTTGACCTGGTTGTTGGTCTCGGTGTGGCTCTTGGGCTCGCCCTTCTTGGGCGTGGGGGTGGTGGGAGAGGCGGAGCCGCTGTCGGCCATGGCCGCGCCAGCGTCTGCGTGGCCGCCGTAACCATGGGAGTACTTCTTGGCGGTCTCCATCTGGGTGTTGAGATAGAGGTGCATTCGGTCAGCGGCCACCTGCTGGACGTAGTTGCCAAGCTCGGTGCAGCTGTCAAAGCGCGAGAGCTCCACGCGGCTCTGGATCCCTCGCGGGGTGCCCGTGGAATCCACGTCACAGGCGAGCAGGCCGAGGGTCATGGCGATGAGGGTGATCACTGGATACTGTGTCTGTTTCATGACTGTCCTCCAGGGTTGAGCGAGCATGAACAAATTTCTTTGCGAATGCCGTGCCGGTTAATCGCAGGGGCAAAACATTTAACAATATCAAACGCCTGATGCGGATTTGCCCGGTTTGGCCCACATGCCCATCATGTGCCATGTTGTGCCGTGACGCGATCCAGGTGACACAACTGCCATGACAAATGCCCGGTCATCTGGTAAGAGAGGCCCAAGGTGCCATGAGCCAGCCTTCCTCACAGACCCATGTCTACGGACCAGTTCCCTCCCGGAGGCTCGGCCTGTCGCTGGGGGTGGACCTGCTGCCCCGCAAGGTGTGCTGCTTCGACTGTATATATTGTCAGGTGGGCCCCACCACCCGGCTGACCGCCGAGCCCGAGGATTTTGGCGTGTCGGTTCCGCAGGTGGTGGAGCAGATCCAGCAGGCCCTGGCGCGCGAGCCCCGCACCCGCGTCATCACGCTGGCGGGCTCCGGCGAGCCCACGCTGTACGCCCCGCTGGAGCAGCTGGTCAGCGCCGTACGGGAGATCTGCGACCTGCCCCTGGTGCTGCTGACCAACGGCGGGCTGCTCTGGCGGCCCGAGGTGGCCCGCGCCGCCGGGCGCTTCGATCAGGTCTATCCGTCGCTGGACGCTGCTGACGCGCAGACCCTGTCCCGCATGAACCGCCCGGCCCCCGGGCTCGAGCTGGAGCGGATGCTGGGCGGGCTGGAGTCGTTCTGCGCCGGCTTTGCAGGACGATGCCGCCTGGAGGTGATGCTGGTGCGCGGCGTCAACGATTCCCCGGCGTCATTGCAGGCCCTCGCCCGGGTGGCGCGCACCCTGAACATCGAGGGGGTCGACCTGAACACCGTGGTGCGTCCGCCAGCCCATGACGCCGGCCCGCTGTCCCGCCGCGAGCTGCTGCTGGCCGCAGAGCGGTTCGCGCCGCTCGACGTGGAGATCATCGCCCGCTTCGCCGCGGCAGACTCTGGCGGCCTGGCGCCCACCGCGCGCACCGCCGGACAGATCCTGCAGATGACCGCCCGGCGCCCCTGCACCGCCGAGGACATCGCCGGCGCCCTGGGCCTGGACCCGGACGCCCTGAGCCCATTCCTGGATCAAATGGTGGACCGCGGCGAGCTGCGCCAGGAGCGAGACCACTACCGCCCTACCCGATCCTGATCACCACCTTGCCCAGGTGTCCCCCCGCGGCCATGTGCTGCAGCGCCTCGCGGGTCTGCTCCAGCTCGAAGACCCGGTCCACCACCGGCGTCAGGCGCGAGGCTTCGATGGCCCGGTTCATGGCCTCAAACCCGTCGCGATGTCCCACCAGGATCCCCTGCACCCGCACGTACTGCATCAGCACCGGCAGCAGGTTCAGCTCGGTGCTCACCCCGGACAGCACCCCGATGAGGCTGATGGTGCCGCCCACGGCCGTGGCCTTGAGGCTCTGGGCCAGGGTGCCCGCGCCGCCCACCTCCACCACATGGTCCACGCCGGCGCCGCCAGTGGCCGCGCGGGCCGCCTTGCCCCAGTTCGGCTCCGACTTGTAGTTGATGGTCACCTCGGCGCCCAGCTCCCGCGCCCGGGCCAGCTTGTCGTCCGACGACGAGGTGATGATCACGCGCGCGCCCAGGGCCTTGCACAGCTGCAGCGCGAAGATGGACACGCCGCCGGTGCCCTGCAGCAGCACCCAGTCACCGGCCCGCACGCTGCCCTGCTCGGCCAGCGCGGTCCAGGCGGTGAGCGCGGCGCAGGGCAGGGTGGCCGCCTGCTCGTCGGTCAGCTGCTCCGGCACCGCCACGACCCCCTGCTGGTCGAGCACCATGTACTGACTCAGGGTCCCGTCCAGCGGGCCGCCCAGGGTGTGCCGCAGGCGCTCTCGCGAGGGCGCACCGGAGATCCAGCCCTGGCAAAAGCAGGTGGCCACCCGCTGGCCCACGGCCACGCGCTCGACACCTTCACCCACCTGCTCGACGCGCCCGGCCCCGTCGGAGCAGGGCACCAGGGGCAGCGGCTGGCGTGGGTTGTACGCGCCGTTGACCGTGAGCAGATCGCGGTAGTTGAGCGATGCTGCTGCCACGCGCACCAGCACCTGCCCCGGCCC
>CAZEFW010000106.1:0-7144 GCA_964511535.1 uncultured Myxococcales bacterium | reverse complement strand
AGAACTTCGGCATCAGCGCCAGGCCCACCTGCATGCCCGCGGCCATGTCCCCCTCGAGGGTGATCCGCTGGTCGATGTACGCCTCGGGCGGCGACAGCTCCCGGGCCAGGATCGCGCCGTAGGTCGCCGCGTCGGTGGCGATGACCGCGTCGGGTGGATCCTGGCGCTGGCCAGCGCCGAAGGTGGCCCACAGCTGCCAGGTGCGCCCGTTGTACTGCCGCACCTCGAAGCGGAAGGTGCCGCTCACCGCGCCGAGCATGTCCTGGGACGCGGCGTCCAGGAACAGCAGGTCAGTGGGCGATGCCGTGGGCGGCGCCATGTCCACCGGCCCGGGCTCACCCACCACCATGGCCCGCCAGTCCTGCACCGACATCTCGAGCATCACCCCGGGCTGACGCTCCGCGTCTGTTGGCCCGGCCTGCAGCTGACCACCCTGGACCACCAGGTCCCACCCCCCGCCGCCGTCCCCCTCGAGCAGCACGCGCACCACCATCTCGGCCATGCCCCCGGCGCCGCCGCCCAGCCGCTCGATCTCGGCAGGCAGCCAGCGCTCGAAGAAGCTCGCGGGGGTGGTATCTGGTCCGGGGCGGCGTCTGCCTCTCATCGGTCTCTCCTCGGGATCGAGCGGTGGCCTCGCGGCCCCCCGGGTCCCGGTATTCCCTGTGGGACGTGGCGCGCCCCCTACTGTAGACTCAAGCCCATGACAGCGCCACGATCCTTGCTGATCATCCTGCTGCTGGCCCTGCCGCGGGCCGCGGCGGCCCAGGTCCCGGTCACCCCGCTATCCGGCGAGTCGCCCACCCAGGGGGTGCGCCTGCCCGCGCCCACCGTGGCCGGAGTGGCCGACGCCACCGCCGTACAGATCAACCCCGCTGGCCTGGCCCTGCTGCCCTCCTGGAGCGCCGTGCTGCACCACGCCGAGATCAGCCGCGAGGGCCGCCTGGCCGGCGGGGGCGACGCCCTGATGTTCGGCTCGCCGCTGCCCCTGCTGCCCTACATCGCCGCAGGCGTGGGCCTGTCCTGGCTCCGGCCCAGCGAGGCCACCGGCTACGCCGACAGCGTCCAGCTGAGCTTCGCGCTGGCGGCGCGCTATCGCGACAAGGTGGGCCTGGGTGCCAGCGTAAGCACCTTCATCAGCGACGACGATCCCGACCTGGACGGCCTCGCCACAGTGGACCTGGGGCTCTGGTTCCATCCCTTCGAGTGGGCCGGGGCGGCCCTGGTCGTTCATGACCTGACCACCCCAAAATACGGCGGCGTGCCGCTGCAGCGGCGATACGACCTCGAGCTCTCCGCGAGGCCCCTGCGCAACGACCGCCTGGAGATCGGCGTGGGCGTGCGCCTGGGCGAGCGCCGCCTGGAGCTCGACCCGCGCCTGCGGCTGGCCGGCGAGCCGCTGGCGGGCCTGTCCCTGTTCGCCGAGGTGGAGGCGCTCAACCGCGACTTCAACCGCAACGGTGACAAAGACTGGGATTTCCGCGCGACGGTGGGCGTGGGCCTGCGCTGGGAGCGGCTCGGCTTCGCGGTCTCCACCACCCTGGTGCGGCCCATGGACTCCCGGGGGACGGGCCCGTTGAGCAACAGCGCGGCCACCTCGGCCTACCAGGGCGTGGGCGCCACGGTGAGCGTGCAGGGCAGCCGCAGCCGGCCGCTGTTCAACCTCGACCGCCGGCTGCTGCTGGTGGACCTGTCCAAGGTCAAGGGGGACCGCGCCCTGGTCA
The DNA here is from genome assembly GCA_964511535.1 of uncultured Myxococcales bacterium. Lineage (GTDB taxonomy): Bacteria > Myxococcota_A > Polyangia > CAZCFB01 > CAZCFB01. The sequence goes on along the minus strand of CAZEFW010000106.1, from coordinate 5,423 downwards.
AGCTGGTGGGCCTGCTGGGCGAGGTGGAGCGGCGCGACGACATGGCAGGCCTGCTGCTCAAGGTGGACGACCTGTCCATGGGCTGGAGCGGCGTGCAGGAGCTGCGGCGCTGGATCAAGCGCCTGACGGCGAAGGGAAAGAAGACCGTGGCGTACATGTCCGCCGCCGGCGTGCGCGAATATTACCTGGCCGCCGCGGCCAGCCATGTGCTGCTGGATCCGGCCGGCGGGATCCGGGTGCAGGGGCTCAGCCTGCGCTCGCTGTACTTCCGGGGATTGCTCGACCGGGTGGGCGCCTCGCCCCAGTTCGTCAAGATCGCAGAGTTCAAGAGCGCGCCGGAGCAGTACACGCGCGCGGCCGCGTCACCCGCGGCGCGGCAGGTGCGCCGGGCCATCATCGACGACCTGATGGGCCAGTTCACCACTGACCTGGCGGCGGACCGCAAAAAGACAGCCAAGCAGGTGACCGAGATCCTGGACCGGGGCCCCTTCACGCCGCCGCTGGCCATGACCGAGGGCCTGGTGGATGAGCTGGTCCCGCCCTCGGAGCTGGACCAGGCCCTCAAGGAGGTCTGCGACTGCGTGGTGGTGCGGGCCGATACGCTCAAGCGAAGCCCCGACCGGTGGAAGGTGGGCGACGGCATCGCCGTGATTCTGCTGGAGGGGGACATCGTCTCGGGCAAGAGCCAGCGGGTGCCGCTGCTGGACCTCAACCTGGTGGGGGACCGCACCATCATCGCCGCCCTGCAGTGGGCGCGGGCCGAGCCCCGGGTGCGCGGGGTCGTGGTGCGGGTCAACAGCCCCGGCGGTTCGGCCCTGGCCAGCCGCCACATGTGGCGGGAGGTGCGCCGGCTGGCCGAGTCCAAGCCGGTGGTGGTCTCCATGGGGGACATGGCGGCCTCGGGCGGCTATTACGTCGCAGCCGGCGGGGCCAGGATCCTGGCGCAGCCGGCCACCATCACCGGCTCCATCGGTATCTTCACCGGCAAGTTCGATCTGAGCGGGCTGATGAAGACCCTGGGGGTGACCGTGGACGGTGAAGCGCGGGGCAAGCGCGCGCTCATGGACAGCTACACCCGGCCCTACACGGCCGAGGAGCGCAAGGCGATCCTCGACCGCCTGCAGTATTACTATCGCCAGTTTCTGGCGGCGGTGGCCGCGGGGCGGGCGGGCTGGACCCAGGACCGGGTGCACGAGCTGGCCCGCGGTCGGGTGTGGACTGGACGCCAGGCGCTGCAAAACGGCCTGGCCGACGCCGAGGGCGGCATCGAGGACGCCCTGCAGGAGGTGCGCAGCATGGCGGGGATCTCCACTGACCGGCCGCTGCACACCTTCATCCTGCCGCGCAAGAGCATGGGGCTGCTGGACCGGGCGCTGGGCGCCATCGGGCTGAAGGCTTCACCGGTCAGCGAGCTGATCCCGCGGCAGGCCCTCGACCTGCTCCGCAAGCTGCCCGGCGTGCTGCTGCGGGCCAGCAGCGGAGAGCCGCTGGCCCGGATGCCGGAAGAGCTGATCTTGCCCTGACGCGCCCTGCAGGCGCCAATGACAAAACGACGAAACGATTGCCGCGCCGCAGCTGCTCAAGGAAAAATGTCAAGTAGGGGGGTCAGACCCCCCCACTTGACATTTTAATAGGCGAAGTGTGCGGCGTCTCTTTAGCGGCCTGCGTCGCTCTTGACCCAGATGATCTCCACCCGGCGGTTTTTGGCCAGGGCGCCCTCGGTCTTTCCGCTGTCGACGGACTCCGATGAGCCGAACCCGCGCACGGTGATGCGCCTGGCGCTGATGCGCCAGGAGACCAGGTACTTGGCCACCCGGTTGGCGCGGTCCAGGCTGAGCGCCATGTTGCGGTCTTCGTTGCCGCGCTCGTCAGCGTGGCCATGGACCAACACCCGCAGGTTCGGTTTCTTGATCATCAGCCGGGCCACGCGGCCCAGCAGCGGGGGGATGGGGCGCGGCAGCCCGGCCGAATTGTTGATGAACTGCACCGAGCCCACGCGGATCAGCATCTCACCTTTGGATCTATCAATGGGTATGGACACCATCGGCGCGGGGGCGGGCGTGGGTTTGACAGGCGCGGCCGCGGGCTCGGGTTTGGCCGCGGGATCGGGTTCGGGAGCGGGTTTGGCCGCGGGATCGGGTTTGGGAGCGGGCTCGGGTTTGGCCGCGGGATCGGGAGCGGGAGCGGGAGCGGGTTCGGGTTCGGGAGCGGGACCGGTGCCGGGCTCGGGATCGGGAGCGGGTTCGGAGCCGGGCTCGGAGGCGGGAGCGGGTTCGGTGCCGGGCTCGGGGGCGGGAGCGGGTTCAGAGCCGGGAGCGGGTTCGGCGGTGGCCCCGGGCGCAGTGGCCGGTTGCGGCTTGGCGGCCGCGGGCTCGGGAGCGGGAGCGGGCTTCGGCTTCGTGGGCGCAGGCCTGGCCGCGCCCCCGGCCTGGTCCGCGAGGTAGTCAGGCACCAGCACGCCGTTGATCAGGGCGATGTCGCCGGCGCCCAGCGCCAGGAGGAACAGCATCCCGGCCAGGCTCGTGGTCTTGGTCAGCGGCATGGGTTCAGTTTATCTGATCCTCGGCATGTTTTACATTGTCTGATCATGACCATGACCGCCCTTAACTTCACTGGCGCCCGGGGCCACCGTCTCGCGGGGTGGCTCCACCTGCCCGAAACGCCCCCCCGCGCGGCCCTCGTCTTCGCCCACTGCTTCACCTGTTCCAAGGATCTGCACCTGGTGCGAACCGTGGCCCGCAGGCTGAGCGAGCTCGACTTCGCCCTGCTGCGCTTCGACTTCACCGGCATCGGCCAGAGCGAGGGCGACTTCGCCGAGACCACCCTCGGCAGCGACGTGAGCGACCTGGCCCTGGCCGCCGAGGCCCTCGAGACTCGCCTCGGCCCGCTGCCCCTGGGCCTGCTGGGCCACAGCCTCGGCGGCACCGCCGCGCTGCTCGCCGCCAGTCAGCTCCCTGCGGTGGGCGCCCTGGCCCTCATCGCCTCGCCCCTGGACCCGTCCGACCTGCCCCACAAGCTCGGTCCCAACGTGGCAGACCTGGTGCGGCAGCAAGGCTCGGCGCAGGTGACCGTGGGCGGACGCCCCTTTTCCATCACGAGGGAGTTCGTCGCCTCGCTGGACCAGCCGGGGCTGCCCGCCCTTGTGGCCCGGCTGCGCTGCCCCATCTTGCTGCTGCATGGCACCCGCGACGACACGGTGCCGCTCGCGGCCAGTGAGCAGATCTTCGCGGCCGCCCCCCAGCCCAAGGGCTTCGAGCCGCTGCCCGGCGCGGACCATCTGCTGTCGCGCAGGCGCGACGCGCGCCTGGCGGCTGACCTGCTCGGGCTGTGGTTTGAACGGTTCTTCAGCGGCGGAGACCCGCCAGGGGAGCGTTGATCTGGGGCTCAGGAGGCCTCGGGCACGATGTGCACGGCCTGCGCCTCTTCCTCGCTCAGCCGCACAGCCGACCCCTTGATGCGCACGCGCACGTTGCCGTCGTGGTGCGACTCCATGGTGACCCGAACCCGCGGCAGCAGCCCCTTCTCCACCAGCTCCAGCCGGTAGCCGGCGTCGCCGTCGAGCCAGGCCACCTTGCCCGCGCTGCCCGGCTCCAGGCCAGACAGCTGGGTCATGCCGTCAACGGGTCCAGCCTCGTCCTCGGAGTTGGGGCACTCCTCGCAGGGGACCGTGGTGCCGTCCTCCAGGAAATCGGACAGCGACTGGCTGTGGCCGTAGGTGCGCATGAACTGATAGAGCGCCACCAGGCGTGCCAGGGTCTCCGGGCTGAGGTGATGCTCCAGGGCGCAGGCGTCCTTTTCGGCGATCTCCTGGTTCAAGCCGAGGGTGGAGGTGAGGAACTGGCGCAGAAACTCGTCGCGCTGCAAGATCTTTCGCGCGAGCTCGGCGCCCCCCTCGGTCAGCTCCACGAACTCGCGGGCCCCGTAGTTGACCAGCCCCTCCCGGGACATGCGCCGTAACGCGCCGGTGACGCTGGCCATGCGCACGCCCTTGCGAGCGGCTATATCCTTCACCCGGGCGACGCGACGTTCACGCTCCAGCTGAAAGATGATCTTCAGGTAATCTTCAAGACTTTCTGAAATTGAACCAACTGTTGGCATGATGGACTCACACTGGTAGCCAGAGCTAAATATGATCGTTCGCCTATTGCCGTCAATAGAAAGCTTCGACTACTGTGTTTTTCATTAGATCAAACGGGGTTCTGAACAGGGCCCCCTGGCTGGAGGTTGACCCGAGATGGATGTCGCCGTGGAGCTCAAGCAGTACTTTTTGGAGCTACTGAAGGACCCGGTGAGCCGGGCAGGCATCATCATGGGCTCGGTTCTGGTGCTGTCGCTGATGGTCAACAAGGTCTTTCTGCGCTGGGTCCTGTTCCTCACGCGCAAGACCAAGACCGACCTCGACGACCAGATCGTGGCGGCGCTGCACCGGCCGCTGTTCATCACCCTGGTGGTGGTGGGCTTCGCCTGGTCGGTGGAGGGGTTCCCCCTGCGCGAGAGCAGCAGCTTTCTGATCTCGGGCGTGCTCAAGACCATCATGGTGCTGATCTGGAGCGGGGCCGCGCTGAAGATGGGCTCCATCATCCTCAAGACGGTGGCCCAGTTCGAGGAGCGCATCGCTTTCATCCAGCCGCGCACCCTGCCGCTGTTCGAGATCTTGATCAAGACGGTGGTGGTGGGCGGCGCGATCTACTTCGCCTTCCTGGCGTGGGACGTGGACGTCACCGGGTGGCTCGCCTCGGCCGGTATCGTCGGCATCGCGGTGGGCTTCGCGGCCAAGGACACCCTGGCCAACCTGTTCGCGGGCTTCTTCATCCTGGCCGACGCGCCGTACAAGCTGGGCGACTACATCGTGCTCGGCACCGGCCTGCGCGGCGAGGTCACGGCCATCGGCTTTCGCTCCACGCGCATCCAGACCCGGGATGACATCGAGATCACGGTCCCCAACGCGGTCATCGCCAACTCGAAGATCGTCAACGAGTCGGGCGGCCCGCATGAAAAGGAGCGGATCCGGGTCAAGGTGAGCGTGGCCTATGGCAGCGACCTGGAGCAGGTCAAGGAGGTGCTCATGAGCACCGTCATTGGCTGGGAGCAGGTCTGCGATGACCCCAGACACCTGCCGCGGGTGCGCTTCCGCCGGTTCGGCGAAGCAGGGCTGGAGCATGAGCTGATGGCGTGGGTCGACAAGCCGGAGCTGCGCGGCCGCGTGCTGCACAGGCTCAACACCCGGGTCTACAACGCCCTGCGCGAGGCCGGCATCGAGATCCCCTACCCGAAGCGGGACGTGTACATCAAGGAGATGCCGGGGAGCACGGCCAGTCCAATGACACCTCTGAAAACCGAGAAGACTTGAGACTTGAGACCTGAGGCTTGAGACTTGAGACTTGAGACTTGAGACTTGAGACTTGAGACTTGAGACTTGAGAC
>CAZEFW010000105.1:0-31954 GCA_964511535.1 uncultured Myxococcales bacterium | reverse complement strand
ACTTGCGGGCACCGGAATCGATCATTCTTGCGACGCTGTAAGTCAGGGCCCTGGCCGCCTCAACCTGGGTGGCCATGTCCGCCAGCATGAACTGCACCCCCTGGAACTGGCCGATCGGCTTGCCGAACTGCACCCGCTGGCGCGCGTGCTCCACCGACAACTCCAGCAGTCGCTGGGCCGAGCCCAGGGCGGCCGCCGCGATGGCCAGCCGGCCCTTGTCGAGCACCTTCATGGCGGTCTTGAACCCGTTGCCCACTCCGGCCTCGCCGCCCACGACGTTTTGCGCGGGCACCTCGCACCCGTCGAAGATCAACTCGCAGGTGTGCGTCCCGCGCAGGCCCATCTTGTCCTCCACGTGACCCACCTGGTAGCCGGGGAAGGTGCGCTCGATGATGAAGGCCGTGATGCCGCCGTGGGCCCGCCTGTCCGGATCGGTCACCGCGATGACCGTGGCCATGTCGGCGATGTCGCCGTTGGTGACGTAGTGCTTGGTGCCGTCGAGCACCCAGTGATCGCCCTGCCGCCTCGCGCGTGTCTTGATGTTGGCCGCGTCGCTGCCCGCCTCGGGCTCGCTCAGCGCCAGGCACGCGGTCCACTCGCCCGCGGCGAGCCGCGGCAGGTAGGCCTCCTTCTGCGCCTCGGTGCCGTCGAGGATGATCCCCTGGGAGCCGAGCCCGTTGTTGGTGGCCACCCGCGTGCGGAAGGCGGCGTTCACCTTCGACAGCTCCTCCCACACCATGCACTCGCCGAGGCAGCCGAGCCCGAGCCCGCCGTACGCCTCAGGGATGCCGATGCCGAACAGGCCCAGCTCCCGCATGCGCTCCACCGTCTGCTCCGGGATCCGGTCCTCCCGCTCCACCTGCTCGCTGATGGGCTCGAGGTCCTGGCGCACGAAGCGCCGCACGGTGTCGAGGATCAGGCTGAGGCTCTCGGGGATGGGGTCCAGGTCATGGTCCATGGGGTCCTCTTGCTGAGCGGGGTCGCGGACGCCTATGATACCCTCTCGGAACGCATAGAGGTGGCGAAATGGCACGTACTAACTTGGTCATGATCTTCTCACTCTCCCTGGCATTTCTCCTGGGCGGCTGCGAGACCGAGGAGTGGAGCACGAGCGACGGACCGGTGGTGGGCAGCGACTGGTTCGTGCCCAACGACTCGGGGCTCGAGACCTCCGATCCGTGGGCCTGCAAGCCGGGCAAGGACACCGACTCGGACAAGATCCCCGACGAGGTGGAGGGGTGCAACAAGGACACCGACGGGGACGGCCAGAAGGACTTCAACGACACCGACTCGGACAACGACAAGATCCCGGACAGCCTCGAGGCGGGGCCGAACCCGAAGAAGCCGGTGGACACCGACGGCGACAAGATCCCGGACTACAAGGACAAGGACTCCGACGGCGACGGCGTGGACGACGGCAAGGAGGACCTCAACGGCGACGGCCAGCTCGGCTGCTGCATCCAGGCCTGCAACAAGCCCGACGCCAAGTGGCAGAAGAAGAACTGCAAGCTGACCAAGGACGGCTGCGGCAGCGGCCAGACCTGCAAGGCTGGCAAGTGCGACCCGCTGTGGAAGTTCGAGTGCTCCGACGGCGAGACCTCGCCCAAGAAGAAGAGCACCTTCAACGACGGGCTGAGCGACAAGGACCGCCCCTCGTTCATCTGCTCCAAGGCGGGCGAGACCAGCGGCAAGGGGCTCAAGAAGATGAAGTTCAACAAGAGCTCCACCGGCGACTGGCACGTGGCCCTGGAGACCTCCTCTTCCTACGGCGAGTTCAAGATCTCCGGCGCCAAGGCCAAGGAAGCAGGGGCGGTGTTCGACCTGAAGGGCGCCAAGCAGATCGTGGCCGGCTTCGTGCTCTCCATGCCCACCAGCGGCACGGACATCGCCGCCATCACCACCGACCTGATCACCAAGGTGGTCAGCGGCAGCCTGTCCGGAAAGAAGGCCGTGGCCCAGCTCTCCACTGGCAACAAGGTCAAGACTCACGACAAGTTCGACAGCATGCTCGGCGTGCAGCTTGAGCTGACCATGAGCAGCGGCGCCAACACCTTCAAGGTGCGCAACGGCCTGCTGCCGCTGCTGCTGGGGCGCTCGGCGGGGCAGCTGAGCAGCTTGCCGCCGCCCCCCACCGGCGTGCCCGCCAAGACCCTGCTGCGGCTGCGCATGCAGACCCTGCTGCGCAAGGACGGCCGCGTCATGGTCATGGGCGCGGTGGCCCCCTCGGACATGGTCAAGACCCCCACCATGGACACCGGGATCCACCTGGACGATCTGTCCAACGGCACCGGCCTGGCCCAGGCCCAGGACAAGGACACCGTGGAGTGCGACCCGTTCGTGCTGCAGAAGACCTCCATGGCCGACATCATCTGGGTCGTGGACGAGTCGGGCTCCATGAGCGACAACCGCAACGACGTGGCGGCCAACGCCAAGGACTTCTTCTCCCGCGCGGTCAAGAGCGGCCTCGACTTCCGCGTGGCCGTCACCGGCGTCAACGACGGCTCGGCCAAGGGCTACTACACCGGCAAGTTCTGCTCGGTCGCCTCCACCGACCCGTACCATGACGGCGGCACCGACCGGTTCCTGCTCAAGAGCGAGCAGGCCATCTTCGAGTCATGCGTCAAGAACCCGCCCGGCTACGAGGGCGGCTCGGAGTACGGCATGCTCAACGCCAAGGCCGCGGTTGAGAAGCATCTGCCCCGGGCGGTCAACGACCCCAAGAAGATCCGCAAGGACGCCACCCTGGTGATCATCCAGGCCACCGACGAGATCCCCGCCGGCCTCATGAGCATCTTCCCGCCCAACCCGTGGCTCATCCTGGAGCTCAAGGGCTGCAAGCTCTCGGCCAACACCACCAAGTGGCTGCTCAACCAGAAGTACAAGACCCACACCGACCTGTATACGGGCAAGAGCAAGTACGGCAAGGAGGGCATCGCCACCATGCACGTCATCGGCGGCGTGTGTAAGAACAAGTGTTCCGCCGACGTGGCCCACGGCTACATCGAGGTCGCCAACCTCACCGGCGGCCAGACCGGCGACGTGTGCCAGAAGAACCTCGGCTCCACCATGCAGCTGATCATCGACTCCATCACCGGCAAGGCCTCCCCGGCCATCCTGGAGTATGTGCCCATGAGCGCCTCGCTGGCCGTGGCCCTGGGCAAGAACAAGCTGGTGCGCAGCCGCACCAAGGGCTTCGACTACAGCGCCGCCAACAACAGCCTGATCTTCATCAACACCCCCTTCAAGAAGGGCGACAAGGTGGTGGCTTCGTACCGTCGCTGGGTCCGCCAGGAGATCGTCAAATAGTGCGGACGCTTCGCGTCCGCGGCTTGAGACTTGAGGCATAAGGCTTGAGGGGAAAGTGCCCATGACAATTCACCCTCAAGCCTCAAGTCTTAAGCCTCAAGCCTGGCGGCCCCGCAGGGGACGCCATTGAGCCGCGCGCGCTCCCTCACCCTCGGCCTGTTCCTCGCCGGGCTCGCCTTCGCGGGCGCCGACCTGGCCGGGCTGAAGCTGGAGGCTTGTTGGACCGCCGCGGTCACCGCTTTGTGCGCCTGCTGGTGGGTGCTCGAGCCGATCCCGATCCCCGCCACCTCGCTGATCCCGTTCGCCGCCTTCCCGCTCGCCGGCGTGCTCACCGACAGCCAGGTCGCCACCGCCTATGGCCACCGGATGATCATCCTGCTCATGGGCGGCTTCATCCTCTCCACGGCCATGGCGCGCAACCGCGCCCATCGCCGCCTGGCCCAGCTCATGCTCTCGCTGGTGGGCGGCCGCAGCCCGCGCCGCGTGGTCCTCGGCTTCATGCTGGCCACCGCGGTGTGCAGCATGTGGATCTCCAACACCGCCACCACGCTGATGCTGCTGCCCGTGGCCCTGGCCGTGCTCGAGCAGGAGGGCGCCGAGCGGCTGGAGGTGCCGCTGCTGCTCGGCATCGCCTACTCCGCCAGTATCGGCGGCCTCGGCACCCCCATCGGCACGCCGCCCAACGTGATCTTCCTCGGCGTCTACAAGGAGAGCGTCGGCCAGGAGGTCCCGTTCCTCGAGTGGATGAAGGTGGGCGTGCCGGCGGTGGCGTTGCTGCTGCCCACGGCCTGGCTCTGGCTCACCCGCAAGCTGTCCGGCACCCAGCGCCTGGAGGTGCCGAGCCTCGGCCCCTGGAGCGCGCCGGAGCGCCGCGTGCTGGTGATGTTCCTGATCACGGCGCTGGCCTGGATGACCCGCACCTCCCCCATGGGCGGCTGGAGCGGGCTGCTGGGGGTGCCCGGCGCCGGCGACAGCACCGTGGCCCTGGCCGCCTGCGTGGCCATGTTCCTGGTGCCTGGCGGCGCGGGCGAGCCCCTGCTCGACTGGGAGACCGCCGCCGATATCCCGTGGGGCATCCTGCTGCTGTTCGGCGGTGGCATCGCCATCGCCAAGGCGTTCATGGCCTCGGGGCTGTCGGCCGCCATGGGGCAGCTGCTGTCCGGCATGGCCGCCTGGCCGCTCGCCGCCACCACCCTGCTGCTCTGCCTGTCGGTCACCTTCGTCACCGAGGTGACCAGCAACACCGCGACGACCACCCTGCTGATGCCCGTGCTGGCCGCGGCGGGCAAGGCCGCGGGCATGGAGCCGGCGCTCTTCATGGTGCCCGCTGCCCTGTCGGCCAGCTGCGCGTTCATGCTGCCCGTGGCCACCGCCCCCAACGCCGTGGTGTTCGGCACCGGCCGGGTCACCGTGGCCCGCATGGCCCGCGAGGGCTTCGCCATCAACCTGGCGGGCGCGGCGCTGCTCACCACCTGGTGCGTGTTCATCCTGCCGCGGGTGTTCGGAGTCTGATCAGCTCCCCGCGCTCTCGCGGATGATCCTCAGCAGCACCTTGCCCCTGCGCTTGATGGTCTTGGGCGACAGGTCCTTGATCTTGTACAGCTCCTCCATGCGCCTCGGCTGCCGGCGGGCCAGGGCCATCAGCACGCCGTCCTTGAGCAGCCACCCTCGCGGCAGGTCCCGCTCCCGGGCGGTCAACTCGCGCCAGCTGGCCAGCGCCTTGAGCACCTCCAAAGCGTCGGCCCTGAGCCGCTTGTGGCCCTTGACCTTGAGGTACATCTGGTCGGCCGGCGGCTCGTAGAGCTCTGGCCGGCTCAGCTCCTCCCAGCGGGGCTCGAGCTCGTCCAGCTTGCCCAGCTCCTCCAGCTTGTCCCGCATGATCGGGTACATCTTCGCCAGGTAGATCACGTCATCCGCCGCGTACTGCAGGTGCTCCTGGTCCAGGGGGCGGCGCTTCCAGTCCGTGCGCTTGAACGCCTTCTCCAGCTCCACCTCCACCACCTCGCGCACGAGGTTGCCGTAGCCGATCTGGTCGGCGTGGCCCAGCAGCGGCGCGGCCACCTGGGTGTCGAACAGGTCCCGAGGGACGCTGCCGCGCATCCAGTAGAACAGCTCCAGATCCTGGCGCGCCGCGTGCAGCACCTTGATCACGCCGGGGGTGTAGAGCAGGTCAATCACCGGCGTCAGATCCTCGAGGGTTACGGCGTCCACCAGCGCCACCCGCGTGGGGGTGGCGATCTGCAGCAGGCAAAGCTGCGGGCGGTAGGTGCGCTCGCGGTAGAACTCGGTGTCCACGGCGAGCCAGCGCGCACCCGAGAGCGCGGCCACCTCGGCGTCGAGCGCGGCGGGGGTGTCGATGAGGGTCAGGGGAGGCATGGGGACAGCATTGAGCAAAAAGCGAAAAGCAAAAAGCAAAAAGCCGCGTCGGCGGTGATCAGCGTCGCCAGGAGCCGCCACGATTCTGGCATTCTGGCATTCCGGCGCCCTGGCATTCTGGCATCGGGACAGCGCACGCCAGCTGCTTTCGATCACATCCCGGGCAGCGTCAGCTGCCTGTTGCGGGGCGGCTTCTTCGACCTGTCGCGCGCCTCCGTCCGCGGCGCCGCTGGCGCCGTCGCAGCCGCCTTGCCCGTGGCCGTCCTGCCGCCGTACGCCCGGCTCGCCGCGCGCTCCCGGGCCACCAGGCGGTCGAAGGCGCGCGGGTCGCCGGCGTCGGCGCGCTCGAGCATGCGTGACTGGTCCGCCAGCCGCTTCAGCGCCCCCAGCCGCTCCTCGTTGCCCAGCGTCGCCTGCTGCACGGCCCGCTGCAGCACCGACAGGGTCCGGTCGTAGACCCGCAGCGGCACCGGGAACGGGTGACCGTCCTTGCCGCCGTGGGCGAAGGCGAACCGCGCCGGGTCGGAAAAGCGGCACGGCGCGCCGTGGATCACCTCCGCCACCAGCGCCAGCGCCTCCACCGTGCGCGCCCCGAGCCCGGGGGTCATCAGCAGCTCGGCGTACTGTCTCGGCCCGGCGTCCGCCGCGGCGCGCAGCGTGCCGTCCAGCCGCCGCATCATCACGTCGGACAGCTTGACCTGGTGGTGCGCGGGCATCTGCAGCCGCCGCAGCTTGCCCAGCTCGTCGATCACCCGGTCCGGCGCGCGGGTGACCATGTCGAGCTGGGCCTCCCGGGAGGTCGCCGCCCGCCTGCTGGTCAGGTTGATGATGTCGCAGCCGCGGTTGGGCCCCTGGATGGCGCTGTGCGGCTCCTGGACAAAGGACTCCACGTCGTCGCTGAGCCAGTGGTACCGCCGCGCCTGGCGTCGGCCCGTGTTCATGCCCTGCTGCACCACCGCCCAGTCGCCGTCCCGCGTCAGCACGAAGCTGTGCAGGTACAGCTCGAAGCCGTCCTGCAGCGCCGCGCTGTCCACCTTGGCGGTGAGCTTGCTGGTGTGGCCCAGGGCGTCACCGTCGAGCCCGAGCCGCTCGCCGAGTCCGAGCAGCTCGGCCGGGGTCTTGCGCGAGTGGCGCCCGCGCCCGCCGCAGACATAGATACCGAGCTCATCCCCCACCGGCTCCAGCCCGCGCTTGAGCGCGCCCATGACGCTGGTGGTGATCCCAGACGAGTGCCAGTCCATGCCCATGACGCAGCCGAGGGACTGAAACCAGAACGGATCCGACAGCCGCCGCAGCACCTCGCGGCGGCCGAAGTGCAGCACCAGCGCCTGCACCATGACCCTGCCGAGGCGAGCCATGCGCCGGCCGAGCCAGTGGGGCACCCGGCCGCCGTGCAGCGGAAGATCCGCGCTGCCGCTTCGTCTACCCATGGGCAATATCTAGCATAGTTCAGCCCACCTGAACAGGCGCGCAGTGCTGTCTTTCCCCTGTCGACTGCGGACGGTGGACTGTAGACTGATGATCCGATGGCCTCCGTCACCATCCCGATCCTCATCCTCTCCATCCTGCTGCTGCTGGCGGCCAGCATTTATTCCATTGTGCTGGCCAACCGCAGCCGCGGGCCCGGGCTGGCGTGGCTATTCATCGCGCTGGCCCTGCTGCTGCTGGCGGGCCGCAGCGTCGTGGACTTGCTGTCCCATACCGTGCCCCTGCTCGGGATATCGCCCGGGGGCATCTTCGACGACTCGCTCATGCTGGTCATCGCGATCCTGGTGGCGGTGGGAGTCTTGCAGGTGCCCCAGCTGTTCCGCGCGCAGCAGGCGGAGAACGACCAGCTGCGCGCCGGCCTCGACGAGGAGGCGCGCACCACGCGCCGGCTCCAGGCGCTGAGCGACCGGCTGACCCACACCCTCGACCAGCTGCCGGGGCTGCTGCTGGCCACCGACAGCAAGGGGGTGATCCGCATGCTGCGCGGCCAGGGCCGCCAGCAGCTCGGGCCGGCTGCTGACTGGGCGGTGGGCCGCTCGGTGACCGAGGTGTACAGCTACGCGCCCTGGATCCGCGACGCTGTGGAGCGGGCCCTGCTGGGGGAGCAGACCGCCGCGGAGGGGGTGCACGACGGCCTGCCGGTGCGCGTGGTCATGGCCCCCATCGCCGAGGGCACGCGGTGGGCCGGCGGCATCGTGGCCCTGGGGCTGACAGCCGGAGGAGCAGGCGCGGGTGACTCCCCCGCGGCGCCCGCGCCGGCGCCGGCGGTGGACATGCAGCGGCTCAAGCAGGAGTTTCTGGCCATGGCCTCCCAGGAGCTGCGCGGGCCGGTGGCCGATCTGGGCCAGGCCCTGCGGGCGGCGGCGCCCTCCGCCGGGTCCGGCGCGCAGCCGGAGGCCGACCCCGCCAGCGCAGCGGCCGAGGCCGATCGCCAGTATCGCCGGCTTGTCCAGCGGCTGGAGGAGCTGTTCCAGGTGTCGCAGCCCGCGCGGGTCGAGCCGACCAGGCCCACCGTGGGCACCGGCGTGGCGGACCTCTCGGTGCTGCTGTTCGGCGCGGCCGAGCGGCTCGAGGCCGAGGCCGTGGAGCTGCAGGCGCCGCTGTTGATCCAGGCGCCGCTGCCGGTGATCGGTCCGTGGGACAGCCGGGCGCTCAAGCGGCTGGTCACCGGGCTGCTCAGCCGCGGGATGAAGGTGGGTCGTGGGCGCCCGGTGGAGGTGCTGCTCTCCCTGCACGACGAGGTGGCGCACATGCAGGTGCGCAGCTACGGCGGCGGGCTCGAGGGCAATACCCCCGACGCTGACGATCTGCGGAACATCGCCCGCGGCTTCGGTGGGGAGCTGTACCTGGGCGGCGATGGGGTGCGCGGGGCGGTGGCGACTGTATACTTGCCGGTGGCGCCCGCGGACGCGGGGGTGGAGTTGCCGCCGGAGCCGAGGGAGGTCGGGTGACGACAAGCATGGCAGAGGGAGCAGGGGAGGGCCGGTCGCAGATCTTGCTGGTGGAAGATGACGGCGACACACGCCAGATGCTGGCCATGGGCCTGGAGCTCGGCGGGTACAGCGTGCGCATCGCCGAGAACGGGCTGGAGGCGCTGGAGCTGCTGCGCTGCGCCGAACCATTGCCAGCGCTCATGTTGCTCGACCTGATGATGCCCAAGATGGACGGCTTCGAGGTGCTGGCCCACCTGGGAGGGAACAGCCGCCTCGCGACCCTGCCGGTGATGCTCCTGAGCGGCGACGAGCAATCATGCCGCAGCGAGCGCGCCGCCCGGGCGGTCGGGTACCTGCGCAAGCCGGTGGGCTTGCCGGAGCTGCTCGCCGCGGTGTCGCGCTTCGTTCGCCCCGCCGAGGTGGAGAAGTGAACCGAACAACCGGAGCCATCGCGCCCCCCGGAGCGTGCGCGCAATGAACCTGAACCCCAAGAACACGAGCGCGTGGATCGACCGGGCCCTGACCCGGGAGCGCGACTTCCTGTCGCTGATGATGCAGACCGTCAGCGCCCTGGTCATCCTGCTGGATCGCGACGGCAACGTGGTCGGCTTCAACCGCGCCTGCCAGGAGACCACCGGCTTCGCCTTCGAGGAGCTGCAGGGCAAGCCGATCTGGGAGCGGCTCATCCCCACCGACGAGCGGGAGGGGGTGATGCGGGTGTTCAACCGGCTGCGCGCGGGGCAGTTCCCCAACCAGCACACCAATTTCTGGGTCACGCGGTCAGGCGACCAGCGCCTCATCGACTGGTCCAACACCGCCCTGCTGGACGAGGAGGGCGAGGTGGACCTGGTGGTGGGCACCGGCATCGACATCACGGCGCGCTACCAGACAGAGCTGCGCCTGCAGGAGAGCGAGAGCCGCTTCCGCCTCCTCACCGAGGCCTCCTTCGAGGGGCTGATCATCCACGACCACGGCAAGATCCTCGACGGCAACGCGGCCGTGGCCGAGCTGATCGGGTTGACCGTGGATGAGCTGATCGGGCGCGACGCGTTCGAGTTCGTGCCGGAGCGCTGGCACGAGGAGGTGCGCCATAGCATCGCCCGCGAGCGCACCACGCCGTACGAGGTCGAGCTGCGCCACAGCGAAGGTCGGGTCATCCCGGTGGAGCTGCTGGGGCGAACGGTGCCGATCAAGGGGAGGCGCGTGCGCGTCACCGCGGTGCGGGACATCACGGCGCGCAAGGAGGCCGAGCGTGAGCGTGAGCAGCTGCTGCGTCGGGAGCAGGCTGCCCGGGAGGAGGCCGAGCGGGCGGTGCGCCTGCGCGACGACTTCCTCTCGGTGGCCTCCCACGAGCTGCGCACGCCGGTCACCTCGCTGCAGCTCGCCATGGAGAACATCGCGCTGCTCGCCGACCGCGTGCAGCAGGAGCCGGCGCTGCTGGCCCCGCTCGGGGAGGCCGCCATGGTTGCGCGGCGCCAGAGCGAACGCCTCACCGACATGGTCAACGACCTGCTCGACATCACGCGCCTGCAGTCGGGGCGCCAGACGCTGGAGCTGAGTGAGGTGGAGCTGGGCCAGCTCGTGGGAGACGTGGTGGAGCGCGTGCGACCCCAGCTGGAGGAGGTGGAGTGTGAGGTGGCCTTGCAGGTGCGGGAGGAGCTCCAGGGGATGTGGGACCGTGGGCAGCTGGAGCGCCTGGTGACCAACCTGCTCACCAACGCCAGCAAGTACGGCGCAGGGGGGCAGGTGGACGTGGCCGTCACCCGCAGTGGAGAGGCGGCCCAGGTGACGGTGCGCGACCGCGGGATCGGCATCGCGGAGGACCAGCTGGAGGCGATCTTCGAGCCGTATTGCCGGGCGGTCTGTCCGCGCAAGTACGACGGCGTGGGCCTCGGGCTGTTCATCGTCAAGGGCATCGCGGAGGCCCACGGCGGCCAGGTGCAGGTGGAGAGCGCGCCGGACAAGGGCGCCCGCTTCACCGTGACCCTGCCGCTGTCGCCCGGGGGCCAGCC
The DNA here is from genome assembly GCA_964511535.1 of uncultured Myxococcales bacterium. Lineage (GTDB taxonomy): Bacteria > Myxococcota_A > Polyangia > CAZCFB01 > CAZCFB01. The sequence goes on along the minus strand of CAZEFW010000105.1, from coordinate 21,339 downwards.
TGATGATGAAGCGAAAGACGACTAGGACGCAGTAGCAGACCTCAGGAGGAACAGGGTGCTGAGCGGATCCCAACGTCAAGCGGTGCTGGCCAGGATCTCCACCAACAGGGTGCTCGCCTCCGCCGTGCAGCACGCGGCGCTGGACCGCCTGCCAGGAAGCCCGGGGCTTGAGCAGGCGGCGAGCCGCATCGCCGCGCGCCTGGAGCAGGTCCGCGGGCTGGAGGCGCGGGCGGTGAGCTTCCCCACCGGTCCCGAGCGGCGATACTTCTCCTGGGTCGACCAGCGGCGCCCGTTCCCCGAGCTGGCGGAGCTGTGGCTGCAGGAGCCGGACGGCGGCGAGATCTTGCTCTGCCGGCGCGCCGACAACTTCGCCTGCAGCATGGGCGCGTACCGGGCGACCGAGCGGGAGGGCGAGGTGCTCGACCTGGTGGACGTGGGGTTCGGGACGCGCCCCGGCGACTACCGCGGCCACCGGATGGCGGGCAAGGTGGCGCTCGCCTCGGGGCACTACTTCGAGGCGGCCATGATCGAGGCGCTGGCGAGCCGCCGCGCCGAGGGGCTGCTGTGCGGCCCGGGCGGCGACACCTTCGACGCCACGCGGGTGGTGCCCCGGCTGCTGGGTGATCCGGAGCTGTTCGGTGACCACCGCGCCTTCGGGTTCAACCTCAGCGGCCGCCAGTACAACCGGCTGGCCCAGCGGCTCGCCGCAGGTGAGGCGGTGAAGGTGCGGGTGGCCATCCGCCTCGCCGCCGGGCTGGGGGAGGCGCCCGGCGTGACCGCCGCCCTGCCGGGCAGCGACCTGGACCACCAGCGCGTGCTGCTGATGGTTCACCTCAGCCGCACCGACGGTCCGCTGGCTGCCGCGGTGCTCGAGGAGCTGATGCGCACACTGGCCGCGCTGTCGGTGGAGGGGATCATCCCGCCGCTGCGGCGACGGCTGGAGCTGGTGGCGCTGCCCGACGCCCGCGCCACGGTGGCCTGGATGGCGAGCCACGACGGGCCGGAGGAGGCGGGCCTGGCGGCCCTCCAGCTGGGGCTCCCCTCGGCGGTCTCGGCCGCCAAGCTGGCGCTGGAGCGTCCCCTGGCGGGCACGGCCAGCTTCATCGGCGACCAGGTGGAGGACCACCTGCGCTGGGCCGCGTCGGTGGAGGGCTCATTTCGCACCGAGCTGCCGGTGTCCGTGCGTTCGGCACGCAGCGGCGCGGCAAACCCGACCCGGCCGCTGCACGGTCGCCCCAAGGGCATCCCCACCCTGTGGCTTCGAGGGCGGGAGCCCGCCGGCGCGGTCCGCGATACGGGCGCGCCCCACGGCCCGCTGCATCGCCTCACCGCTGGCCTGGCGTGCGCGGCGCTGGACCTGTGCACCCTGGGCGAGGCGGACCTGCCGCGGCTGATCTCCAGCGGCCACCTGCGGGCCCAGGGGCGGCTGGCGCGCCGGGCCTGGCGCCTGCGGCAGGCGGCGCGGCCAGAGCTGGAGCAGGAGGAGCGCACCTCGGCCGCCGGCCGGCACCTGATGTGGCACGCCGACGCCAGCATGAAGGAGGGGCTGGTGCGGGAGCAGGAGATCCTGGAGAGCGCCGCCCGGTTCATGGGCAGCCCCGGCCGCCACGCCCTGCGCCTGGCCGAGGTGGAGGAGAGCATGCAGCAGACCATGTCGGGGCTGCTCGCCTCGCTGCAGGCGGAGCTGGCCACGGGCCTCGAGACGGGCCCGGCCACGCCGCGGCGCAAGGCGCTGACCGCCCTGGAGCGGCGCGCCGAGGCGGTGGTGCCCCGCTGCAGCTTCGAGGGGCCGCTGCCCACGCCGCACCTGCTGCGCGAGGCCGAGGGCACCCACCGCTCCTGGCTGGCGCACAACGCCGGCGCGCTGGCGGACCAGCCCGTCGCCGAGGAGCTGGTGCAGTGGATCAACGGCCGGCGCACCCTGCTCGAGGTGTTCGACCTCGTGCGCCTGGACCACCCCCACGCCGATCCGAAGCTGCTCTGGCGCTACCTGGAGGCGCTGCAGAGCGCGGGCTGGGTTGAGCTGGAGGAGGACCGGCGGATCACGGAGGCGTAGGGACACGAACAAAGAACAAAGAACAAAAAATGGGTGAGGCTCTTTGGGGCGATACGGCTGCGCCGAGAGATACTGGAAGCACCTGACCGGAGAAGCGCCAGACGATGGAGATCGCCAGGATTGAACCCACCACCCCTGGCTTCCACCGCCAGTTTTGAATTTCTTGCTTTTTGTTCCTCATTTTTAGTTCCCCGCCTGGCGGGGCTGGCTCACGGCTGCGGCCGGCGCCGCCTGCGTTGCATGATCCGCAGCAAGAGCAGCCCCGCCACGAGCAGCGGCGGCCAGTCACCCAGCACCGCGTAGGGGGTGCGCCCTCTCAGCAGGGCGACCTCTCCCACCAGCTCGGCCGGCTCCCACAGGCCGCCCTCCTGGGTGACGGCGCCGGTGGCGTCGATGAACGCGCTCACGCCGGTGTTCACCGCCCGGACCATGTGGCGCCGGTGCTCCACCGAACGGAACACCGCCAGGGCCAGGTGCAGGTATGGCTCCGCCGTCTCTCCGAACCAGGCATCGTTGGTGACGTTGATGAAGACGTCCGGCGACGCGCGCGCCACCAGCTCCCGGGTGAACCGCGGCAAGATGTCCTCGTAGCAGATGAGCGCGCCGATCTCGCGGCCCAAAAAGGGCAGGGCGTCCATGCTGGAGCCCCGGCTGTACTGGTCGGCCGCGGGCAGCAGCTTCGCCAGGACTTCGGGGAAGCGCCCGAGGACCGGGACGTACTCGCCGAAGATCAGCAGGTGGGTCTTGTCGTATCGTCCGCGCAGCTGAAGGTCAGCGTCGAGCAGGAGGGCCGAGTTGAACCGGGCGCCGCCCGCTCCGTCTTTTTTCCGGGCGCGGGTGACCGCGCCGGTGAGCAGCGGCACGTCGAGTCCGCCCGCCACCAGCCGGGCCGCCCTGTGGAAGATCGGCGCCGCCGGATCCCGCGGGAAGGCGTAGCTGGCGGCGGTCTCGGGCCAGACCACCAGGTCCACGTCATGCCGGGCCAGGCGGCGGGTCGCTTCACGGTGGCGCTCGAGGCTGCGGACGCGGTCGCGCCGCTTTTTCTGGATGCCGATATTGGCCTGGACCACGCCGATCCTCCAGGTCGGGGCCGCGCCCTGCTCGGCCCGCACCTGGTGCACGCGGATGAGCCCGTAGCCCAGGGTGAGCAGGACCGCCAGGCCCACCGCCAGGGCGCCCTTCCAGCGGCGGCCGCTGCCTGCCGGGGGCCTGCGCAGCAGCTCGTACAGCGCCCCGTTGAAGGCCACGATCAGCAAGGTGAGCAGCAGCACCCCGCCCAGCTCGCAGATCTGGATGACGGGCAGAAACAGGTGCTGGCTGTTGGCCAGATACCAGGGGAACGTCAGGGGCAGGAGCCACTCCACGAAGGTGTAGGACGCGGCGAAGAGCACGCCGAGGCCGAGGCCCGTGACCGGCTGGAGCCGACGCGCCAGGGCAGCGCTCAGCGCTGTCTGCAGCCCCTGGTAGGTGGCCAGCAGGGCCATGATCGGGATGGCCGCAGGCCGGGGAACCTGGCCGAAGCGCACCAGCATCCCCTCGATCCAGTAGAAGCCGCCGATGTTGGTCACGGCCCCGGCCAGGAGGCCCAGCAAGAAGGCCGCGCGCACCGAGCGCCCCTGCACCGCGAAGAGCAGGGGCACCATGGAGATCCACGCCAGGGGCCAGAGGTTCCAGGTCGGGAAGGAGAGGAACACCAGGGCCCCGGAGGACGCCGCCAGCAGGCAGGGTTTGAGCCACGGGTTCACGGGCTGTCGTGCGGCTCCTTCATGCCGATCAGGTCATCGGTTTTGGGTCCCGCGAACACCGATGCGTGGGAACCGCCGCCTTCGTCTTTCATGGGAAGGCCAGTATCGGACGAGCAAGCTCAGGGCTGAATACTCGGCACGCCGTCTCGCACCATCGTCCCGAAATACCGGCTCACCAGGTTCTGCGCGGCGGCGATGTGGAACACCACGAAGTGGCCATCGTCGTGGCAGCGGCCGGACATGCAGTAGTCGCCCTTGGAGCAGTCGGCGTCCTTGGCGCAGGTCTTGGCCGGCGAGGAGAGGCGGGCGGTGTACTGCACCAGGCCGCCGGTGACGGCCTTGCCGCCGGCGGTGAGGTTGCCCGACACCGGCCCGGCGGCGGGCTTGAGCCCGGCCAGCTCCAGCCCGGGCACCTTCTTGAGCACCTTGCCCACCTGGGGCACGCCGGCGGCCACGGCCAGGGCCTCGGTGGTGCTGTTGGGCGTGTAGTGGTCCACCAGCCCCTCGGTGAGCAGCAGGTGCAGCGGCGCTCGACCCGCGGGCGGGCTGGTGATCATCAGCGGGGCGTAGTTCAGCGGCTCCGCCGGCTCCAGCAGCCCCTGGATCATGCTCAGCAGCGGGTGGAACGGGTCCGCCTTTTCACCCAGCGCCACCTCGAGGATGGTGATGATGGGCGTCGGCGCGGTCTTCTCCAGCAGCGAGTAGATTGCGCCGCCCCCGGCGCCGCTCATCACCGCGGCCTTGATCTCCGGTTCGTAGGCCAGCGCCACCGGCCCGGTGAGCCCGCCCTGGCTGTGCCCCATGAAGTAGATCTTCTGCGGATCGAACTTCAGCGGCGGGTGGAACTTCACGGTGCCCGTCTTGTTGGACTTCTTGCTCCACGGGATCTCGGTGGCCGAAAACCCGCGGACCATTCGCAGCAGGCTGTAGTTGTCTGCCCCTGCCTGCACCACGTTGTGCACCGAGGCGGCCGGGTTCTGGAAGTTGAAGAAGGTCAGCTCAGGGGCGTTGATGCCGCCGCCCCGCGGCCCGTGCAGGTTCTGGTCGATGCCCACCACGGCGATGTTGGCCAGCGCCTTGCCCGCGCTGTCCTTGACCGCGGCCAGCTTCTCGGCGGTGTCGTTGATGATGAAGGTGCGGTAGCTCCCCCCGGTGCCGTGGGCGTAGAGCACCACGGGCCAGCCCGCGGCGGGCATGGTCCCCTCCTTGGGCACGGACAGGGCGAAGCGCATGGTCTCGGTGAACGCCACCACCGGGTTGCCCGACGCGTCGGTCTTGATGGAGCCGCCGTCCGCTAGGTTCATGAAGGGCTGGGTGCCGGACTGGAAGTTGGGCGCCTTGTAGGTGCCGCGCAGCTCGTAGTAGTTCACCCCGTCGATGGCCACCTCCACGCCCTCGGCCGCCGGCATGGACAGGCCGTGGACCACCTTGCGGAGCTTCTGCGCCAGCTCGGTGGGCTTGCCGGTGCGGAAGATGGCGGCGGAGATGACGCCGGTCAGGCCCTTGCTGTCCAGGTAAGCTCGCAGGGGCGCGTAGGTGGCGTGGGCCGCGGTCAGCGCGGTGTCCGCCGGGGCGGCCGAGGCCAGCAGCTTGCGGAAATCGGCGGCGGGCAGGATGGGAGCGCCCGCCTCGTCGCACAGCCCGTCGGTGAGCAGGGCGGCGTACAGGGTCCCCGGCTGCAGCACGAACCCCGGCACCGGCAGCACGGCCAGCGCGTTGGCTCCGACAAAGATCCCGGCCTTGGCCGAGAACTGGGTCTCCAGCGGCACCGCCTTGCCGTAGGCCGCGGAGGCCTTGTCGATGTTCACCAGCGACACCGACGCGCCCGGCTTGACGGTGTCGGCCGCCGTGGCCGGCAGGCACCGCGTGGCGATGACCCCGTCGAAGCGGAAGTGCACCGCGCCGTTGAGGGGGAAGCCGCCGCTGTCGTTCTTCGCGATCTCGTCGAAGTAGATCTTGATCAGGGCGGTCTGTCCCTCGGCCAGCTTGCCCGTGTCGATGGTGCCGTCCGCCTTGCGCCGCAGCTCGTTGGGGTAGGGCACCGCGTAGAAGCCCTTGTCCGTGCCGGAGCTGAGGTTGTACAGGCCGGAGATGGTGGAGGTGAGCCCCTCTTCATCGCCGCAGGCCATGGTGAACAGCAGGGCCGCGCCCAGCGCCAGGGCAATACCACGGGGGATGTGCATCGAATCACTCGTCCAGGTCAGAGAGGAACCGCTTCATCAGGCCGTCCACCATCAGGGCGCGCTGCTGGTTGTCCAGGCGGCCGTCCCGGTGGTCCTGCTGCAGCTTTTCGTACTCGGCGCGCACCCCGCCCACCAGCTCCCGGTAGCGCACGATGCGCTCCTTGATCTCGCCCCTGTTGCGCACGAAGTAGGCCACCAGGGAGGCCACCGTCGCCCCCGCCAGCACGATGCCGAGCGGCCCGCCCAGGGCGTAGCGCAGCCCGAAGCGCAGGGCGATGAGCCCGGCGGCTCCCAGCGCCATCTTCTTCATGCCCTCGCCGGAGGTCACCGTGTCCAGCGCCAGGGAGGCCACCTCTCCCGAGGCGATTACCAGCGCGATGAACTTGCCCTTGTCCAGCTTGCCGGTGCTCTCGTAGTACTCGTGAATGGCCTGGCGCAAGAAAGCGTCGAACTCGCAGTAAATATCCGGCTGCTCCGCCGCCTGGGTCTCTTCAGTCTCCATGATCGCTCCTTGGTGCTTTGAGGCTACCCTGTTTGTCGCAGGCCCGTCCACCATTGGCCCCGGTCGCTCGCGGCCCCCGCCATGGTACGGTTACCGGGGAAGGATCATGGCCCCAGCGCGGTCCAATGGGGAGGAATTGAACGCGATATGAAGATCTTACCTGCCCTGCTGCTCGCCGCACTCATCCCGCTGCCCTGCCTGGCCGCGCCGGACAGTCCTCTGCAGCGCGCGCAGAAGCTGCACGGCGTGGGGAGCTACGCCGCGGCCCAGGCGGCCTACGGCAAGCTGCTGCGTGGGCGGCACCGGAGCAGGGCGCTGCTCGGCCTGGCGCGGCTCAAGCTGGAGATCGGCGAGCCCGCGGCGGCGCTCATGGCGGCGCGCAAGGTGAAGGCCAAACCCCATCGCGCCCGCGCCCGCGCGCTGGCCGGCGCCGCGCTGCTCGCCCGGGGCAAGCTCACGGAGGCCGCGGCGGCGCTGGCGCCGGTGGTGGGCAAGCCGGGGGCCGTGGGCATGCGCGCGGCGGTGCTGCTGGGCCGGGTGCACCTGCAGCAGGGCAAGGCCGAGCAGGCGAAGGCGGCCTTCGAGCGGCTGTACGACCTGTTCGACGGCGACAAGATCGACCGCTCCTCCGCCGAGCAGCTGACCCTGGTGGCCATGGCCTGCCGCTACACGGACAACTTCCGTGACGCGGCCGACACCCTCAAGGACGCCAAGAGCACCGACCCGCTGTTCCTCGAGGCGTACCTGGAGCTGGGGGAGATCTCGCTGGAGAAGTACGAGGCGGGCCACGCCGAGCGCCACTTCGGAGACGTGCTGCGGGCGAACCCGAACCACCCGCGCGCCCTGGTGGGCATGGCGCGGGTCAAGCTGGAGCAGACCGCCGACGTCACGGCGGCGCTCAAGCTGCTGGCGCGCGCCCGGAAGGTGGCGCCGGGGGATCCGGAGCCCCGGGTCGCGCTGGCGTCGGTGATGCTCGACGCCGAGCAGTACCGAGAGGCCGAGGAGCAGCTGGTGCGCGCGCTGGAGCGCAACCCGCGCCACCTGCTCGCCCTGAGCACCCTGGCCGCCAGCTTCGTGCTGCGCGACGACAAGGGCAGCTTCGAGCGCACCCGCGCCAAGGTGCTGCAGCTCAACCCGCGCCACGGCGCCTTCTACCGCGTGGTGGTGCGGCACATGGTGCGCCACCACCGCTACGCCGAGGCGCTGAAGATGGGGCACCTCGCCATCAAGCTGGATCCGCGCGACTGGTACGCCCTGGCGTCGCTCGGCACCAACTACCTGCGGCAGGGCGACGACAAGACCGGGCTGACCTACCTGAAGCGCGCGTGGAAGGGCGACCGGTTCAACGTGCGCACCTTCAACCTGCTGAACCTGTTCGAGGACGTCATCGCCAGGGAGTACACCTTCGTCTCCTCCAAGCACTTCCGCCTGCGCGTGCACAGGGACGAGGCAGCGCTGCTGCAGCGCACCGTGATCCCGCTGCTGGAGGAGGCGTACGCGCTGTACGTCAAGAAGTACCGCTTCAAGCCGTCCGGGCCCATCACCGTGGAGCTGTTCCGCAACCCGAAGCACTACGCGGTGCGCACCGTGGGGCTGCCGGGGCTGGGCGCCCTGGGGGTGTGCTTCGGCAAGGTGATCACCTCCATCAGCCCGCTGGCCGGGCGGTTCAACTGGGGGCAGGTGCTGTGGCACGAGCTGAACCATGTGTTCACCATCCAGCTGAGCCGTTCGCGCGTACCGCGCTGGCTCACCGAGGGCCTGGCGGACATGGAGCCGACGCTGCGCCGGCCCGAGTGGAAGCGCGAGCATGACTTCGACATCTTCCGCGCCATGGCCCGGGGCAAGCGCCGCTCGGTGCGGCACATGAACACCGCCTTCACCCGGGCGCGAAACATGAACGACATGGTGCTGGCCTACTACCAGGGCAGCCTGCTGGCGCGCTATCTGGTGCAGCGCCACGGCCTGGCCCGGGTCATCGCCGGCCTCAAGGCGTTCGCCAGGGGCAAGCGCGTGGCGCAGGTGCTGCCGATAATCACCGGCGGGCAGAGCCTGAAGGAGCTGGACCGTCGGTTCTGGGCTGCGCAGAAAAAGCGGCTGGCTCACTACAACAAGGGCTTCTACGTGGACCCCGAGCGCTACAGCGACCTCGCCGCGAGGCTGCGCGCGGTCAAGGCGCGTCCCGGCGACCTGGACGCCCGGGCGGCGCTGACGGTGGCGCTGCTGGTGGCGGGCAAGAAGCAGGAAGCCCAGCGTCAGGCAGAGCGGGTGCTGGCGGCGCGCAAGGACGACAAGCTGGCCCTGTTCACCTCGGCGCAGCTGCACCTCGCGCGCAACGACCTGGCCGGCACGGTGGCCACGCTGAAGCGCTTGCTGGCCGCCGGCGGCGACGGCTACGAGGTGCGGCTGATGCTGGGGCGGTTGATGCTGGACCTGGGGAACCTGGCAGCGGGCAAGCGTCACCTCGACCGCGCAAAGAAGCTCGACCCCGAGCGCGCCCAGACCTACATGCTCATGGTGGGCGCTTATGAAAAGGCGAAGGACCTGCCGGCGCTGATCCGGGAGCTCAAGGCGCTGGTGCAGCTGGACCAGCAGCGAGCCGCCTACGCCCTGCGGCTGGTGCAGCTGCTGGCCGAGAAGGGGGACCACGCGGGGGTGCGGCGCTACGGGCGGCTGGCCTACTACATCCAGCCCGCCTCGGCCCGCCTGCACCTGGCCCTGGCCCGGGCCCACGACGCCAGGGCGCCCAGGCGGAACATCAAGAAGGCCCGCTGGCACCTGCAGACCGCGTTGATGATCGACAAGAAGCTGCAGGGCGCGGCGAAGCTCAAGAAGCGGCTGGGAGTGAAGTAGCGCGCAGGGCTATCCACCCTCAAGCCTCAAGCCTGCTTTTCAGAACGTCAGCTCGAACCCGACGCCCGCGCCGCCCAGCCCCGCGCTGGGGGTCAGAGTCCAGGACACCTTCTCCACCTCAACCTGGGAGTCGTCGACCGCGGCGGCCTCCTGGCTGCCCGAGGCGTAGGCCTTGTAGTACAGGAACCCGGTGAGCGCCGCCGTGGCCACCGTGACGCCGATGAGCACGTTGGTCACCAGCGCCTTGGACTTGCCGCGGTCGCAGATGCCCTGCAGGTCACGGACCTCATCGTCGGTGAGCTTGCTGCCGCCGGGGGCATTCTTCGGGTCGCTGCATACGTCCCCGTGGGACGGGGGCAGGGCCTCGCGCATGTTGTGCTTCTGGCGGTACTCGGTGATCAGCTCCTCCTTGTCCTTCTCGGCGCTGAGCACCTGCGAGCCGGTCACCCCCATGCCGATGGCGAGGCCCACGGTGGCGGCCGCGCTGCCCCAGAACGCCACCTTCCAGCCCAGGTTCGGGGTGCCCTCTTCCTCGGAAGGGGGCGCCACCTCGGGCGGCGTGCCGGGCATATCCGCCACGGCCGGCTGCAGCGACTTGAGCTCCACGTCCAGCGTCCGCTGCTGACCCGCGGCGATGGTCACCTGCTGCTCCCAGTTCTGGTACCCCTTGGCCTTGACCTGCACCAGGTGGGTGCCGGGGGGGAGCTCGGACTTGATCTGGCGCGAGGCCTCCGCGATGCCGATGAAGCGCGGGCCCACGGTGATGCGGGCGCCGGGAACGTTGACGCGGATGGCGAGGCCTGCCCGCCGGGTGGCCAGCAGGGTGGTGGCCAGGCGGCTCACCGCCTCGGCGGCGCAGCTGCGCGCCAGGTCCCGCCGGGTCACAGCCTCGGCGGCGGTCTTTTCGATGCGGGCGCGGCCCACGTCCAGCAGCATCAGGCGCAGCCTCAGCCCATCACCCCTGGCCTCCACGCGCCCCCAGAGCAGCTTCTCCACCTGCAGGCTCTTGCCCGCGCGGGCCATGCACTTGGGCGCCTCGTTGAAGCAGCCGAAGACCAGCTTGATCTCGTCGAGGTTCTTGCCCGGCACCAGATCAAAACCTGGGGCGCGCTTGACTTGTCGCTTGAGGCCCGTGAAGAGGCACGCCGCACGGTTGGCCGGGCCAGCGCCGGGGTCCACCCCGAGCACGGCCAGCGAATACTGAGCAGCGGCCTGCGGGGCCTGGAGCAGGATGGCCGCGGCGAGGGCCAGGGGGATCGTGCGAGGGATCATCTCAACACCTGGTTCGAGGACATTGGTGGAACTCTGAGTTCGTCGGTCAGTATAACGGCTCGTCTGTTCGCCCCCAATGATAAAGCGGTCCACGGGGAGGTGAACAGCAGCAATTATCAGGCTAAACTCGCAGCGTGACCAACGACAAGCCGATCCGGCTCATCCTGGTGGAGGACCAGGCCACCATCCTGCAGCAGCAGCGCCGGTTACTCGAGGCGTTCGAGCAGGTGGAGGTCGTGGGCGCCGCCCGGGATGGCAAGAGCGCCGTGGCCCTCATCCTTCAGGAGCGCCCCGACGTGGTGCTGCTGGATCTCGGCCTGCCCGACCTGGACGGCATCGGCGTGATCCGGGAGCTGCGGCGCGCCGAGGTGGAGGTGGAGATCCTGATCTACACCATCTTCGACGAGGAGGAGAAGGTCCTCGAGGCGGTGCGCGCAGGCGCGTCGGGATACCTGCTCAAGGGCACGCCGGCCGAGCGGGTGGTGGACGCCGTGTGCGAGGTACACGCCGGCGGCAGCGTGATCCAGCCGCGGCTGGCGCGGCGCCTGCTCCGGCACTTTCAGGCCCAGGACCAGGAGGAGGGCGCCCCGCGGCTCACGCCCAGGGAGACAGAGATCCTGGGGCTCATCGCCCGCGGGTTGAGCAACCGGGAGGCCGCCGAGGCCCTGGGGGTCAGCCCCGCGACCGTGCGCACTCATCTGGAACATATCTACGCCAAGCTGGACGTCTCCAACCGCACAGAGGCGGTGACCGAGGCGATCCGGCGAGGGATCATCGAACCGTGAACGACCGCGACGACGGCGGGATCCAGCTCATCGACCGCGCCCTGCTGGACCGGGTGCGCCGGGAGGCCGAGGGATCTCCGCGCCTGAGAAAGAACTACAACTTCCACCAGACCTTTGACGAGAACCCGAACCGGCTGCTCAACGTGCTGGTGCGCGGGACCTACATCTGTCCACACCGCCACCTCGACCCGCCCAAGGCGGAGTCGTTCCTGATGCTCGAGGGGGTGGTGGCGTTCTTCATCTTCGACGATACGGGGCAGGTGACCGCGAGGTACGAGCTGGGCATGGACGCCGCGCGGCCCGATCTGGCCCCGGGCATCGACCTGGCGCCCGGCGTGTGGCACACCCTGGCCGCGCTGACGCCCCACGCCACCTGTTACGAGGCCAAGCCAGGTCCCTACGTGCCGGCGTCGGACAAGGACTTCGCCCCCTGGGCCCCGCGCGAGGGGGAGCCCGGGGCGGGGGCGTACCTGGAGCGGCTTTTGGGGGGCGGCGGCTTTGCCGCTGAATGACAGAACGACGAAACGACGAAACGACGGAATGACAGAATCCGGAGCCGGCTGCCGCTGTAGCTGAGGCTGCCGCTGAAGCTGACGCTGGTGCTGTAGCTGAGGCTGGTGCTGTAGCTGTCGCTGAGGCTGGTGCTGAGGCTGGTGCTTTTTGGGAGGGAGAGGGGAGGGGCGCGAGGTCGACCGCTGAGGTCGTTCAGCGCCCCTCCGGGGGAGTAGCCCTCCGTCCTCGGTTCCTTCGGAACCTCCGGAAGGCGTGTCGGGCTGCTACTTAGTTTTGATCTTCGCGCCGGTGGCGGTGAAGCCGAGGCCCAGGCTGAGCTCCTTCTTGCCGTCGCCGTCCACGTCAACGTCGCCGTCCAGGAAGGTCTTGATCAGGCCGTTGCCCGCGACCTCGTCCTTGGTGATCTTGCCGTCCTTGTTGGCGTCGAACAGGGTCTTGAGCAGGTCCTTGGTCTTCTGGTCGGTCTTGGCGTCGGTGTAGACGGTGTTGACCATGGTGGCGATCTGCGGGACCACGACGGTGTCCAGGTCGGACTTGGGGATGGCGCCGGAGAGCACGCCCTCGGTCACGCCGCTGGCGGTGATCTTGCCCTTGATGGTGACGGCCATCAGGTTCAGGGCCAGCTTGGCGTTGCCGCTCAGGGTCAGGTTCAGCTTCATCTTGGCCGGGCCAGCGGTCAGCTTGCCGCCGCTGATGTTGCCGCCGAACAGCTGCTCGCCGGAGGCGGTGGTGTCAGCGGTGAACTCGGTGGTGCCGTTGAAGCAGGCAGTGGCGGCCTCGGTGCAGCACTCTTTGTTGTCAGTGGTGGTGGTGCAGCACGCCTTCTCCTTGGCGACCCACGCCTGGACGGTGGCGGCGCCGGCGGTGAGGCTGGCGGCCTGAGCGCGCATCAGGATCAGGGCCTTGCCCTCGCAGATGGCGCCGTCCATCTCGGCGGCGATGTTCAGATCCGGGGCCTGGCTCACGATGAGGGCCAGGATCCCACCCAGGGAGTTGTACTTCTTGCCCTTGAACTCCAGGGCGTACTTCTCGGACTCGGTGGAGTCGGTGGGCAGAACCAGCTTGCTGGTGACGTAGTCGTAGCACTTGTTGGCGGTGCAATCGATCTTGGAGGCCTTCGGCATATCCGGTGTGGTGCCGCCGCCGTCAACGTTGCCGCCGCCGCCGTCCTTCTTGGTGGTGGTGCCGGAGTCATCGCTGCAGGCCAGGGAAAAGGCCAGGGCGAGGGCGAGCATAACAGTCAAGGTCCTGCGCATTTTTACTAATCTCCTTGTTAAGGGTTCCGCGGCCCGCCAGGGGCCGCCAAATTGCGATTCCAGTTGTTAGAACAAAAATTCGAGCCGTCCTTATTTACCCAGGAATCGCCAGTTAAGCAAGTATATAGACCCGGGGGACCGTTCCGGAGCGTGACGCAGCGCATCATGCTTGACAGGTCCGGGTCAGGCACCACCTTATGGGGTGCCATCTGATTCAGGAGGCCGACATGTTCTTCGACCCCACTTATTTTCTCATCGTCGGGCCCGGCATGCTGCTGGCGCTCTGGGCCTCGTTCAAGGTCAAGCGGACGTTCAAGAAATACGCCGAGGTGCCCATCGGCAAGGGCATGACCGGCGCCGACGTGGCCAAGGAGCTGCTTCGCCGCAACAACGTCCGGGGTGTGCGGGTGGAGCCCCACGAGGGCTGGCTCTCGGACCACTACGACCCGTCCAAGCGGGTGGTGCGGCTGTCGCCGGACGTCTACCACGGGAGATCCATCTCCGCCGTGGGCGTGGCGGCCCACGAGTGCGGGCACGCCCTGCAGCACGCCCAGGGGTACTCCGCCATGACCCTGCGGCAGAACCTGGTGGGGCCGGCGAACCTTGGATCCAACATGTCTTTCATCGCAATCATCGGCGGCTACTTCCTGCAGATGTCGGGGCTGATCTGGCTCGGCATCCTGCTCTTCTCCGCGGTGGTGCTGTTCCAGCTGGTCACCCTCCCCGTGGAGTTCAACGCCAGCTCGCGGGCGCGCAAGCACCTGCTGCAGGACGGCATCATCACCGCCCCCGAGGAGAAGCAGGTGGGCAAGGTGCTCAACGCCGCCGCGCTCACCTATGTCGCCGCGCTCATCACCAGCGTGCTGACGCTGCTGTACTACGTGCTGCGCTTCACGGGCGGCAGCTCGGACGATTGATTCGAAGGCGCGTCCTCCTTACCACGCATTAACGACCTCCCCTTGCGCGGTATTCCGGCGGAGACTTAGACTGCCGGGCATGAAACGGTTCCTCCCCCTGCTCCTGCTGCTCGGCGCCTGTGGCGACGACGCCGTGTCGGCCGACGACTTCATCAGCAAATACCCTGACGCCTACTGCGCGTTCCTCTGGCGCTGCTGCGACAGCAACGAGCGCAGCTACAGCTCAACGGCCACCTGCGCCAACGCCGTGCGCGACCAGGTCAACGAGCTGCTCGCCTTCCGCGATGACGGCAGCGCGCGCGCCGAGTACCTGGAGGCGGGCGCCAAGGGTTGCCTGGACAAGCTGGAGAGCGGTTTCTGCACCGACACCACGCTCAAGGGCGGGTGCCTGGACGACGTGACCCGCGCCGGAGCCAAGACCGGCGACCAGTGCCGATACAGCGCCGAGTGCGCGTCGTTCTACTGCGTGCAGCAGCAGAAGAACACCCTCGGCCTGTGCGGCGAACGGTCGGTCATCGGCGGCTCCTGCAGCGGCGACGACCGCGGGTGCCCCCTCGGTTCGTACTGCAGCGCCTACCGCAAGTGTGAGACGCAGAAGGGCTCCGGCAGCTCGTGCAGCCGCCCCGAGATGTGCGAGTCGGGTGTGTGCAGCGCCAGCGGCAAGTACTGCTCGGGCAAGGGGACGACGCAGCTGTGTGATGGGGTGTGATGCGGCCTGTGGCCGCCGAATGCCAGAATGCCAGCACGCCGAAATGCCAGAATGCCAGAATGAAATGGCTGGCGGGTTTTACGGGTTGAGCACCAGCAGGCGGGGCTCGGTCATCTCCTCGTAGGCGTAGTGCGGGCCCTCGCGGCCGAAGCCGGAGTCCTTGACGCCGCCGTAGGGCATGTGGTCCACGCGGAACAGCGATGAGTCGTTGTGGATCAGGCCGCCCACCTCGATCTGCTCGTGGCAGCGCCACAGGGCGTTGATGTCGTTGGTGAACACCGCGCACTGCAGGCCGAAGTCGCTGTCATTGACCGCGGCGATGGCGTCGTCCCACGAGCCCACCTTCTGCACCACGACCACGGGCGCGAACGCCTCCTCGCACACCACCTTCAGCGACGGATCGGCGTCGGTGATCACCGTGGGCTTGTAGCAGGTGCCGTGGGGCTCCCCGCCACACTGGATCCGCGCGCCGCCATCGCGGGCCTCGTCCACCCACCTCGCGGTGCGCTCCAGGTTCCAGCTGTCGATCATCGGGCCCACCATCACGTCGGGGTCTCTCGGATCGCCCACCTTCGCCGACGCCTCCGTGGCCGCGACGAACCGCTCCACGAAGTCGTCGTACAGCGGCGCCATGACGAAGATTCGCTGCACCGAGATGCAGATCTGTCCGGCGTAGGCGAAGGCGCCCACCACCAGCTTGGGCACCACGCTGTCCAGGTCAGCGTCAGGGCCCACCACCGCGGCCGCGTTGCCGCCCAGCTCGAGCACCACCTTCTTCTTGCCGGCCCGGGCCTTCATGTCCCAGCCCACCTCTGCCGAGCCGGTGAAGGTGAGCAGCTTGAACCGCTCGTCCGGGATCAGCCGGTCGGCGGCCGAGCGCGCGGCCGGCACCACCGTCAGCGTGCCGTCGGGGAGCCCGGCCTCACGGGCCAGGGCGCCGAGCATCATGGCCGACATGGGCGTCTGGGAGGCGGGCTTGAGCACCATGGAGCAGCCGGCCGCGATGGAGGGGGCCACCTTGTGGGCTGCCAGGTTCAGCGGGAAGTTGAACGGGCTGATCCCCACCACCGGCCCCACGGGCACGCGACGCACGATGCCGGTGCGGCCATCACCGTGGGGCACGCTGTCCACCGGGATAACCTCGCCGCCCTCGGTCTTGAGCACCTCGGCGGCGGCGATGAAGGTCTGCGCCGCGCGGGCGGCCTCGATCTCCGCGTAGGCGATGGGCTTGCCCGCCTCGTCGCAGATGATCCTGGCCAGCTCCTCCTGGCGGCGCAGCACGCCGTGGGCCATGTGGTTGAGCGCCTTGACCCGGGCATGACGGGGCAGGGCGGCCAGCTCTTTTGCGGCGGCCACGGCCACCTCGGTGGCCTCCTCGATCTCGTCGCCGCCTGCCTGGGGCACCTGCCCCACTGCGGCCTCGTTGAACGGGCTGCGGATGACCCTCTTCTCCACCGGTCGGGTCTCTCCCTTGATGTTCAGGTCGAATGTGCGCATCAGGACATCGCTCCGCTGGCTGGTTGGCGCTCCGAAGCTTACACCGGTTGCGCTGGTCATGGACCATGGTTTTGGAATACCCTGGTGGATGTGGTATTTGCAGTGCCGATGATTCGCCCCCTCACCATCACGACCCTGGGTCTGATCCTGGTCGCCGGCGTGGCCGAGGCCAAACCGCCGGCCGCCGCGCGTGCCTACCGCACCTTGCCCGGCGTGAAGCTCTCCGCTGACGTGGAGCGGCGCATGGCGCGGCTGGCGCGGCACTACAAGAAGGCCACCGGGCGGCAGCTGGTGATCACCAGCGGGACGCGCACCCCCGCCGAGCAGGCCGCGGCCATGTACCGCAAGCTGCGTCGAGGCCGCAACCTGCTGCGCCTGTATCGCAGGACCGGGCTCGCCCGCGAGGTGATCCGGGCCTACCGGAAGGCCCGGCGCAAGCGGCTGGGGTGGCGCGCCACCCAGAAGGCCATGGCCCGGGTGCTCCAGGCCCAGCTCGACCGGGGTGAGCACCTGTCACTGCACCTGCGCGCCGGCGCTGTGGACGTCCGCAGCCGGAACCTGACTCGCCGCCAGAAGCGGATCTTCCGCCGCCTGGTGCGCAAGGACCGGGAGATCGAGTTCGTCAAGGAAGAGCGTTACCCGCCACACTTCCACCTCGAAGTCTATACTCCTGATATCCCGCGTTCTTGACCGGGGACAGCGGGGAGTTGAGCGGACGCTTAACTTCCTTAACTTCCCACCGTCCCCATGTAAAATCCATCCATGCACTTCACGCGCGTAGCCCTGCTGCTCGCCCCGCTGCTGCTGACCGCCTGTGAGGCCCAGCTTCGGGTCAAGGGCTCGGAGCCGGTGACTGCCTGGCCCACCTTTGAAGCGGTGGAAACGGATGAGCCAGCCTACCGGGTCTGGGTCATCGTGCCCTGGCTCAAGGTAAACACCTACCCCATGCGCAACGAGACCCAGCAGCCGCTCCTGCAGTTCACCGGTGATCGCGAGGGGCTCAAGCGGGGATTGGGCCAGATGACCATGCTGGTCTCGCCCGACCGTTTCCACGATGGTGAGCCGATCTCGTACTTCGAGGACAAGGTGCTCTGGAGCGATCAGCTGCGAGCCAAAGACCGGCGGCTGTTCACCTTCTGGCTGCGTGAAAACAACCGCAGCGCCCCCACGCGCTATGACGAAAACCTCAAAAAGATCGAGCCGTTCGCCCAGGCCGTGGAGGAGATCTCCGGCGCGGCGGGCTACAAGATCCCGGCCAAGCGCGCCATCAACGTCGGCGGGCAGGTGCTGCGGGAGCTTTCCAAAGACTGGCTCATCCTCAAGTGGGACTGCGCCTGGGGCCATGTGCTGCAGCAGGCCGAGGCGCTGTGGAAGGATCGCGCCAGCAAGACCCTGATGCTCAGGACCCGGCTCAAGACGCGGGAGAAGGTGCGGGGGCGGCCAGTGGCGCTGGTGGATGTCCTGTTCGTTCTCGAGCGCATGGCAGCGCCCCTGCCCCGTGGGGTAAAGCAGTGAGGGAGCAGGACGCGTGACAGTTCACCGGATCCACCACCTCGACTGCGGGCCCCTGCGGCCACGCGGGGCGAGCCTGATCATGCCGGGCGGCCAGCGAATGTGCTGCCACTGCTTGCTGCTGGAGACCGCGGCTCAGGGCCTGGTTCTGGTGGACTGCGGCCTGGGCGCGGCGGACATGAAAGATCCAGCCGGCCGTCTGGGATCCTGGTTCCGATGCATCGCAAATCCTTTGGAAATGCTGGATAAAACCGCGCACGCACAGGTTGCCGCCCTCGGGCTGGATCCAGCGGATGTGCGCCACGTGGTCATGACCCACCTGGATCTGGATCATGGCGGCGGCCTGGCCGATTTCCCGGACGCCAGGGTCCACGTGGCCGGGGCAGAGCTTCGAGCCGCGCAATCGCCCTCAAACGCCATGGAGCGGCGCCGCTTCCGGCATTTGCACTGGGCCCACGGCCCCCGCTGGGTCGTGAGCGCCGACGACAGCGGTGAAGATTGGCGAGGGCTGCCTGGCACGCGTCAGCTGGAGGGCCTGCCCCCCGAGATCTTGATGGTGCCGCTTCCGGGCCACACGCCGGGCCATTGCGGCGTGGCCGTGGAAGGGCCAGACGGCCCGCTGCTTCACGCCGGAGACAGCATCATGCGCCAGGCCGAGCTCACCGGAGGCGGGGGCGCCGGCATGGCCCTGTACCACCGGATGGCTGATGGTGATCACGCGCGCGGGAAGGAGTCGCGGGCCCTGCTTCGCCGGCTGGCCGCAGGCGGGGATGTGCGAATAACCTGCTCCCATGATTACGGCGACTTTCTGGTTTTGTCGGGCTGACGAGCTGCGTACTGGGGGCTCCGGACCGGGGACAACATACCCCGGCTGGGGGATCCAGCCCCAGGGGACCCCCAGCCAGAGTACGGAATCTCTGGTATAATGCGGGCGCCGCTCGTGGCATGGGCCTTGCTTTGATCCAGGGGGAGGGAGACCGGACCATGACCAGAAAGTTCATCACCACCCTGATCGCGATTGTCGTCCTGGCCCTTGTGGCCCCCACCGAAGCTCGGGCTCAGATGTGCGGGCAGCCAGCGGACGTGATCATCGTGCTCGACCGGTCCGGCTCCATGTCGTCCAGCTCCAAGTGGACCTACGCCAAGAAGGCCATCAACACCCTGACCACCCAGTTCAAGACCGCCATGAACTTCGCCCTGATGCTCTTCCCGGGCCCGGCCGGCTCCTGCTCCACGGCCATCATGGACGTGCCGGTGGCGCCCAACAACGCGAGCAAGATCCAGTGGAAGCTCAACTCCACCGGCCCCACGGGCATGACGCCCATGGCCGCGGCGCTCAACTCGGCCAAGGCGGCGCTGCAGGGCATGAAGGTGCCCAAGAAGCGCTACGTGCTGCTGGTGACCGACGGCTCGCCCAACTGCACGCCCTCGGATCCGCTGCCGGCGGTCAAGGCGCTGTACGGCATGGGGATCAAGACCTTCGTGGTGGGCTTCGGCTCGGGCGTCAACGCCGGCACGCTCAACAACCTGGCTTACGCGGGCGGCACGGCCAAGCCCACGGGGACCAAGTACTACCAGGCCAACAACTCCACGGACCTGCAGAAGGTCCTCTCCACCATCGGCGGGCTGATGAGCTGCTGCGGCAACGGCAAGAAGGAGTCCTGGGAGAAGTGCGAAAAGAGCCTGCCTCCGGGGGCGCCAGGCGCGTGCATCAAGGACCCGAAGAAGTGCCCCTTCAAGAAGTGCATGGAGGCGTACCTCAAGGGCGCGGCGTGCGAGGTGGAGTGCGCCTGGAAGCCAGTGACCAAGCCCAAGACCGGCGACGGCTGCTGCCCGCCCGGAGCGAACTACAACAACGACAAGGACTGCCCGGCCAACTGCGGCAACGGCATCGTGGAGGCCAACGAGAAGTGCGACCCCGGCATCAAGAGCGGCCCGGGCAAGTGCGTCACCCTGGCTGACTGCAAGGACAACGACCCGTGCACAACCGAGACGGTGATCGGGCCGGCGTGCCACCGCCAGTGCAAGATCGAGCCGACCAAGCCGGGCCTCGAGGGCAGCGACGGCTGCTGCCCCAAGGGCAAGAGCAAGATCGACGACGCTGACTGCCCGCCGCCCTGCGGGCCGGACAAGACCACCGGCTGCATCGACCTGTGCAAGGGCGTCAGCTGCCCCACCGGGTTCTGCTGCTCATACGGCAGCTGCAAGAAGTGCGGCTCCGGCGGCGGCACCACGCCTCCGCCGGGGGTGGACGCGGGGGCCGGCGGCGGCGGCACGTACGACGACGCGGGCAACTGGGTGCCGGGCGGCGGCGGCAGCGGCGGGTACTACGACGACGCGGGCAACTGGGTGCCAGGCGGCGGCGGCAACGGCGGATACTACGACGACGCGGGCAACTGGGTGCCAGGCGGCGGCTTCACCTTCGACGGCGACCTGAGCTCCGGCTGCGCCTGCCGCGCCAGCGGGGACACAAACCTCCCGGCGGCCGGGCTGCTCCTCACCCTGCTCGGCCTGCTCTGGGTCCGCCGCAGGGCCTGAACGAGCGAAGCTCGCCCAACCAACCCCCCTCAAGCCTCAAGCCTCAAGCCTCAAGCCAGGCGAGCAAAGCTCGCCCAACCATCCCCCCTCAAGCCCCAAGCCCCAAGCCAGGCGAGCGAAGCTCGCCCAACCAACCCCCCTCAAGCCACAAGCCCGAAACCAGAAGCCCGGCGAGCCAAGCGAGCCAACATATTACCGCACCTGAACCCCACCAGCGGGCTCGGGCCCTTGCCCCGCCGGCGCAAGTAGAGCCGCTGCCAGCAGCGGCTGTGGCGGTAGCTGCCGCCGCGCACCACGTGGTAGTCGCTCTCCCCCTGGGCCTGGAACGACCAGTCGCCCGCCTTGCAGATCACCAGCTGCTCCGGGATGCAGCTGCGAGCGCACCCCGCCTTGTCGTCCACGCAGGTCTGACACACCGTGGTTCCGTCGCCGCACTGGCACGACTTGCCGTACCCCTGGAACAGGTCCGAGCAGTAGGCGTACTTGCGGTACCCGTCCAGAACCCACTCCGAGACGTTGCTCGCCATGTCCTTGGTCCCGGTGCGCACGTTCAGGTCGCCCGAGTCGTACCCCGACCGCTCGGGCCGCACCTTGTTGCACAGGCCGGAGATGGCGTAGATCGAGCTCGACTTGTTGCACAGGCCCCAGGCCACGGGGCTGTCCTTCCACGGGTTGTACGGCCAGGGGAAGGTGCGCCAGGCGTTGCCGTCGGCGTCCACCGGCTCCTCGTACGCGCCGGCGGCGCCCTTCTTGGCCGGCGGGCCGAGCCGCGCGGCTCGCTCCCACTGGGCCTCGGTGGGCAGGTCGCGGCCAAGGAACTGGCAGTACGCCCGGGCCTGAGCCCAGCTGACGTTGACCATCGGGTGCCCCGCGTACGCCTCGTTACCGTAATAGAAGGTCTCCTCCCCGTCCCAGGAGAGGGTGTTGTATGACGGCTCGGTGCAGGCGCCCACCTCCACGCAGTAGGCGTACTGCTCGTTGGTCACCTCGTGCTCGTCGATCTT
>CAZEFW010000104.1:19914-32117 GCA_964511535.1 uncultured Myxococcales bacterium | reverse complement strand
TCAAACCAACCAAGCTGACCACCCAGATCTTCATGTACGTGCTGGCGGTGGCAGCTGAAAACACAGGTGTTTTGCTGCACGCTGTTTGTGTCCTGAGCAACCACTGGCACGCCGTTGTCACCGATCCCGAGGGGCGGCTCCCCGATTTCATGTGCCACGTCAACAAGTTCGTGGCCAAGGCAGTCAACGCTTCGCTGGGGCGCTGGGAGAACCTCTTCGCCACTGAACAGCCGAGCGCCGTTCGGCTCGAGCGCCCAGAGGATGTCATCGACAAGATGCTGTATACGTTGCTCAATCCGGTCGATTCCTGTCTGGTCCCGCATGCAGAGCAGTGGCCCGGCCTGAGGGGCTTCGAGGGGGAGCGGAATGTCGAGCGGCCTGTTGGCTACTTCCGGCCGGACGGTTCGATGCCACGGCGCATCAAATTGAAGTTCGAGCCGCCGCCGCATGCTGTTGAGGACCCGAGCTTCTATGCTTCTTTCAAAAAGCGACTGGCCCTCGAAGGCAAGCAGCTCCGCGCTAAAAACGCAAAAAACAGGCGCAAGTACCTGGGTTACCGCAACATCATGAAGCAAAGCGTGTATGACCGCCCGAAGTCTGCGGAGCCCCGGCGCGACCTGTCGCCTCGCGTGGCCTGCCAGCACAAATGGCTGCGCATCGAGGCCCTTTGCCGCGTCAAGGAGTTCATCGATGCCTACCGCGAAGCGTACGCCAGGTGGAAGATGGGCATCAGAGATGCTGTGTTTCCATACGGGACCTACGCATTGAGCCGGCTCGCCGGTGTGAAATGCGCCGCGCCGCCATAGACGCACACCTTCGCGCCCCAGCTCTATGGTGCTATTGACAGAGCCATTCGCCTCTGAAGGGGGTCTTGCGGTCTGACTGGCCCAAAGTGACGCGCCGCCGGCGCGCTGCACTCTGATTCAAGGCTAAAATCGCTGCAATACATCCTCACCGCTTCATTTTAGCGAGCAGATCGATGGCGGATCGCTGGATGTCACGACAATCTGCCTCCGGGCGCAGAATTAACCCCGGTGCGGGATTTCGCATCCCGATCTTCTTCGCCCTGTCCGCGGTCTGGGCCCGGGGCCTGTGGCGCAACGAGGCGAACCGCCGCATCCTCTACATCCTCTTTTGCACCAGCGCCGCGGTGCCTGTCTTCCGCGCGGTGGCGGCCATCGCCGGGCTGAGCATCCACCAGTCGCTGGTGGTGGAGCTGATCCTGTTCGCCTTCGGCTCGGCTTGCATCGCCATCAACAGCTACCGGGGCGTCTTCCTGGTGGCCGGCATCTTCGCCGCCGGGGCGCTGCTCTCCTCCTTCATGATCGAGCAGGTGCTCAGGATAACGGCGGGCATCGATCTGCTGGCCGGGCTGGCCATCGCCTACCTCTGGGGGCGCGCGCCGCCCGGGGATTGATCGGCCTCGGCGCAGCTCCGGCCACTGCCAACCTCAGCCATGACCAACCGTAGACGCGGCATCCTGCCGCGTTCGCCTGGCGGATCTCCTCCGGGTCGTTACGCGATGAAGCGGCTCACCTTCGCGGACCTTGCGGGATAAAGCGGCTCACCATCGCCTGTGCGAATGCGCCTGCCAACCGACCAGCCCGACGTCGCGCCGGCGCGCGCCCCGCCGCAGCCCGAACTCGACTTTGACGCGGACTGGGCCGACTGACCGACTGACCCTCGCAAAGTCCAAACCAATCCTGCTCGGCACCACGCGCCGTGTGGCCACCGCTCCGGGGCCGCGGGTGGTGGTTTAGCGGTACGGCCCGCCCTCCGTCGCGAGCCGCCAGAGGCCGCTGCGCAGGGCCGCGGCGAGCCATCGCGCCTGGGGAACTTGCTCCATCTCGCAGGTCATTACCGCCTCCTCGATCATGATGGCCACGCGCGCGCCGTAGCGGGCGGAGACCCGCACGTCGTGCAGTTCGGCCGGTACGAAGGTGCTGGATCGCATGTGCGGGGCCTTGTAGGTCAGCCCCTGCGCGTCGAGGTGCAGCCGGTAGGGCGGCCTCCAGGCGAGCATGAGCAGCCCCGGCGCCAGGGGGGCCAGGGCGAAAGCCAGGCTCGGCGCCAGCCCGAGGTACGGGACGACGCCCGCCAGGAGGCCAACGCCCACGCCAAGCGAGGCGAGGATGCCGAGAGCGACGGCCTGGTTGGCCCGGTAGGCCCGGCCCTGCCACTGGACGTCCATGGCAGCCGGCCCTTCCTCGATCTGCATGGGCGACGGCGGCGGCCCCGGGTCGGGCGGCTGCTGCCCATCCCGCTGAAGCCGCGCCAGCAGCGGCGTGCCCAGCTCTGCGGCGGATCGGCTCGGCACGGTGTCGCTGGACAAGTCACGCAAGGCGAGGCCCATCAGCCGCGCCACCCGCGCCCCGGCGCAGGCCATCACCAGCTCGTCGGCGTGGTCCGCCACCAGCTCCGCCGCGCCGGCGTGGGTCATCAGCTCCAGGCGGTGGCGCTGCTGCTCGGTGGGGCGGCCCATGGTTCGGTCCACCTCTGTCACCTCCGACAGCGATATGGCCGCGACGTCGTCGAAGCTCACGGCCTTGCCGGAGGCGAGGGTTACCACCCGCGCCGTAGGGTCCACGGTGGCTCGCGCCCGACCCGCCCGGTGGCCCCCGAGGCCCAGCAACGCGCCGGCGCCGGTGATCACCGCCAGGACGATGCAGAACCAGCCCAGCACCACCCCGGCGCCGAGGCTCAGGATCCCTGACGCCAGCAGCAGCCCGCTGATGACGCCGCAAATCCGCGCCAGGGCCAGACCGCCCCTCCGCTGGTCGTCCTTGAGGTAGATTAGCAACGCCCCGTCGCGCTGCTCGAATGGGCTGTCCAACACCATCGCGGTCTCCCCTGTCGCCAGGGATTATATCCCAAGACCGGGCGTGGACCGCGCGCGCCTGTCCAGCCTAAGATGGCAGTCACAATGTCCAGCGCCCTGCTCCTGACGCTCATGTCCCCGGACTCCATCCTCCGCGTGGGCCACCTGCCTCCGACCTTTTCGCTTGTAATGGTATACGGCGTCCTGCTCGGGGGCTGCCTGGTCTGGCTGCTGCTCCAGCTGCTGTTGACGCTGAGGGCGCGCACCTTCGCCCGGCGGGCCGAGGCCTCGTACGCTGGCGAAGCGCCCCTGCAGCCCGGGCCCGCCGTCCTGTATGGCGAGGTGGAGTACGCCGTCACCGAGGAGCGCGCCGTGCGGCTGGAGGTGGACCAGGACGGCGTGGAGCGGGAGGACTCCGGCAACTGGACCACCCGCTGGACCGAGGTGGATCGGCGCGTGATGGCCGCGCCGTTCTACCTGCGGCTCCCGTCCCGCGAGCGCGTGCGCGTGGAGCCGACCGAGGCGGTCCATCTGGTGGACGACATGGAGGGGGTGATTCGGGTCAACCGCGCCCGCCGCACCCGCGTGGCCGAGCTCACCCCGGGCGAGAAGATCTACGCGGCGGGGGAGCTGGCAGAGGGGCGGGACCCAGAGGCCGGGACAGGGGGCTACCGCGACACGCCCACCGCGCTGGTGCTCGGGGGGGCGCCGGGAAAGCCGCTCTACCTGTCCTCCCGCCCGCTGGGCGAGGGCCTCCGACGCCAGGCGCGCTTCGACGGCCGGAGCGCGTTGGTAATCCTGGTGACGGCCGCGCTGTTTCAGCTGCTCCTGTCCGGTTACCACCGGCGGCTCTGGAGCGGGCATGACGCCACGGCCGAGGTCGTCTCGCTGCGCCACTACACCACCACGGCCAACGACGGGGACACCTCGCACCACTACGAGGTGACCGCCAGCTCCGAGGGGGTGGCCGACGCCCTGGTGGACGAGGTGGGCCGGGACGATTTCGCCAGCCTGAGCAAGGGCAAGGTGGTGCCGTGGCGGCTGGTACCCGGGAGCCCGGAGTGCGCGGCCATCGGCCGGGGGGCCACCATCAGCGGGTTGATCTTCTTGCCCGCGGCGCTGCTGGTGACGGGGTTCGTGGTGTTCTACGTGATGCGCCGCCGGCGCAAGCCCTGGTACGAGCAGAGCCGGGTCGTCGACAGGCACGACGGCCGCTTGCCCGAGGGCTTCAGGCGGAGGCGTTAGCAGCCCGCGCCGCGGGCTCCTCCCCGCGTCGGGTTCCGCAGCAGCGAGAATTGTTTCGACGCCATGTAGCGCCGACTCACAAGGTTTTGCTTCCTACCGCGTCACCCGGATCTTCAACTCCCCGCGCGAGTCGTCCGGCAGGGTGAACACCAGCACCAGACCCGCCGCGGCCACTGCCCCGGCGATGGCCCAGATCCACCAGCGCTTGCCCAGCAGGGAGCCCTTCTTTTCGGCCTGGGCCTTCTGGCCCGACTGGTCGAGCACGTACTCCTTGAGGCCGCCCGTCTCGCCGGCCTTGGCCTCGTAGCCTTTCGGGCTGAAGCGGCGGTGGTGCACTGAAAAGAGCCGCGCGGTTAGCCGCTCGTCCTTGACCCGGGTCAGCAGCAAGTAGTCCACGCCCAGCAGCTGGCCCAGGTTGCCCAGGTCGTCGGTGTCCGGCTTGCCGCCGGACTCGCGCACGGCGAGCACCAGCCGCTCGAGGTCCTCGCCGGTGGCCCCCGCGGGCAGGTCCGTGGTGGCCACCTTGTCGCCGGCCAGGTAGGCCGCGATCTTGTCCTGCCGCGCCCAGCCGCCCACGTACTCGGCCAGGGCCTTGGCCGCGCCCTGGGCCTCGCTCACCCCGGCCCGGCTGCGCAGGTTCATCACCGCGAGCGAGCCCTTGCGGGCCGCGGCCAGGCACGGGGTGGCCAACAGCGTCGCGGCCACCAGCGTGGCGGTGAACCGGTGCGCGCGCCTCAGCCGGGGGGCCATCCCATGGACCTCCCCCCGAGGATGTGCACGTGGATATGGAACACGGTCTGGCCCGCCGCGGCGTTGGTGTTGATCACCGTGCGGAAGCCCGGACCGTCCATGCCCCGCTGTCGCGCCAGCTCCGCCCCCACCAGCAGCAGGTGCCCCAGCAGGTCGCGGTGCTGCTCCTCGGCGCAGGCCAGGCTCGGGATATGCTCCCGCGGGATCACCAGCAGGTGGGTGGGCGCCTGGGGGTTGATGTCCGCGAACGCCACGGCGCGCTCGTCCTCGTATAGCAGCTCGGAGGGCGCGCGCCCGGCGACGATGTCACAAAAGATGCAGCTCTTCATGGCAGGTAGTGTAGCGCCCTTTACAGGCGCATATCTATGTGCGCCTTTTTGCGCAGCTCACCGAGCCAGGCCTTGGTGGCCTTCTCCATCTTCTGGGCGTAGATGGTGTTGCGCAGCTGGCCCTTGACCTCGTCCAGGGTGCGCGCCGACGACTCCTCGCGGTCCTCGATCTTGATGATGTGGAAGCCGCGCTCGGTGCGCAGCGGCCCGCCGATCTCCCCCGCCTTCATGGCGAACACCTTGTCCTCGATGTTCGACGGCAGGGTGCCGCGGCCGAAGTAGCGCAGGTCGCCGCCGTCCTCCCGGGTCACCGGGTCCTCGGACTTCTCTTTGGCCACGGCGGCGAAGTCGACGTCCTTCTGCTTGACCTGTCGGAGCAGGGCCACGGCACGGGCCTTGACCGCGGCCACCTGGGCCTTGGTCGCGTCCTCGGGCACCGCCAGGAAGATGTGGCGCGCGCGCACCTTGGTCTCCACCCCGAGCGCCCGCAGGTTCTTCTGGTATAGCGCCTTGATCTCCTCGTTGGTCACCGACACCCGGCTGCGCACCTGCACGTTGAGCACCCGCATGCGCAGCAGCTGCGGCTTGAGGATCTGCTGCTTGTAGGCGGTGATGGTCTTGCCCTCCTGGGACAGCGCCTCCTCCAGCTCCTTGCGGGTCAGGTTGTTCTTGGCCATCACGTCGCCCACCGCGCGCTCCAGGTCCTTGTCCGACACGGTGAGCTTCAGCCTGTTGGCCTGCTGGGCGATGAGCTTCTCGTCGATCATCATGTCCAGCAGCTGCCGGCGCAGCTCGTCGAGCCGCTGCTCCCGCATGGTCTTGTCCTTGATCCGGTTCAGCTGACGGGCCATGGGGCGCAGCCGGTCCTTCAGCTCGCTCAGCAGGACGATCTCCTGGTTCACCACGGCCACGATGCGCTCCACCACCCTGGCGGTGGCAGGCGCGGCGGCCAGCAGGGCAACGGCCACCGCGGCGGCGACCAGCAGGGTTCTCTTCGGGGCTCGTCTCATCATCGGCGCCTCAGTGGGCGTGCTGGGGGGCCGGCGGCTTGCCCGGCTCCATCTTGGGGCGCACGAGCCCAAGGTTCTTGTCGTTGATCTTCACCTGCGCCCTGGTCTCCAGGCCCTTGACGAAGTCGAGGATCGCCTGGCTCCGGCGCTCGTTATAGATACGGTTCTTGATCTGCTCCTTCTCCCGCTCAAACGGCTTGATGATGGGGGCGCGGTGGCCTGTCTTCATCAGGACGGCCCAGCCCTCGTCAGTCTTCACCGGGCCGGCGAGGGCCCACATCTTTTCGATCTTGAACGCCGCCGCCACCACCGGCGCCGGCAGGTCCTTGTTGTCCGCGGCGAAGAAGTCGAGGTCCCCGGCCCTGGCCCGGCTGGCCTGGTGCACGCTGTGGGCCTGGACCAGCTCGGCGAAGGCGCCGGCGTCCTCGGGCTTGGCCCGCGCCCGGGAGAGCACATCCTTGGCGTCCTTCTCATCCTTGACCAGCACCATGCTCACGCGCACCTTCTCGGGCTGGCGGTAGAGGTCGCTCTTCTCATCGTAGTACTTCTTGATGTCCGCCTCGGTGATGTCCTCCATCTTGACCAGCGTCTCGCGCAGCTGCGTCAGCAGGGTGTTGACCATGGCCCGCTTGTAGCGCCGCAGCACCTCCGGGTCCCGGTCCAGCTTCTTGCGCTCCGCTTCCTGGGCCAGTACCTCGAACTGGATCATGTTCTGCAGGAACTTCTTCTTCTGCTCCAGCGAGGAGTACCGCATGCGGATATAGGGGTTCTGCTCGTTGATCTCGTCAGTTATGTCGCCCACGGTGATGCTGCGCTTGCCCACCGAGGCAACCACCTTGGCGCGGTCCCCGGAGGCCACCTCGGTGGCGCCCGCCTTGCCCATCACCGCCGAGCGCTCCTCCTGAGTCAGCTCCCGCCCCTTGCCCTGGCAGGCGGCAACCATCAAGGCCGCTCCGAGCAGGCCCAGTATCATTCGTTTGCTTCGCATGCGTCGTCCCATGGTAAAAGCCCAAACCGCTGGCAATCTTGGCCTATTCCCACCAATCGCCGTCGGTGTTCTCACGGGGGAAGGGCCTGGCGCAAGATCTTTCTTCAGGCCCCGGGTTGCGGCGGGCGAATCCCGTGACACGACTTGAAGGAGGGCCAGGAGCCGGAGATGAGCCGCAAGCCGATCAATACCGCCACGCTGAGCGGCGTGGTGCTCGACCACCTGCCGATGCCGGTGATGGTGGTGGACGAGCAGCGAGACGTGTTCGGGTTGAACAGCGAGGCTGCCCGGTTCCTGGGCGAGCGGGCGGAGGTGGCGCTGGCCAGGAAGAGCGGGGAGGTGCTCGGCTGCCTCAATGACGCGAAGGGGCCGGGGCTTTGCGGATCCAACGAGGCATGCAATGAGTGCGAGATACGGCAAGCCGTGGACGCCGTGCGCAGCGGCGTGGCGGTCAACCGGATCCGCACCGATATGATCCTGGTCAAGGGGAAGCACGAGGAGCTGGTCACGTTTCTGGTCTCGGCGGGGCCGCTGGTGGTGGAGGACCAGGAGCTGATCATGATCGTGCTCGAGGACGTCACGGAGCTCGTCACCCTGCGGGATTTGGTGCCCATCTGCGCCAGCTGCAAGAAGATCCGCTCCGAGGACGGCTCCTGGCAGAGCGTGGAGAAATACCTCGGCCGGCAGGTCCAGATGAACTTCACCCACGGCATCTGCCCCGGCTGCGAGGAACAGCTCTACCCGCGGGAGGGGCGATAAGAGAGAGGCCCGCCCGCTGCCGTTGCCCTCAGCCGGCCAGCTTCTTCAGCTCGCGCAGGATCGCCTTGGCCGCGTCCAGGGGGGGCTGCTCGCGCTCGGGGCGGTGCAGCTTGCGCGACAGGCGCATGTCAGGAGACAAGGTGTAGCCCCGGGAGCGTTCCCCCACCAGCAGCACCAGCTTCTCTGCCGACAGGGGCGTCTGCTCCCCCAGGGTGAGGGTCAGCCTGGTGGGTGACAGGTCGAGCACCGTGATCCCCAGGCCCGCGGCCAGCCCGCGCACGACCATCAGCTCGCACAGGTTGTCCACCTCCACCGGGTAGGGCCCGTAGCGGTCCTGGATCTCGGACAGGATGTCGAACACCTGCCGCTCGTCAGCCGCGGCCTGGCTCAGGCGGCGGTACAGGTCCAGGCGCTGGCCCGTGTCCTCCACGAAGTCATCCGGGATGAACGCCGGCACCGCCGTGTTGAGCTCCGGATCGGTCTCGCGGGTGATGGGCTCGCCCCGAAGCTCGGCCACCGCCTCCTCCAGGATGCGGGCGTAGGTCTCGAACCCCACCGCGGCGATGACCCCCGACTGGCGCGCGCCCAGCAGGTCACCGGCGCCGCGGATCTCCAGGTCATGGCTGGCCACCGAGAAGCCGCTGCCCAGCTCGGTGAAGCGCTGCAGGGCCGCCAGGCGCTGGCGGGCTTCGGCGGTGAGCTTCTCGAACCCCGGCACCAGCAGGTGGCAGAACGCCCGGTGGCGGCCGCGGCCGATGCGGCCGCGCAGCTGGTACAGCTGCCCCAGGCCGAAGCAGTCGGCGCGGTTGATGAACATGGTGTTGGCCCGGGGGATGTCCAGGCCGCTCTCGATGATGGCGGTGCAGACCAGGATGTCGTACCGGCCCGACACGAAGTCCACCATGACCCGCTCCAGCCGGCGGGCGTCCATCTGTCCGTGGCCCACCGCCACCCGCGCCTCGGGCACCAGCGCGTGGACCCGCGCCGCCCACTCGTCGATGGACTGCACCCGGTTGTGCACGAAGAACACCTGCCCGCCGCGGTCCAGCTCCTTGCGGATCCCCTCGGCAACCTGGTTGTCGTCGTAGCGGCTGACGAAGGTGCGGATGGCCAGCCGGTCCACCGGGGGGGTGGAGATGACCGAGATCTCGCGCATGCCCACCATGCCCATCTGCAGCGTGCGGGGGATCGGCGTGGCGGTGAGCGTCAGCACGTCCACCTGGGTGCGCAGCTTCTTCAGCTTCTCCTTGTGGGCCACGCCGAAGCGCTGCTCCTCGTCGATGATCAGCAGGCCGAGGTCCCGGAAGCGCATGTCGGAGGAGAGGAGCCGGTGGGTGCCCACCACCACGTCCACCTGCCCCGAGGCGAGGCCCTCGGCCACCTTGCGCAGCTCCTTGGTGGAGCGAAAGCGGCTGACCGACTCCACCCGCAGCGGGTAGGGCCCCAGGCGATCGGCGAAGGAGCGCAGGTGCTGCTCCACCAGCACGGTGGTGGGGGCCAGCACCGCCACCTGGCGGCCACTCATGGCGGCCAAAAACGCGGCGCGCAGGGCGACCTCGGTCTTGCCGAAGCCCACGTCGCCGCACACCAGCCGGTCCATGGGGCGCGGCGAGACCAGGTCTCCGGTGACATCCTCGATGGCCCGGGCCTGATCGTCTGTCTCGGTGAAGGGGAAGGTGGCCTCGAACTCGCCGTACACCGCGTCGGGGGCCGGGTAGGCGTGGCCCTCCAGGGCGGCGCGCTGGGCGTAGAGCTGCAGCAGCTCCTCGGCCAGGGCGCGCACCTCCTTTTTGACCTTGCGCGTCTTCTTGTCCCAGGTGACCCCGCCGAGGCGGTCCAGCTTCGGCTCGGCGCCCTCGGCGCCGCCGCTGTACCGCTGCACCTGGCTCATGCGGTAGACCGGCAGGTAGAGCTTGTCTTCTCCGGCGAAGGCGAGGTGCAGGAAGTCCGCTGCCACGCCGCTAATGTCCAGCTTCACCAGCCCGAGGTAGCGGGCCACGCCGTGGGCGGCGTGCACCACGAAGTCCCCCTCCTTGAGGTGGCGCAGGTCCCCCAGCCCGGGGCCCGCCATCTTGCGTGCAGGGGCGCGGCGCGCCCGGGGGCCGAAGATCTCGGCCTCCGACAGCAGCACCGGGCCGCCCGGGATGCGGAAGCCCTTGCCCAGGCTGCCGGCGCTCACCGTGAGCCCGGCCCGGACCGCCGCCTCCCCCTGGAGCAGCCGCGGGGCGATGGATTGCAGCTCGTCCTCCAGGGCCGGGTTCAGGTTGTGCCCCCGCAGCAGGGCCTCGAGGCGGTCGGCCTGCCCGCGCCCGCCGGCGGCCACCACCACCGGCCGGGCCTCGCCGACCCAGCGGTTCACCCGCGCGGCCAGCGCCCCCAGGATCGCCTCGCCCTTCTGGCTGCGCGCCCGGGCCAGCTCGGCCACCAGATCGGCGTTGTCCCGGGCCAGGCCGATCACGGCGTCCGCGCCGTCCTCGGACGACAACGCCGCCGGCACCTCCACCCGGCTCGCGCCGGACAGGTGCTCCTGCACCTCCTTGCGCGCCACGTAGAACTGCTCGGGCGCGAAGGTAAGCAGCCCCTGGTCCAGGCGGGCCTGGTGGGCGGCGGCGGCGCGCTCGTCCCCCTCGGCCAGGGCCGCCCGGATGCCGTCGGGATCCACCAGCACCCGGGGGGCGTCCTCGGGCAGGTAGCGCCACACCGGCACCATCTCGGGGTGGAAGGCGGGGGTCAGCGCCTCGACGCCGAAGAACTCCCTGCCCTGGTTCAGCTCCTCCAGCAGCGCGCGGGTGCGGGAGGAGGGGTGGTTGACCGCGTCCGCCGCGTCGAGGATGGCGCGCCGCAGGTCGGCGCGGCCGGTGCGCACGGTCTCCCTGATCGGGTGGATCACCACCTCGGGCACCTCGCGCATGGTGCGCTGGGAGCCTGGGTCGAACAGGCGGATCGTCTCCACCCAGTCGGCGTAGAACTCCAGCCGCGCCGGGAAGCGAAACAGCGGCGGGAACAGGTCGAGGATGCCGCCCCGCACGGCGAAGGTGCCGGGATCCTCCACAACCTGCACGCGCTGGTATCCGCACGCGAGCAGGCGGGCCACGAAGTCGTCGCGGTCGAGCTCCTCCTCGGCGGCCACCAGGTCGCACAGGCCGGAGAAGCTCTCGGTGGGCATGGCGCGCGCGCGCAGGGCGGCGGCGCAGGTCACCACCACCCGACCCGCGTCACCCTGGCTCGCCCGGAACAGCGCGCCCAGCCGCTGCATCATGGCGGCGCGGTCGAAGGAGCTCTCGCTGTAGGGAGAGGTCTCCACAGCCGGCAGCTCCACCGCCCGGGGCAGGCGCATGGTGGGGTGCTCGGGACCGTCGCCCAAAAAGAAGCACAGGTCGCGCGTGAGCTGGCGGGCGCTGGCGGCGTCGGGGGTCACCACAACCAGCGGACCCGGGACCTCGTCGTGGCAGGCAACCCGGGCCAGCAGCAGGGCCAGGTAGCCGCCCTGGACCTGGCCGGCCAGCACCACCCGGCGCCAGCCGTCCTTCAGGCGGCGGAGGATCTCCTGATCGGGTGAGGCTGCGGGGGCCATGGGGGCAATAATGAACCAGGGATGAGCGCGGGGCGCAACGGGTTATGGGGTCGGCTGTGGCCCGGGACACCGCGCCGGGGTTATCATCGGCGGCATGAGATGGATCACGCGCTGCCTGTTGCCGGCTCTCGCCCTGACGCTAAGCCAGGGGTGCTACAACCCGAGCTTCGACGGCCCTGGAGGGTTCAGGTGCAACACGGGGGGAGAGCAGTGCCCCGAGGGCTACAGCTGCTGCAAGGGGGCAGGGGGCAACACCTGCCACCCGACGGGGCAGTGCGATGGCGTCGGGAAGGAGGCCGGGGTGCCGGACCAGAAGGTCCCCGCCGAGCAAGGGGCCCAGGTCGACGGGGGCGGCGTCAGCGGCCCATGCAATTACAACGAGCAGGTGTACACCGAGTTCAAGACCACCGGCCTGAACTTCGCGTCGGTTGTGCTGGCGTCGGGGGCGCCGCATGTCTTTCACGTGAACAAGGTCGGGTCGATCTTTCTCTCAACCCGGGATCCCAACCAGAAGACCTGGCAGGCGCGCGTCGTCAACTCGGGCCCCACCACCGCCCTGGCTGCTGCCGTTGACAGCAACGATAACCTGCACCTGGCCCTGCGAATCCTCCCCAAGGGGTCCAACTATGCATACCTGCATCACTTCACCCGGGCCGCTCTGGCCACGGCGTGGCCGGCGGGCCCGGCCGCGCCCGCCCCGCCCGGGGCCGCCCCGACAAGGGCCGCCGCG
>CAZEFW010000104.1:0-19904 GCA_964511535.1 uncultured Myxococcales bacterium | reverse complement strand
TCGGCCCGCGGCGGGGGGGCGGCGGGGGGGGGGGGGGCCCCGCGGGCCCCCCCCCCCCGGCGGGGGCCAGCCCATACATGGACATCAGCGCCGGGCCAGGCACCACCTACTTCGCCCTGGTCACCGGCACCGGGTCGAACGCGTTCCGCATCCTCAAGACCGTGGGCAGCGGGTACCCGTTCAACTACGACTCGCACTACATCAGCAGCTCCGGCCTGACCTACCGAGATGTGCGGCTCTCGTCAGGTCCCAGGCGCGTGGCCCTTGCGATGGCCACCAACGCCGGCTGGCGCCTGTGGGCTGGAGATCACGCTGCGAAGCCCAAGTCCGAGACGATCAAGGAGACCGGCAGCAAGTACACCACGCCCATGGCCATCGCCACCGGCCCCGGCGACTCCTCCTGGGTGGCCTGGGTGGATGCCGCCACGCCCACGGCCGGCAAGCTGATGGTGGCGGAGTTCATCAAGGGCAAGAGCGCGCTGCAAAACAAGACCCCGCTGGTGGGAGCAGACATCGTGGATCCCAACTCCGTGGCCATCGCCGTGGACGCCAAGGGCCAGCCGCATGTGACCTGGCAGCAGGGGCTTGCCACAGTGGGCAAGCGGCAGCTGAGGTGGAGTCATCGCAAGGGCAAGGTCTGGCAGGCCGCCAAGATCATCGTCGACACGACCCTGTTCCAGTTGACCCACCTGACCGTGTCCCGCACCACAGGCCACGCCCACATCACCTACGGCACCTCCCAGAACACCCTGCACCACGCCTGCCGGCGGCCCTGACCCGCGCCCGGGTGGCCCGGGCATTCCCCCCGGGGTATACCTTTTGCGGAGCGTGAGGAGATGATGATGCGAGCGGTCCTCGTCGTGGCGCTGGTCCTGGCCCACGGCTGCTACAACCCGAGCTTCGACGGTCCTGGCGGGTTCATCTGCCAGAAGGGCAAGGTGTGCCCAGAGGGGTACCAGTGCTGCCCGCGGCCGGGCGATGACGTGTGCCTGCCGGCAGGGCAGTGCGGCGGGGGCACGCAGGACCAGGGCAAGGGCACGGACCAGGGCCAAGGCAAGGATCAGGGCAAGGGCCTGGACCGGGGAAAGAAGCCCGATCAGTCGCAATCGAAAAAGGACAAGGGGGGCGGCAAGAAGGATAAGGGGGTGGTGGCGGACAAGTACACACCGAAGAAGGACGCCGGGGGGACGACCGGGCCGTGCGCCTACATGGAGATCGCCTCGCAGGACCTGGACAAGACCGGGCGCACCTTCTCGGCCCTGGTTGACGCGGCGGGGAATCCGGAGGTGTTTTTCATCACCAAGGCGGGGGTGGTCAACGCCACCTCGCGCAAGGCCAAGTGGAAGCCGGCGCCCATCTTCGGCTGGCACGGCACCGGCCTTGCGGTGGCCCGGGAGACCAACGGAGCCGTGCACATGGTGGTCTCCTACAAACAGAAACCGAGCGATCTGGACCGGTACCTGATGCACATGGTGCGTGCCTCGAGCGTCTCTGCGTTCAAGGGATCGAAGGTGTTCAAGGAAACCATCTCCAGGGAGGTGGACGTGGCCACCGGTCCTGTACTGGACCTCATCACCTCCGCGCAGTATTCCGGTTCGACCCCCTTCTGGCGTGTGACCACCGTCAAGGGGAGCTGGGCGCCATTCACTTACAATAATGTCCACAGCATGACGGCGAAGAACATCTACGACATGCCCCGCATCGCCTCGGGCAAGACTCGCTGGATCTCCTCCGTGTTCACGCCCACAGCTGGAAGGTCACGGCCCAGAACCACACGACCCCACTAAACCTGCAATCCTTCACCGTCACCACCGGCAAGAACATCGCGCCCATGAGCGTGGCCATGGACGACCTCGGCAACGCCTGGGTGGCCTATGTGCAGTACGACACCGGGTCCACCATCGGCGGCAAGCTGCTGGTGGCCGAGCTGCCCGAGAAGGGCACCAAGCTGACCAACAAGATCCAGCTCAAGTCCCCTTACACGGTCACCGGTCGCTCGGTGAGCGTCGCGCTGGACAGCGGCGGCGCTCCCTACGTGGCCTGGATCGACCGGACCTCGACGGGCACCCACTCGGTGCGCTGGTCGCGCAAGCCCAGCGGATCCAAGTGGACCGGCCCGCATCACGTGGCCAGCAACAAGTCCTTTGGCACCCGCACCCACCTGGCGGTGGCCCCCACTTCGGGCAACGCGCACATCTCTTTTCCTCTCACCAGCGGCAAGCTGTACCACGCCATGTGCAAGCCATGAGCGGCGGGGCGCGGGGCATGGCCTCCATGACGGCCGTGGGGATGACGCTGGCGCTGCTGGGCGCCTGCTACAGTCCTGGCCTGGATGGCGTCGGCGGGTTTACCTGCGAGAGGGCGCCCAAGTCCTGCCCCGAGGGGTACCAGTGCTGCCCGCGGGCCGGCAAAGATGTGTGCCTGCCAGCGGGGCAGTGCGGCGGCGGTAAGCAGGACCAGGGCAAGGGCGAGGACCAGGGCAAGGGCGAGGACCAGGGCAAGAAGGATCGCGGTCCCGTGGCCGACAAGACCCCAGGCAAGGACCGGGCGCCGGGCAAGGACATCAAGCTCAAGCCTGACACCAAGGCGCACCCTCAGGACAAGGGGGGGCCGGCCAAGGTATGCGGCTACAAGACCCCCGTCAGCTCTCAGTACGACACCTCCAGCCGCAACGCCGCGGCGCTGCTGGACAAGGCGGGCGTGCCGCATGTGTTCTTCATCGACAAGAAGAAGGACGTCAAGCAGGTGTACCTGGACGCCAAGTGGACCACCGCCGCGGTGGCGCCGGGGCCGGCTACCAGCCTCTCGGCGGCGGCGGACAGCGCGGGCAACTTCCACGTGGCCATGCGGGTCCAGCCGTCCGGTTCGAACTACCGATACCTGTACCATTCGGTGCTGCCGGTGGGGGGCAAGCACTGGACCAACAAGTCCGTGATAACCTCCCCCATCGGAGAGGTGGTGGACCTGAGCACCTCCCCGTCGCTGCACTACATCACCTCGGCCCAGGGCGGGACAGGCAGCGCCGACTTCTGGAAGATCGCCACCCTCAAGGGGACGGCGCCGAACTACAGCTTCGGTACGATCTACACGGCTAGCGGCACCGCTGACTGGGGCGAGCCGCGCATCTCGGCAGGAAAGACCCGGGTCATCGCGAGCGCGTACCAAAAGGCCAGCTGGCAGGTGATGTCCAAGGTGATCGGCGGCAGCGCCAGCACCCAGGCGGGGTTCAAGGTCCCTGGGACCAAGTACAGGGTGCCCATGAACCTGGCCATGGACGACAACGGCACGGCCTGGGTGTTGTACGTCAAGAACAGCAGCTCCATCGGCGGCGATCTGTACATCGCCAAGGTTCAACCGGGTGCCACGAACATGAGCAGCTGGGCCAAGATGAACCTGGGCAAGACCATCGCGGGCAAGTCGCCCAGCATCGCCCTGGACAGCGCCGGCCTGCCTTATGTGGCGTTCATGGAGTACGCCAGCAACGTCTTCACGGCGCGCTGGCTACGCAAGACGGCCACCGGCTGGGCCAAGCCGCAGTTCATCCTGAGCAACAAGGCGCTCAACCCGCGCACGCATATCGTCGTGGCGCCCGGTTCGGGCAACGCCCACATCACCCTGGCCACCAACCAGGGCGCGCTGTACCACGCCTGCATGACGCCGTGAGCGGGTAGTCTTTTCCACCTCGCTGGTGTAATTTTGCAATCGAGGTATTTTCATCGTGGTCCGCAGCGCATTCGTCCAGGGGGGCGCCATCCTGGCGGCAACGCTGATCTTCTCTTTCTCGCCTGCCTGCTACAGCCCGAGCCTGGAGGGAGCCGGAGGCTTCTCCTGCGAGAAGGCGCCGAAGACCTGCCCCGAGGGGTACCAGTGCTGCCCGCGCAAGGGGGCCGATGTGTGCTTGCCCCGGGGCCAGTGCGGCGGCGGGGGCAACAAGGACCAGGGCCAGGGCAAGGACCAGAAGCCGGGCAAGCAGGACAGGGGCGGCGCCAAGCAGGACAGGGGCGGCGTTAAGAAGGACGGCAAGCCGCCTGCTCCGGACAAGGGAACCACGGCCAAGGCGTGCAACTACGACTACCCGGTGGGCGCGACCTTCGAGACCGCCGCGCGCAGCTTCTCCGCTGCCCTTGACGGCGCGGGCAACCCCCATGTGTTCTACGCCACCAGCGCCGGGGCGGTGTACCAGGCCGTCAGGGGGAGCGGGTGGAACAAGACCATCGTGACCAGCGGGCCGGTGACCGGGCTGGCCTCGGCCGCGGACAACGCGGGCACAATGCACCTGGCCGCGCGATTGAACCTCTCCGGCGGGAGCAAGGACCACTTCCTTCACCACTATTACCGAAAGGCCGGGACGACCAAGTGGCTCTCGGCCTCGGTGATCACAGCCGCCATCGCGTCCGTGGATGTCAGCGCCTCCGGCGCCAGGATCAACCTCGGCGCCGCGGTCTACGACAGCGTCAATACGTTCTGGAAGATCGTCTCGGCCTCCCCGTTCGGTGGCGGCTACAAGTACCCCTCGGTCAGGGCCTTCAGCAAGACCGCCACCCTGATGCCCAGCGAGGTGCGGGTCTCCACCGGGTCCTACCGGGTGGCCGGCGTGGTCTCCAACGGCAAGAGCTGGGACCTCTGGTCCGACCGGCTAGCTGGAACCAAGAAGGAAGGTTTCTACTCGCACAAGGGTGGGCAATTCCTCGCCCCCATGGCCATCGCCGCCGGGAGCTCGGACAAGATCTGGGTGGCGTTCGTGGAGACCACCAGCAGCTACGACGGGCAGCTCATGGTGGCCAGCTGGAACCCTGGCGCGCAGGGGCTGAGCAACAAGACCCCCATCCCCGGGGCCAACCTGACCAACCCGTACTCGGTCTCCATCGCCCTGGACGCCAGCGGCCAGGCGCACGTGGTCTGGCTGGCCAAGAATAGCGGCAGCCAGCGCCGGCTGATGTGGACGCGCCAGAAGGGCCTGGTGTGGGAGCCGAGCCGCGGCCTGCGCCTGGACAATATGCACCCTCGCACCCACGTGGTGGTGGATCAGAAGACACGCCAGGTCCATATCACCTACGGCACCGTCACCGGCGCGCTGTACCACACCTGCCGAAATCCGTGATCAGAAACTGAAGCCGGCGCCCAGGGCGGCGCCGGAGGGCGTGACCGCCGGCGCGATCCAGGCGGACGCCGCCGGGCGCTCCTCGCTGCCGCCGGTGTAGTGCAGCACCAGCAGCACCGCGCCCGTGGCCAGGGCGGCGCCGCCGGTGGCCAAGGCGATGATGGCGCCGGTCTCCATGCTCTTGCCCGTGTCCTCGGCGCCCGACACCTCGGACCACTCCTTTTTGGCCGCGAAGGCGTCCTCCACCTCGCTCGCCTTGCTGGATGCCACCGCGCCCATGGCGGCGCCGGCGCCCAGCAGCGCCACGCCGAGCCCGGCGGAGATCCAGCCGGCCAGGCCCTTGACGCCGAGGCCGCGTGAGGGCGGCTCGGGAGCTGGGGCAGGCTCTTTTTTCGGCGGCTTCTTTGCCTGTTGGTTCTTGCGGGCGGCCAGCCGTTCGCGCAGGTTCTTGACCCGGGCAGGCAGCCGCGGGTCCGCGTCGGGGCGCGCCTTCTGGAACGCCTCGTACTTCTCGATGGCCTGCTCCAGGTTGCCCAGCGCCTCGTGGCAGCGGCCCATGTTGTAGAACAGCTCCGGCTTGCCCGAGTACTTGTGGGAGCGCTTGAAGTTCTCCAGCGCCTCGTCGTAGGCGGCCCGGTGGTACAGCTCCTCGCCCAGCTTGTAGTAGCGCTTGGCGAGCTCTGTGGCCTCGTCCGCCTTGGCGACGGTGGGCGTCAGCAGCAGTGCGATGGTGATGAGATGTACAGCGCGCATGGTCCTTCCTGGTTTCGTCCTCGGGCCATTAAGCTAGCATGGAGTGATGCTCGGGTACGACGGAAACGCGCTGCTGATCACCTTCGACGTGGAGGAGTTCGACCTGCCCGCGGACCTGGGGCGGCGAGTGGACCCGGGGCTGCGCAGGCGGGCGGAGCGGCAGGGGGTCGAGGCGCTGGCCGCGCTGCTGCCCGGGCTGGGGCGGGTCACCTGCTTCGTCACCGCGGCGTTCGCCCTGGAGCACCCGGCGCTGGTGCGGCGGCTGGCCAGCGCAGGGTGCGAAATCGCCTGCCACGGCGCGGCCCACGGCGACCGATACCCCGCGTTCGCGCCGGCCGAGCTTCGCGCGCGCCTGTTCCGGGCGCGGGAGGACCTGCAGCGCATCTCGGAGGTGCCGGTGCGCGGTCACCGCGGGCCGCGGTTCAGCCCGGCCCCCGCTGCCCTGCTGGCCGACGCGGGGTTCAGCTACGACAGCTCGGTGCACCCAACCTGGGTGCCGGGGCGGTACAACCACCTCGGCCGCAGCCTGGTGCCGAGCCGCCACGAGTGCGGGCTGTGGCAGGTGCCGCTGAGCGTGGTGCCCGGGGTGCGGCTGCCGGTGTCGTGGATCTGGCTGCGCAACCTGCCCGGGCCGCTGCTGGATCTGGCCGCCGCGCGCCTGGTCTCGCCGGCCTGCCTCTACCTGCACGCCTGGGAGCTGTGCGATCTGGGCCGCCTGGCCCCGGCGCTGCCCTGGCCCGTGCGGCGCAACACCGGCCCGGCGCTGGCCGCGCGCCTGGTGCGGCTGTGCGCGGGGTTGCGGGCCCGCGGCTTCAGCCGCCGCACCGTGTCGTGGTACGTTGATCACCTCGCCCCGCGGGCCTGAGTGACCCATGCGCATCGCCTTCATCTTCGCCGACTACGGCCACAAAAAGTTCGAGGAAGACATCGACGTGGTCAGCCGGGAGTTCGGCACCTTCGCGCCCCTGGGCAACGGCTTCGCAGCGGCCATCGCGCAGCGCGCGGGCCACGAGGTGATGCTGGTGGACGCCCACGCCGAGCACCTCTCGCCGGAGCAGGTGCTGCACCGGCTGCGCCCCTTCGACCCGCAGGCGCTCGGCTTCCTCTGCACGGCCTACATGTTCCCTGACACCCTGCGCTACGTCCGCGCGCTCAAGGCCGAGACCGGCCTGCCCACCATCGCGGGCAACGTGGCCATGGAGCTCTACCCGCGCGAGGTGCTCGGCTTCGACGAGGTCGACTACGGCATCACCGGCTCGGCCCTGGACGCGCTGCCCGCGCTGCTGCAGGCGCTACAGCGGGGCGGCTCGGTGCCCGACGTCCCGGGCCTGTGCCACAAGCGGGACGGCGAGGTGGTGATCAACCCGCCGGCCCGACGCGGGGATGACTTCTCCCGCCTGCCGATCCCGCTGCGCGAGGGGCTCCCGCACCACCTGTACCACTCGGCCATGAGCAAGCGGAAGAACGTCACCAACATGGTGACCACCAAGGGCTGCCCCGCGGCCTGCTCCTTCTGCCACATCCATGGCGTGCCCTACTCGGCGCGGCCGCCGGAGGGCGTCGTCGAGGAGATGGTCCAGTGCCACGACCGCTTCGGCGTGCGGGAGTTCGAGATCTTCGACCCGAGCTTCACCGTGGACCGGAGGCGCATCATCGCCGTGTGCAAGGGCATCGTGGAGGCGGGCATCGACATCTCCTTCGCGGTGCGCGCCCGGGTGGACCAGGTGGACCACGAGCTGCTGGCATGGATGGCCCGGGCCGGGTGCGCGCGCATCCTGTACGGCCTGGAGTCGGGCTCCCAGCGCATCCTCGACCAGATGAAGAAGGGGATCACCCTGGAGCAGGTCCGCCGCGCCGTGGGCATGACCCGGGAGTTCGGGATCAAGGTGATCGGCTTCTTCCTGGTGGGCTCGCCGGGGGAGACCGAGCAGACCGTGGACGAGACGGTTCGCTTCGCCCTGGACCTGGGCATCGAGTACGCCCAGTTCCACAAGACCATGCCCAAGCCGGGCACCGAGCTCAACAGCCAGGCCATGGAGGCGCTGGGCTACGATTTCTGGCGCGAGTGGGTGCGCGGCACGGTGGACGAGATGCGCCTGCCCGCGCCGTGGACCGACATGGACCAGCTGGAGGTGGAGCGGCTGGCCATCGAGGCGTACCACCGGTTCTACATGCGGCCGACCTACCTGGCGCGCACGCTGCTCGGGGTGCGGTCCGCCGAGGAGCTGTGGCGCTACGCGCGCTCGGGCATCGGATTGTTCACCGTCAAGAGCGACGTGCGCTAGGTGACCTCGGCCGTGCGGGTCCTGTTCATCCACCCCACCTTCGAGAGCCTCGGGGTGGAGTACCTGGCCGCCGCCGGGCGCCGGGCGGGCCACGCGCCGCGGCTGCTGTTCGACCCGCGGCTGTTCGACGATCCGTTCATCCGCGTGCCAGCCCTGGCCCGGGCGTTCGACCGGTCGGTGGAGCTGCCGCGCCGGGCGGCGGAGCTGGCGCCGGGGTTGATCTGCTTCAGCGTGGTGGCCGCGGATTACGCCTGGGCCTTGCGGGTGGCCGGCGCGGTCAAGGCGGCCACCGGCGCGCCGGTGGTGTTCGGCGGCGTGCACCCGTCGGCCGCGCCCGGGGCGGTGCTGGAGAACCCCCAGGTGGATTACGTGGTGGTGGGGGAGGGCGAGGCGGCGCTGGTGGAGCTGGCCGACGCCCTGGCCGCCGGCGGTGACCCGGCCGGCATCCCGAACCTGTGCCTGCGCGCGGACGGGGCCGTTGTGCGCAACCCGCCGCGGCCCTTGCTGCGCGACCTGGACACGCTGCCCTTCCCTGACAAGGCGCTGTTTTACGGTGAGGCGCCCTTCATGGCGCGCCACTACACGCTGTCCACCCGACGCGGCTGCGCGGCTCGGTGCTCCTACTGCCACAACTCCATGTGGCCGCGCATCTACGGCGGGCAGGAGCAGGGGGTCCGCCTGCGCTCGGTGGACAGCGTGCTGCAGGAGCTCTCGTTGGCCCTGACCCGGCAGCGCTTCTCCCGGGTGCGCATCAACGACGATCTCTTCTCCCACGACACCGACTGGCTGGTGCGCTTCTGCCGCCGCTACCGGCGGGAGATCGGCAAGCCGTTCATGTGCTCCTGCGCGCCGGACGGCCTGACCCGGGCGGTGGCCGCCGAGCTCAAGGCGGCCGGCTGCTTCCAGGTCTGCCTCGGGGTGCAGTCACCGGACGCGCGGGTGCGCCAGGAGCAGTTCTGCCGCCACACGCCCCAGCAGCAGGTGGTGGAGGCGCTCGCCGCCCTGCGCGAGGTGCGCTTGCGTTCCACGGTGGACAACATCCTCGGCTACCCGGGCCAGGGCGCGCGCGCCGCCGAGGACCTGGCCCGGTTCTATCTGGATAACCCGGTGTACGGCCGCTACACCATCTTCTGGCTGATCCACTATCCGGGCACCGCGCTGACCGAGGCGGCGGTGGCGCGGGGTGAGCTGACGCCGGCGCAGGCCGCGCGGCTGGAGCGGGCGCCCGAGGACCGGGCCAACACCCTGACCGGGGCAGCGGAAGATGCGCAGGACCGTCGACGGCAGCACCTGCTGCTGGTGCTGGCCCAGCTGCTGCCGCGGCCCGCTGCGCGGTGGCTGCTGCGGCGCGGCAGGATCAACCGGCTGCCGACCGCGCTGAGCCCGGCGCTGCTCGAGGCGGCGTGGACCGTGATGGCGGCTGATCGGCTGGATCCCGAGCGCCGGCGCTACTACGCCAAGTACCTGCGCTTCGGCTGGCGCACAGTTCAGGGTATCCTCGGGGGGAACGGATGAGCGCGGTGAATCAATTCTTCGAGCGGGCCCGACCGCTGGGTTGGCTCCACCTCCTGTTGCTGCCGGCCGCGGGCTGGCTGCTGGCCGGCGGCGGCGCCTGGTGGCGGCTGCCCGCTTCCGTTGCCGCCGCGGCGTGGCTGCTGGCGGCGGGGCAGGCGTACGAGACGCGCCGCGCCGAGGGGGGCAAGACGTCCGGGGGCGGCGTGACGTTCACGGCGGTCATCGCGCTGCTCCTGGTCTTCCCGCTCGGCTGGTGCGCCGGGGTGGGCGCCCTGATCTTCGCGGCGGCGCAGGTGCTGCGCTGGGGCCCCGCGCGGCTGGAGAAGGTCCCGTTCGCGGGCCTCGGCCTGGAGTCGGTGGGCGTGGCCGCGGTGGGCTTGCTGGGCGCGACCTCGTTCAACCGGGCAGCGCTGTCGCTGGTGGGCATGGCCGCCCTGTGGGCCGCCTCGGTGCGCCTCATCGAGGAGGCGGCCGCCACGGGCGGCGCCATGGAGCGGCGGCGGACCTGGGCCACGGCCACTGTGCTGGGCGTCATGGTCTCCCGCCGGGTGTCCTTCGCCCTGCTGCTGCTGGCCGCGCCCGTGGCCCGCGGGATCTCCCCCGTGGCCGCCGTGGCGCTGGTGCTCTACGCCCTGGCCGTGGGGCTGCTCTGGCGGGCGGGCCTGCAGCCCACGCACCAGGGCAAGGCCATGCGATGGCTCGGTCTTGGATGGGCCCTGCTGGTGGGAGCTGACCTGCTGTCGAGGATCCCCTGGCCCTGAGTATGAGCGCACGCGCGCTGGTATTGCCCATCATCCTGCTGCTCGCGCTGGGCCTGCGGCTCTGGGGGGTGACCCGCCAGGGGATCTGGTTCGACGAGGCGGTGCTGGCCTGCTTCGCCGAGCTGAGCACCGCCGAGTGGTTCAGCTACCTGCGGGACACGGTGCCGGGGTTCTTCTGGATCGCCCTGATCAAGGCGCCGCTGTTCATCCTGCTGCTGCGGGGCTGGACCGGGCTGCTCGGCGCCAGCGAGGTGGCCCTGCGCCTGCCGTCGCTGCTGCTGGGGCTGCTGGCCATCGTGCTGCTGCATCGCCTGGCCGCCCGGCTGCTCGACGGGCCGCGCGCCGCCTGGGCCGCGCTGCTGCTCTGCCTCAACCCCTTCGCGGTTTATTACTCCCAGCAGTGCACCGAGTACAACCTGCTGCTCTGCGTCGGGCTCGGCTCCATGCTGCTCTGGCTGCGCGAGCGCCAGGACGGCGCCGCGCCATGGGCCCGGGTCGCGGTGAACCTGGCGGGCCTCGGCGTGCACCCCATGGCCGCCCTGGTGCCCGGGGTTCAGCTGCTGCTGCGGATCGGCCGCGGGCGCGTGGGGGTCAGGCCGGGCGCCCTGCTCGAGCTGCTGCCGCTGGCGCTCGTGGTTGGCTACGGCGTGGTGCTCGCCGCGCAGCCGTCAGAGGTGTCCCTCACCCTTGGCTGGGTGGCTGCCCTGGGCTGGTCCGGCGGGCTCGAGCTGCTGGGACAGCTCCTGCACGGCGGCATGGTGCATGGCCACCTGGCCCGGGAGCAGGCCGCGGCCGTGCAGTGGGCGACCCTGGCGGGCATGTCAGCCTTGATCCTGGCCGGCATCGCCGCCCTGCGTCGGGACCGCGCGACTTTGGCGACGCTGCTGACATGGACCCTCGCGCCGGTGGTGGCGGTGGCGGGCTTCTCCCTGGTCAGCCGCAGCCTGTGGGTCCCGCGCTACCTCGTGTTCGTGCTGCCGCCGCTGCTGCTGCTGGCCGCCTGCGGCCTGCACGCCGCGGCGCGGC
Source organism: uncultured Myxococcales bacterium (assembly GCA_964511535.1). Lineage (GTDB taxonomy): Bacteria > Myxococcota_A > Polyangia > CAZCFB01 > CAZCFB01. The sequence goes on along the minus strand of CAZEFW010000104.1, from coordinate 8,463 downwards.
GACTCGGCGGCAGGGGCCTGCCCGGGGTGGCCATGGCGGGCGCGGCGCCGGTGCTGTTGCTGCTGGCCTGCCTCCACCTGCACAACCGGCCCCCCGAGGGGGCCTTCCGCGAGCTGGCCCCGGCCCTGCGCGCGCAGCTGCGCCCTGGCGACGGCGTGGTGCTGTCCCCGGACCGCATCGTGCTCCCCTTCGGCTACTACTGGGACGGCCGGCTCGGCCGCTGGCTGGACCACCTGGAGGCGGTGCACCGCCGCATCCCTGCCGACGCCCGCTTCATCAACACCGACTACCACGCCAGCGGGCGGCGGCTCGAGACGGAGGACGCGTACCGCGCCTGGGCCCGGCGGCGGGTGCGCGTCTGGGTGGTGGCCGTGGACGACTGGCCAGGCGACCAGCAGACCGCCAGCCTGGTGGCGCACTTGAAGCAGCGCAGGCCCGAGCTGTCGAGGGAGCACTTCGCCTACTCGGGCGCGGCGTTGATCCTGTTCGGGGAGCCGCGGCCGTGAGGGGCCGGTGGAGCCTGGAGCGCGCCCTGCACCGGCTGCCAGCCCGGTGGCGCCTCGCCTTGGTGGGCCCCGCGCGCCGGGCGCTGCGTGCAGCCGCGGCGCTGGCCCGGGCGCGGCGGCGGGCCGATGGGGCCATGCCTCTGCCGCGGGACATGATCCTGGAGCCGACCCTGCGCTGCGACGGCGGGTGCGGGTTCTGCTACCAGCGCCGCCCCCACGCGGACGCGAAGGAGCTCTCGCCGGAGCAGCTGGAGCAGCTGCTCTCCGTGGCGCGTCCCCGGCAGCTCAAGCTCATCGGCGGCGAGGTGCTGCTGCGTCCGGATGCAGGGCGGCTCCTGGCGGCGGCTGCCCGACGGTGCGAGGTGGTGACCCTGACCACCAACGGCGCGCACCTGACCCGCGAGCTGACGCGACAGCTGCGCGCCATGGGCAGCCTGGCCCGGGTGGGAGTCTCGATCTGCGGCGTGCGCCCGCCGGCGGCCAATCTGCTGGCCTCGCTGGCCGGAGCAGTGCCGGTGGTGGCGCAGGTGCTGGTGCGGCCCCAGGCGGCGCAGGAGGTGAACCGCGCCATCGCGGCCCTTCCGGCCATGGGGGTGCGGACCGTCCTGCTCATGCAGGAGATGTGGTCCACGCCCGAGGAGCTGGAGCGCACCCGCGCGCTGCTGGCCGAGGACCTCGGCTGGGACCATGGCTGGGAGCTTCACGCCCTGAGCCGCGATGCCGAGCCGGAGCCGCTGCACCGGCTCCACGCCGCCATGGGCAGCGCGCTGGCTGCGGCGCGGCAGGCCGGGGTCCTGGCCTGGCCCGAGGTTGGCTACACCGACGACGCCGGCGACCGGTTCCACCTGGGCCACGCCGAGGCGGGGCGCGCCATCTGCCGCTATCTCCTGTGGCCCACCGCGCGGGTGGACCCGGCGGGGCAGGTCATCTTCTGCGAGCACCTGCGCCGCCCGCTGGGAGATCTGACCGCGGCGCCGCCGGGGCGGATCTGGAACGGAAGATCGGCCCGCGCCCTGCGCCGCTATCTGCTGGAGCGCGGTCCGCTGCCGGTGTGCCGGCGCTGCTGCAAGCTGGTGCACCTTGGCTGAGCGGGGGCGGTTGACCTGGCCCGCCTACCTGGCGGTGTGCGCGCTGCTGGTGACGCACATGCTGATCGTCTTCGGGATGCTGGGCCATCGCGCCCCGGTGGCCGACACCCACGACGTGGTTCGCTATGCCGAGCTGTACGCCCGGGGCGGAGAGATGCCCTCGGCGCGGCAGGTGCTCGATACCTACCAGCGCTGCGACGACTACCCGCCGCCGTTGATGCTGGCGGCGCAGGCGGCGTTCCTCGCAGCGGGGGGCGCCTTGCGCGCGGTGCCGCTGACGAACCTGCTCTGGGCCGCCATGTTCCTGGTCTACTTCGCGCTGCTGGCGCGGCAGCTGGGGGGAGGCGCGGCGGCGCTGACCGGGCTGCTGCTGGCGCTGGCCTGGCCTGCCACGCTCTGGACCTTCTCGCGGGTGGGCCCGGAGGTGGTGCTGCTGGGGCCGCTGGTGGGTTTTCTGTATCACCTGATGCGCAGCGAAGGCCTGCGCCAGAGCGGCCACAGCCTGGCCGCCGGCGGGCTGCTGGCGCTCATGGCCCTGGCCAAGATCTCCTTCGCCTTGCACCTGATCGGTCCTGCCCTGTGGCTCGCCGGGCGAGCGCTGGCTGGCGGGCGCCCGCCGCGCGGGCGATGTCTGCTGCTGCTGCTGCTGCCGCCGCTGCTGCTGGCCGGGCCGTGGTACGTCGTCCAGGCGGCCGACGTGGGCTGCTACATGCTCAAGCAGCTGGGCCAGCTGCCGGGCGGGCATGGCGGCTCGCTGATCCTGTCGGCCCTCGCGCCGGCGGCGGCCCTGGCGGCGCTGCTGGGGGGCGGGATCTGGCTGCGCCGCCGCGGGCGCTGGCCCGCGCGGCTGGCGCCAGAGGTGCTGTTCCTGCCGGCCTACGCTGGCGGCGTCGCGGGCAGCCTGTGGTTCCTGCATGGCGCCTACGGCAAGCTGATGGACGAGGAGCTGGCCCTGGCCATGCCGCTCTGCGCGCTGGCGCTGGTGCGCCTGCTGCAGACCGCCAGGCATGGTTGGCTGCCGGGGCTGGCCCTGGCCGCTGGCCTGCTGGGCGCGTGCGCCAGCGGCGCCTGGATGACGCGGCTGCACGCCGACCTGCTGCTCACCACCTCTGTTACCCGCGGCACCATCCACCAGCGTGTGGTGGCCCTGGCACGGCCCCACTGTCCCCGCCCCCGCTGCGAGGTCCGGCTGGTGGCGACTGCCGGCCTGGACGATGACCTGCTGGAGCCGGCCTACTTCTGGTTCACCTCCCTCTCGGTGGGGCGCGAGCTGCGCTTTGTTGGCGGCGGCATCCCGGGGCGCACGCGCCTGGCCTACGAGACGGCGCCGGCGGGGCCCCCGGACCTGGTAGTGCTCATTGGACAGGAGGCCCGCGGCCGGTTCCCCGGCTACACCGAGTACGTGCGGATCTCCTTCCAGCGCCAGGATCTGGCCGACCTGGAGACAGGCGGCGGGCAGTCTGGGAAGGCGCCCCTGGTGCTGTTGGTACGCCGGTCGAGGTGACGCCTCCGGTCGGCGCGGAGCCTCGGGTGTTCGGGGCGCTTACCCGCTGTGGCACTTCTTGCAGGAGGTGGGGCCGCCCCTCTTCTTGTGGCACGCCTTGCAGAATTTGTGGGTCGCCTTCTTGAACGAGGGGCCCTTGCCCTTGCCGTGGCAGGATCTGCAGGCCGCAGGCGTCTCGCCGGGCTTCGCCTTGTGGTGACATTTTTTGCAGCTGGTGCGGCGCTGGTGTTTGCCGTGGTTGAAGGTCACCTTCGGCTTCTTGCCGCGGGCGCTCAGGGCGTAGACCGACCGGCCTTTTGAAATCTTCGGCCTGGCTGCGGGCTTGCTCGCAGGTTTCGACGCGGGCTTGCTCACAGGTTTCGACGCGGGCTTGCTCGCAGGTTTCGACGCGGGCTTGCTCGCAGGTTTCGACGCGGGCTTGCTCACAGGTTTCGACGCGGGCTTCTTGACGACCCTTGCGGGCTTCTTGACGACCTTCTTGCGGGGCTTGCCGGGCGGAGTACGCCTGCTCTTCTTCACCGTTTTGGTGACCGCGGCCCGGGTCGGCCTGGCGGCGGGCTGGGCAGCGGGAGCCGGAGCCGGTGCAGGCTGAGGCGCAGCGGAGGGCTCGCCCGCGGCAGGGGGCGTGGTGGCCTCTGTGGCGGGTGCTGTCGGCCGGGCCGCCGCGGCGGCGTCCGGGGCGGCCGCGGCGGGCGGCTCGGCAGGTGCGGCCGCGTCCGGTTCCACTGCAGGTGGCGCCCCGGCGTCGGGCCGCGCTGAACCAGCGGGTTCAGCGGATGGTTTCGCCCCGGCCGTTGGCTGCGCAGCTGCAGTTGGTGCGGCTTCGGGCTCCGGACCCAGGTGGCAGCACCCCGTCATATACAGGGCGAACAGGATAGACAACGAAGGGTTCGTTCTCATGGCGGCTCCGAAAGGCGATGGTCTCATTCCAGCATCGATGATCTTTGCCGCTGGCCGCCACCTAATTCCCCGGGCGCGTGAATGCTCTGGAACGTGCAGGCTGTGATCAGGCCGATGCGGCAGCGTGCGATCAACGCACAGGCGGGCGGTTTCCCCACAGGTTCAGGCGTTCGGATTGAGATCAGCTTCCTATCCAACCTCCTGAAATCATTCGCATCAAAAATGGCACCGCCCTTGCTATACACGAGCGCTGGGAGGCGCGTACATGCTCAACTTCGAACAGCGCAAGGCACCGCGAGTACGGTTCACGGCCAAGACCTGCCTGACCTGGAGGGAGGGCAGGGTGCATGGCTATTCGCTGGACATCTCTGGCGCGGGAATGTTCGTGGAGACCACGACCCTGTTGCCCCTGGGCACCGCGGTGGTGGCCAAGTTCGACCTGGTGTCCACGGCGGGCGCGGACCGCGTGGTGGCCACGGGGAGGGTGGCGCGCACCATCTCGTCCTCGGATACTGATCCGGGCGGGACCTTCCTGGGCATGGGCGTGGCGTTCGATCGTATCCAGCAAGGCGAGGACGCGCTGCGGGCCGTGGTGGGCGCCGAGGACATGGAGGTGGCCTGGTCGCTGCCCGAGCCCGTGATGCGTCCGCCCACGGACCAGCGGCAGGAACCGTGCGGGGCCGAACGTCGGGGCGCCCCACGGGTGCCCGTGGGGATCCCGGTGTGGTGGGGACTCGAGGATCCGCCGGCGAATCAGGGCCATGTGGGAAACATCAGCACCACCGGCGCGCTGGTGTTGCACGCGGGCGAACCCCTGCCGGACGGCACGCGGGTGTTTCTGCGGCTGAACCTGCCGGTCAAGGGGCGGGTGGTTGAGATCCGGGGCATGGCCCGGGTGGTGCGCGTCTCCACGGCACAGGACCGGGAGACCAACGCCGTGGGCCTGCACTTCGAGGCCGGCACCATGGACACGGTCAATCTGAGCCGCTTCATCGCGCTGCGGCTCAAACGCGCCAACGAGCTGGCCGACCTGGAGCAGGCGCGCGACAACCGGCTGCGGGTGCCCATGGGGCACACCAGCAAGGGATTTCTGGCCCGGTCCGGGGCGTGGTTGCTGGGTGGGGTGGTGGCGATCCACCTGGCGGTGGCGGTGCTGCTGGCGCTCATCTGATGCATGAATCCTGGCCAGCGGTCCTCCGGCGGTCTGGCCCGGTCCGGACCGTTGCTCGGGGCTCTGGTCGTGATATAACGCCGCGTCACGAACCAGGAGATCCCCAGGGACGATGCGGTCTCACCAGGGCGACCATTGTGTAGCGGCGCGCTTCTCCGCCTTTGATCTGCCCGCCGGGGACGAGCACCGTGTGGGGCCGCCCGAGCGGCACGCGCGGCGCGGCGCGCTGGAGGCCGGGGCCCGGCGGATCACGGGCCTGGTGGACCGCACCCTCGTGCGGGGCATGGAGCGGCTGTTCCTGTTCTCCGATCGGCCAGACTGTACGGGCGAGGTGCGGTCGCGCATCGGCTGGCACCGACGCACCTACGGCGACCCGGAGCTGTTGGCCCGGCCCGAGCGGTTCTTCCGGCCCGTGGCCGACCCCACCGACCTGCGGCTGGAGCGCGCCGGGCGGCTGCCGGGGGGCCATCGGCTGCGGGTCACGTTCACCAGCACCTACCGCACCTTCGATGACGCCTACCAGGGGGTGTACGACGGCTTCGAGGGCAACGAGCGCAACCGGATCCACCTGCTGCAGCACCGGCGCCCTGCTCCTCACGCGGTGGTGTTGATCAACCCCTGGTGCTGCGGCTACCTCGAGTTGGAGGAGCGCATCTACCAGGCGCGCGCGCTGTACGACGCGGGGGTGGACGTGGCCCTGTTCACCCTGCCGTTTCACGGGCGCCGCACGCCGCGCCAGGCGCTCTTTTCGGGGCAGCTGTTCCCGAACCGGGACCTGCAGCGCACCAACGAGGCGTTCGGGCAGACCGCCGCGGACCTGCAGGTGGTGCTGCGGTGGCTGCGCGGCGCCGGGCCCGGCGGGCCGCGGGCGGTGGGCATGGCCGGCATGAGCCTCGGCGGGTACGCGGCGGCCATGATGGCGGGCCTCGATGCGGAGCTGGCCTTCGCCGCGGTGATCATGGCCCCGTCGTCGCTGGCCGACGGGCTGTGGCAGCAGGGCAGGGGATCGCCGGCCAAGGCCGAGGCCGAGGCTGCCGGCTTCACTCTGGACGACCTGCGCCATATCTGGGCCATCCACTGCCCGCTGGTGCTGGAGCGGCGGCTTGCCCGCCGGCGCCTGCTGCTGGGCTGGGCCAGGGGGGACCACGTGATCCCGCGGGTGCATGTGCTGGCGCTGTGGGAGCGCTGGGGGCGGCCGGAGATCCGCGACCACGCCGGCGGGCACCTGATGCAGCTCGGGTGGCGCGGCTACATGGCGCGCCTGCGGCAGTGGATGCTCGACAGGCTCGGGGCGGTCAGCGTAGAACGGTAGGGGGAGGGCAGCATGACGCAAACCGGGCAACGCGGACAGGGGGCTGGAAGACGACAGCTCTTGTGCATGATGACCAGCCTGCTGCTGCTGGCTGCCGGCGGCTGCAAGGCGGACCGGTGCCGCGGCGAGGCGCCTGCGTTTCAGGTCTCCATGACCCTGGAGGCCGGGCTCGCCGCTGCCAGCGTCACGGCGCTGCTGATCCAGGTCGAGGCAGCCGGGATCATGCGCAAGGAGACCATGATCATGCCTCCGCAGCTGACCGCGGAGCAGATGGCGTTCTGGGTCAGGGTGGGGGACAAGGGAGCGCAGGGGTTCCGGGCGCGGGTCGAGGTCACCGCACTCGACGGCGGCGGCGTGTCCCTGGCCCACGGGAAGCTGGACCAGCAGGCCTCGGGGGACGCCTGCAACTTCTTCCAGCTGGAGCTCAAGGGTACGGCTGCCGGGGATGGCGGCCCCGACGCTGCCCGGGACCTGAGCGGACCCGATGGGGCCTCGCTGGACGCCGCGGGACCTGACGCGACGAAGGCGGCAGATCTGTGGCTGGACATGGCGAAAGATTCGGCCGGTCCTGACATGGCGCTCGACGCCGGCGCGCCCGACCTGGCGGCCGGGGACATGGCCGTGGTGGACATGGCGGGCAAGGACAAGGCGGCCGGGGACATGGCCGCGGCAGACCAGAACGCCGCGAACCCTCCCGACATGACGAAGCCGGCTGACAAGGCCCCGCCGGACAAGGCGACCTTCGGCACCGACTGGCTCACCGGGGACTCTCAGCTGGACCAGTACATGGCGCCCGACGCGCCGTGGCCTGACATGGGCGCGCCAGACCTGAAGACCTGCGGCGGGGCCGCGGCCTGCGACGACAAGCTGCCCTGCACCGTCGACACCTGCGGGGACGGTGGGCTCTGCCAGCACTCGGTGCTGCCGAGTTTTTGCGTCGCTGGCGGCGCCTGCGTGGTGGCCGGCTCCCTGAATCCAGGGAAACCCTGTCAGATCTGCGCCCCCACCACCTCCCCGTGGGGATGGAGCAACCGGACCGGGTTGAATTGCGACGACGGCAAGCCGTGCACCCACGGCGACACCTGCGCGGGCGGGCAGTGCAAGGGCACGCCCTACCTGTGCGACGACAAGGCGGCCTGCACCCTGGACCTGTGCACCGGCGCCGGGCCCACCGGGGGCTGCGCGCACCTGCTCAAGCCGGGCGGCTGCTTCATTGACGGCAAGTGCCTGAGCCCGGGGCAGACGTCGCCCTCCAGCCACTGCCTGAAGTGCGATGTGGCGCGGGATCTGTACAAGTGGACGCCGGTGCACGGCAAGGGGTGCGTGACCACCTTCGCGGGCAAGCCGGGCAAGAGCGGCTCCACCGATGGCCCCATCGCCACGGCGATCCTCAACAGCTACCGCCTGGCCATCGCGCCGGGTGGCACCATGTACCTGTCCCAGTACGGCGGCCTGGTGCGCACCATCGCCGGCGGCAAGGTCGCGACCCTGCCGGCGCAATTCAGCTCTCAACTCGATGGCGTGATCCCGGTGACCGGCGGGATCTACGCCTGCGACGGCAACCGGATCATGATGGCGATATCCGGCACACTGTACACCATCGCCGGCAAGACCTCCGGCGGCAAGGCGGACGGCCCCGCGCTGTCTGCGACCTTCAACCACGTAAGGGACATCATCTCGGACGGCAGCGGCGGCTACTACATCGCCGACGCCAACAACAACGCCATCCGGACCCTCAAGGGGGGCAAGGTGGGCACCCTCAAGGGGGTCTCGCCCCATCAGCCACGGGCGCTGGCCCTGCACAGCAGCGGCACGCTGTACATAGCTGAGCCATGGGCTCACCGCATCGGCCGGGTCAAGGGCGGCGTGTACAGCGTGCTCGCCGGCACGGGCAAGTCGGGCTTCAAGGACGGGGCGGGGGGTGGGGCACAGTTTGACCACCCCGCTGGCGTCGTGGTCACCGCGTCGGGGGATGTCTACGT
>CAZEFW010000103.1:0-32410 GCA_964511535.1 uncultured Myxococcales bacterium | reverse complement strand
GAGCCCAACCGTCTACCCTGAAGTCTGAAGTCTGAAGTCTGAAGCCAGGCGAGCGCAGCGAGCCCAACCGTCTACCCTGAAGTCTGAAGTCTGAAGTCTGAAGCCAGGCGAGCGCAGCGAGCCCAACCGTCTACCCTGAAGTCTGAAGTCTGAAGTCTGAAGCCAGGCGAGCGAAGCGAGCCTACGTTATTCGGAACCAGATGAAGGCCAGGAAGCCGGCCAGCGCCAGCCAGAGGCAGGCGGTGAAGGCGAAGTAGCGCATCTTGAGTGAGCCGAGCACTTTCTGCACCGCGGCAGGCTTGCGCTCCTCGCTCAGCTCGTCCCCGCGCTTCTCGTGGGCCTTGGCGTTGGACAGTTCCTGCATGATCGGGTGGAAGAACGTATTGAACGACGAGTTGGCGTGGTAAACGGGGAAGATCCCGCCCACACCGACGGCCACCGCAAAGCCGAGCAGCAGCCGGATGCGCTGCCGCCCTTCGAACAGATCCTGCAGCCTGGCCACCACCCCCTGGGCTCCGTCCATCACCGCGCCAGCGCCGTCAGCGGCGATGTCAGCCGCGCGGGAGGCCGCCTCCGAGGTCGCGGCGCTCAGCGGACTCTGCGGCCGCGGCGCGCTGCCGGTGGGCCTGCGAGCAGCTGGCTTGCTGCCGGGGCCACGGCGTGCACCGGCGCTGGAGGGCTCCTCGGGGAAGACGTCCTTGGGATCGAGCCCACCTGGGAAGGAGGGGTCATCCTCGAACGCCTCCTCCGGCAGCAGGTCTGAACCGGATGGGGCATCCGCAAACTCATCCTGGCCTGGCAGCGGCTTGTGGTCGAGCTGGAGCTCCTCGTCCTCATCCGGCTTGTACGGAGACTTGAACTGCGCGGTGGCGGGGCCCTCCGCTTCTCCCTTGCCGGACCGCTTGAGCCCGCCGTCCAGCGAGATCAGCTCGTCCACCTGCAGATCATCGAGGTTGAACGACCCGGACAGCCCCTCCTGTGGCGCCTCGGCAGCGGGAGGCGGTGTCCGCGCCGGCTCCTCGGCCTGTCGAGGCTGTGGGCGCGGCGCCGGGGAGCTGTCCCTGGGCTCACGGCCCGCCGGCTCGGCGTCCGGCGGGGGGCCGAAGATCGGAACCGGGGTGGTTGTCATGGCGTGGCCAGGCTCCGCTGGCTTCGGCGCCGCCTCTCCGGCGTCCTCCGGCGCCATGTAAGCGCTCGCCGCGTTGCTCTCCAGGATATCCCCGGACGGCGAGTCCACATCACTCGGAGCGATACCGCCGATTGAACTGGGGGGGCTGTAGCTGGGCGCCGGGCGAGCCTCCTTTTCGGCCACGATCTCGAGGGCGCTGCCCGTATCGGGGGTGGGGATCACCTCGCGAGGCGTTGGTTCCACGGGCGGCTGGGTCGGCCGGGACTCCGCGGGCGGCTGGGTCGGCCGAGACTCCACAGGCGGCTGGGTCGGCCGGGACTCCACGGGCGGCTGGGTGAGGTTGGTCGGCCGCCCCTTGGCGCGCTGGCGAGAGTCCGCCAGCACAGCGTCGTTCTGGTCCAGGACCATCACCTCCGCACCCACTTTGCGGGTGCGGCGGGCGATGCCCTTTGCCTCCGCCAGGTCCGAGGAGGAGTGGATACACACGCCGGTGGTCACGAACGCATCCAGGACAGTGGCCAGGTCCAGGTCAAAGGCCTCTTCCAGCGCGATCTGGACCTATCGAGTGGCCTGGGGCGCACCGTCAGATGGGGCGATGGCGATGATCTGGTAGAGGGGCTCTTCGCTCATATCTGCTCTAGCTCACCAAGTCAGGAACCATGGTCTCTGGCTCCCCCCCGAATCCCGCTGACAGCTACTTGCCCAGTCGCCGATTTGCAGCGTCAAGCCCCCTCTTTGCCGCAGCATTCCCAGGACTTAGTTTGAGCGCTCCCTGATAATAATCCACAGCTTTCTGGTACTTGCCCAGCTTGAAGACCACGTGGCCCAGCAGGATCTGGTAGCCAGCGTTCCGCCTGGCGTAGCGCACGGCCTTCTTGAGCGCGCGCTCGGCTTGACCGTACTTGCCCAGCTCGAACGCGACCTCCCCAAGTCCTGCATGCGCCTCGGCGCTGCGCTTGTTGATGGCGATGGCCTTCTTGAACTCGGCCGACGCCTCGGAGTAGCTGCCCCGCCCCAGCGCGGCTCGCCCGGCCTTCACGTGAGCCTTGGCCTGACCAGGAGATGCCTTGGGCCTGGGCTTGGGCTTGGGCTTCGGCCTGGGCTTGGGCTTCGGCTTCGGCTTCGGCTTCACAACCGGCTTGGGTTTCGGCTTGGCCACCGGCTTGGGCTCGGGCTTCGGCTCCGGCTTCGGCTCCGGCTTGGGCTCGGCCTTGGGCTCGGGCTTCGGCTCCGGCTTCGGCTCGGGCTTCGGCTCCACGGGAGGCGCTGCGGGGCTCGGCTCCGGCTTCGGCTCCGGCGCGGGCGGATCTTCCTTGCCCGGCTCGTCCGCCTTGGTTGGCTCGGTTGCTGCGCCAGCGTCGGCCGCCTCCCCTGCAGGGGCTGGCGCTGCGCCCGCGTCACCTGCTGCGGGTTCGCTGCGGGGCGCCGGCTTTGGCTCGGCGCCGGGCTCTGGCACGCCCTTGTCGAGGATCAGCGGGGCCGCGGCCATCTCCTTGCTGATCTTTTTCTCTTCTTTCTTGTCGCCGAGCACGAAGATGAACAGGAACAGGAACAGGGCTGCTACCCCTACAACGCCGCCGATGATGATGATCGGTATCCGGGCCTTGCGGGACTGCTCCTCCTCCACCCAGTCGTCGTACATGGCGGGGAGCGGCCCGCTCTTGGTCTCCGATGCCATCTGCTCCGCGGCCAGGCCCTCCGCGAACCAGACCCCGCTCTCGCTCGGGTCCATGGGCGGGCGCTCACCGGGTCTCACCTCCTGCTCGTCGATGGCCTCGGGCGGGATGGGAGGCGGCGTCGGGATCGGCTCGATGGGTCGCTTCGGCTCCGGGGCCTTGGCCGCCGCTGCAGGTGGTGGGGCTTCCTCGGGCTCGGGCGGCGAGGGCTCGGGCTCCGGCTTGGGCTCGGGCTTCACAGCCGCTTCAGGCTCGGGCGCTGGCTCGGGCTCCGGCTCCGGCTTCGGCTCCGGCTTGGGCTCGGGCTTTGGCGCGGGTGCTATTGCCTTGGCCGGCGGCTTGTCCTCGGCGGGTGCAGGAGCAACCTCGGCCTCTTTCTCGTTTTCGGCCTCTTCCTTGGCAGCCCGCGCGGCCTCCTCGGCCGCCGCGGCCATGGCCGCGATCTCGTCCTGCTCCTTGCGCGCCATGGCAGGAGCTGGCTTGGCAGCCGCTGGACGCGGGACGGGCGTGACGGGAGAGCTGGGCTCCTTCTCCTTCTCCTTGTCCTTCTTGCGCGCCTCGGCCGCGAGGCGCTTCTTGCGCGCCTCCTCGGCGCGCCGCTTTGCCTCGGCGGTGGCCTTCTTGCGCGCCTCCTCGATCACGCGCCGCTTGTCCTCCGCGCTCACCTTGCGCGACAGCGGCGCCTTCATGGCGGTCCGGCTTGCGGTCTCCTTGCTCAGGTTAACCGGCGCCTTGCCCGTCAGCGCGTTGATGAACCTCGTGACGGTGGGGTACCTGTCCTTCGGCTTCTTGCTCAGGGCCACGGCCACGGCGTCAGCGAACGACTTGGAGATGGCAGCGACCTTGTCCCGGATCGGCACCGGCTGGGCTTCCCTGTGCTTGGCCAGGATGTCGAAGGTGCCCTGCCCGACGAAGGGCGGCGAACCGGTCACCATCTCGTAGGCCAGGATCGCCAGGGAGTAGATATCGCTTCGCTGATCCATCATGCCGCCAGAGGCCTGCTCCGGGGACATGTAGCGCGGATCCCCCACACCCCCGCCGGGCTGGCTCTTGTCACCCTTGCGCGGCTCCACCAGCTTGGACAGCCCGAAGTCGAGCAGCTTGACGAACTCGGTCCCGTCGGCAGCCGTGGTGAGCAGGATGTTGCGCGGGCGGACGTCCCGGTGCACGAAGCCGAGGCCGTGGGCCTCGCCCAGAGTTTCGGCGATCTGGGACAGGATCGTCGCCGTCCGCTCCTCGTCGAAATTCCCGTCGGCGCTGAGCTTGGCCGCCAGGGTCTCCCCCTCCAGATGCTCCATGGCCACGAAGAAGCGCCCGTCTGCGCTGGTACCCATGTCGGAGTACTTGACGATGTGCTCGCTCTTCAGCCTGGACAGCGCGGATGACTCGTCCTTGAAACGCGTTACCACGGAGTCGTCCTTGCTCAGGTGATCGTGGATCAGCTTGACCGCCAGGATCTGTCCCAGGGTCGTGTGCTCCGCGCGATAGATGGTGCCGGAGCTGCCCTGACCGAGGCGGTCCTTGAGCAGGTACCTGTCGGCGATGACCGAACCGAGCAGCGGGTCGCTCTCCACCGAGGCCAGGGACGTCCCATCGATGGGACAGAACTTGGCGTCGTCAGGCAGAATCTCGTGACAAGTTGGACAGGTCTTCATCGCTCACCGTTGTCAAAATTTACCGCCGCCGCCCTACACGCCATCCCCCCAGGCCGGCGCTTTTTTTAGAAGCGTCCTCCAGCACCGACCATCACTCCGCCGTCAACCGTGGGAGTCACGACCAGGTGTCGCCAGGCTGCCGCCTGGTCTTTCTCATCGTCGGAGGTGAAGTGCAGGTACAGCAGCACCCCGGACGCGGCCAGCGCCGCCGCACCCACGCCCGTCAAGACCGCGCCTCCGATGGTGTAATCGTAAATCTCCGCACAGTTCTCCAGGTTGGGCAGGGGCTCGCCCCGGCACGTGGACTTCACCGGCTCTCCGTCGAGGATCAGCAGGACAATGCCCGCTCCGAGGGCGCCAAGGCCAGCACCACCGGCCACCAGGCCAGGCCACAGCGGCCAGCTGCGTCCGCGCTTGCCCGGCTCCCTGGGCTCCTCTGCCGGTGTGGGTTTGACAACCGGCGCGGGCTTCGGCTTGGGTTGGGGCTTCGGCTTCGCCACCGGCTGCGGCTTGACCACCGGCTTCGGCTTCGGCTTGACCACAGGCTTCGGCTTGACCACAGGCTTCGGTTTCGGCTTGGCCACGGGCGGCGGGACAGGCTTCGGCTTGGGCTTCACCACTGGCGCGGCGGGCTTGGGCGGCGGCGTGCCCATGGGCGGCGGCTCCTCGGTGCGCGTCCCGAGCTCCTCGGCCACGCGGGTCATGGTCTCCAGTGCCTCGGACATGGTGCAGATGTCGCACCGCCCCGTGCCGCTCCCCATGACCTTGCGTCCCTTGAACACTCGCACCGCGATGGTGTAGTTCTTCCCCTCCGAGGTGATGTGAGCCACGGCGACGCGATCCACCTTGAGGATGGCGCGCGACGAGGAGATGCATGTCCCCTCGAAGCAGCCGGCATTCTCCACGCCGAGCTTGAGCTTGGACCTCACAGTGCCCGGTTTCATCACCTTCAACCCGCCGGTGCGGAGCCCCTGCGCCATGGCTTCGTGGAAGCGGATGATCAACTCCGCCGCCTTGGGTGGCGAGAACTTGGGCACCAGGGGCGCCACCTGCTGGGCGCTCGCAGGTTGTGCGCACAAGATCATCCCCCCGAACGACAGGATAATGCACGTGAATAGCGTTTTCATGGGTCGCGATAGTAGCACATGAATCTCCACAGTGAGATCTAGATTCTACCCGGATTCATCGTAGTCCCGCCACTACTGCCAGGCCTACTCCTGCTCCGTAGTGTCATCCGGAGCCGGTTCTGGTCCCGCCCTGAGCTCCTGTTCGAACTCGGCGGTGGTGATGACACCTTTGCGAACCAGCAAAGAGAGCAGCGCGCTGAACCGGGGATCGCCCGCCTCGTCTGGCGGGCGCTCCATCGGTTTGGTGTCGAGCCGGGTGGATCCAAGTTGCCCGCCGAACAGCTCTCGGCCCCTGGCAGGCGTCGGCTCACCGGCCGAGCCGGACATCTCCGGCCGCTGGCGCTGGATCACCCGGGTCACCACGCCCTGGTAGTTGGCGTGAATCGCCTCCTCCAGGTGGGAATCGAGGGCCAACATCGGCTCGACCCGGGCGCCGGTGGTGAAGGCCACGTCATCGCAGGCGTGGCGGTCCAGCGGATCCACCATGGCCAGCCTGAGCCGCCGGCCATCGGCCGTGGTCTCCAGAGCCACCGGCATGATGCGGTATCGGCGCGCCTCGTCGTGCGGAACCAGGCGGACCGCATCGGGGTCGATGCGCGTGGCGCCAGGATCGAGTTCGGGCAGGTTGAGCCGGCGGCGCAACGTATCGCGCAGCTCCACCGCCTCCACAAGGCGCTGGTCGAGCAGGATGCTCACCAGGGGCAGGCCGCTGGCTTCGGCGGAGCGTCGCGCCTGTTCGATCTGCTCGTCGGGCAGCAGGTCCTCCTGCCGGAGGAGCTGCACGAGGCTGACGAGCTCGCCGGCCATCAATCGTTCTTCTGCAAGGAACGCTGGATGAAGGCGTCGATCCGTTCGCTCGCGGCAGCGGGCAGATCCAGGAAGCGGATCCCCATGCCGAGGTCATTGCCGGTGGCGCCGATATTGACGATCTCGCCGAGGACCTCAAGCGGGCCGGCATCATCGGGCAGCGTGAACGAGAGCGTCACCTCTGTGCCGCGAGGGAGCGGGATGGTGTGTTCGAGGTAGATTCCGCCCGCGCTCAGGTTGGCGCTCCGCTGGAAATAGACCTCACGGCTGGTGGACTGCTCCACCCACATCTCCACTGGGATACGCTGGGAAGAGCGCCGGTCTCCCGGTGATTTGAGCTGATCTGACATCTGAGGTAACGGCGGGCGATACAGGATTCGAACCTGTGGCCTTTGGCTCCGGAGGCCAACGCTCTATCCAGCTGAGCTAATCGCCCATGTGCAGCGAACAGCTTAATAGCGAAAAGCACGGGCCAATGCAAGCCCCGCGACGCCTTACACTACAGAATCTGCAAGCTTCTTCAGCCCCTTGAGCATCGGCACGACCTTGGCTTCCTGGTCCGGACCGCCAGGCATCTGTACCGAATAGAAGTCGAGGGACCGGCATAGCTTCTTGCGCTTAACCGCCGAGGTGAGCCAGGCGCCCATCAGGCTCGCAACCGGCTCGAAGTTGGCCAGCAGCTCCTTGGCCTGCTGCCCCACCTCGGGCAGGTCGGTCACGAGCACCAGGGTGATGAGTCCCTTGGCGCGCTCCTCCGCCAGGCGCTGAGAGAGCTTCAGCACGTTGATCTTCGGCTGCTTTACGTCCTTGAGATCATTGTGCGCCTTGGAGTTTCGCACAGCCTCTCGCAGCATGCGGTCGTCCATGCCCTGGTAGTGGGTCAAAACGCCCACCAGCTGCCCGACAGTGTGCTTGTACACCGTGACGTAGTCGGACCGCTGCACCAGGCACAGGGTAGTTCCCTTGTCCGGGTGGAGGAATAGATCCACCGTCTCCCCGCGCGGGATGTCAAACCCGGGCAGCAGGATCGGCTTGGACCGCCCCTTGGTCAGTTTGGCCCGCCAGAAATCCCTGAAGGAAGTGCGGATCTGCAGCTCCAGTTTTGCGTACCTGTCCATGGCCATGCAGGATGCCTACCACGAAATCTCAAGAAACCCAAGGGGTAAGCGCGCCGCGCAGGCTTGCAAAATGCCCTGGATCTGAGCTAGCTTGCCGGCAACCCCACGAAAAGGAACCAGGACAGATGGCAAGCAAGAACGGATACAAGCCGTACGTCGATCCAAAGTCCGATATCAAGGAGTTCACGGTCCCTGCCGTGGTGCTCGGATGCCTGATGGCCGTGGTGCTGGGCAGCGCCAATGTGTACCTCGGCCTGAAGGCTGGAATGACCGTTGCGGCCACATTCCCGGCTGCCGTGGTGGCCATGGCGGTGTTGCGCATGTTCAAGGGCAACATCCTCGAGGAGAACCTGGCCCGGACCACCGGCTCGGTGGGCGAGGCCCTGGCGGCTGGCGCCATCTTCACTGTGCCCGCGTTCATCATCGTGGGGGCGTGGGACAACGTCGACGTGGGATCGGCAAACTGGTTCCTGGCCACCGCCCTGCTGGCCGTGGGCGGCATCCTGGGCGTTCTGTTCGTCTCCCTGCTGCGGCGCACCTTCGTCGAGGACGCCTCGCTGCCATTTCCCGAGTCCCAGGCCTGCACCGAGATCGTCAAGGCGGGCCAGGGCGGCCAGTCCGGCGCCGGGACCGTGTTCGGCTCCATGGGCCTTGCCGGCCTGCTGGAGTTCTTCAAGAACGGCGCCGGCATACCCCTGATCGGCGGCTACCAGAAGGCCGCCTTTACCGTGGGCAAGGGCACCTTCCCGGTGCTCAGCCCCAACCCCTCGCCCGCGTTCCTGGCGGTGGGGTACATCATCGGCCCCAAGTACGGCGCCATCGCCGTATCCGGGGGCATCTTCGGCTGGCTCTTCCTGATGCCGATCCTGCTCTACATGATGTCCATGCAGGACGCTGCGTTCGGGGCCACCATCGCCGGCTTGGTGGCAGACGGAAACTACGGGGCGCTGTTCAGCGGCGGCGAGGGCTTCGTCGGGCTCAAGAAGCTGTACGGAGACAACATCAAGATCATCGCCATCGGCGCCATGATCGTGGGCGCCATGTTCACGCTCTACAGCATGCGAGAGAACCTGATCAGGGGGCTGGGCCGGTCCTTCTCCGCGCTGGGCGGGTCCAAGGATGGCGAGCAGGAAGAGCTGCTTCGCACCGACAAGGACCTGAACATCAAAGTGATCCTGATGATCGTGGCCATGATGGTGGTGGCCATGTTCCTGCTCTACATGGTGCTGTGCGGCTCCTTCGCCGTCTCCCTCATCATGACCATCGTCATGACCATCGCCGGGTTCCTGTTCGCGGCGGTGGCGGGCTTCCTGGTGTCCATCATCGGCTGCTCCTCCAACCCGATCAGCGGGCTGACCCTCTCCACGCTGCTCATCGCGGCCGGGCTGCTGGTGCTGCTCGGCATGGGCGGGGGCTACGAGGCCGACGGCAAGACCATGACCGAGGCGATGAAGACCGGAGTGCTGGCGGTGCTCGGCGTCGCCACCGTGGTGTGCTGCATCGCGGGCGTCGCGGGCGACATGGCCCAGGACTTCAAGGTCGGATACAACCTGGGCGGCACGCCGTGGCGCATGGAGATCGGCCAGATCCTCGGCATCATCGCCGCCTCCCTGGTGCTGGTGGTGGTCATCACCCTGCTCCACACCAGCGACATCGCCACCGGCGGCCTGGGCATCGGCGGCGAGGCGCTGCCCGCGCCACAGGCCGGGCTGATGGCGTTCATGAGCAAGGGGATCATCTCGGGCAAGCTCGCGTGGGAGTTGATCCTGGTGGGCGTGTTCTTCGCGGTGGGCCTCATCTTCATCGGCGCGCCCTCCCCCATGCTCATCGCGGTGGGCATGTACCTGCCGCTGCCGACCACCATGGCCATCTTCCTGGGCGGCGCCTTCAAGTGGATCACCGGCCGCATGGCCGCCCGCCGGGGTGTGACGGAAGCCAAGGATCGGGAGGCCATCGAGAACAAGGGCCTGCTGGTGGCCAGCGGGTTCGTGGCGGGCGAGGCGCTCATGGGCCTCTGCCTGGCCGCGCTGGTGGCCTTCAACGTGCGGCTCACCGACGGCGCGCTGCTCACCGGCGCCCTGGGGCCGTGGCTCGGCGCCCTCGTCATCGTGGGGCTGGCCGTGTTCATGATCAACCGCAGCCTCAGCGCGGAGACGACCTCCGGATCCCGCGGCGCAGACCAGGAGTAGGCAGCCCGAGATGTCCTCATCGCCTTCCAAGAAGCTGGACACCTTCGACAACCCTCGGCCGGAGCGCTCCTACGAGATCCGGTTCGAGTGCCCGGAGTTCACCTGCGTCTGCCCCATGACCGGGCAGCCGGACTTCGCCACCATCCGGATCCGCTATGTGCCGGACCGGCTGTGCGTGGAGCTCAAATCGCTCAAGCTCTACCTCTGGTCCTACCGGGACGAGGGCGCCTTCCACGAGGCGGTGACCAACCAGATCCTGGACGACCTGGTGGCCGCGCTCGCGCCGAAGGAGCTGACCGTGGAGGGGGACTTCATGGTGCGGGGCGGCATCCACACCGTGGTCGTGGCGCGCCACCCCGCCTGATGCCCGGGGGGGAAATCTCCGATCTGCTGCTCATGCGGCCCCGGCGGCTGGTGGGCCACGAGGACACCGAGGACGGCCGGGTGGTGGTGCTGCGTCCACGCTTCATGCGCGGGCCCCTGGCCTGGTGGCTCCAGCCCCGCCTCACGCGCCCCCACTTCCGCGTCAAGCTGGACGAGATCGGCTCGTTCGTTTGGAGCCGGTGCGACGGACACCGCACCGTCGGAGACATCGCCGCCGCCATGGAGCGCCAGTTCGGCGAAAGCGCCGAGAAGGCCGCGGAGCGGCTGAACATGTTCCTGGGGGAGCTGTGTCGGGGAGGGATGATCGAGATGGACAGGCCAAACAAAAAATAAGGAACTGGAAACAAGAAACTAAAAACGAGAGTGCCTCGGCCGGGGTAGGCGTAGCCCGCCCATTCGTTTTTTGTTCAGCATTTTTTGTTCCTTGTTTTTTGTTCAACCAGTCTCCACCCGCCCCCTACACACCACCTCTCCTTCATCCCCTCGCACCATCTCCGCCCCCCACGCTCCTTCCCCCAGCTCCCACATCCACACCGCCAGCTCGTCCCCCGGGAAGCACTGCTTCACGTAATCCACGGACACCGCCTTCAGCCGCCCACTCTCCGGAGCGATCGTGGCGCGTGCGTCCTCGATCCAGGCCAGGTAGATCGCCTGGTTGGCGTGGCGGTACAGGTCGCAGTCCGAGGGGCGCACGGTGACGGTCCAGCGGTGCGCTTCGTCCGGGCGCGGGGCGGTCAGCCGCGGGGCCAGGTCGACCGTCGCGGGCGCTCCGGCCAGGGCGCGCAGGTCATCGGTCAACGCCGCGGGGGCGCCGGAGGGGTCGATGAAGACGGCCGTGACCTGGCCCCGGGCCACCAGCTCTTCACCGCGGTAGAACGCGTTGTGCATGGTGAGGCTCGTCCGCCCGGCCTCGCCGATGCTCAGGGTGCCGGTCAGCTCGACCCCCATGCCGAGATCGGTGTGCAGCCGGAGTTTCTGCCCCACCACCACCAGCAGGTAGCCCCGGGCGAGCAGGGCCGCCAGGTCGAACGAGCCCTCGCTGGCCGACTCCCACCGCAGGTGCTCCATGTAGCGAAAATAGGCAGGGGGCGGTATCAGCGACTGGCGGTCAAGCTCGTAGCCGCGCGTTCGCAGGGCATGTTTGATCTCGGCGCTCATGGCGAGGGACCTTAGCAGAATGCCTGGCCCGGAAAACGAATCAGGGAGGATGAGGCAAGGAATCTATGGTATATCAACTGCGAATTTGGGACCTGGTGGTCCACTGCACTTAACTTAGCAAGGAGGGAAGAGCATGAGCGACCCCGTCATCCGTATCCTTCTCGTGGACGACGAACAAGAGCTCGTCGACTACCTGGCCAAGCGGCTGAAGAAGAAGGGACACGACGTGGTTGGCGTCACCTCCGGTCAGGAGGCGCTCAAGAGGGTTGAGCGGCGCATCTACGACGTCGCCGTCCTGGACCTCAAGATGCCCGAGATGGACGGCATCGAGCTGCTCAAGAACCTCAAGGAGATCCAGCCGTACCTGCAGGCCATCATGCTCACGGGGCATGGGTCCATGGACTCGGCGCTGGAGAGCGGCCGCCACGACGCCTTCAGGTTTCTGGTCAAGCCTTACGAGTTCGAGGGCATGCTCGAGACCATCGAGGAGGCGGCAGAGCAGAAGCGCAAGGAGCAGCTCGAGGGGTTTCAGGTGGAGCTCAAGGAGCTCATCGCCCACACCGCCGCCCCCCACGAGCTGATGAACGAGACCGAGCGCCTGCGCGCCAAGTACGAGCAGGGAGACTGACAGTAGACAGTCAGCGGTTGACCAACCCCGAGTGACCTCCCGAAGGCCACCTCATTCTGGCATTCCGGCGTCCTGGCATTCTGGCATCCTGGCAATCGCGGACCGGAGGTCCGCGCTCAGTAGCGCGTGATCTCCACCTCCGCCGGCTTCTTCGTGCGGTAGGTCTTGTCCAGGTGATCTGACAGCTCCAGCAGCAGGGTCTCCATCTTGGCGGTGGAGCCGTTGCGCGGCGTATCCAGGTAGAAGGTCCCTTGCTCGCAGCGGTCTCCGGTCTTCTTGAGCGGCACCTTGCCGCCGGGCCGGCAGCGGCCGTCCACGTACACGATGATGAACTTGGCGAACCGATCCTCGTCCTGGATCTTGGGCCCCACCATGTAGTTCGCGAACAGGTTGGACAGGGCGATCATGTCCTCCGGGTCCTGGCCGTAGCCGTGCAAGAAGAAGATCACCGGGTAGGTGCGGGTCTTGTTCTCCGGCATGAAGTAGCCGGGCGGGAGGAACAGCGAGAAGGGCCGGTCCTGGCCCGTGGAGGGGCTCTTGAAGGTAATGTTCTTCTTGAAGTTGTCGCTCCCGAGCTTGATGTTCTTGGTCTCCCGGTCGCCGCCGGGCCAGCGCTTCTGCACCATGGCGAAGAAGGTGAGCGTGCGGTTGATCACCTGGGTGGCGGTGCCCACATGCCGGCCATCGCCCGTACTCTCCACGATCTTCGGGTCCATGGTGGGATCGCCGTAGCGCACGTAGACGTTCTTGCCCACGTTGGTGAAGTCCACGTTGGCGAAGTCGAAGTGAGTCCCCTTGCCGAGGGTCTCCATGGCCTTGAAGCTCTGGTACAGCCGCACCGGCTGCCCCTGGCCAGCCACCTGCCCCATCATGCCGTTGGTGGCAACATGGGCGTTGAGGAAATCGCGGATACCGGCGTCGGCCCAGATGTCCAGGCGCTCCCGCTGGGCCACGCTCAGCCCGGCGTAGAGGGTGTACGGATCATGCTTGAGCCAGCGCTGCACCATGGGTGACCAGTCGAACTTGCCGTTACCCTCGCCGTGGTCATAGCACTTGGCGACCCCTGCCTTGGCCTGGCAGGTGCCCTTGATCCCGTCGATGCCCACGTCCTCGTACGGCTCGCCCGTGTCCCAGCGCCAGTTCCCCTCGGTGCCGGCCGGGTTCTTCAGGTAGTGGTAGTTGTCCCCCGCGGGATCCGGGTTGGTGGTGGCGTCGTATCCCGCCTCGGCCGCGTCGGCCTTGCCGTCTGCGCCCACGTCGCTGTAAGGCTCCCTGGAGTGCACCACGATGGGCTCGCCGCTGTCCCGCTTGCCGTTGCCGTTGACATCAACCGCCAGCAGCAGCTGGGTCGGCCGGGTCTGCTTGATCTTCGGGTCGAACATGCCGAGCCCGAGGCCCGAGCTGGAGTCGCTGCCGTCGCAGAAGGTGATCACTGACCGGGTCCCGTCGGGGTTGAACTCGCGGTCGTAGAGCTTCTCCAGCTTGACCGGGTTGCCGCACAGGGCGCTGCCCGCCTCCAGCACCGTGGCCGGGACCCCGGGCGGCAGGTACGGATCGGAGGGGTTGTAGTACGCCGGGTTGCCGTAGGCCCGCATGATGTCCCGGGTGCCCTTCATGTACAGGTGCCGGCTCAGGGTCAGGCCCACCCCCTGCCCCTTCTGGTACAGCATCTTCTCGAAGGTCATGGTCAGCTCGTGCTGCCGGGCCAGCGGCTTGCGCTTCATGGGGCAGAGCTGGCCGATCTTGCCCGTGCCCGCCTTCTCGTCCTCGGCGGTGCAGAAGCCGGCCATGAAGGTCTCCTCCAGCATGGCGAGGAAATAGATCAGGTTCACCCCGGGCTCGCCGCCCAGGGGGCCGATGAAGTCGAACCGGTCCGGGTTGCGCAGGCCCACCACCCCGGCGGCGCCGCCGCCCATGGAGAAGCCGACGATGGCCTTGTACGCGAACTTCCGCTTCACCTTGGTGCCTGCCTTCTTGCTCACCGCGACCTGGAAGCTGGCCAGCTCGTCCAGGGCGAAGGAGATCGTCCCTGCGGACAGATCGATCTTCGGGTCCACCAGCATCAGCCCGCGAGGCGTGCCGTCTCCGATGGCCCGCTTCCAGAACACCATCACCGCTCCGGCGCCCGCTCCCGCGGGAATACGTCCAGGCAAAAACGGCAGGGTGAAGCGCAGGTCCACGGGCTGAGGGCCGCTGGTCGGTGTGAAGGACACCGCCGGGCCAAGAGGGGTGAAGCTCGCGGGCACCAGATCGGCCTTGGCGCAGCCGATGGTCACCTTGGCGGTGTTGGCCCCTGTGGGCGCTGCCACTGACGCGCCGGCCAGGCCCCTGGCCGCGGCGCCGCTCACCGTGACCGCCCCGCCAGCCTTCAGCTCGGCGGTGGTGCCGGTGCCGCAGGTGATGGTGGTGTTCTGCGCTGCGTCGGGGGTGGCGGCGTCGGCGGCGCCGGCGTCGGGCGACGTGACGTCGTCGTCGCTGCACGCCACCACGGCCACGGCCACGGCCAGCGCCACGGTAACGGCCACGGCTTGAAGGGTTTTTGGTGTGTTTCGGTTATTTGACATATTATCTCGTCCCGGAAGTAACAACTGAGACGAGAATACACTGCCCATGGACAAGATCCCCAATATCGCCATCTTCGCCGACTTCGAGAACGTGGCCCTCGGCGTGCGCGACGCCAAGTACGACAAGTTCGACATCAACCTGGTGCTCGAGCGCCTGCTGGAGAAGGGCACCGTTGTGGTCAAGAAGGCCTACTCCGACTGGGACCGTTACCGCTCGGCCAAGCGCCCCATGCACGAGGCCGCGTTCGAGCTGATCGAGATCCCTCATGTCAAGCAGTCGGGCAAGAACTCGGCCGACATCCGCCTGGTGGTGGACGCGCTGGACATCTGTTACACCAAGGCCCACCTCGACATCTTCGTCATCGTCAGCGGCGACAGCGACTTCTCCCCCCTGGTGAGCAAGCTGCGCGAGAACAACAAGCTGGTCATCGGCATCGGGGTCAAGAACTCAACCAGCGACCTGCTGGTGGACAACTGCGACGAGTTCATCTACTACGACGACCTCGTGCGGGAGAAGGGCGGCCGCAAGAAGAAGGCCGCCGCCCGGGCCAAGCCGAAGCCCAAGGGCAAATCCAAGGCCCCGGCCAAGAAGGCGGCCAACGGCAAGAAGCCCGCCGCCGGCGAGCCGGAGGAGATCACCGAGGAGAAGCAGGACCTGCGCGACGAGGCCATGGAGTTGGTGCTCGACACGGTGGAGCGCCTGTTCCGCGACCGGGACGACAACCTGTGGGGCTCCATGGTCAAGCAGACCATCAAGCGCAAGCGCCCCAACTTCTCCGAGAGCTACCACGGCTACCGCTCGTTCAATCAGCTGCTGGAGGACGCCAAGTCGCGCGGCCTGCTGGAGCTGCAGAAGGACGACAAGTCCGGGGGCTACCTGATCACGAGCTTCGGCCCCAACGCCTGACCGCCACCGCCCTCAGGGCGCGGCCACATTCCAGACGAACAGATCGCCGTTGCCGTTGGAGCTGAACGGGTGGCCGCCGAAGGTCCCGGGCTTGGAGTAGAAGTTGCCGCCCACCACCAGCGGGTACCCTGCCTGGTTGGTGGACATGGCCTGGGCGAAGTCGTTCTTCAGGCCGCCCGCTTTCCTGGCCCAGGCCGCCTTGCCCTGGGTGTTGTAGCGCACCACGAACAGGTCATTGTCGCCGGTGGAGGTGAGCGAATGTCCGTCGAAGTTGACGGTCAACGAGAAGTTGCCGGCCAGGTAGACGTTGCCGGCGTAGTCAACGCCGACACCGTATCCGAGAGAGGCGCCCTTGCCCGTGGGCGCCCTGGCCTTGATCCAGGACCCGGCGATGTCCTTTGTATCCGACGGCGCGGCCCACGCCAGGAACGCGCTCTGCTGGCCACCCATGCCCGCCTTCAGGTTGTGGGAGCCGAACTTGGCCTCGTCGTTGAACGTACCGACCAGCACGACCTCACCGCCCGCCTCCACCATGTCCCTGAGCTGATCAGCCTTGACGCCACCCGCACTCATGGCCCACTTGGCGTTGCCCTGCTTGTCCAGCTTCACCAGCGCGATGTCGGTCTTCCCATTGCTAAACAGGGTCGTGGACTTGACGATGAAGCTGTCGCTGAAGGGGCCGGCCGCGTAGATATCGCCCGCGGCGTCCACCACCACGGCGTTGAGGCGGTCGCTCCCGGCCCCTGCGAACCTCACGCCCCAGGTCGGCTTTCCGCTGGCGTCGAGGCGGGCCACGAAGGCGTCGGTGGCGCTGGTGGTGGGCAGCTTGAGGCTCTTGACGCTGCCGGTGTACGCGCCGGCCACCACGGTCTCACCCAGACCCGCCGATGCGATGGCCGCGATGTCGGCGCTCTTGCCGTCCTTGAAGATATGAGACCACACGGGCTTGCCCTTGGGATCGATCTTCATCACGAAGGGGTCGTACTCGGTCAGGGGATCCGAGCTGAGCTCGACCTTTCCGTCGAGCTTGGCCGTCCCCCTCATCTCCCCTGCGACGTAGCAGTTGCCGGCGGTGTCGGCGGTGACGGTCTTCCCCCTGACATGGGCGTTCTTGCCGCCCAGGGTATGGAACCAGACCGCGGTGCTGTCGGTGTTGAGCCGGGCCACCAGCAGGTCGGTGAACCCCACCGGGGAGATGCTCTTCGTCCCCACCTTGACCTGGCCCTTGACGCTGCCGGTGATGAAGGTGTCGCCCTCGCCGTGCACGAAGACATCCTCGACGATGTCCTGGTCCGATCCGCCGCCCGAAAACGCCCAGTAGCCGTCGCTGTACATCTGCTCGATCTCGGACTTTGGCAGGGCCTCGGTGTGGACCTGTACGTCGTCGATGGCGCCGCTGAAAGGAGCGGTCGCGTTGTCCTGATCGTTGACGGCCCCCACCATGAGCGCGAGGGCCTTTTGCGGGACGGCCTTGGCCGTGGACTGGTCGTTTGCCGCGCCCGCCTGCTTGCCATCCACGTAGACCCGCACATCCCGGGCGGGGTTGCGGATCACCGCGATGTGATGCCAGAAGCCGTCGAAGACGTTGGTCTTGAACTGGACCTTGGCGCCCGTCAGGCCGGTATCTCGCAACCAGAAATGTGACCCGGCCTTGGCGTCCAGCATCAGCTCCAGGATCTCGCCGGACACCTTGGTGCCCCTGACCCCCATGACGCCCATGGGGACCTGGGCAGAGGTTTTGATCCATGCGGACCAGGTGAAGGACCCGCCCTTGGACGCCACGAACTTGAGCTTGGTGGCCAGGTAATCGTCCTTGCCGTCGAAGCTGAGGCAGGTGCGCATGATGCACCCGGTTTGCCATCCGACGCCGTTCTTCAGCTGGGCGGTGTGCTCGTTGCCCGAGCTGTCCTTGGCCTCGCCCGAGCCGTTCTCGTCCAGCTTCCAGTGGGCGACCTTGCCCTTCTTCTTGGAGATGTAATCCACCGCCGGTCCCTTGCTGTCACCGGGGGCGCCGTCCGCCGGCGAACCGTCGGGAGGCTGGACGCCAGCCTCCCACGGGCGGCTGTCCGGGATTTGGCCGTCGGGCGGGCGCTGCTTGCACTTGTTGTCTGCCGGGTCGCACCAGAGGTTGTCCGGGCAGAGCACCTTGTCCGGGTGCCGGCAGCTGTGGGCCCCCGGGTAGGTCACGTCGTAGCACCCGCCAGCGAGCAATGTGATGAGAGCAGCGAGGAGCGATATCCTGATCACGGCGTCACCTCTCAGAACCTTGCTCGCGCGGTCAGCCCCGCGCCGAGGTGGCTGATGTGGGGGGCGAACCAGGCTGTGGCTGCGGCCCGCTCTTGCTTGCCGCCGACGAGCTCCCACAGCAGCAGCCCCGCGCCCGCGCCTGCGAGCACGCCGCCCGCCACCATGAAGCCGATCTGCCCGCGCTCGAAGAACCTGCCCTCGTCGTCGATGGACATCAGGTCCTCGTAAGGGTGGTTGGCGGCCACGCCGTCCTCGAACTGGCTGGCGCGGTCTGCTGCCATGGCGCCCAGGGCGAGGCCGCCGCCCAGAAGCGCGGCGCCCAGGCCCACGCCGACCCAGCCGGTGATCCACTTCCATGTGCGGGGGGCGTCCTCGGCAGGAGGGGTAGCGGGAGCGGGTTGGGTGACGAGCGCGGGAGCGGATTTGGTGACGGGAGCGGGAGCGGGTTTGGGCTCGGGGGCGGTGGCGGGTTTGGGCTCGGGATTGGACGCGGGCGCGGGTTTGGCCTGCCTCTCTTCCAGGGCCTTGATCCTCGCCTCCACGTCCGCGCGGTTGGGCGCGTCCGGTTTGGCGGCCAGGAAGCGGCGGTAATGTTTCAGCGCATCCTCCGTGGCGCCGAGCTTCTCGTGGCACCGGCCCATGTTGAACATCAGCGCCGGGATGGGCGCCAGGTCGTACGCCTTTTGGAACTCGTCGAGCGCCTTTTTGTAATCCTTGAACTGGTACAGCTTCTCGCCCAGCTCGTAGTGCTTCTTGGCGATCTCGCGGTTCACATCCCCCTGGGCCGACGCGGGGGGGATCCCCAGGGCCAGGACAGCGGCCAGCACCGGCACGGCACGGCAAGCCACGCGCGCATGGTTCCTCCAGCAAGTTCGGTTTAGCCCGTCGTTTTCGAGTATCAGCACAACGGGCGGCAGACACAAGAGGAGCCCGCCGCTGGCGGATCAACGCGGGCTGCCGAAGGCGCTCCAGACTGACCGCTGTCGCAGGGAGAGGCCGCCGGGGGACACCTCCGCGTCGCAGGCGGTCAGCGCGCGGTTGTCCCTGCCGAAGAAGCGCGCGGTGGACGAGGAGTAGAACACATGGAAGGTGACCTTGTAGCGCCCTGGACCCAGCTTCTTCACCGCCGGGGGATCCACCAGCGCCAGCTTCTCCCGCGGCGCCTTCACCCTGGGCAGCAGCGGCCCCTCCATCACCTGATAGTCGCCGTCATGGGAGAAACGCAGGGTCGCGACCCTGAGCGCCTCGGCAGAGGTCGAGGCTGCGAACCGCACCGAGCGCAGCGCGCGCTCCACGCCGCCCCGGTCCAGGCGGAACCGCTCGCCGGACGGGTTCACCAGCCAGAACGAGGTCTGGATCGGGTCCTCGGCCTGCTGGGACTTGTCGAACACCTCGTGGACCATCAGCCCGGCCAGGCCGGCCGGCCGCCGGGTGTTGACGATGGGGTTCGGGTAGCGCGCGGCGAAGATGACGTCGTCCGAGGTGTACGGCAGGGCCGGGGCCAGCTTCGCGGACGGTTTGGCGCGGGGCGCGGGACGGTTTGGCGTGCAGGCGAAGCAGGGAACTAAACACAAGGAACAAAGAACGAAAAACAAAGAATGTCGGCGGAGGGCGCGCGCAGCATGTCGCAGCACAGCGGTATGGCTCACAGCTCCTCCCCTTCCTCGTCGTCTTCCTCCACCTCCGCCGCCATGCGGCTGGCTCTGACGGCCGAGGCGATGGTCCCGCCGATCAGGCAGGTGAGGATGAAGATCAGGCTGACCCAGGTGGGGATGTGAAGGTGGTGGGTCACCAGCATCTTGATCCCCACGTACAGCAGGATGAACACGAGGCTGTATTTGAGGTAGTGGAACTTGTCCAGCAGCCCGGCCAGCACGAAATAGAGCGAGCGCAGCCCGAGGATGGCGAAGATGTTGGAGGTGAAGACGATGAACGGGTCGAGGGTAACGCCGAAGATGGCGGGGATGGAGTCCACCGCGAAGATCACGTCCGAGCTCTCCACCAGCAGCAGGACCAGGAACAACGGCGTGGCCGCGCGCTTGCCGTCCAGCGTGGTGAAGAAGCTGTTGCCCTGGATCTGGTCGGTGACCGGAATGATCCGGCGCGCCGCCTTGAGCACCCAGTTGTCATCCAGGTCGGGGGGCTCCTCGCCGCCGAACAGCATCCGCAGGGCGGTGATCACCAGGAAGCCGCCGAAGACGTAGATCGCCCAGCTGAAGCGCATCACCAGCGCCGTGCCGGCGCCGATCATGGCGCCGCGCATGAGCAGCGCGCCGAGGATGCCCCAGAACAGCACCCGGTGCTGGAACTTGAGCGGCACCCGGAAGAAGTTGAAGATCAGGGCGATGACGAAGATGTTGTCCAGGCTGAGGGACTTCTCGATCAGGTAGCCGGTGAAGAAGTCGAGGGCCGCCTCCTTGCCCGTGCTGGTGGTCCCCAGCGTGGTCGCCACGCCCATCACGTTGTTTTCATAAAGAAAATAGACGCCAACGTTGAACAGCAGCGCCAGGCAGATCCAGAAAGTGGTCCACGCCAGCGCCTCCCGAGTGCCGATGACATGGTCCTTGCGGTTCAACACGCCCAGATCGAGGGCCAGCAGGAACGTCACCAGCAGCAGGAAGCCGCAGTAGAGCCAGGCCGTCACCGGCTCTCCCCGACGTACGCGGCTATATGGTCCGGATGATTCATCTGCGCTCCCGCCGGGTGCCCGGCGCACCGGGCAGGGTAGCCGCAAGGGTCCTCACCTGCCACCCGATCGGGGTGAGAGGTGTGCCGTACGGCACACGGCAGTGGGAGAGCATGTTAAAAAGACCCCGTACATGCAAGGGTATATTCTGGAGACTCGGTAGATCCATGGACTTCCGCTTCAAACCGTTCTGGCACCTGCTGTGGGGCATGGTGGCCAGGGACCTGAGGAACCGATACCTCGGCTCCTTTGGCGGCAAGGCGTGGAACGTGCTCTACCCGCTGCTCACCATCACCATCTACACCCTGGTGTTCAGCCAGATCATCCAGGCCAAGTTCGCTGCCATCGAGGGCTCCCTCGGCTACGTGCTCTACCTCTGCTCCGGGCTGCTGCCCTGGCTGGCCATCGACGACTCGCTCAAGCGTTCCACCCCGGCCCTGGTCAACAACTTCTCCCTGATCCAGAACCTCCCCTTCCCCAAGGAGATCCTGGTGCTGCAGTACGTGGTCTCCAGCACCGTGACCCTGCTCATCAGCCTGGCCATCCTGATGGTGCTGCAGCTGTTCGCCGGCATCCCGCCGCGCCCCACCCTGCTGCTGCTGCCCGGGGTGATCATGGTCCAGGTGATGTTCATGATGGGGCCGGCGCTGCTGCTGTCGATCATGCACGTGTACCTGCGCGACACCGAGCAGATCGTCAGCATCGTGCTGTCGCTTGTGTTCTGGCTCATCCCCATCGTTTACACGCCAGGCATATTGCCCGGCTGGGTGGGCCGCATCGTCTCCAAGAACCCCCTGACCCACCTGGTGGAGATCTACCGCGGGGTGCTGCTGCCATACCCAATGCCCGACGTGATCAGTTTTTGCTATATCATTGGGGTATCGTGTCTCTCCCTCATCGGAGGCGTGTTCATATTCCGCCGCCTGAGCCGCTGGGTACCGGACGACCTGTAGTCCCCGGGCGCGGGCGGGTGGGAAGGGCGCCCTGACCCCATGCCAGAAATCGCCATAGAAGCCGACGCGGTGACCAAGATCTTCCGCCTCTATTCCAGGGGCGGCGACCGGTTCCGTGAGGTGCTGATGCTGGGCCAGAAGCAGCTACACCAGCAGGTGCGGGCCCTGCACGACGTCAGCTTCGGCGTGCAGCGCGGCGAGGCCCTCGGAATCATCGGCGACAACGGCAGCGGCAAGAGCACCCTGCTGCGGGTGCTGGGCAAGATCCTGACGCCAACCACCGGCCAGGTGGCGGTTCACTTCCCCACCTCGGTGCTCATCGAGCTGGCGGCGGGGTACGACATCCAGGCTCCTGGGCGGGACAACATCATCTTCCAGTGCCGCCTGCTCGGCATGTCCTCGGCAGAGATCGCCGAGCGCATGGGGGAGATCATCGCCTTCGCCGAGCTGGGGCCTGCCATCGACATGCCGATGAAGACCTACTCCACCGGCATGCGCCTGCGGCTCGCCTTCTCGGTTGCGCTTGGGCTGCGGCGGGAGATCATGCTCATCGACGAGGTGCTGGCGGTGGGGGACGAGTACTTCCAGAGCAAGTGCTTCCGTCGCATCAAGGAGATCAAGAGCAGCAACACCACCTTCGTCTACGTGAGCCACGCCCTGGGCACGGTGCGCTCGGTGTGCGACCGGACCATCTGGCTGCGGGACGGCGAGGTCGCCGCCGTGGGCGAGAGCTGGACCGTCATCGACAAGTACCTCGATTATGTGCGTGGGCGCATGGGGATCATGACCATGCCCGCCGCTCCGCTGCCCGTGGGCGCGCCCGACGATGCCGTGGACGACGAGGAGGACAGCCCGGCGCCAGCGGGGATTATGGCCTCCCTGGCGGACCTGGCGCCAGCGCCCGGCGGCAGCGCAGCGGCGGAGGACGCGGCCGCCGACGACGAGCGCCCGCTGCCGGTGGTGGCGCCGGTGGCGCCCGCCGCCATGGATGACGCTGATGACGAGGATGACGAGCCCATCGTCCCGGTGGACGAGGAGCCGCCGGAGGCCCCCACCGAGGCTGGCGCCTTGCCCACCTCGCGGCACCTGACCGACCACGCCATGCTGCCCTGGGCGCGGCAGGGCAGCCACGAGGTGGAGGTGTTCCAGGTCGAGCTCCTAGACGGTGACGGCAAGACGCGCAAGAAGTTCGTCGCTGGCGAGGCGCTGACCATTCGCCTGCGCTACATGGCGCACCAGCGGGTGAAGCGTCCCAACTTCGGCGTCGCGATCTACCGCAACGACGGGCTGCTGGTCTACGGTACCAGCTCTCAGAAGGACGGCGTGGTCATCGAGGCGGTGGAGGGCCAGGGCGTGGTGGAGTTCACCGCCAGCGAGCTGGTGCTGCTCTCCGGCTCCTACGAGGTGACCGTGGCGATCTTCGACGAGGAGGACATCTACAAGTACGACTACCACACCCGGCTGTACCCGTTCCGCGTGGTCAACACGAGCCACGACGAGGGCGTGGCCCGGGTGCGGCACAGCTGGGAGCAGCGGGAGGGAGAGTAGCGGCGGGGGACCTACCCTGGATATTGCACCAGTTGACCTGCTGCGGCGTCCGTTACCGTCGGCGTAGCGGGTCCCGCGCCGCCTCACCATACGCACCGGTATGCTTTCGCCGTCGCGTGCCCGCTACGCCTCGGTCTCCGTTCGCCGTGCGCCGACCCTTCGGGTCGTTACGCGGTGAATCGGCTCACCCTCGTGACGGCCCCCTGGCGCAATATCCAGGCTACTCCTCGACGGAGACGCGTACGCCGAGCTGCCGCTGGTCCTCTTCTGTTCCAGGGGACCAGGTGCGGTCGGTGGTCACCAGCACGAGGCGCTGCTCGCCCGCGGACAGCGGGTCGAGGGTCACGGTGCGCACGCCGCGCTCCTTGAACCGCACGTCCTGGCGCCTGGCGCCGTCGACGACCGCGGCGCAGATGGGCAGCGCCTCCACCTCCGCGTGGCACTCCAGCTTCAGGTCGAGCACCAGCTCACCGTCGCCCGGGTTGACCAGGGCCAGCGCGGCTGGATGGTCGGGGCCGGTCCACTGATCGCCGGTGAGGCCGGCGGCGTCCGCGATGCCCTCGAGCAGGTTGATGGGATCCGGCGTCTCGCCGGAGCGGATCTGCTCCAGCACCCAGGCCCGCGCGGCGAGGTCGTCCTCCCGGGAGACCAGGCCGATGGTGCCCACCAAGGATTGATGTACCCGATCCACCAGCACCCCCAGGTCGCGGCTGTCCCCGCCCCCCGGGCACCAGGATCGGTCGCTGGTGATGATCACCAGCCGGTCGGCGCCCGGCTGCAGCGGATCGAGCACCACGGTGCGCTCTCCGGCCTCCTCGAACAGGACCTCGACTGACCGATCTCCGTCGAGCAGGGTGGTCTTGATGGGCATGTCGTCCGGGCCGGCGTGGCAGCCGAGCACCAGCTCCAGCACCTTGCCTCCGCCCCCCTCGTCGGCGCCGCGCAGGGCGAGCCCGGCGGGCTTTTGCTCCACGGTCCACCCGTCCGGGTACACCCCCGCCACGGCCGCGACCTCCGGTTCCAGGACGCGCGTGTCAGGCAGCTGCCCGGCGAGGATCGCGCCGGCCGCGGTCTTCCAGGCCGCGCGGTCGTAGCGCTCCGCCAGGGCGGCCAGCGCCCGAGAAGGTTCGAGGGTCAGGCTCACGCCGAGCTGCCGCGGGTCCGAACTGCCCGGGGTCCACGTGCGATCCGTGCTGATGATGAAGAGCCGCCGGGAGTGACGGGGCACGGGGGTCAGCGCCACCTCGCGCTCGCCCGGCTGGTCGAAGGTGATGATCAGCGGCTCCTGGCCATCGTCCACGGTGGCCGTCAGGGGCAGCTCGTCGGGGCCGGCGTGGCAGCCCACGCGCAGCTCGGGAACCAACGCCGTGTCGAGGCTGTTGGTCACCACCAGCGCGGCGGGCTCGTCACCCTCGGTCCAGCGGTCCCGCGTCAGGCCCACCGCCATGATCAGCCCGCCCAGCAGCTCCACCTTTCCCGTCACCGGCTCGTTGGCGATGACCTCGGCCAGCTTCACGCGGATGTAGGCGTCCGGCTTGCGCATCAGCTGCCCCAGGGTCCAGGAGGGCGAGACGTTGACGCTCACCCCGAGCTGCCGGGGATCCCCCGGGCCGGGGGACCAGGTCTTGTCAGCGGAGATGACATACAGCTTTTGCGAGTGGGGCCCGACCGGCGTGAGGGAGATGGGCATGCCGCCGGCCTCTTCGAAGGTGTACTCCCGGCGGCGCTGGCCGTCCTCGATGAACAGGGTCACTGGCATCAGGTCTGGCGTCGCGTGACAGGCGAAGAGCAGCTCCGGCGCCACCTCCTGGTCGTCGTAGTTGGTGTACACCAGGGCCGCCGGCGCCCCGTCCTCCGTCCAGTGGTCCAGGCTCAGGCCGGCCGCCACCACCTGGTTGCCGAGCAGGCGGATCTTGTCGGCGAACGCCTCCCGGGCGATCTCAGTGGTGAGGCGCTCCCGGGCCGCACGGTCCGGCGCCTCGAGCAGAGACTCCAGGGTGCCGGTGGGGGTGACGTCCACGTTGACCCCCAGCTGGCGCTGGTCATGCCCGCCGGGGCACCAGGTTCGATCCGTGCTGATGATGAACAATCGCTCGCTGCCGGGCGGCACAGGCTCGATGTCCAGGCGCTGGTTGCCCGGCGCGTCGAAGCGCACCTCGCGGCGGCTCTCACCGTCGTCAACCGTGGCGACGATGGGCAGGTCGTCCGGCCCCGCCTTGCAGCCGAGGTTCAGCTGCCACACCGACGGCTGCTCCTCCTTGTTGGTGAAGACCACGCCCGCGCAGCCCCCGTCCACTATCCAGCGGTCGATGGCGAGCCCCACGGCCACCACCTGGTTGCCGAGCAGCCGGATCTTGCCGGGTATCGACTCCTTGACGATTGCGCGCATCAGCCGGTCACGTCGTCCGGCGTCAGGCTTGTCGAGCAGCTCCCCCAGCTCCCGCACGATCTCCTGAGAATCTCTCATGGTCGGTCCGGTTTGTTTTTGGGCCAGTGATTATACTGCGTTGATTCTGGTTCGCTTTTGCTCACAAACCCAGCTTTTTCCGCGTCAGCGCCTCCAGGCCGCCGGCCATCACCAGCTCCTGCGCCGCCGGGCCCAGGGGTGAGACCGGGTAGGTCTGGCCACGCCAGGTCACCTGCGACGCGCCGAAGGAGAAGCTGGCCGGATCAGCCGGGATCACCTTCTGGCCAGCGGCCGCCTGCTCGGCGTACGCGGCCTGCACCGCCTCGGACAGCGCCGGGCTCTCCAGGCAGATGAAGGCGTTGTTGAACGCGTTGCGCAGGTAGGTCTGGGAGAAGCTCGCCGCCACCACCATCTGGATGCCGCGGAACTTGAGCGACGTCGCGGCCTGCTCTCTGGACGAGCCAGTGCCGAAGTTGCGCCCGGCCACGATGATGTCCCCGTCCTGCGCCAGCTCCTGGAACGACGGGTCGAAGTTCGCCATGGCGTAGGTGGCCATCTGCTCGGGGGTCAGGTCGTCGCGGTAGGTGACGTCCTTGCCGTAGATGCCGTCGGTGTTCAGGTTGTCCACCGGCAGCAGCAGCACCCTGCCCTCGGCGGACTCGGCGAAGCCCTCGGTGATCTCCACCTGGCGCGGCTCCGGCGCCCAGCCGAGGTCGCGGAAGTCGTACTCGGGCAGGTCATCAGACAGGCCCTCGGGGCCGGCGAACTTGCCCGCCAGCGCCGACGCGGCCACCACGGAGGGGCTCGCCAGGTACGCCCTGGCGCTCGGGTCGCCCATGCGGCCCTTGAAGTTGCGGTTGGTGGCCGAGATCCCCACCTCGTCCGGTCCCAGGAGCCCGGCGCCGAGGCCGATGCACGCGCCGCAGCCAGGGGGCAGGGTCTTGGCTCCGGCCTGCTCCAACGCTTGCCAGGCGCCGCTCTGGCGGGCTTGCTCCTCGATCTCTGCCGACGCCGCGGCCAGGTACAGCTCCACGCCCTCGTCGATCTTCTTGCCCTTGACCACCGCCGCGGCCTGCTCGATGTCCTCCAGCCGGCCGTTGACGCAGGACAGCAGGTACGCCTTGTTGATGGTCATGCCCTCGCGCTGGATCTGGCTCAGCGGCTGGGTCACCTGCACCGAGTGCGGACCCGCGATGTGCGGCCGGACCCTGGACAGATCCATGCTCACCTCGGCGGCGTAGACCGCGTCGGCGTCCGGCGCGGGCGGCTCCGCATCCCACGCCGCGATCATCTCCTCGTTGAGCCGGTCGCCGTGGCCGAGCTGGCTCAGCTTGGCCGCGCGCTGGCGCAGGTATGCGGCGGTGACGTCGTCGTAGGGGAACCAGCCCACCAGGGCGCCCCACTCGGTGCTCATGTTGGAGATGGTGAGGCGCTCGGCCATGCTCAACCCCCCGGCGCCGTGAAACTCCACCGCCGCGTTGAGCGCCTCGCCCTTGTTGTACAGGCCGCACAGGGTGAGGATCACGTCCTTGCCGCTGACGCCGGGCTGCAGCTCACCGGTGAAGGTCACCTTCACCGTGCGCGGCACCAGCCACCATGTGCGGCCGGTGGCCCAGATGGCCGCGGCGTCGGTGCGCACCACCGGCGTGCCCACCGCGGCCAGGGCGCCGTACATGTTGCTGTGGCTGTCCGACGCCACCACCAGAGAGCCAGGGTGCACGAACCCGTTCTCCACCATCAGCTGGTGGCCGATGCCCGCGCCCGCGGGGTGGAACACGATGCCCTGCTCCCGGGCGAAGGCCTCGATTGACGCGTACTTGGCCAGGTTCTTGTCGGAGGTGTCCTGCACCGCGTGGTCCAGGGCGTAGACCGGCTGGGACGGATCGGCCACCTTCTCGGCGCCGATGGCGCGGAACTTGGGCAGGATCGCGCCGGTGTTGTCGTGGGTCAGGATGTGAAATGGACGCACGGTGACCATGTCCCCGGCGCGCACCTCCTGCCCCTCGGTGAGCCCCTCGGCGTGGGCCTGGACGATCTTTTCAGTAACGGTCTGAGACATGGTTCCCTCCGGGATCAGATGGCGTTGGTAGGGGAGGACAATAAAACCATCCCCGGCCCCGGGTAAAGGGTGGCGCGGGCCTTTGGGCCATGAATGCCAGCATGCCAGGGTGCCAGAGCGCCGGAATGCCAGGATGGAAGCGCTGTGACGGGATCGGCCTCGCTACGGGATCTCGGCAAGCAGGTCCCGCTGTTCGCCCACGGGGAGCCGTCCCTTGAAGCCAGCCCGAGCCACCAGGTCGCCGTGCTGGTTGCGCAGCATGGCAGAGGCGGTCACCTTGCGCCCGGCCTCGTCCGCCTCGTCGATGGTGAGCACGCAGGTGACGGTGTCGCCGGGCAGGACAGGACGGACGAAGTCGAAGTGCATGGAGGTCGCGAGGCAGGCGATCTGGCCGCCGATCTCGGTGATCATGCTACCGGTGAGCAGCCCGTGCACGATGAGCCCGGGCAGCCCCCGGGACCGGGCGAACTCCGTGTGGCTGTGCACGGGGTTCCGGTCCCGGGTCAGGGCGCCGAATGCTTCGGTCTCCTGGAGGGTGAAGGTGCGGGTCAGGGTGAAGGTGTCGCCCCTGGAGATGCCGGTGACGGCGCGTTGTCGCATGGTGGGCATGGCGGGGAGGGTAACACCGGGTTGGCGGGAGGCGGGTGCGGCGGCTGGCGCCGCCGAATGCCAGAGTGCCAGAACGCCGGGATGCCAGAATGCCAGAATGTGACGGCTGAGGCTGAGGCTGAGGCTGAGGCTGGGGCTGAAGCTGAAGCTGAGGCTGAGGCCGGGGCTGGGGAGCGGGAGCGGGTTCGGGAGCGGGATCGGGAGCGGGATCGGGAGCGGGAGCGGGAGCGGGAGCGGGGTCGGACTCCCGACTGTCGCCCGTCGACTGTCGACTAACACGGTGGACCCCACCACTCTCCTCGGGGATAATACGCGCAATGGAAGATCTGAAGGGTCAGGTCATAGGCGGGCGTTTCCGCATCGAGAACCTCATCGGCAAGGGAGGCATGGGGTCGGTCTATCAGGCCAAGCACCTCTCGTTGCCCCGCACCTACGCCATCAAGATCTTGCTGTCCGACCTGGCCACGGACGAGGGATTCATCGAGCGGTTCCGCCGCGAGGCCATCGCCATGAGCCGGGTGGACCACCCCAACGTCATCCGGATCACCGACTTCGGCCACACCGGCGACGGCTCAGTCTATCTGGTGATGGAGTTCCTCGAGGGCGACGGCCTGGACGAGGTGTTGGCCCGCCGGGTTCGGCTGCCGGTGGAGCGCTCACTCACCATCCTGGCGCAGATCTCCGACGCGCTGGAGGTGGCGCACCAGGAGCGGGTGATCCACCGCGACCTGAAGCCGGAGAACATCCTGCTCACCGAGCGCCACGGCCGCAAGGACTTCGTCAAGCTGCTGGATTTCGGCATCGCCAAGGTGCGCACGCCCGAGTTCGACGGCACGCCCCTGACCATCCAGGGCGAGGTGTTCGGCACCGCGGAGTACATGTCGCCGGAGCAGGCCACGGGCAAGCCCCAGGACGGCCGCTCCGATATCTACGCCCTGGGCTGCTTGCTGTACGAGCTGATCACCGGCGAGCCGCCGTTCCTCGGCTCGGCGGTGGAGGTGCTGCGCTCCCACGTGTTCTCCGAGCCGGATCCGCCCTCGGCGCGCATGCCCGAGGGGTACGTGCACGCCGACCTCGACAGCCTCGTGATGCGCTGCCTGGCCAAGGAGCCGGCCGATCGGTACCAGA
The DNA here is from genome assembly GCA_964511535.1 of uncultured Myxococcales bacterium. GTDB lineage: Bacteria > Myxococcota_A > Polyangia > CAZCFB01 > CAZCFB01. Next base: position 3,431 of record CAZEFW010000103.1, on the reverse strand, counting down.
CCTGCGCCGACCTGCGCCAGGACCTGGTGCGGGTGCGCGCGTCGAGCTACAGCATCACCGAGGAGATGGCCCAGAAGGCGCGCATCACCGGCCGCATGGCCATGCTCACCACCGAGCAGATGAGCACCGGCTGGCAAGCCCTGGGCGGCAAAGCGCCGCACATCATGATCCCCTTCTCCGAGTCGGCGCTGCTGCTGGACGACCCGGAGAAGGCCCAGACCCTCAACGTCAACCCGCCGCCCCCCAGGGGGAGCACCGCCCAGATCAACAAGGCGCGCGAGGACCAGAACGCCCTGGTGCGGCAGCTGGCCCTTGCCATGGTGCGCAGCGCGCTGGCGCCGGACGACACCGCCGAGTCCCTGGAGCGCTTGCTGGTCGTGGAGGAGGAGCTGGCCGATTCGGAGGGGCAGCTGCGGGCGGTTGAGCAGGGATTCAACCGGCTGAACTTCGACACGGTGCTCAAGGAGCGCCCCCTGCGTCGGGCCATAGGCGCGCTTGCCCGGGACCTGACCGCCGCCGTGGCATCCAGAGACCGAGGCGAGGGCGATCAGGCGAAGCTCGGCGAGCAAATCAAGGACCTGGAGTTTCAGGTGGGGCAGTTGGAGAACAGCTGCGGGGCGCTGCTGGAGGACCAGGACGCCCAGCTCGGTGACCTGAACCAGGAGCTGGAAGACGCGGGCCAGCAGTGTGAGCTGCTGCGCGAAGAGGCCGAGGAGCTGATGCGCGCGCTGGGAGCGCAACTCCGGGGCCTGCCTTCGGACGACCTGCCGCCGGAGATACAGAATCTGTTCAGCCAGCTCAACGCCGCCGAGCGGTCCTAAACCTGGCGACACCCCTGCTTCATTTCTTCAAGGTCGGGGGGGAATTTGATACTGTGGGTGCTCGAGAAGCGGCGGGGTGGTCCCGTCGTAAAAAGGGGGAGAAGGACAATCAGTCAGGAGCGTCATGGGCCAGGGTCTCGAGGCCCTCTACGGCCAAGTACTTGAGAACACCTACCGCATTACTCGCCTCATCGGCGAGGGCGGCATGGGTGCAGTGTACGAAGCCGAGCATGCGCGCCTGCCGCGTAAGTTCGCGATAAAGGTGCTCTTTCCACATGTCGCCTCCAATGAGGTGGCCGTTGAGCGCTTCCATCGCGAGGCGCTGGTGACCAGCGAACTGGGCCACCCTCACATCGTCGACGTCATCGACTTCAACCACACCCCGGACGGCTTCCCTTACATCGTCATGGAGTTCCTCGCCGGCGAGGACCTCGAGCAGCGCATGGCCCGGGTGGGGCGCATGACCCCCGCAGCGGTCAACCGCATCCTGGAGCAGACCGCGTCGGCGCTGGAAGCGGTGCACCACCGCGACATCATCCACCGCGACCTGAAGCCGCAGAACATCTTCCTGTGCGAGAAAGAGGGGGTCGACGACTACGTCAAGGTCGTGGACTTCGGCATCTCCAAGATCCGCGGCGCGCGCCAGGCGCTGACCCGAGCCCACATGGTGATGGGCACGCCCTATTACATGTCCCCGGAGCAGGCCAAGGGCCACGCCGACAACGCGGACCGCCGGGCGGACATCTTCGCGCTGGGGGGCATGCTGTACGAGATGCTCACGGGCAACCTGCCGTTCCAGGGCGAGACCCCCGACGTGGTGCTCTACCAGGTGGTGCACGAGGACCCGCCCGGGTTCAGCGAGCTCGGCCTCGACATCGCACCCTCGGTGGAGGAGGTGGTCTTTCAGGCCATCGCCAAGAAGCCAGAGGACCGCTGGGACAACATGGGGGAGCTGGCCGAGGCCTTCTCTTACGCGGTGGAGCGCACGGTGATCGACTTCCTGCCCCTGGACGACATCGAGGGGCTGGAGCAGGCCGAAAAGAAGACCACCGATCGCCTCGAGCCGGTGGAAGAGCAGCAACAGGCGGAGGGGAGCGGCCCGCTGGCGGAGGGCAAGACCGAGCCGCTGGATCGCGCGCAGATGATCTCCTCGGAGGAGCAAAGCCCCGAGGAGGCGGGTACAGAGAAGTCGGTGGGTACGGCGCGGCCAGAGCGGCCCGCCGGCACGGCCCCGGGGCTGGGGCCCGGCGAGGAGACGCCAGCCCTGTCGACCTCGGCGCCAGGGCCGGCGTCATCTGACCTGGCCGCCACCAGGCCCAGGCCAGCGCTGAACACGCCGCCCGTGCAGGGGGCCAGCGATGACGCCGAGGCCGACGCGGAGGCGCCGACCAAGGTCATCGACACCCGCGCGGTGATGGAGCGCGAGCGAGAGCTGGAGCAGGCCGAGCAGCGCTCCGGCCTGGACAGCGATGACGAGATCGACACCTTCAAGGAGCACAAGTCGGTGGCGGCGCCCGGCAGCTCTCTGGACCAGGCGTACCAGCAAGGGATCCAGCCAGGGCAGCCCGCGTCGCCCATGGCCACGCCCGCGCCGCGCCCGCTGAAGGACACCACCTTCTCGTCCACCATGGGCGAGGTCAGCGGCAGATCGCGAAACTCCAAGCTCGGGTTGTTCGTGGTGCTGGCGCTGCTGCTCGTGGGCGGCGCGCTGACCTTTGGGGCGGTGCGGCTGATGGGCGCATCCGAGCAGAACGCAGGGGGCAAGGCCACCCGGGCTGCGGCGGCGCGGGCTGACAAGCCTGCGGCTGGCGAGGCCGCCAGCAGCAGCGCGGCCGCTGCGAAGGCTCCCGAGAGCGCGGAAGAGAAGAAGCCCACCGCCGAGGAGAAGAAGCCCGCAGCGGCCGAGGAGAAGAAGCCCACCGCCGAGGAGAAGAAGCCCGCGGCCGAGGAGAAGAAGCCCGCCGCAACGGCCGAGGAGAAGAAGCCCGCAGCGGCCGAGGAGAAGAAGCCCGTTGCAGCCGTGACGAAGAAGCCTGCCGCGACCGTGGAGAAGAAGCCCGCGGCCAAGAAGCCGACCCCGGCGGCCAGGAAGACTCGCACACTGAACGTGGTCACCAGCCCCGCCGGCGCCCGCGTGGTGGTCAACGGCAAGCGCATCGGCAAGACGCCCATCGCGGGGTTCGAGATCACCACCGCCAAGGTGCGCATGGTGATCACGCGGTCCGGGCACAAGCGGATCAACCGCACCCTGCCCGCAGGCTCGGCCCCCCAATCTTACAACCTCAGGCTGGAGGCCCGCCGCAAGGCCCCTGCCCTGGGACACCTTCGCGTCGCGACGCTGTTCAAGGGCAAGCCGTTCCGCGCCTTCATCTTCGTCAACGGCAAGCGCGCCGGCGAGTCCCCGCTACGTATCTCGCTGCCCGAGGGCTCCCATCGCGTGGAGGCCTGGCGGCGCAATATCAAGGCCAGCTCCAAGCGCGTCACGGTCTCGGCCGGCAAGACCCAGCTGGTGATCCTGAAGCTCCGAAAAAAGTAGCGCGCCGCTTCATCGCGGAGCCTCGCGAAGCGAGGCGAGCACGGCGCGCTCCCCCGGAGGGGCGCTGCACGTGC
>CAZEFW010000102.1:19856-32441 GCA_964511535.1 uncultured Myxococcales bacterium | reverse complement strand
TCAGCCTCAACAGCGACCTGGCCAACTGCGGCGCATGCGGCAACGCGTGCAAGGCCGGCCAGGTGTGCAAGGCGGGCAAGTGCGCCCTGTCCTGCCAGGCCGCACTCACCGACTGCAGCGGCGTCTGCGTCAACCTCAACAGCGACCTGGCCAACTGCGGCGCGTGCAAGGCGGCCTGCAAGGCGGGCCAGGTGTGTAAGGGGGGCAAGTGCGCGCTGTCATGCCAGGCGGGGCTGACCAACTGCGGCGGCGTGTGCGTCAACCTCAAGAGCGACAAGCCCAACTGCGGCGCCTGCGGCCAGGCCTGCAAGGCGGGCTCGGTCTGCTACAACGGCTCCTGCTTGCCCGTGTGCCAGGCCGGCTGGGCGCTGTGCAAGGGCACCTGCGTCAGCATCCTCACCGACGCCTCCAACTGCGGGGCCTGCGGCAAGACCTGCAAGAGCAGCGAGGAGTGCAGCGCCGGCAAGTGCGCCCCCCGCTGCGGCAACAACAAGACCGACGCCACCTTCGGCGAGAAGTGCGACGGCAAGGACCTGGCGGGCAAGACCTGCGCGAGCTTCCTGGGCGCGGGCGCCACCGGCACCCTGACCTGCAAGTCGGACTGCAGCGGCTTCATCACCACCGGCTGCAAGCAGTGCGAGAAGGTGCGCCTTTACCGCGGCAACAACTGCAGCGGCTCGAGCCTGGCCACCAACGTCAACCTCGACTTCTGCAGCGCGGCGTTCCCGGTGGGGGGAAGCCTCAACGACAACGTGGCGTCCATCCGGGTGGCCGCGGGGATCAAGGCGCGGCTGTTGCATCATTGCAGCGCCACGTCAGCCACCCTGGGCACCTACGACAACACCTCCGGCGTGACCTCCAAGTGCTATAACAACCCCAACCGAACCAGCACCTCCTACGTGATCATCGCGGGGAGCTGCAAATAGTCGCTCTGCCGCGCCAGCTCCGGGCGTTGGTGCTGTGCCTGCTGTTGGCTGGCTGCCCGGCCAACCCACCTTCCCCGGCGCCGGCCTCCACCGGGGGGCCAGGCGCGGCCCCTCGGGGCGACCGGCTGCCGGCCGGGTTCGCGCGCGGGGTGAGCTACGCCCACGTGCACCGCGTGGGGCATGGCTACGGCTCGGCGGCCTCGGAGGCCACGCTGAAGCGGCTGCGCGCCATGAGCGTCGACGGGGTGGCGCTGATGCCTTACGGCTACCAGCGCCGGGCCACCGACGAGCGGATCTTCGGCTACCCGGGCCAGCCCGGCGACACGGGTTTCTTCGCCGGGGTGGATCCCAGCATGCTGGACGCCCACGTGCTGCGCGAGATCCGCGCCGCGCGGCGGCTCGGCATGAAGGTGATGGTCAAGCCCCACGTGTGGTCCAACGACTACTGGGGCGGCGGGGAGTGGCACGGGACCCTCCGCCAGAAGGACGCGGCAGGCCACGCCCGCTGGTGGAGCAGCTACCGCAGCTTCGCCCTTCACTACGCCCGCCTCGCCCAACAGGGCGGCGCACAGCAGTTCTGCGTGGGCACCGAGCTGGTCAAGATGAGCACCGCGCACCCGGCGGAGTGGCGAGCCCTCATCGCCGAGGTGCGCGAGGTCTTCAGCGGGCAGGTGACCTATGCCGCCCACTGGGACGGAGAGCTGGACGAGATTCAGTTCTGGGACGCGCTGGACTTCATCGGCGCCAACGCCTACTTCCCGCTGGATGTGCCGGAGGGGGCGCGCGTGGAGCAGCTGGTCAGGGCCTGGCAGCCGCACCGCCGCCGGCTGGCCCGGCTGGCCAAAAAATTCGGCAAGCCGGTGGTGTTCACCGAGGCGGGGTATCGCCCGCTGGCCGGCACCTTTCAGAAGCCGTGGAAGCACCGGGACAAGCGCCGCGATCCCACCGCACAGGCGCGCGCTTACCAGGCGCTCTTCGACGCGTTTTCGGCTGCCCCCTGGTGGCGCGGCATCTACCTCTGGAAGGTCTACACCGACCCCGCCCGGGCGTACGAGCGCGGCTCGGGCAGCTTCAACTTCCTCGGCCTGCCGGCGGAGGCGGTGATCCGCCAGCGGTTTGGCGGACCGGAGTGAAGTCGGTCGCCGCTCCTGGAGCCCCTTTTCGTTTTTGGCTTGTCGGCGAGCCAGGAGACCCCACAAGCCCCTTGCCTGCAAACATATTGCCGGCTGGCTGAGGTATCATCAAATCAACATGAAATGGTTTTGCATGGTGGCCGCGGTTACCGCTCTGCTTCAGCCCTGCTCCGCCGGGGCCTCGGAGGGCTACTTCAAGGATCTCTTCATGGACGGGGGCGCCCACCTGACCGGCAAGACCTCCTTGCCTGCGGCGGACATGCTGGGTTTGACCTACGACAAGGTGGCCACCGCCGACGCGGCGGCGCGCAACAAGGTGATGGTGACCGGGCCAGACGACCTCAACGGGGCGCTGCTCTACCCGGACGGGGCGCCTCGCTATCGGGTGATCTACACCAACGGCGGGTCCGCCACCAAGCACGGCCTCTCCCTGGGCACGCTGGGCCGGCAGCGGGTGCGGGATTTTGTGGCGGGGGGCGGCTCCTATACCGGCTCCTGCGCCGGCGCCTTCCTGGCTCATCTGGCCGGCAGCAAGAGCGACTATCAGAAAAATGGGCCGCGCGTGAGCTACTACCACCTGTGGCCAGGCATCGGCCCGCTGACGGGGGTGAACAAGAGCTACCACGATATCCACTTCATCAACCTGACCCACCCCCTGGTAAAGAAGTACGCCTCGCTGTCTGACGGCAAGGTGGCCAGCGTCTACCACAACGGCGGCTGCCGATATAACACCACCTACTTCCCCGTGCCCAAGGGCACCGAGTTCCTGGGTAAGATGCACAACCCCGCCCTGCCCGGCCTGCACGGGTACTTCAACATGATGGCGTACAAGAAGGACGCCAAGACGGGCCGGGTGGTGGTCACCTGCTCCCACCCGGAGAGCGTCACGAGCGGCGAGCGGCGTGACTTGATGGCCGCCATCCTCACCTACGCCATGGACGGCGCGGGGACCCCGCCTCAGGACAAGGGGGTGCTCAAGAGCGCGGCGCCCGTGGTCATGGATATGCCCACCACCAAGCTGGGGGACAGGCAGTACCATCATTATCGGCTCGTATTGCCCGCCCCGACCAAGACCCTGAAGGTCGTGGTCCAGGTGAAGGGGGACAACATCAACCTCTATCTGCGCAAGGGGGGCCGCGCCCACAAGAAGAACGCTCAGCACAAGGCCGAGAGCTTCGCGCCCCAAAACAAGACCCTGAGCCTGAGCAATCTGGCTGCCGGTACCTGGTACGTGGCCGTGTATGGCGACCACCTGGTGAGGAACGGGGGGGCATACACCCTCACGGCCACCTGGACGCTCTTGCCCCCGCCCTTGCCCGATGGAGGAGGCCCGAAGCCGGACGGACCCCCGGCCGACCTGCCCTCCATCCCCAAGGACAGCGGCTCCCCGCCGGACATGGCGGTGCAGGACCAGCAAGGGCCGACGCCGGACATGGCGGTGCAGGACCAGCAAGGGCCGACGCCGGACATGGCGGTGCAGGACCAGCAAGGGCCGACGCCGGACATATCCCCTGCTGGCCCCGAGGCCGGGACCGGGGCGCCCGAGGTTCCGGACGATGGCTGCAGCGTGAGCAATGGCAGGGTGAGCGCCTGTCAGATCTTTTGGATCGTGGCCGTCCTGGGGGTATTCGCCAGGAGCCGCCGGCGCCGCGGCCGCGGCTCAACAAGCAGGTGAATCAAGGAACGAACCGGCGGGGCTTGCGCATGAACAGGTCACTGGGAAGCCGGGGCAGAAGTTACGCAATGAAATAACCACGGAGGGGATCATCTGCGATGCTGCTGCGGCTAGCTGACTGGCTCATGGGCAAGTGCGGCGCGATTTGGCGCTGGCAGTCCCGTCGGCCCTGGTACCTGTATCTGTTCACCCTGTTCCCGGCGCTTTACCTGATGGCTCTGGTCTTCGCGGCCTCGATCTGCACCTACGGGCTGGGCTGGGTCGGGCTGCTGAAGCGAGAGACGATCAAGGGGGTGCGCTATACGAGGATGCGCATGAGCCACGCCGGCCTGGGCGGCAAGGTCTTCTGGCTGGCCCTCTTTCTTTTCTGCGGCTTCTGGCACTGCTTCGCCTGGGCCCTCGGCATCGGCCAGGCCGTGCACGACGCTACCTCTGCGGTGGACGCCATCGACTCGTTGACGTCCTGATCGTCCCGGCGACTTCTCGGCTGATCAGCTGGACTGATTTCGCCAGGACCGCCAGCAAGCGTTCGCCGCTGCTCCCGGGCCGAGTGGCGCACGATTCGATCCCTGCTACGCCTAATGCTCCATGTTTCATCGCGCTCACATGGCCGCTGCATGGCTTGCGGTCGCCCTGTTCATCCCCGGCTGTGAGGACAACGCCGGGACGGCTCAACTGGGCGAGTCCTGCTACAAGGACGCCAACTGCATCATCGGTTTCTGCATCGACCTGGAGACCTGCCGCGAGTGCCGCAACACGCAGGACTGCCAGGCCATCCGCATCGGCTCTCGCTGCGTGAACAACTCCTGTGTCGGCCCCGTCGCAGGGCCGAGGGACGGCGGCGCTGACGCCGGGCGAGATCGGGGCAGCGCCGACCTGCCCTCCACCGTGGATGGGGGCGGGACGAGCAGCGACGGCCCCGTCTGCGCCACGGTCCACTCCCCCTGGACCGCGAAGGCGGATCCCGCGGCGCCCACGGCGCTGGTCTGCGGCGCCATCAACGTGCTGAGCAAGGACGGCAACGTGGCCGGCATGTCCTACGCGGACAAGGGCCCGGTCTACGCGCCCGATCCGGCCAAGCCCAACGCCAAGGTCACCTCATGTGTTCAGGTGGACTTCAACAAGGCCATCGCGGCCAAGAAGGTACGCCTGTTCATCCGCTCGAAGCAGACCACCTGCGGCGACAGCTGCGGCGGCACCACCTGCAACACGGGCCACAACATCAACCTCTTCTCCAGCGGCGACGCTGCCGCCTGGCGCTACATCTCCCAGGCCGCCATCGGCGACAGCACCCTCAAGCAGGTGACGGTGCCGGTCGCGGCCGCCAGCATGCGCTACCTGCTGGTGTGCCGCCCCGCCCACGGCGCGGCGCGGGACAACGTGGAGCTGGACCACGTCGAGCTGTGCGAGTGAGCGGAGCGCTCGGCGCGGGCGCCTGCCAGTAGCCGGGCGCCCCTACTTCAGCTTCCACGTCAGCCGCGCCGACAGCGCCTCGTGGTCCGACAGGTCCTTGCCGCCGCTGTCCACGAAGGTCTTGTCGATGGTGCGCGTCGCGGGCGTCCAGGCCAGCGCGGCCGAGTCGCGGTAGTAGACGCGGTCAACCCGGTCGTCGGTGCACTTGAGCGCGGCGCAGAGCAGGGTCAGGCCGCCCTCTTTGGTGAGGCGGTCGAGCATCTTGATGTCGTGGCCGCCGTCCTTGTACTTGAGGTTGAAGTCGCCGGCCACGATGACGGCCCTCGCCGCCGAGCGCTTCTTGAGGGTGGCCAGCAGCACGTCCACGCCGTCCTCCCGCGCCGCGTTGCTGTCCTTGTCGCTGCCCGCCTCCATGTGGGTGTTGTAGATGTCCACCTCCACGCCGTCGGCCAACTCCACCAGGGCCACGGACAGGCCCTTGTGCGCGCCGCAGTCCGCCCCCTGGCACTTGTTGTACGGCACGCGCTGGAAGTCGCGCCAGGCGAGGCGCGAGAAGCGGTTGAGCCCGTCGCCGAAGCCGCCCCGGGCGCCCTTGGGCTGGTGCACCGACTTGTGCGCCAGGGTCACGCCCTTGGCCAGTTGCTCGTGGTAGAAGAAGTCCTCCTGCACCAGCACATGGTCGAAGGCGTTGAGCATGGGCGAGATGAGCGGGATGTTCTTCTCCGGGTTGGACCCGCTGATCCCCTGGGGCAGGCCCGCCACGTTGTAGGTCAGCAGGTAGAGCTCTCCCGAGTCGGGGCCCGGATCGCCGCAGGCCGAGACGGCCAGGGCGGCGGCCAACAACCAGACATTACGCATCGCTCCTCCTGTGCTTCTCCTTGGCCCGGGCGCCCTTGCGGTTCATCAGCGGTCGCAGCTTGCGGGTCAGCCACGGGCTCAGGTAGCCGAGGGTGCACAGCGCGCCGCTGGCCCTGGGCAGCACCCGCTCGGCGCGGCCGTCGGCGGCGCAGTCGAGCACCAGCGCGGCCACCTCCTCGGCGGTGCTCATGGGCTGGGAGAAGACGTAGTCGGGCACGCGGTCCATGACGTCCATGATGAACGGCGTGTCCACCGGTCCGGGGGAGACCGCCGACACGGTCACCCCGCTCCCCTCCAGCTCCTCGTTGAGCCCGTGGGTCAGCGAGCGCAGGCCGAACTTGGTGGCCGAGTAGGTCGCCTCGTCGGGCAGGGGGATCATGCCGGCCAACGACGCCACGTTGACCACCGCCCCGCCGCCGGCCCGGCGCAGCACGGGGAGGCTCAGCCGGGTGAGCAGCACCGGCGCGCGCAGGTTGACGTCCACCATGGCGGCCAGCTCCTCCGGCGCGATGCTCTCCATGGGCCCGCGCTCGTTCTTGCCCGCGTTGTTCACCAGCACGTGGAACGGCCCGAAGGCGGCCTCGGCGTCGCGCACCAGCGCCGCGCAGGCGTCGGCGTCGCCCACGTCGGTGGGCACGACCGCGGCCCGCTCCGGTCCGCCCAGCTCGCGGCACAGGCGCTGCAGGGGCTCCGGCCTGCGGGCCGCCAGCACAACCCGCGCCCCCTCGGCCACGAACAGCCGCGCCACGGCCTCTCCCACGCCGCTGGAGGCCCCCGTGATCACCGCGATCTTGCCCTCGAAGCGCTGCTGCATCGGTCCTCCTCCCGACCCTGGGAACATCATACATTGTCCGGTATCCTGCTGCTGAGATGGACAGCCGACAGCGAGTACTCACCGCCCTGGACCACCGCGAGCCCGACAGGGTGCCCTGCGACCTGTGGGCCGCGCCCGAGGTGTGGCAGCGGCTGCAGGATCACCTCGGGCTGGACGACCGCGAGGGCGTACTGCGCCACTTCGACGTGGACCTGCGCTACGTGGAGGGGCCGGCCTTCGTGGGCCAGGATCGGCGCGTCCACCCGGACGGGTCCGTGGAGGACCTGTGGGGCGTGCGTCGCAAGATCGTGGAGGTGGAGGGCGAGGGGTACACCTGGCGCTACAAGGAGGTGGTGGACCCGCCGCTGGCGCGCGCCGAGACCGTGGCCGACATCGAGGCGTACGAGGGGTGGCCGTCTCCGGACTGGTGGGACTACTCGGCGGTGGCCGAGCAGTGCCGGGCGCACGCCGGCCGCGCGGTGGTGATAAAGGGCAACCGCCTGGACCGCACGGCCCAGCTCAAGACCATGATGTACCTGCGGGGCATGACGCAGATCTTCGTGGACCTGCGGCGCAACCCGGAGCTCGTCGAGGCCATGATCGAGCGCATCAAGGCCTACTACATCCAGTACAACGCCCGGGTGTTCGCGGCCGCGGACGGCGCGGCCGACATCTTCATGATGGGCGACGACTACGGCACCCAGCAGGGCCCGATGATGAAGCCCGACATGTGGCGCCGCTACTTCCGGCCGGCCTTTCGCCAGTACGTCGAGCAGGCCCACGACCACGGGCTGAAGGTGATGCACCACACCTGCGGCTCGGTGATCTACCTGATGGACGAGTTCATCGACGCCGGGCTCGACATCCTGCAGTCGATCCAGCCCCGCGCCGCAGGCATGGACCTGGCCGCGCTCAAGGACGCGTACGGCCGCCGCCTCTGCTTCCACGGCGGCGTGGACATCCAGCAGACCCTGCCCTTCGGCAGCCCCGACGACGTGCGCGCCGAGGTGGCCGCGCTGATGCAGGCGGGCAAGCCGGGCGGCGGCTACATCATCGGCACGGCCCACAACATCCTGCCCGACATCCCCACCGACAACGTGGTGGCGCTGCTGGAAGCGTACCGGGAGTTCGGCGCCTACTGACAATGGCTGCCGACCCCATCGTCCAGGTCCACGACCTGACCCACGCCCACGGGGACCGGCCCGTACTGCGGGGCGTGGATCTGACCCTGTCACCGGGCGAGGTGCTCGGCGTGCTCGGCCCCAACGGCGCGGGCAAGACCACCCTGATCGAGATCCTCTGCGGGCTGCTGCGCCCCGACGGGGGAGCGGTGGCCGTGGCCGGCCATGACCTGCGGCAGAGCCCCGGCGCCGCCCGGCGCATGGTGGGGCTGGTGCCCCAGGAGCTGGCGCTGTACCCGGACCTGAGCGGCCGGGACAACCTGCGCTTCTTCGGCCGGCTTCACGGGCTGTCAGGGGACGCGCTGCGGAGTCGCGTGCAGGGGGCGCTGGAGCAGGCGGACCTCACCGCCCGGGCCGATGACCGGGTGAGCCATTATTCGGGGGGCATGAAGCGGCGGCTGAACCTGGCCGCGGGCGCGCTGCACGGCCCGGCGCTGCTGCTGCTGGACGAGCCCACCGTGGGCGTGGACCCCCAGTCGCGCCGGCGGCTGCTCGACGGCATCGCCCGGGCAGCGAGCGAAGGCGCCGCGGTGGTGCTGGCCACCCACCTGATGCAGGAAGCCGAGGAGGTGTGCCACGAGGTGGTCATCCTCGACGAGGGCCGGGTGCTGGCCGCCGGCGCCCCTGCGGAGCTGGTGCGCCAGCTGGAGGGCGGCGTGATCCACCTGGAGCTGGACCGGCCCGCGGGCGACGACCTCGCCGCGGCCGTCGAGCAGCTGGACGGCGTCTCCGGCGCCCGGGTGCTGGAGCAGCAGGACGGCGAGGGGCAGGCGCTGGCCGTGCAGACGGCCGGCGCAGAGGAGGTGTTGCCGCGGCTGCTGCAGCTGGTGGCCGCGCGGGGGCGCAAGGTCCGCTCCCTGGAGGTGCTGCGGCAAGACCTCGAGGGCGTGTTCCTGCACCTCACCGGCCGGAGGCCCCGGGACTGATGGGCGCCGCTGTTCGAGCCATCCTGCTCAAGGACCTGACCATCCGCCTGCGCGACCCCGCGGGCCTGGTGCTGATGTTCGCGGTGCCGCTGCTGGTGATCACCATCGCCAGCTTCGCGCTGTCGCCGCTCTACTCCCGGGGCGCCGGGCGCCTGCGCCTGCCGCTGGTGGACCTGGACGGCGGGGCAACGGGAGATGCCGTGGCGAAGCAGCTGTCCGGGGTGCCAGGGCTGGAGCTGGAGCGCGCCACCGACGCGGCCCGGGTGCGCGCCCAGATCCGCGAGGGCGAGCGCTTCGGCGCCCTGGTGGTCCCTGCCGGCGCCAGCGCCGCCCGACAGCGGGGCGAGCCGGTGTCCCTGACCATGCTGCACGATCCGGGCGACCCCGCCATGACCGCCCTGCTCAACGCCATCATCGGGGGCGCGGCCGCGTCGCTGGCCTGTGACTCCAGGGCGCCCGCCGTGGCGGTCCGGCCCGAGTCGGTCATCCCCCGGCTCAAGCGCGATGTGACGCCGTTTCAGCAGAACGTGCCCGGCGTGGCGGTGACCTTCGCGTTGCTGATGACCATCTCCGCCGGGTTGAGCCTGATGCGCGAGCGCCGGGGCGGCACCCTGCGCCGGATCATGCTGGCGCCGGTGTCCCGGGCCGCGGTGTTGCTGGGCAAGCTGCTGCCGGTGTTCCTGCTCACCTTTGCGCAGCTGGTGGTGCTGCTCGGCTTCGGCCACCTGGTGCTGGGCGTCAGCCTCGGCGACTCGCCGGGCGCGCTGCTGCTGGTGGTGGTGTCGCTGGCCCTGGCCCCGCCCGCCCTGGGGCTCATGGCCGCGGCGCTGGTGCGCAGCGAGGCGCAGCTGCTGAGCCTGAGCATCCTGATCATCATGGTCATGAGCGCCCTTGGCGGCTCCTGGTGGCCGCTGGAGCTGGTGCCCGACACCCTGCGCTCGGCCGCCTACGTGCTGACCATCAACGCGTGGGCCATGGACGGGCTCAAGGACATCCTCTGGTACGGCCGCGGGCTGGCCGACGTGCTACCCGAGGTGGCCGTGCTGCTCGGCGTCAGCGCCGCCGCCCTGGCTCTGGGCGCCTGGCGCTTTCGGTGGAGCTGAGCTCATGCGCCCCCGTGCCCTCGTCCCCGCCCTGGCCCTGACCCTTTGCGCCGCATGCAGCGGCCCCGAGAGACAGCGCCCCGCGCCGCGCCCCGCGCCCACGCCCGGCGTGCAGGCCCTCGACAGGATCCTGCAGCGCATGGAGCGCCAGAAACAGCAAGGCGTCAGCCGGGACGAGCCGGTGGCGGCCTGCGTGCTCCGCGCCCTTGAGGAGCTGGGCGACGGCTGCGAGCTCCCGGCGGACGGCAAGCGTACCTACAAGATCCGGGTGGGCCTCGACCCCCGCTACCAGAGCAACTGGCCCGACTGGGAGGAGCGCTTCATGGGCACCGTTGAGTGCGTCAACCTGATCTACCAGCCCGCCGGCGTGCGCTTCGAGCTGGAGTCGGTGCTGCCCTGGCTGCCCGGCGCCGAACGCAATGACCTGCGCCGCCTGCTGACCCGCTTGCGCCGCGAGGTGGCGGCCAGCGCCAGCGCCCTGCGCCTGGGCGTGGTGGTGTGGAGCAAGCGGCGGGTCCAGTCCCAGGTGGGGGGCGAGATCGGCCTGGCCCAGGGCGACGCCTGCGTGGTTCCCGCGTGGCCCCGGGTGGAGAACGACTGCATCACCCTGGCCCACGAGCTGGGCCACCTGGTGGGCGCGCGGCATGTGCCGGGCAAGGACTGGATCATGGCCTGGAAGGGCCACACCTACCGGCTGCCGGTGAGCGATCCCCTGGCGCGCGTGGTGCGCCACCACAAGCTGCACCCGCGCAACCAGCTGGGCATCCGCGCCTTCCACCGGGCGCGCCAGACCGCCCACGGCCTGCACCCCACCGAGGGCTGCGCAGAGCTGATGTACGAGGTGGACCGCTGCTGGGCGCTGACAGGGCTACGCTGAGGGAAGGCGGCGGCCGGGACCTCAGAACCGCTCGAGGTAGCGAGTCGTGAAGTACTTGTCCGGGATCTCGGCGCGCAGCTTGATCTTGTTGATCACCATCTCGCTGGAGCGCTTGGTCTGCACGTTCTTGCTCACCAGCTTGGTGGGCCGGTAGCGGTCCTCGGTGCCGTCGATCTTCTTGATGCCCGAGGCGGTGAGCTCGCGCAGCTTCTTGCCCTTGAGGTCCCAGGTGGTGGCCTTGCGCACCACGTAGTCCTTCTTGCCGAGCCAGCCGATGCGTTTGGAGTAGCCCACCTCCTTCTTGACCGCCTTGGTGCGCGGCACGCCCTCGACCTTCCAGCAGTCCACGCCGTCGGCCTTCTCGCTGCCCAGCAGCTTGTACTTGAAGTCCTCCACCGACGGAGGCGTGATGTCGGCGTAGGTGAACTCGGAGCCCATGAAGCTCTTGGCCTTCTCCGAGGCCACGATGCGGCGCGTCTTGCGCAGGGAGGGCAGGAAGAACCAGATGTCGTCGTCCTTCTTCTCGTAGTCGTAGCTCAGCAGGCCGGTGCCCTTGACGTCGGCCGGCGAGAGGAAGCGGATAAGGCGCTTCTCGGTCTTGCCGTCGTCGTACAGCTTGCTCACCGACGCGGTCTTGCGCACCCGCTTGTCGCCCTTCTTGCTCTTGATGATCAGCGTGCTGATCATCTCCGAGCCGGCCAGCTTGGTGGTCCACCACGCCTTCTTCATGATCTCTTCGCCGGTGGGCTCCGGCGCGGCCAGCGCGGACGGTGAGACCATCAGCAGCGCTGCGGCCAGCAGGATCGAGGTGCGAAAGATGTTAGCGCTCATGGGCTACCTCCCGGGTGTACGTACCCCTTCAGACTTGTTTCGAGTCCGGCGCATTCACCGGCTCGAGGAATTTTGGTTTGAACACCAGCACCAGCGCCGGCATCAGCACCATGGCGCCCACCAGGCAGGCGGAGATTGAGACCACCACCAGGAAGCCGAAGGTGCGCACTGGCAAGAACGAGGAGATGAACATCACCGCGAAGCCCACGATGACCGACAGGGCGTTGATGATGATCCCCCGGCCGCTGGTGGTCAGGGTGCGGCGCACCGCGTCCACCGGCGACTGCCCCTCGGCACGCTCGCGGCGGAAGCGCCACAGGAAGTGGATGGTGTAGTCCACCCCGACGCCGATGGTGATGGAAGACAGCATGGCGGTTGGCATGTTCAGGTCGAAGTTGAGCAGCCCCATCATGCCGAACAGCACCGCCATGGCCAGCGCCAGGGTGCCCCCGGCCATGAGCCCGCCCACCAGCGAGCGGAACAGCAGGGATACGATGACCACCACCAGCAGCAGCGACATGCCGAGGCTGGTGGCTTGCCCGTGCACGATGGCGTCCACCAGGTCGTTGAAGATCACGCCGAAGCCGGCCAGCCGGCTGAAGCTCGGCGGCCCTGCAGGAGGCTTCGCCACAGGGTTCACAGGGGCGGCCTCCTCTTCATCATCGCCGTCACCCAGCGTGAACGGAGAATCCTCCTCCTCGGAGTCCTGCCCTTCATCCTCGCTCAGCGTAAACGGCGAATCCTCCGCCTCAGCTCCCGAACCCGAACCCCACCCACCCCCCCCCCCCCCCCGCCCCAGCCCCCACCCAAACCACCCGGCGGCGGCCCCCTGACTCAGAAAGGCGGGG
>CAZEFW010000102.1:0-19846 GCA_964511535.1 uncultured Myxococcales bacterium | reverse complement strand
CGCCTCCTCCCCTTCCACCTCCGTCACCGTAACCGCACAAGCCTCCGCCTCCGCCCCCGCTCCCGAACCCGACCCTGACCCCGCCCCCGTCGGCCCCTTCCACTCCGCTTTTATCCTGGCGTTGGCCCGCTTCATGTAATCGCGGGCGTACTTGATCACGGCCGACTGGTCAGCCGTGCTGGCCGACGCGATGCGCGCGGTGAGCTGGGCCTTGGTGTAGCCGAAGTTCACCAGCCGCTCGAAGTCCTCCGGGTCGCCGCTGTTCTCGTACATCAGCAACAGCTGGGCCACGCCCTCCCGGGTGTCCGGGATCCGGTCATGCTCGTCGCCTCCGCCTCGCATCACCTTGTTCATGCGGCGAACCACCCGCGCCAGCGACGAGGTCTGATCCACCTTGGGGTGCTCGCGCAGCGCCTTCTCCATCTCGTCCATGCGCCGCAGGGTGTCCGGGTCCTTGATGTCCCCGTCCACCGTGGCCGAAAACCCGATGGCCCCGCCGAAGTGACTGTCAGCCACGTTGTTGGCCACCACCAGCGGGTCGTCGGGCGGGAAGTAGTTGACCACGTTGGTGTCCACCTTCACCTGCATGATGCCCACCCCGATCACCCCCACCACCAACAGGGACACCGCGAGGATCCCCCTGGGGTGGTTGGAGACCCACCGCGCCATGGGCGCCAGCAGCCGGTCCAGCAGCGCCATCTTGCCTTCCCCCGCCTTGTCCGCGGTGACCACGGGCTTCGCCTTGGGCAGCAGGGCCAGCACGGCCGGGATGAACAGCAGGCTGCACAGCAGCGCGTAGCCGATGCCGAGGCTGGCCAGCACGCCGAGCTCCTTGGCCGGCACGATGATGTGCATGCGAAGGCAGAGCAGCCCCGCCATGGTGGTGACGCCGGCGATGGCGATGGGCGCGGCCAGCTCCCCGAACACGTCCCGGGCAAGGGCCCGGCTGGTCAGCTTGTTGCCCGGGGTGTTGACCTCCTGATATCGCGCGATGAGGTGGATACCGTAGTCATTGGCGATGGCCAGCAGGATCACGGGCAATATCACCGTGATGATCTGGATCTTCCAGCCGATGATCGGGATCAGCCCCATGGTGAACAGGGCCGACATCACCACCACCACGAAGGGCAGCAGCATGCCCCGCAGCTGGCGGAAGAAATAGAACAGGAAAACCAGCATCACCAGCAGGCCCACCGGGAAGAAGCGCCGCATGTCGTTGCGGATGCCGTTGCCCACGCGCATGCGGGCCACGGGCATGCCCGCCACGTGCACCTGGCACGGTCCCTTGCTCGCGGCCAGCAGCTTGTTGACCACCGGCACCAGGTCCTCGTCCTTGGAGTTGACCCGCAGCAGGCCCACGATGGCCGTGGCCTTGTAGTCCTTGCTCAGCACCGTGCCGTAGATCAGGTCGTTGGCCGCGAGGGTCTCTCGCAGCGCCTCCCGCTCCGCCTTGTTTTTGGGCAGCTCCTCCACGGCGGGGGTCACCACCATGGTGTCCTGCTCGTTGCGGATGTCCTTGAGCTCGAACAGGCTGAGCACCCGGTCCATCTGGGGCAGGCGGCCCAGCGCGTCGGACAGCGCCTGGATCTGCTTCAGCGCGTCCGCCGCCAGCACGTCGTCAGCCACCAGCGTGACCATCAGCAGGTCGGTGCCGCCGAACACCCGCTCGATCTCGTTGAGGTCGAGCAGGGTGGGGAAGTCGTCGGGCAGCTGCTTCTTCACCTCGGGCTCCACCTGGGCCGACGGGATGCGGGAGCCAGACGCGGCGGCGGCGGCCACGAAGACCACGATGAACAGCCACGGCCAGCGGGTCACCATGTGGGCCAGGCGCTTGGTGAAGGTTGATTTGCCGCTCGACGCTGCCATCACGCTCCTAGAATGACGCCTGTAGCTGCAGGTAGCCGGCGCTCATGGTCTGCTCGATCATGCCGAACAGCGACTCGTCCGGTCCGATGTAGATCTCGGCCCCCGCCACCACCGACAGCGCGTCCGCGATGTCGTAGGTCACCTTGGGCCGCAGCAGCAGCTCCTCGGTGCTGATGTTGACCATGCCCATGACCTCCAGGTGCAGGGTCTCGTGCAGGGTGTTCCAGCCCACGCGGAACGTGACGCCGTGCTGGAACTGCTCCAGCTGGCTGGCGATCATCTGGTTGCGGGTGATGATCTGCTCCCGGGTCAGCTTCTTGATCGGATCGGTGAACGACTCCTGCAGGCCCGGCGTCGTGTCCCAGCGCAGCACCGCCTTGCCGCTGTACTGCAGCAGCACCATCAGCTCGCCGAAAAACTCCCGGTCCACGCCAAGCACGTAGGACAGCTCGGGCCGCGGCACATGGTCGTATGTCTCCAGACCGAACGGCTCGCGGTAGGCGAACTCACCTCGCAGCCCGAAGCCGCCCAGGGCGGTGGAGAAGTCGGCGCCCACCACCTGGTGGCGGTAGCTGACGAAGGCCATGGTGGCCGCCAGCCCGCCCGTGGTGGTCAGCTCCTGCAGCTTGAGACCGGGCATGACGGAGGTGCCGATGAGGTACGAGACCGACGCCTCGATGGCGCTGAGCAGCAGGTGCACCCGGGTGGCCACCGTGCCGTTGGTGATGTCGGCGTCGGGGTAATCCGGCTCGCCCAGCTTGACGGTCACCGGCAGCGGCATCGAGGTCATGGCCCCTGCCTGGGCGAAGTTGAAGCTCGGCAGCTTGGTTGCGCGGAAGAAGGGGACCCACACCACCTCCCAGCGCAGGTGCAGCGCCTCCAGGTTCAGGTGGGCCCGCAGGGCCAGGTTGGCCAGGCGCATGTCGTCCTCGTTGGGCGAGCGCACGCGCATGTCCCGGGGGGTGAGGTTGTTGGTGGGGTTCACGCCGTCGGCGCGACCCCAGATGATCACCTGGTGCCCCACGCGCAGGTCCACCGGCCCGAGGAACAGGTTGATGTACCCCTCGCGCAGGTCCGGCTCCACGGCGGTCTTGCCGTCCACCAGGCCCCCGCGCAGGCGCAGCTCGCCGAAGGCGTCGCCCCACTCCCCCTTGCGGGCGCGCATGATCAGCGCCGCCTCGCCGTAGCCGGCCTTGACCTCGGCGGCGGTCCGGTCCGGGACCCGGCCAAGGTAAAGCGCGGCGCGCAGGCGACCGTTGAGCTCGAAGCCGACGCCCCCCAGGCTGGCGCTCAGCCCGCTGCTCGGCGCCGCGTCGGCCCCCGCTTCACTGGCTGCTTCACCCTCCGCGGCCTGCTGCTCCGTTTCCTCCTCGCCGCCTCCGGCCAGGGCCTCCTCGAACAGGCCCTGGGCCACTGCAGGGCCCGGGTACAGGAGCAGGACGGCCAGCACGCAGAGGGGAGAGCGCATGGCAGGGATGATAGCCGGGGAAGGCGCCGGCTCGCCACATTTTGCCCCGTGGCTGCACCGGGATCCGGAGAGGGATCCGGCCGGAGTCCGGTGAGGTGGCCAGTGGGGTGTCCGGGCTCGAAGCAGGAAGAACGCTGCAACCCACCGAAACTGTTGAAAACACAGCAGCGCACCGGGGTGGCATTGCGGTTGCAAGATACGGGTGCATGGCCTCACGTACCCCGCTCCTGCTTTTCACCATGTTCGCGCTGCTCCTGCTGACGCCCTCGCCATCCCACGCCAGGCCCTACGACCTTCGCAGCGCCCTGAAGCAGACCGGCTTCAAGACGCCGGGCAAGGGCAAGGTCAACCACCGGCAGCGGACCCGCACCATCCGCGCGGGGATCACCGTGCACCGCAGCCTCGTGCACAAGAAGACCGCGGTGAAGATGCCCCGAAGCAATGTGATCAAGAACCAGGTCGCGGCCCAGAAGAAGTACGCCGACTCGTGGACCTGCCGCGAGTCCACCCGCATGCTGCTCAAGAAGATCGGCCGGGCAGGCGGGCTGAAGCTGACCCTCGACTCGTCCGGCAAGGGCGCGTTCGACTGGGGGGCCGAGGGCAAGGTGAGCTTCCACTACTACGCGGTGGACAACCAGGCCTCACCGCGCCTGCTGCTGGATCCCACGGCCAGCAGCAACTTCGCCAGCGACGCCCGGCCAGGAGGCATGCTGCACGGCCTGCTGCGGGACGCGGGCGCCCGGCTGGGGCAGCGGCACGCTGCCGAACGAGTGGCCCGGCGTATCGCCCGGGGCGGCATCGACGGCCTGCTGGTGCTGGCCAACCAGGCGGACATCGCCGTGTACCAGGACGCGCTGGAGGCTGCGGCCCGCATCCGCACTGGCATGCAGCGGGACGCCCAGCGCCAGTAGGCGGCGGCGATCCGCGTCACACCTCCCCTGATCCGGCCGTGCTAACATGGGCGCCCTGATCGCTTAAAACTGGGAGGAAATCATGGTCATGAACCGTTTCGGGGGTGGATCCGCCTGGGCCGTCGTCGGCCTGTGCGCCGGGCTGCTGCTCGCCACCGCCGTCGCCTGCTCCGATGACACCACCGGCACGCCCGCGGACCAGGGTGTCGGCTCCGACTTCGAGATGAACAAGGACACGGGGCCGAAGAAGAAGGACGGCGGCGTCAATCCGAAGCAGGACACCGGCGCGAAGCCCAAGCAGGACAAGGGCGTCAAGCCGAACAAGGACACCGGCACAAAGCCCAAGCAAGACAAGGGCGTCAAGCCGAACAAGGACATAAACGTCAAGCCGCCGCCCGACAAGGGGATCAAGCCGAAGCAAGACAAGGGCCAGCCGCCAAAGCCTGACAAGGGGATCAAGCCCCCGCCGGACAAGGGCGCGCCGCCGCCCATCAAGTGCATCCCCGGCTTCGGCCTCAAGAACGCCTGCGGGGGTAACGCCGTGGGCAAGTGGACCTACAAGGCGGGCTGCGTCAACCTGGCCATCTTCAACAACTTCAAGAAGCTGTGCCCGACCTTCAAGGCGAGCAACACCGCCTACGCCTTGACCAGCGGCAAGCTGACGTTGCAGGGGGGTAAGATGACGCGCAACGTCTCGGGCGTGGTGACGTCCACCGTCCTCGTGCCGTTCTCCTGCCTCGGCATCACCAAGAGCTGCGTCGTGGCCCAGGGGATCATCGCCAGCCTGGTCAAGGGCGCCAAGGCCACCTGCAGCAAGGTGGGCAACGCCTGCAAGTGCAAGGTGACGCTGCCGGTCAAGACCAGCGACAGCGGCACCTGGTCGTCCAAGGGCGGCATCGCCACCATCAAGGGCACCATGGGCGTGACCAAGAGCTACTACTACTGCGTCAAGAACAACACGCTGACCTACCGGGGGACCAACCTGACCACCGACGACAACATGATCACGTACGTGCTGCAGTAGCTCAGCGCTTCTTCGTCGTCTCCTTCTGCTGCTTCGCTGGACGCACCTCGCGCCACCGCCCGCGCCTGTGGCGCAGGGTCACCTTCCCGAGGGTGTCGTCCCCCACCTGGTTTCGGCATGAGCCGAGGCAGCCCCGGGCCCTGAGTTCGGGCGCGCCCCGGGTGCGCAAGGCATCGTCCAGGATCACCGGAGAGAGCGATGAGGTGGTCAACCCGCCGCCCACCATCCCGAAAGGGGACCGCTCCGCCGCCTTCTTTTTGCGGCGCCGGTCCAGGGCGCGGTCCACCGCGCCGTAGCCAGCCTGGCGACGGTCCAGGGAGGTGTTGGGCAGGGCCGCAAGCCGGCCGTCCACGCAGGCGGGCACGCTCTCGGCAGAGCACTGGCTCAGCAGAACCCGGCTGCGGCGCCCGCCCCAGGTCCAGCACCCTTTTCGCTCCACCAGTTCGAAGACGAACAGGGCGCGCCGGCCACCCTTGAGCCCGCGCACCGTGACCACCGCTGCCAGCTTCCCCTTGCGCACGGTGGCGTTGTCCAGCGAGGGCGGCCACAGCTTGGTCACCTCGCGCATGGCCTCGACCACCCGCGCCACCCGCGGGGGCAAGCCGCTCATCGGGGCGTCACGGGAGGCGACAAGGGCCTGGATGACGCCCTGTATCGGTGTCTTCCACGCGCCAGGCGCCGAGGTCTCCGCGCAGGGCGTGGCGCGGGCAACGCCGCCAGCCAGGGTGGCGCACAGCAGCCCCGCCAGGCACAGGGTTCGGGGCGATGGTGCGAGGGCCAGGGCGGTCATGGGATCTCCACCACGTGCTTGCCGTTGTCATACATCAGCCGCCAGCCGGGCCAGCGGGGCAGGAAGTCCCGGCGCGGCGGGGCATGTCCCGGGCGTGAGGCGCGCAGGGTGACACGGCGGCCGGCGGGGTCGTAGGTCAGGCGCAGGCGCTGTCCGCCCAGGGAGAGGGTGGGCGGGAACCGGCGCTCCACCTCCTGGAGCTCGAACGCCTCGAGCAGGCCCGGGGCCAGGTCCCCGGCGGTGAGCAGCGCCAGATCTTCGCCGTCGTCGAAGTCGAGGCTCGTTACGCGCCGCTCCAGCCACGGCTCGAAGCCTTGCGGCCGGGGGCGCCCCTCCAGGATCTCGCGCAGCACGAACGCCTCCACCTCGCGCCGGGCGGCCTGCACCTCCGCGGCCATGTAGCGCTCCTCGCGCAGCAGTCGCAGCAGGGCGCTGGCCGCGGCGTCCCCTCGCGGGACCTGCTCCTGCTCCTCGAGGCTGGTGGTGCCGATGAGCCAGCGCATCCGGGCCAGGAGCACCCCCTGCTTGACCCGCACGCCCACCACCTGCTGGCGGCCCGCGCCGTGGCGCCGGAGCCAGGCGGGGGTCACGGGCATGGCGCATGTGGCGTACCTGCGCACCGACCGGCCCCGCTCCACGGTGAGGCGCTGGTCAACGGCCAGCACCGTGGGGACCCGGTCCTGGATCAATGTGTCGCGCCCCAGCCGCAGCTCAACCTTGCCGTTGCCCCACGCCTCGGCCTTTCGTGGCCGGCGGGCGAAGGCGGCCAGGGGGAGCGCCGCCAGCACTGCCCGCGCCAGCGCATCACGATCAACGGCCGCCTGCTCCGGCGCAGGGCGCGCGTCCAGGCTCCTGTGCAGCTGCCGCGCGACGCGCCGCGCCTCGGCCAGGGCCTCCGGACGCACCCTGCCCCGCGCGAGCTTCGGACGCCGCAGGGCGAGCACGTGGGCCTCGGCATCGCAGCGGCTGGCGGTGAGCGGATCGTCCAGGCCATCCTCCGGGGGCCGCGGGTGCCCGGGCAAAAAGAGCGGGCCGCCCAGGGAGAGCGCGGCCACCAGCGGGATCATGTCCGGCAGGGCGCCCGCTCTCTTCGAGGCCTGCAGCAGCCGTCCCAGCACCGGATCCACCGGCAGGCGCCCCACCTGACGGCCGGCCGGGGTCATGCCCCCCGCCTCATCCAGCAGCCCGAGGGAGACGAGCAGCTCGTGGGCGTCGGCCAGGGCAAAATCCCGCGGCGGATCGAGCCAGGGCAGCGCCTCGGCCCGGTGGCCGAGCTGCGCCGCGTGCAGCACCAGCTGGGACAGGTCCTCGCGCAGGATCTCCGGCGGCGTCTGCTGCTCCAGCATGCCCGCCTCGCTCCAGAGGCGCAGGCAGACGCCGGGAGCCAGGCGACCTGCCCGGCCTGCGCGCTGGTCGGCCGCGTCCATGGCCACCGGGGTGGTGGCCAGGGCGCCGCGGCCCTCGCGATACACCGTTCGGCGCACCAGGCCGGAGTCGATCACCGCCCGCACCCCGGGCAGGGTGACCGAGGTCTCTGCCACGTTGGTGCTCAGGATGGCCCGCCGTCGCGCGGCCGGCACGAACGCGCGGTCCTGCTCGTCGTGGGACAGCTGGGCGTGCAGGGGCAGCGGCTCGAACTCGGGGTGCCCGGCCAGGTGACGCAGGCAGGCGCCGATCTCCGGCTTGCCGGGCAGGAAGATCAGCACGTCGCCCTCGCCGCCGCGCAGGCGCCCCAGGGCCGCCGCCACCCGCTCGGGTAGGCCGCGACCGGACGGCACCGGATCGTCGCCCAGGTGGCGCACCTGCACCGGGTACAGCCGCCCCTCGGCCGCCACCAGGGTGGCGTCCATGTGGTCCGCCACGCGCCGGCCGTCGAGGGTGGCCGACAGCACGCCAAGCCGGCGCTCGCCCCGGGCGCGCAGCAGCGCCAGCAGCAGGTCAACCTCCTGGCTGCGCTGGTGAAACTCGTCCAGCAGCACGCAGCCGAAGCGAGCCAGGCCGTCGCCCGCGGCCATCTGCAGCGCCAGCCCCGGCGTGACATACGCCACGCGGGTATCGGGCCCCAGGCGGTCATCGTGGCGCACGGCGTAGCCCACCTGCTGCCCCAGCCTCCCGCCGGTGGCGCCGGCCACGAACCGGGCCAGGCTACGGCACGCCACCCGGCGCGGCTCCACCACCAGCGCTGAGCCGTGCAGGTCGGCCGCCCACAGCGGGACCCAGGTGCTCTTGCCGCTGCCCGTGGGCGAGGTGATCACCACCGGCCCCCGACGCAACGCATCGCGCACCCCCTGTTCAACTTCACATATGGGCAGATCCGCGGGCAGCCCCATGCCCCGGACCGTACCACGGCCACCCCCACCCAAAATGTCAAGTAGGGGGGTCTGACCCCACCACTTGACATTTTATCCGGGCGGCTGGCGAATATGTCATATAGGGGGGTCTGACCCCACCACTTGACATATTTTCGTTGGCGCGAGGATTGGGCGCTCTCTGCTATGCTCGCCTCATGCGTTCAATGATCGGAGCGGTGCTGGCGGCGGCGGTGCTGCTGACAGCCCCCGGGGAAAGCCTGGCTGGCAAGACAGACGTGGAGCTGGCCAAGAAGTTCTACAAGCTCGGCGCCGAGCTGTACAAGCGCGGCGACTACGCCCGGGCGCTGGAGCAGTTCGGTGAGTCGTACAAGTACTCCAAGCGACCGGAGCTGCTCTACAACATGGGCCGCTGCCGCGAGGGCATGGGCGAGCCGGACAAGGCCATCGCCCACTACGAGGAGTACCTCAAGTCGAACCCGCAGAACGCCGCCGAGGTGCGCGCCAAGATCGCCAAGCTGGAAGCGCAGAAGGCAAAGCAGAAGCCCGTGGTCGCCCCGCCCCCCGCGGAGCGGAGCAACACCATGCGCCTGGCCGGCTATGTGCTGGTGGGCGTCGGGGCCGCCGGACTGGTGGCGGGCGGCGTGCTGGGCGGCATGGCCATGAGCAAGCAGGGCGAGGTGGAGGACGCTTACCGCGACAAGAAGCTGACCTACCCCGAGATGCAGGATGAGCTGGACAAGGGCGACGGCCTGGAGCTGGGCGCCATCGTCGGCCTCGCCGTGGGCGGCGCGGCCCTGGCAGCGGGCGCGACGCTGGTCATCATCGACATGCTCGGCGGGGACAAGGAGCAGCAGGCCGCGTGGCTCGCTCCGGCGCTCTCGCCGCAGGGCGCGGGGGTCACAGCCGGCTGGCGCTTCTGATGCGCGCCTCCACGCTGCTGTCCCTGCCGTTGCTCCTGGCAGCGGGGCTGGCGTCCGCGTGCTTCAACCCCGAGCTCACCGATCCGGCGGGCGGCTACAAGTGCTCCGGCGATCCGGACTGCCCGCCCCACCAGAAATGTGGTGCTGACAAAACTTGCGTGGACCGGGTGCCCGCGGACAAGGGGCCTGGCCCCGAGGGCGGCTGGCTGGACCAGCGAATCATCCGCGAGCAGGGCACCCACAAGAAGGACCAGGGGATCGCCTACGCAGATGGCCCGGCGAAGTGCAACAACGGCAGGCTGGAGCATGGCGAAAAATGCGACAAGACCCTCTTCGGGGGAGCCGACTGCACCGAGTACAACAACAACACTGGCGGCTACCTGCTCTGCGTGGCCTGCACGAGCATCTCGGATAAATATTGCTACAAGCTGGAGCACGCCAAGAAGGACGTCGCCACGCTGCACAAGGACAGCAAGGCTGCCCCCCGGGCCGCCTACAACGCCCACGGCGGCGGGCGCATCATGGTCACCTGGGCCGACGCGCACTCCAAGGCCAACGTCATCGACAATTTGTATGTACAGGCGCTGGGGACCAAGCTGCTCACGCCGATGATCTCCGGCGGGGCGGTGAACCTCACGGATCTCGGCGCCTACTATCAGCAGGCCCCCGACATGGCCACCATGGACAAGAGGGTGGTCCTGGCCTGGGACGACGGCAGGGATCTGAAGAACAAGATCAACAAGGTCTACGCCACGCCGGTAGACCTGGCGGGCACGGCCTCGGTCAAGCGCGGCGCCAAGGTGAACCCCAACGGCGCCGGAGCCCAGAACAGGCCGGCCATCGCCTGCCGGCAGGCGGGCACCGAGTGGTCCTGCCTGGTGGTCTGGTCCGATCTCACCAACCCGGCCGCGCCGCGGATCCATGGCATGAAGCTGACCGCAAAGGCAAGCTGGTTCACCCTGAGCGCCAAGAGCGTCCTGATCAGCAACCAGCAAGGAACCCACCAGGACTACCAGCCCGCCATCGCCACCGACGGCCAGGACTACCTGGTGGTGTGGCGCACCTCGCCCGACGGCGGTGGCTCGATGATCTACGGCCGCCAGGTCTACGGCAGCGGCGTGCTCAGCGGCAGCTACGGGAGCCCCATCTCATACTCGGGCGCCAAGGCCAGCTACCGGCCCGACGTGGCTTTCGTCAAGGGCCAGACCAGCTACGATCACAAGTACATGGTGGTGTGGGAGGACAACCGCAAGGCCAACACCGACATCTATGGCGCCCGCGTCACCGCGGACAAGTACGGGCTCAAGTCCACCGACAAGGGCGGGTTCGTGCTGGCCAACAGCAAGAAGCTGGACATCAATCCCCGGGTGGCCTGCGCCGGCAAGATGTGCGTCCTGGTGTACGGCGAGGGCGACACCCGCGACGAGCAGACAGCCGTCAAAGCAGTTCGCTTCGAGGACAGGGGAATCCACTTGTCGGTCTGGGACAGGGCCCCCGCCAACCCTCCCTTCACCATCGCCAGCAGCTACAGAGCTGCCAACCCCGTCGCCCTGGCGCTCAACAGCGCCACGTTCGCCATCGTCTGGCGCCAGCAACCGGCCAAGGACAAGGCCCAGGCCATCAAGGCTGCCCTGCTCACTCCCTGAGCCTACCCACTGTGAATTCTGGTTCACGACGGGTGGTGTCAGTGACGAATCCTCGACAGGTGCTCCAGGCGCCGGCCACGCAATAATCGACGGATCTACCGGGGATCACTTCATTTCCCCCGCATCCCCTGGTTCTGGCCCGGGAGATGCTTCCTGCAAAGTCACGCTGTATCACCCCGAGGAGGAGGCCCACCATGCTGAACCCGACCCATGCCCCGAAATGGCTGGCGCTGCCGATGCTCGTGGCGGGCCTCACCGCCTGCAACCCGGTATTCGCGCCGCCCATCCGCAGCGTACACATGGGCAGCCCTCGCCCCACCAGGCCAGGGGCCGTGGAGGTATCCGGCGCCGCCGGCGTGCCCTACGGCAACGGCGCGGCCACGGTCTCCCTCGCCGTGGCCGACGCCGTGTGGCTCGACGGCTCGGTGGACATGCGCTTCGTGGGGGACGAGAAGTGGACCATCGGCAACGCGGGCGTGAGGTTCATGTTGTTCCAGGAGCCGGGCAAGGAGACCGGCTTTTTCATGGACATCGAGCTGGGCGCCGGGGCCGGGGCCGGCGGCGTGGACCAGGGGCGGTACGATACCGAGGAGAAGCTGGCCAACAAGCCCGAGGAGAACCCGGACTGGAACAACCGCTTCGCCTTCGGCGCCTTCGCCGGCGCCGGCGCCGCCTACCAGGTCACGGGCTGGTTCTCCTGGTTCCTCCGGGCGAGGGTGCAGGTCTCCAAGGCCGAGTTCGTGCCCACCACCCTGTGGGTCTCCTCCCTGACGGGCCCGCAGTTCTATGTCGGCCCGGTCTCGCTCTACCTCTCCTGCGGCGTGGGCTACTACCACAACGCCATGGACGAGCAAGTGGGCCTGCTGCCCGAAGCTGGCCTGCTGCTGCGCCTCTGAACCGCCCCTGCAAATGCGCTATAATCCCCCCTTCACTGCCTGGAGGTCAGGACCATGGGTGGACCATCAGAGTGGGGCAAGCCGCTTCGCGCGCTGGTTAACTACGAGGCTGCCAACGGCAAGTTCAAGACCTGCATGCGCTACAACCCGGCGGCCGGTGATTACCTGATCCCGCTGAACCACGACATCCCCTCCATCTACGGCGACGTGGACGTGGACTGGATGTTCCGCGTGGCGTGGGCCGGCAAGAGCCAGTTCGGCTCCTGGCTGCTCTACCGCACGGCGAAGTTCTACTGGAACGTCATCGATCCGCGGCAGACAGGCGGCTGGTCGGCGCGGCTCTCGAACCGCTCCATCATCCAGTCTGCCAACGAGATGGCGCCATACGTGGCCCACCAGTGGCTCAGCAGCGACCAGACCCTGAGGGATATCTTCGCTCCGGCGCTGTCGCGCTGCTGACCCGAAGCGCCCCCATTCCACCCGAACGCAGATAACGCCCCACGAGGGGAGGACCACATGACCGATAACGACGCCACCGGCCTGCTGCACGGGTTGCGCGTGGTCGAACTGGGCCACGGGCTCGCCGCGCCGCTGGTGGGCATGCTGCTGGCCGAACAGGGCGCCGAGGTGATCCGCGTGGTCGAACCCGACGCCCCCGCGGCGGACCCTGTGCTCGACGCGCTGCTGGCCCGGGGCAAGACAGAGCTGAGCCTCGACCGACAGCGCCCGGGCGACGGGCAGCTGCTGCACCGCTTGCTGGCCCAGGCCGACGTGGTGGTGGAGGACGAGACACCCCGGCCCTGGTTCGACCTGCGGCGCCTGCGCCGGGAGCACAACGCCGGCCTGGTGGTGTGCCGCATCCCCGCCTTCCCCGAGGACGATCCCCGCTCAAGTCTGCCGGGGCATGAGGCCGTGGCCGGCGCCGCCGGGCTGCTCTACAACAAGCCCATCGGCCCGCCCCGCTACCACCCGTTCCCGATCCCCTCCATCACCGCGGCGCTGTACGGCGTCAACGCCGTGATGGCCGCGCTCATCGCCCGGCTGGAGCTGGGCCAGGGCCAGGACATCGAGGTCTCGATGTGCCACGGCAGCTACGCTGCTCAGGTTCTCCAGGTGCTGATCAAGGCCGGGGTGCCGCGCGGCTTCTTGCCGCTCAAGATGATCGGCTCTCCCTTCATGCGCTGCTGGCTGTGCAAGGACGACCGCTACGTCTACCTGCACATCACGCTGCCGACGCACAACGCCCAGATGCTGGAGATCCTGGAGCGCTCGGGCCACGCTGCCGATGTCCAGCGGCTGCGCGACGTGATGTCCGAAGAGACCATGCGCGACCCGAGCCAGGTCAAGAGCATCGACGAGGCCAAAAAGATCAAGGCGATCTACGACGAGATCTTCCTGTCGCGCGACGCCCAGGAGTGGGAATCCATCCTGGGCGACACCCTGTGCTGCATCAAGGTGCGCACCGTGGAGGAGTGGCTGCGGGACAGCCTCGAGGCGGGCATGACCGACGCCTGCGAGGTGGAGGACCCGGTCTTCGGCGCGCTGCTCGGGCCCGGCCCCATGGTGGCCGCGCCGGCGCGCCCGCCCCGGGTTGAGCCCCGGGAGCTTCACGCCGACGACGGCGCGGACATCGCCCATCGCTGGGAGGAGTCCCCGCGGCCAGCCGCGCCGCCCGACGCGGACCAGGCCGCGCAGCCCGCCGCGCTGGACCACGCCCTGTCCGGCGTGAAGGTGATGGACCTGTCGCGGGTCATCGCCGGGCCATGCGCTGCCCGGGTGCTGGCCGAGTTCGGCGCCGACGTGATCTCGCTGCAGAGCGAGACCCGCCTCGACTGGGCCCTCTCCTTTCACCTCATCTTCAACGCCGGCAAGCGCTCGGTGACCCTCGACTTCACCACGGATCGGGGCAAGGAGCGCCTGCACGAGCTGTTCGGCTGGTTTCAGCCGGACGCCTTCATCAACAACTACCGGCACCTGGATCTGGCGCGCACCATCGGCGTGGGCCCCGAGGCGATGCTCGAGCGCTTCCCGGGCCTGGCCTACACCCACCTCAACGCCTACGGCAACCACGGCGTGTGGCAGGAGCGCCCCGGCTTCGAGCAGGTGGTCCAGGCCGTCTCCGGCATGCAGATGGCCTACGCCGTCGAAGGCCGCCCGCGCCTGCTGCCGTCGCCCATCATCGACATCGGCTGCGGCCTGCTGGGCGCCTTCTCCACGCTGCTCGGGATCTACAACCAGCGGACCACCGGCGAGGGGCTGATGGCGTCGACTCACCTGACCAGCGTCTCGGTGTTGCTGCAGCTGCTGTCGGTGTCGGCGTTCCAGCGCGACGCCTGCCTGGAGCGCGCCCGCTCGCAGGGCCACGAGGCGGTCCACGACACCGACCGCGAGGTGGTGGCCGGGATCTTCTGGGCTCTGGGCGGCCATGTCCTGGTCTGCGGCCCGCGCCGTGACCTCCGCCAGTGGATCCGCTGGCAGGGCCTGGACCCTGGCGACGGCGCCTCGGGCGACGACGACCCGCTGAGCACCCTGGGCGCGCGCTTCTACCGGCGCACCGTGGCCGGGTGGCAGCGCTCGGTGGTGGAGGCGGGCCTGCAGGACACGGTGGCGGTCCTGCCCTACCCGTCCATCCGCCGAATC
This sequence comes from uncultured Myxococcales bacterium, assembly GCA_964511535.1. Classification (GTDB taxonomy): domain Bacteria; phylum Myxococcota_A; class Polyangia; family CAZCFB01; genus CAZCFB01. Next base: position 5,373 of record CAZEFW010000102.1, on the reverse strand, counting down.
GTGGAGGACATCCGCCGCCACGACCCCCGCTTCAAGCCGATCATCCGGCGGCGGGAGTACCCGGGCAGCCCCCAGCCCCTGACCTTCGTGGGCAGCCCGGCGCGCATGTCGCTGACCCCGCTGGCCGACATCGCCCCGCCGCCCGAGCGCGGCGCCGACACCTGCGACGTCATGTCCAACATCGGCGTGCAGCTGCCACCCGGCAGCGGGGTCATCCCCTACCCCGAGGGCAATTCCCTGCCGGTGTGGCTGGCCAGCTTCGTTCGGTGGGGCTACTTCGCCTGGAAGAGCGGGAACATCTGATCGCCCCCTACCAGCTGGCCTTCTGAAGCGTGCCCTTGGTGCCGTAGCCGTTGCCGGTGAAGGCGTACCCCTTGCCGTCGAAGGTGATGGAGTTGACGCCCTTGCCGTACTTGACGTTCAGGTCGTTCTCCTTGGTGAAGCTCTTACCCCCGTCGATGGAGCGGTACATCCAGCCGTAGCCAGAGTTGGAGCTGCCCAGGATGACGGTGCCGGGGGACTCGTAGCCCATGGAGAGGATATTCCAGATCGATGTGGAGGTGGTGTACCAGGTCTTGCCCTGATCCGGCGAGCGGTGCAGCAGCTGGTCGCCCGCCACGAACGCCTTGCCGTCGGCGCCCAGGGCCAGCCGGGAGAGCCGCCCCTTGGTGCCGGGGAAGCTGGTCACCGGGCTCCATTTCACGCCGAGGTCGGTGGAGTCGTACACGCCGAACAGCTGGTTGGCGTCGTAGGTGTAGCCGATGAGCATGGCCCGGGTGGCGCCCTTGACCGTGGCGAAGGCCACGTCGGTGACCAGCAGCGGCTTTCCGCCGGCGGTAAATGGGGTCAGCGTCTTGTCCAGGTTGGCGCCCAGGTCCTTGGAGCGGCACAGCTCGCCGTGGGCCCCGGCGAGCACCACGTCGCCCTTGAGCGCCAGGGAGTAGACATAGCCCGCCTTGGCGCACTTGGCCCCCACCGACCAGTTCTTGCCGCCGTCCTTGGACCAGTGAATGTTCCGGTTCTCGTCGATGGCCACCGCCTTGCTGCCGTCCATGGCCACCTGCCTCACCCCGGCGGAGGAGGTCATCTGCACCGTCCAGGTCTTGCCGCCGTCCACGCTGTGCTGCACCGCGCCGCCGCCGGAGATGTACCCCGCCACCAGCCAGTTGTTGCCGTCGATGGCCATGTCCTGCACGTTCATGCCCTGCTTGAGCGACACGCCGATCCACTTGGAGTAGCACGCGCCGTTGTCGGGCGTGCCGTCGCAGTCGTCGTCGTCGGTGTTGCAGGTCTCGGCCTTGGGGAGCTGCTGCCCGGAGCAGGCGGTGGGCCAGCTGAAGTTGGCCTGGCAGGTCTGGGTCCCTGCCTTGCACTTGCCCTTGCAGGTGTAGCTCGCGCCAGCCTTGACGCACCCCGAGGCGCCCGAGAAGCACTTGCGGGTGGTGTTGGGGATGCAGCCGCCGGGCGGGAAGACATCTGGAGGGGTGATATCAGGCACCAGCTGGTCAGGCACCAGCTGATCCGGCACAAGCTTGTCCGGCGCCGGCACATCGGGCACCGGCAGGTCCGGCAGCGACTGGTCTGGCGTCGCGCGGTCAGGCAGCGGTCCATCCGGCGGCGCGCTGTCGGGCACGCCCCCGTCCTTGGGCTGGTTTCCCTGGCACTTGTTCTGCAGGCACCACCGCGCCGCGCACTCCTCGCTCCAGCGGCACTTGTCACCGGCGGCCAGCTGCCCCCACGAGCACTGCCCCACCTCGCAGCGCATGCTCTTGCACTCCGCGGCCGCGCGGCAGGACTCGCCGATATCTCCGGGCGTGGGCCGCGCGCATATCCCGCGGTGGCACACCGCGCTGGCGCAGTCGGAGTCCGCCTCGCAGGGGTCGCCAACAGTCAGCCGCTGCTCCTCGCTGCATGAAACGCAGGCCATCAGGAGCACGCACAACGAGAACGGGCGCATCATCATGGGTGGAGGATCGTACAGGATGCGCCGGGGATCAACGACCCACGAGCCTGTCGCGCCCAAATCAACACTTCGACAGGCTTCTAGGAGAGCACCTCGGGGGTCGCCACCCCGATCTCATCGCTCTTCCGGTCGATCTCCAGCACCGCGCCGCACCGTGGACAGTGCAGGCGCTTCCCCTTCTCCATGCGGGCGGTGTTGTATCGGCTGCCGCACCCGCCGCACACCGCGCGCCGCAGCTGCTGCATGTGGATCAGGTTCACCACGTCCCGCGGCTCGAGCAGGTTGCGCTCCACCATGATCTCCCCCAGCAGCGACGGCTCGCCGTTGCTGCGCGCCTCCTGCTGCTGGGCCAGGCAGCGGTTCAGCTGCTCGGGCGCGAGGTAGGAGTACTTCAGCGCGAGCCTGCCGAACAGCCCCTCCTGCATGTTGCAGGGCAGGTGGTGGTGCGGGTGGCCAAGGTGGATCTCCTGCACCCGCAGCACGTCTTCAACGGCCTCGGGTGACATGACGCCCTGGTCGCACAGCACCTCCCCAATGCGCCGCCGCCGCTGCTGCTCCCGCTGGCGGGAGGCCGCCTGCTGCAGCTGCATGGCGGATGCGTACCCCATGGTCCGGGCCAGGGGCCCGAACAGCGTGGTGCGCGCGGTGGCAGGCCGGGGCAAGGTGAGCTGGAAGATGGCCTGCTCCGCGTCCGGCGCGGTGACCGTGATCTTGCCCCCCATGCGCTCCACCATGGCGCGGCAGACGCTCAGCCGCAGCCCAACGCCGCGCAGCCCCTGCATGGCGCCGTCGCCCGCGGGCGACCCGCTCCTGAACGCGGCCACCAGCCCCTCCGCCGCCGTGGAGGTGCCCGTGGCGCTCACGCAGACCTCGGCGTAAGGGTCACCACGGCGGTGCTTGATCAGGATCTTGCTCTCGGCGGTGAAGGACATGAGCAGGACCCTGGCCAGCCCCATGACGATGCCGCGCACCGCCTCGGGATCGGCGAACACCTCCAGCGGGCCATCCCCCTCGTGGCGCAGGTGGGCCGGGCTCACGCTGTCCCGCTCCTCGTGGATCAGCGCGGCCATGGCGGAGATGAGGGTCAGCTCCAGCTCCATGACCCGGGGCGCGATGTGCAGCTTGCCCGCGTTGAGCCGGGAGAAGGTCAAGACATCGCCGGTGAAGCAGGAGAGCCGCCGGATGTTGCGCTTGATCATGCGCAGGAACTGCTCCTGCTGGGCCGTGAGCGCACCGAGCGACCCCGAGGCGAGCAGGTCCACGCCGGAGTTGACCACCGTCAGCGGGGTCTTGACCTCGTGCATCACCGTTTCCATCAGCTGGTGATCCTCACCCGGACCGCGGAACACCAGCGACTGGGTGGCCAGCTCCCGCCCGGCGTCCACCCTCGGCAGCGCCACCGGCGTCACCGCCGAGGCGCGGGTCGGGTCGAGGAAGCCGCCGCCAGGGAACGTCTCGAAGGCCTCCCGCAGGGTGGCCTTGACCTGCGCCGCGCTGGGCGGCCGTCGCGCCGGGTCCTTCTCCAGCAGCTGCGCGCACAGGGCCGTCAGCTGGGGCGGCACCACGTAGGCGTGGCAGGCGTCGGACAACAGCGGCGGCTCGTCCCGGGAGTGGGCCAGGATGATGCTCATCGGGCTGTCGCCGGTGAACGGCGGCTGCCCCACCAACATCTCGAACAGGATGATGCCCAGGGAGTAGAGGTCCGAGCGGCCGTCCAGGTCCGAGGCGCCCACCTGCTCCGGGCTCATGTACATCGGCGTGCCGAAGAACTGGTTCGCCTCGGTGAGCTTCTCCGCGTCGCTGCCCGAGCCGTGGGCCATGCGCGCCAGGCCGAAGTCGAGGATCTTGACGAAGTCGGGCGCGCCGGCGCGGTCGAGCAGGACGATGTTCTCCGGCTTGAGGTCGCGGTGAATGATGCCCCGGCCGTGAGCCGCCGATAGCGCGTCACACACCTGGGACAGGATGTTGACCGTGCGCAGGGGTGGGACGGGACCGCGGTTGATGACGTCGTGGAGCACCGGCCCGTCGAGGAACTCCATCACCATGTACAGCAGCCCCTCCTGGCTCTGGCCGAAGTCGAAGATCTGCACGATGTTGTGGTGGTGCAGGCTCGAGATGGCCTTGGCCTCGCGGAAGAACCGCCTGAGCATCGTCTCGTCAGCAGAGATGTTCGGGTGCAGCACCTTGACCGCGATGTGGCGGTCGATGCTGGGCTGGTAGGCGCGGTACACCGACCCCATGCCACCCCGGGCGATGAGCTCGGTGATGGTGAAGCGCCCGTCGATGGAGGTGCCCAGCAGGGTGTCATGACGCGCGGTGATGGCCACCAACCGCATCTGGCACGGATCGCACTGGCGCACGACATCGCCGTACTTCCTGCCGCACCTGGGACAGATCCTTGACATCCCCTCCCCTTCTATCGGCGCGCTGATCGTGCCCGGCGACCCGCGCGCGCTGGGTCTCAGAGGACTCGGATTCTATGTGAAGTGTGCTGAAAGGGAAAGCAGAGAGGGAGGGGAGATGGTACCGGGCCGGGCTCGGGCAGGGCTGTATTGGGCCGCGCTGTGCACGTGTGGAGCCCCTCCGGGGGAGCCCGCCGTGCGCCGACCCTGCGGGTCGTTACGCGATGAAGCGGCGGGCTTAGCCGGCGTGGATGGCCGCCAGCAGCGGGGCGATGATCATCGCCACCACGGAGACCAGCTTGACCAGGATGTTCAGGCTCGGGCCGGAGGTGTCCTTGAGCGGGTCGCCCACGGTGTCGCCGGTGACCGTCGCCTTGTGCATCTCGTCGTAGTCGTCGCCGTAGGCGTCGTGGCCGCCGTCCTTGGTCTGCTTCTTGGAGTTGTCCCAGGCGCCGCCCGCGTTGGACTGGAAGATCGCCATGCACACGCCGGAGATGGTGCAGCCGATGAGCAGGCCGCCCAGCATGTCCGGGCTGATGACGCCGATGACCAGCGGGACCACAACAGCGATCATGCCGGGCACCACCATCTTCTTGACCGCCGCGGCGGTGGAGATGGACACGCAGTGGGCGTACTCGGCCTTGCCGTCTGCGGCGTCGATGATCTTCTTCTCCTCCTCGTTGGGCTCACGCTCCTCGCTCTCGGCCTTCTGGGCCGCCAGCAGGGCGGGGCGCAGCTCGGGGATATCCTTGAACTGCCGCCGGACCTCCTGAATCATGTCCTGAGCCGCCTCGCCCACGGCCACCATGGCCATGGCGGAGAAGCGGAACGGCAGCGCGCAGCCGATGAGCAGGCCCACCAGCACGAACGGGTTGGCCGCGTTGAGATTCACCTGGTAGTTGCCCACGTCCAGCTTGGTGATGTAGGCAGCGGTCATGGCCAGGGCGGTCAGCGCGGCGGAGCCGATGGCGAAGCCCTTGCCGATGGCGGCGGTGGTGTTGCCCACGG
>CAZEFW010000101.1:0-32796 GCA_964511535.1 uncultured Myxococcales bacterium | reverse complement strand
TGCAGGTGCTGCTGCAGCGCTACAAGGACCTGCAGGACATCATCGCCATCCTCGGCATGGACGAGCTCTCCGAGGAGGACAAGCTGGTGGTGGCGCGCGCTCGCCGCATCCAGAAGTTCCTGAGCCAGCCCTTCTTCGTGGCCCAGCAGTTCACCGGCCGCCCGGGGCGCTACGTCAAGATCGAGGACACGGTCGCCGGCTTCGCTGAGCTGGTGGACGGCAAGGTGGACGACCTGCCGGAGCAGGCCTTCTACATGGCCGGCGGCATGGACGAGGTCCGCGAGAACGCCGAGAAGATGAAGGCAGAGGAGTAGACCAGTGTCCTTGCACCTCTCAATCGTCACGCCTCAGGGCACGGTGGCCATCACCGACGCTCAGCAGGTCATCATGCCCGGCAAGCTGGGCGAGTTCGGCGTCCTGGAGGGGCACATCCCCTTCCTGTCGGCGCTTCGCCCCGGCATCGTGCGCTACACCGACGAGAGCGGTGAGGCACGGCGCCTGGCCGTGGGCACCGGCTTCGCCGAGGTTGGGGCCTCGGAGAAGGTGCTGGTGCTCACCGACCTGTCCGCCACCCCCGATGAGATCGACGCCGACGAGGTGCGCAGCGAGCTGGAGGAGGCCGAGGCCGTGCTCAAGGAGTGGGACGGCGAGCTGAACGCCGAGCACCGCGAGCTGCAGGAGAAGGCCGAGTGGGCCCAGGCTCGCCTGGACGTCCTCGCCGGCTGACCCCCCCCCTCCTCCCCCGACGCACCTCTCCTTTTTCCGAAATTCCATCTCCGATTATCGAACCGGCTCCGAATTCCGGAGAGCTTCGCCCTGTCACGGCATTTCTCAACAGCTCATAATCATTAGGCTTTGGCGAAACATGCGATCTGGCACGTGTGATGCTTTCCGGTCTGCAACCTCGGGCCTCGGTCCCCGAGATGAGAAGAACGAAGCACCCAACTAAACCCCCTTTACAACCAGTTAGCTGTACCCCTTGCCCTGCGTCCGTGCCGGAAGCCCGGAGCAGGCACTCCGGATATTCGGAGGTGTGAGATGACGACCATTTTTGCGATGCTGTTCAGTGTTTCCATCATGGGCGCCTGCGCCCACCAGAGCGACGAGCTGACCTTCCGACCAGCCGACGCCATCGTATTGACCCTCAGCTCCCCCCCGGCCGAGCCTGCGCTCGAGTCGGCGGCCGACATAGAAGATGTGTACCCCGCGGTGATCAAGGATCCGCGCCGTAAGCGCGCGCCCCGCCGCAACCCGCCCCGAAAGAAGGCGTGGGTCCCCGAGAAGGTCCCCGCCTCGACCTACCTGCATGTGAGGCCGGCAGCGCCGATGATGTACGGGAATCTGCGTTGAGAGCCGCTGCGCGGCTCTCGGCCCGAGGCTCGAGGCTCGAGGCTGAATAGCCCGGAGCACTCTGCCCTCAAGCCTCACCTCCTCAAGTCTCAAGCCGGCGGTTGCCCATCAGGGCAGGCGCCTGAAGATATGCAGCCCCCAGGGGCTCGGCACCACCTGCGACACTTCGCCCTTTTCCAGCCCGGCCACCACGTCGTACAGGGCGCGGAAGGGCCTGAGCAGGGCCATGGGAACGCGGCCGCGCCGGTAGGCGTAGGGGCCGTCCGAGGCCTTGCGGGCCATCTCGCCGAAGGCCTGAGGGTGGTTCGCCGCGGCGGCGCGCAGCCCGTCGGCGCGGCGGCGTACCAGCTTGCGCTGGACCTCCACCGACGGCACGTCGCGCCAGCGCACATGTTGCCGGGCCACCATGATATGTTGCACCTCGGCCTCGGTGGGCAGAGAAACTCTCCTGAGCACCGCTGGACCGAAGGGGGTCTTGACCACGGGCGAAGCCTGGCCGGGCTCCAGCGCGAAGGCGGCCCGGTGCACCGGGTCGGCGTTTGCGCCAGGCACCTTGCGGTATACGAGCCGCTTGACCAGCGGCGCGCTCCCGGGCAGCGCCACCACCACCTGACAGACCACCGGCTCCCGAAGCCGGGTCGCATCGCCGAGCGCCCTGGAGGTGTGCAGCAGGCCGAGGGTGACCAGCAGCACCAGCCCGTAGGTTCCCCACCCCGCGCCCCGCTGGCCAGGCCCGCGGTAGGTGCGCACGAACAGCGGGTAGCTCACCACAAGCGGTACCATGAAGGAGAGCGAGTAGACGTCCATCAGGTTCGCCTCGCGCTCCCAGAACCAGGCAGCCGTGGAGAAGGAGAGGCGGAAGCCGACCACGTAGGTCCAGAGGAACATGGTGGCGAAGCCCGCTCCGAGGCCCAGCAGCACCCTGGCCCATGATCGGTCCGGGTAGATCCGCCGGATGATCAGCGGCAGGGCCAGCGAGATGCCGAGGAACCCGAGCACCGATCCCATGGGCAGGTAGATGTTGGGCAGCAGGTAGATCGGGATGCGCGGCCCCTGGTAATTGAGCACCAGGTTCACCAGGGGCACGAAGATGAACAGCGGCACCATGAACGCCACCGACGCGGCCACGAGCTTGCGCAGCTGAGCGCGGCTGCCCCCCAGCACGAGATGCACGATCCAGATGCCGCCGAAGATGAGCAACAGCTCGTAGGTGAAGGTGTTGAGGAACGAGGCGCGGTCCGGCGAGAAGCAACAGTAGTTGGGCGACGCGGTGAGCAGCCCGAGCATCTCCAGCGAGTTGCGCACCATGGTGATCAGGGCCAGCACCAGCCAGACGACCCACAGGTTCTCCGAGAGCTGGCGAACCCGGGCCCCGAGGCGAGCATCCGAGCGGTCGTGGCCTTCATCAACCAGCGTCACAATTTCCCCTCAAGCCTCAAGTCTCAAGCCTCAAGCCGCGACGCCAAGCGTCGTTAGATTATGCCCGCACGCTGTAACCCGAAGATGGTCACGCCGCTGACGATGACCACCCGGATGATGGTCTTGTAGATCTTCTCCACGGGCAGCCGCAGCTTGATGAAGACCAGCAGCGTCGCCAGCGCGCCGCCGGCGAAGGCCCACAGGTAAAGTTTCTGAGACAGCGCGATGGGCGCCAGCGTCACGAAGATCAGGTCCGCCACCATCACCACCACCGAGTAGCCGAGCAGCTTGCGCGGCCCGAGGCGGGACATCCAGTTCCCCAGCCCGGCCGCGACATCGCCCTTTTCGTCCTCGATGTCCTTGAGGGGGATGGCCCCGAGGCAGAACCCGAACAGCGCGGCGAAGAAGGGCAGGATGGCGCGGTCGCTGCTGTGCATGAAGAATCCCAGCGCCATGGGGGTCACCAGGATCAGGCTGGTGGTGATGGCCGCCGTGACCGGGTTGCGCTTGAGGCGCGGCGGCGCGGAGTAGAGCAGCCCGAGCACCGGCAGCAGGTAGAACAGGCCGAGGGTCACGGTGTCATGCCAGAACGCGAGCGGGTAGCAGAGCGACAGCACCAGCAGCCCCAGGGTATAGCGCAGGGCGCCCCGCTCGGTGACCTGCCCCGACGGGATGGGCCGCCACGGCTTGTTGATGGCGTCCTCACGGCGGTCTGTGTAGCTGTTGAAGGAGTAGACGAAGTTCATGGACACCGCGCTGACCAGGAAGGCGATGATCAGGTCGAGGCCCGGGTTGAACCCGCCTGACAGCTGCGCCCCGGCCAGGTAGGCGAACAGCGCGATGAGCGCGGCGTCGGCGCGATAGAGCCGGGCCAGGGCCCAGGCGATGGTGAGGGCGGTTCTTTTTTGCATGGAGCTAACCTTGGTCCGAATCCCTCATCAGAGCATGCTCTGAGGGTCCACGTCCATGGCCACCCGCACCTGGCCGAGATCCGCGCGCTGCACCACCGCCTCCAGCGCGCCGAGCAGGCGGCGCAGCGGCCGCCGCTCGGCCGCCTTGAGCAGCATCATCCAGCGTGTGCGCCCCTTGAGCTTCTGCAGCGGAGCCTCGGTGGGGCCGAGGATGTCCACCCCTTGCATCCCGTCCTCCCCTCGCACGAGATCACCCGCGGCCCGGGCGATGGTGCGCGCGGCAGCGGCCACGTCATCGCCGTTGGGGCCGTTGAGGTGTACCGCCACCAGGTGCCCGGCGGGCGGGTAGCCGAGCTCGCGCCGCTCTCGCACCTCCTGCTGATAGTACGCCTCGTAGTCATGCTCCCGGGCGCAGCGCAGGCTGGCGTGCTGGGGGCTGTAGCTCTGGATCAGCACCCGGCCGGGCCGCTCCCCCCTGCCCGCGCGCCCCGCCACCTGGGTCAGCAGCTGGAAGGTGCGCTCCCCGGCGCGGAAATCGGGGAAGTGCAGGCCGAGGTCGGCGCATATCACGCCCACCAGGGTGACGTCGGGGAAGTCGTGCCCCTTGGTCACCATCTGCGTGCCCACGAGGATGTCCACCTCGCGCTGCCGGACGCTGGCCAGGATCTGGCGCATCCCGTGGCCCTGGGCGGTGTCGCGATCCAGCCGGGCCACGCGCGCCCTGGGGAAGCGCTCCTTGAGCACCTGCTCCACGCGCTCGGTGCCGAGGCCCATGAGCCCCAGCCGGTCCGTGGCGCACGCCGGACAGCGAGGAGGCATGCCCTCGGCGTAGCCGCAGTAGTGGCAGATCAACCGCTCCTTGCCGGCGCGGTGGAAGGTCATGGAGACCGAACAGTCGCGGCAGCGGATGATGTGCCCGCAGCTCTTGCACAGCACGAAGCTGGAGAAGCCTCGCCGGTTGAGGAACAGGATGGTCTGCTCTCCCTGCTCCAGGGTGTCGCTGACGGCCTGGGCCAGGGGCGCGCTCAGGATCCCCTCCTTGCCGGTCTTGTAGGTGCGCAGGTCCACCACCTCCACGCGCGGCAGCGGGCGCGGCGTGGCGCGGCTCGGCATACGCAGCAGGGTCAGGCGTCCCTCGGCGGCGCCGGTGAAGCTCTCCATGGACGGGGTCGCCGAGCCGAGCAGGGCCACCGCCCCGGCGCCCCGGGCGCGCATCAGGCACAGGTCACGTGCGTTGTAGCGCACGCCGGTCTCCTGCTTGAACGAGGGATCATGCTCCTCGTCCACCACGATGACCCCCAGGTTCTTCAGCGGCGCGAACACGGCGGAACGAGCGCCCACCACGATGCGCAGCTGCCCCTTGCGGATCAGGCGCCACTGGCTGAACCGCTCCGCCTCTGACAGCCCGCTGTGCAGCACCGCCACCTGCGAGCCGAACCGGGCGCGGAAGCGGGCCGCCAGCTGCGGGGTCAGCGAGATCTCGGGCACGAGCACCAGGGCGTTTTTGCCCTGCTCCAGGATCCGGGCGATGAGCTGCAGGTAGACCTCTGTCTTGCCGGAAGAGGTGACGCCGAACAGCAAGAACGGCGCGAAGGTCCCTTGCCCCAGGGCGGCGAGCAGCTGCTCGAGGCAGACCTGCTGCTCGGCGGTGAGCGCCTCGGGCGGGCGATCCACCTCCACGGGGTCATTGGCGAAAGGATCCCTTGGGACCTCCACCTCCGTGATGCGAAGCATCCCCTTGCTGGCCAGCGCGCGGGCCACCCGGCGGGCGTCCCTGGGCTTGCTCCCGAGCTGCCCCAGGCGCGCCTTGCCGCCCGCCTGTTGCACCTGCTCCGCCAGCCACAGCTGGGCGCGGGCCCGGCCCAGGGCCTCGCGGTCCAGCGGCCCCTGCAGCTCGAGCAGCAGATCCATCCGCACGCGCGCGGGGCGCCGGTCACGCACGTGGCGGTTGATGAGCCCGCGGTCCATCATGCGCGCCAGCCCCGCCTTGCCCAGCAGCTTCTCCACGCTGCGCAGGCTCGCGCGACCGCCGGAGCGTGAGGCGAGCAGCTCCAGGGCCGCCTGCTCCTTGGGCCCAAGATCGTCGTCTCGCGAGCGGAGCACGGCCGCCTGCAGCCCCAGCACCCGGCGCCCCTCCCGGGAGACCTGAACCACCGCCGCTGGCCGTCTGTGCAGCCCCGGCGGCAGCGCGGTCCGCAGGGCCTCGCCGACCGAGGCCCGGTAGTAGCCCGCGCTCCAGAGCACCAGATCGAGCAGCGCCGGCGGCAGCAGCGGCTCCTCGCTCAGCACCTCTTGTACCTGCCGCACCTTGCTCCCCACCAGGTCCCCAGCGCTCACGCCCACACGGCTGACCACCCCCACCTCCCGCTTCCGCCCCAGCGGGACCAGCACCTGGCAGCCGCGCGCCACGGCCCCACGAAGGGACTCGGGCACCGCATAGGTCAGCGGAGGGATAACCGGAACAAGGAGGGCAACCTCCACGTAGAGGGGAGCGGGCATGGGCGGAAGGTGAGGATGGAACAAAAAGAAGAAAACAAAAAACAAAAAACAAGGAACAAAAAATACCAAATGGTTACGGTCAGCTACCCCCGTCTCTTAACGTGAATGGAAGTGCGGGTTGATACCGGCCGGGAGACCCGGACACATTTTTCATTTCTCGTTTCTAGTTCCTTGTTTCTCAGCGCTTCCGCCACATATCAAACAGCTGCGCCAGCAGCACCTTTTCGTCTCCGCGCAGGTCCCTGTTTTCGCCGCACAGGTCGCAGCTGACATCCTGGGCCTTTGACATGCGCACCAACTCATCGATGCTCAACTCCACGGTCACGCCCTCGACGACGCCCTTGTTGCCCATGGCCTGGTGATATTTGAGCGGCTTCTTCAGCGGCGGCGCGCCGTCCACGGCGATGGCCAGCTCCTGGCACTCGCGGTAGCGCACCTTCATGGAGGAGACCTGGAAGCCGAACATGGACTGGACCAGGCTGGTGTCGCCTTCCATGGGCGTGAAGATGATGCCGAGCATGGAGAGGCGGCCGGCGTGGGACTCGCCCAGGTCTGGCAGCACGCTATAGCGGCAGATCCCCAGCTTGTCATCGCACTTGCGCGTGACCCGGTTCATGTCTGCCTTGATGAAGGTCGGCGTGCCAGCGGAGGCCTTGGTGGCCTTCTGCCCGCTGCCACAACCCACCAGGAGGAACGCTGAAACGAGGAACAATTTGCTCAAAACGTTCTTAGTTTGCATTTTACACATGCTCACTATTATGTGACCTGGATTGCAAAAATCAACCCCCAAAATAGGAAATTCTGTCAAAGTCCGCAGCCGCTCCGCGTTACATATCCCGTGGAAAATGGCTGACGCAATGATACTATTGGCGCCTGTAAGCACCAGAAAAACCAACCCCGTCGGGTCGATCCAGGTCCATTGGATAGGCGCGACAGGGTCATGAGCACCCAAGACTGTTCAGGTAGCCATGTCCGACAAAGCTCCCCCCGGAACCACCAAACAGGCATCCTGGCCCTGGCCCGTGACTGTCCTGCTGGACTGCGTCTCCAGGCGGGATGATGAGGGCCGCCTCGCCTCAGTGCATTTCAAGCTCTCCCTGGGGGACGGCAGCGCGGTGGTTGACGCCGGGACCATGAGCCCGGAATCCGTGGCAGAGGGGGTGCAGTTCACCGAGGCGTTGTTGAATCAGGAGGAGTCCGACGGCACCACCACGTCGGAGAACGTGGCGGCGTGGTTGTGGGAGTCACTTGACGATCTGCCCACGGCCATCGAGCAGCTCCAGGAGGCGCCAGGTCCTTTCCATGGGTTCGAGGAGTTCGTCATCTCGGTGCTCGCGCCGGACGAGATCGCGCTGCTGCCGTGGGAGCTGCTCCAGCCGCCGGTGGTGCGGCGCACGCTGCTGCAACCTTCCCGCGGCAGAGACGCCTGCTCCCACGTGTCGCGACTGGGCGCCGCGTTCACCCAGGGGCTCGGCGTTCCCTTCTTCGTGCCCCTGGATCATATCCAGCTCGAGGAGCGCTTGCTTGAGCGGGTGGACGGCAGCCTGGCAGATTTGGCCTGCGAATTCGACGGCCGCGCGTTCGATCTGGCAATCGTGAACCTGCAGGACGGCGAGCTGGATGAGGAGCTGCTGCGTCGGGCGCTGTCGGGCCGGGGCGTCGGCCTGCTCGCCGCCGCGGTGCCTGCCGGCGGCGGCAAGGGGTTGCGCGACGACGGGCTCTTGCGGTTGCAGCGCGCGGCGGTGGTGGGCGCGGGGATCCCGTCGGTGTTCTGCAACCGCCACGCCGCCGAGGAGGGCGAGAGCGTCGCCGCCCTCGAGGGCTTCATCGAGCAGGCGCTCAAGGGGATCCCCCTGGCCCAGTGCGCCAAAAACGTCCAGAACGAGCACGGCATCGGATGGGTGCTCTGGAGCAATATCCGCAACCAGCCCTTTCTCCAGATGGAGCCGCCCGATGTGCTCGACTGCGCGCCAGCGTCGGCGCGCCCCACGCTGGAGATCGGCGAGGCTGGCGCCTCCGTGCGCATGCTGCAACAGCGGCTGGAGCGGCTGGGGCTGCCGGTGGGCCCTGGGCGCGCCGACGGAATCTTCGGCACCGACACCGAGCGCGCGGTGATGGCCCTGCAGCGCCTGTGTGACATGGTGCCCGGGGGCAAGGTGAGCGAGGAGACCTGGGCCAGGATGGACTTGCTTGAGGCGGGCCAGGGGCCGGCTGCCGCGTCTGGCATCGTGCCCCGGGGCGCCCGCCCCTTCCGCGACGGCGAGGTGCTTGGCGACGGCGTCGCTGGCCCGCGCATCGACACCATGGGGGAAGAGGCGCGCTACCTGTTCGGCAGCGCCGTCATGCGTGAGGGTGTGCTCGATCAGGCGGCGACCCGGGCCTGGGCAGAGGCCCAGGAGGCGCTCGACCAGTTCCCGTCCCGGACCTTCAGCCCCTGGGCCCTGCCCGCCGACGTGGAGCTGGACGTGGACGGAGAGGGAGAGCTGCGCTGGCTGCCGCTCTGGCTCTGCGACCACGCCTTCGGTGGCATCCCCGGCATCCCTGGGGGCCCAGCCACCGTCATCACCCGGGAGATGATGGAGAGCCTGCTGGAGGTCGGCGCCACCGCGGCCACGGCCACCGAGGCCGCTGGCGCTCCCGTGGCCACACGCGCGGCGCTGGAGTATCTGCTCTCCCGACTCTCGGACGCCACCTGGGCGGCGCCCGATACCGTACCCCACAAGCAGCCCGGCGACAGCGAGGTGCCGGCCATCGTGGCGTTCCTCGACGCGGCGGAGATGCAGACGTCGGACATGACCGCGCTGGTGGAGGAGCAGCTCGCGGAGACGGAGAAGTCTCCTATCCCGGAGGAGCCAGAGACGGAAGAACAGGCCGACGACCAGGAGGATGTCGCGGCCAACGAGGCTGCCCCGCCATCGCCCGAGCCCGCCGAACCGGACGAGCAGGAGCAGGAGCCTCAGGATGAGGCGGCCGAGGTGGAAGGCGCCCCGCAGGAGCCCCCGGCGGAGGATCAGCCCGAGGCCGACGACGCCGCGGTTCTGGCACGGGTGGACATCGAGCAGAAGGTCCCACCCGCGGTCCTCGCCAGCCGCTCCGAGGGGCTGGACTGGGAGGAGCGGGTCCAGGAACCCGAGGTGGAGCTGCTGGCGAACGGCGAGGAGCCTCAGGACGAGCTGAAGCTCCCCTCCACCACCGAGGAGATGGAGGCGCTCATCGCCGCGGAGATCGCCGCCGCCGAACGGATGAAGGCCCTGGCAAGGGAAGGCACCGGTAACGGCAACGGCAACGGCACGGGCGAGAACTATGGCGTCGAAGAGGCCGGGCAAGAGGACCGGGGGCGCCCGGTGCGCACCTGGTCCGGCCAGTACGTGGCCCCCTTCCTCACCGCGCGGCCCGTGGTCCAGGTGGAGGGTGACGAGCCGCTCACGCTCCCGCGCCGGGGTGGGCCGCTGGAGGATGTGCTGGACCAGATCCACGGGCGCTTCTCGCTGCCCCTGTCCGTGACCGCCAAGCTGCTCTCCGAGCTGGAGGCGGGGCGGAACGTGGTGCTGACGGGTCCGCCCGGCACGGGGAAGAGCAGCCTGGCGCAGGCGGTGGCCAGAGCCCTGGGCTTCTACCCGGTGCTGACCGCGCCGACAGCCGACAGGACCGCCAGCTCCTACGCCGGGGATATCTACAGCGCCAGGGACGGCGCCGCCGGTGGGACGGCGGGGGGCCTCTTTCGTCCGGGCGTGGTGCTCGAGGCGGTGCTGGCGAACTGGCAGGAGATCCCCGACTCCACCGGCCCTGGCGTGCGCCTGGTGCGGGCGGCCGGAGGGGCGCTGGAGCCCGACGGGCAGCCCGCCCGCGGTTGCTGGCTGGTGCTCGACGAGCTGGACCGGGGGGACGTGGACGGCACCCTTGGGGGCCTGTTCGCCGAGCTGGCCTCGGGGCGGCTCCGGGTCCCCGCCATGACCCACGGCTGGGGCACGGTGGAGATCCCCGTGCCGCGAGACTTCCGCATCATCGCCACCCTCAACCAGTCGGTTCGGGAGAGCCGGGCGCGCATCAGCGAGACGCTCAGGCAGCGCTTCTCATTCGTGGAGATCCCCGTGGCGAGCCACCTCGGGGACGAGTGGACCCGCGTCTGCGCCCTGCGCGAAATCCGCGTGCAATCCGGCGACGATCTGTGGCCCGACGGCATGGCCGAGGAGGAGCAGGTGCTGTTCGACGACCTGCGCCGGTTCTTCTACCTTGTGCGGGCTTTCTGCCCCCTCGGCACGGCCCAGCTCGTCTCGGCGGTGCGGTTCCTGCTCGCGTCAGGCCAGCTCGGGATGCTGTCGCAAAGTCAGCGGATGCAGCAGGCGCTGGGCGGCTCGGTGCTGCCCCAGCTCGAGGGCGTGAGCGAGGAGCTGCTTCATGTGCTGCAGGTGTGGTGCGCGCCGGCTGAAGACCGGGAGGAGGCCGCAGATGAAGGCACCCGCACCGGCCAGCCCATCGTGGGCTCCACCTCGGACGAGTTCGCGGCCCAGCCCAGCCCCCGGGATGAGCTGGTCGCGATCCTCACCGAGTACCAGACGCTGCTGGCGGATGATATGGACTACGGGGGCTGGCTTCAGACCCTCGAGGGCACCATCGCCATGCCCGAGACGGAGGCCGAACAACCCCCGCCTCAGGCAGAGGTGCTGGCCCAGACCCTGGCCCGGGCGGGCGGCCCTTACGAGGAGCTGGCCTACCAGCTGTGGCGCAAGGCCAGGGACGCAGCCCTGGGCACCTGACCGGGGATTACTCCAGGAGCCCGGAGGCTTTCCGGGGCACAAATTTTAGGTCGGCGGCCTCCCTGGCATATAATGGCAGGGCAGCCGCACGGGGAACGCCCCGAACAACGCCATGAAATCAGGTTCCGAGCAGCGACGCACCCTGGCAGGCTTCACCCTTGTGGAGTTGATGGTGGTGGTGTGCATCATCGGGCTGCTCGCCTCGGTGGCGGCGTCCTCCTTCACCAAGTACATCAAGACAGCCAAGACGGTGGAGGCTCACGAGTCGTTGTACAAGATCCGCCTCGGCGCCAGGGAGTACTTCATCATCGACCACTGGAACGGCAAGGGGCAGCTGCTGGTGCGCCAGTTCCCGACCATCGTCGACGTGCCGGCGGCGGGGCCGTACTGCGCGCGCCAGACGACGTCCAACATGGAGTGGATCAACGGCGGCTGGGACAGCCTGATCTTCGCCCTGGACGAGGCGCACTACTACCGCTACTCCTTCCAGACTGGCGGGAAGTCGTACCTGTCCAAGTACACCGCCTACGCCCTCGGCGACCTGGACTGCGACAAGGTGTGGTCCACTTTCATGATCCGGGGCCACGTGGACGGCGATGGGGTGCCCACCGCCATCGGGCCAATCATCACCAAGGGCCTGGAGTAACGCCGGCGCGCCCCCCCTGCCCCCGCGACGAGCAACCGCGCCGAGTGAAAACTGTGCCGTGCTGCGGATTGAGAATACAATGCACTGACGAGGCCGGATAACGCCCACCGGCCCCCCGTGACGCCATGGACCTGGAACCGCTTCGGTATTGGTTCGATTACGAGGAGTGGAACTTCGAGACCCTGTTCTACTGGGGTCGGATAATGGCCATCCTCGCGCTGGCCTGGTGGCTCGTTCGCCGGCACCGGCTGCGCAAGGCAGCCGAACAGGAGCAGCGGGTTGTGGCGGCCATCGGCGAGAAGGCGGCCAGCGAGACGCCCCGGGACGAAACCATCCAGGTGGGCGATCTGGTGAGCAAGCTGGTGGACCGGGTCCGAGGGACGAGCGCCGCGCCACAACAGGAGCAGCCCACCTTCTCGGCGGAGGGGACGCCAACGCCGACGCCGACGTCGGATCAGCTGCTGCTGGACAAGCTGCCCTCGCCCACCCCCGGGCGCTGCCACCTCGTGTTCCTCAACGATGACGCCCACTGGGTGGACATCGAGGTGCGAGACCAGGATCGAGCGCTGGCCATGGTGGGCCAGAAAATGCTCACCCTGACCCTCAAGCCAGGGACCCGCGTCATCACCGTGCGGCCGCGCAAGGGGGACAATTCGCCCACCCGGGTCAGCGTGCCGGCCAAGGACAGCTACTGCCTGGTGGAGCTGGACGAGGGGCGCATCAAGCAGTGCTGCTCGGAGCACGGCCCGCTGGATTACGACAAGCTGAAGGTCAACGAGTGAGCAACCTGGCCACCTCGGCGTAGTGCCGCCGCGGGATGGGCGCGCCCTCGGGGGTGGACCATAGCGCAGCGGCCAGCGCCGGCTGGTCCGCGATGGGCACTCCGGCCGACCGTGCGGCCTGCACAAGCGGTCCTGCTGCAGACCCGCGCCCGCGAGCCAGCACCCGGGGCGCCTGCATTTCGCCGGGACGATATGCCAGCGCCACGGCCAGGGCGCCGCCCGCCGTCACCAGCAGCGCGGCGCCTCGCCTGACCGCGGCCGGCCCGCCCGCTGCTCCCAGTGAGCGGTGCTGACGGAGCCGCGCGCGCCGGATGGCGGGGTCGCCCCGCTCCTGACGCTGGCGTCGCCGGGCCTCGGCGGGCGTCAGGGCCAGGGCACGCGCCAGGGCGGCGCGACGGGCCAGCAGATCTGCGGCGCCAACCACGGCGAGCAGGGCCAAAAACGCGAGGCCCAGAGAGGAGGCGGCGCGGCTGACACCCCCCAGCGCGTCTCCAGGCGGCAGCCCACACAACCCCAGCAGCGCGGGGGCGCTGGCTCGCCAGGCCCACCAGGCCACGGCGACGCCGGCGCAGGTCAACCCCAGCCAGCGAACGAGGGCCAGGGCATCCCACCCGTACGGCGCCGGTGCCTCGGTTCCCGCCCGCGCGCTCGCCAGGCTGAAAAGCCCCCGGGTCTGGGCCAGGCCCACCAGCGCGGCGCCGCCCAGGGCCGCGGCCATCACGGGACCGGCGGCCGCCACGGCGTCCTGGCCCGCGGCGCTCAACAGCTCTCCGGGTCGAGCCGCCAGGCTCGTATCGGCGGCCATGGACAGGCTGCGCCGGAACAGCTCGATCATCCGGCCCACCGCTGCAGGACCGGATAGCCAGAGCGCGCAGGCCGCGCCTGCCAGCGCCCCGGCTCCCACCAGCACCGGGCTGACCGCCACCTGCCCTCGCGCGCGTGCCTGTCGCCACTCGCGGCGGGTCGGCGGAACCGAGCGACGCGCCATGTCAGCGCCCTGCCCCTTGCGCCAGCGTGCGCACTGCCGCTTCGACGCTGGCCAGGCCACGCTCCAGCGCCTCCGGGATCGCCTCGGCGAGCAAAGTCACCGAGAGCAGCACGAGGCCTAACCCGGCAAGCGCCCGCAGGGGCAGCAGCCCGGCCATGGCCGCTGCTCCTTGTCCCCACCCGCGGCTGATCCAGCCCACGGTCAGGTCCGCGAGGAAGAGGCTGGCCAGCACCGGCGCGGCGAGGGCCAGCGCCAGCAAGATCAACTCTCCCCCGAGGAAGATGCAGGTGTCGGCGAACCCGCCCAGCCCCTGCGCGGCTGGAAATGACCAGAGGGGCAACACCTCCAGAGACCGGGCCAGGGCCAGGATGTACACGCGGTGGCCGCCGAGCAGCAGGAAGATCACCACCGCCGTCAAGGAGAGCAGCTCGGCGAGGGGGTAGTCGCCGCCGGGGCCGGCCGGGCGCGTCGCGCCGCGCTGGGCCTCCACCAGCCTCCCCGCTGAACGGACCGCCCAGAATCCCATGGACATGACGAAGCCCAGGGCCAGGCCAATGGCGACCTCCTTGGCGAGCACAGCCGCCCACAGCGGCCAGGCAGCGGTCCGCAGGGCCTCCAGCTGACCCGATGCGGCAGGCAGCAGCGCCACGGCCAGCGCCAGGGCCAGCGCCAGGCGTATGGTGACCGGGACCCGCTTGCCGCCGGCAAAGGGCACCATCCATACCGCTCCAGCGGCGCGAGCGGCCACCGCGCCCACGCCCAGGGCCACGCCCCGCGCATCCAACAACGCCTGGAGCGGAGGGGCCGGCTCCATCAACGAAGCATCGGCAGCCCCTGCCACAGCAGGGAGGTGAACTGCACCAGCTGCTCGCCAATCCAGGGGCCGCTCACGGCCAGGGCCAGCAGCACGGCGGCGACCCGCGGGAGCTGACTGATGCCGGGGTCCGATAGCCGGGTGGTGGCCTGAAACAGCGAGATCACCAGGCCCACCACCAGCGCCGCTGCCGCGGGCGGGGCGCACAGCAGCAGCGCCAGGTAGAGCCCCTCTCGCAGCACCTGCATGAAGTAATGGTCAGGCATGGATCACGCGTAGGAGAGCACCAGCCCCCGGGTCAGCAAGCTCCACCCGTCGGCCAGCACGAAGAGCAGCAACTTGAACGGTAGCGCCACGGTCCCAGGGTTGAGCATGTGCATGCCAAGGGAGAGCAGCACGTTGCCCACCACCAGGTCCACGATGATGAACGGGATGAACAGCAAGAACCCGATGAGGAACGCCGCCTTGAGCTGGCCGACCACGAAGGCGGGCACGAGCACCAGCAGGTGGTCGTCGGATAGCGTCGGGGCTGCGGCGCCGCCGCTCCCGCCGCGACGCGCCAGCTGCTGGAACAGCTCCAACTCTGCCCGCGCGGTGTTCTTGCGCAGGAACCCCTCGACGGGACCGCGGGCTGCGGCGGCGGCCTTGAACACCGAGCCGAGCCCCTCTCGCGACAGGGGGCTGGCGCCGGCGCCGCCGGTAAGCTCCGGGCGGGCGGCCTGGTAGGCGGCCAGCCCCGTGGGCGCCATGATGAAGGCAGTGAGCACCAGGGCGAGCCCGGTGATCACCAGCGCGGGCGGCACCTGCGCAGGCCCCAGGGCGCCGCGCAGGATGTGGAGCACCACCGCCACCTTGGCGTAGCTCGTGACCATCACCAGCACCAGCGGGAGCAGCGCCACGCCGGCCAGGAGCAGCACCACCGGGACCTGGGGGCCGGCCTCACTCATCCACAGCCCCTCCGTCAGGGTCGCCCCTGCGCGCCCGGTCCAGCAGCCGGTCGAAGACATCGGCGCCCCCGCCCTGCCCTGCCAACGAGTCCAGGTCTGCCGGATCGATCTCGGCCAGTCGCCGGACACCGCCTTCGCCGGCGCCGATGAGGAAGACGCGCGGTCCCACCCCCACCAGCCAGAGCGCCTGACGGGGGGACAGGGGGTAACGGTCGATTACCCGCATGGGGCCGTCCCCCGGACGACCGCTGATCCCGAGCCTGCCCCGCGCGGCGCGAACGATAGCGTACGCGGCGAGGCAGATCACGCCGAGGGCCAGCAGCACCTTGATCAGGGCCCAGCCGTATCCTCCGGGGACCAGGGTGTCCCCGCTGGCGAGCAGCAGCAAAGGTGAGGCGAGAGCTGTAACCACCCATCCCCCCTGAGACGCCCTAGTCGTCGAAAAAGATCGGCTCCCGATGCTTGATGAAGAGTTCAACCGCGGCGCGAACCTTCGGATCGAGCTGAACGAACTTCAGCCCCATGCCGGGGATCATGTCCTCGTTGGAGGCGTCATACGCGCGGGTCCAGGTCACCTGGCACACGGCGTTGCAGGAGCCGGGGATGCCGGGCACCGAGAAGGAGACCTCCATCACCTCGCCGATGCTCGTGGGCTGGTGCGTGGCGATGAACAGGCCGCCGCTGCTGAGGTTCTCCATGAACCCGGTGTAGAAGTTGTGGTCCGTGGCGTACCCCACCTCCACCTTGAGCGGGAAGCGACGGAAGCGACGGGCGTTGGTGCCCGGATCTGCTTGCTCTGCCGGCGGCGCGGGCTCCGGCTCCTTCGGCATCGGCGGCGGCGCCGCGAATGTCTGTGGCGCGGGCGGCGGCTCCTCGGCTGGCGGGTCCGGCTCCGGCGGCGGGAAGTTCATCACCGCGGCTGGCGGCTCGGGCGGCACAGGCGGCGGCGCAGGCAACGGCGTGGGGGTGGTCTCCACCGGCGCCAGGTCCTCGATGGCGATGGGGGTCACCGGCCCGGGACCGACGATGCCGTCCCCGGAGGTCTCCTTTCCCGGCTCCACCCTCGAGTTGGTGGGCTGCGGAGGCGGCGCGCTGACCACCGGGGCGCCCTCGCCTTCATGGCGCCCCTGGTTGGTGGCCTTGCCCCGCGGCTCCTGCCCGGGCGGGAAGACCCGCACCGGCGGCTCGGCCCACTTGCCCACCACCCGCGGCCCGGCGGTGTCCCGGGCCGGGTCCTGTATGACGGGGGTCGGCTCATCTGCCTGGCCCGTGCCCTTTTTAAGCTGCTCGAGCAGCTCTGCGCCCTTGCCCTTGACGCGCCTCACCTCGGACTGGATGGCAGGGGGAGCGTCATCCAGGGGCTGAATCTCCTCGGAAAGCGACTCCCACTGGTGATTGGAGATCGGCGTGATGCGGAAGCCGCAGTACCCGCAGAACCGTGCGTCCTGGGGGATTTCTTGGCGGCATGCGGAGCAGACGTGCATACGGTCGGTCCGGGGCTGAAGGGTAGTTTTTCGTCGAGAAATGCCAGTGGCTAATGAAGCATACTTCAGCGCCGGGTGCAACGACTCCCCCCTGCGCCGAAGGCCCTCACTTGACCAGGTCGGCCGCCGCGCGCGGGAAGATCTTCCAGGCGCTGTAGGTGTAAGCCACGATGCCGGTGATGGAGGTGAACTTGTCCCCAACCTTGGGCGCCACGGCCGGCGAGACCGGCTTCATGAAGTTGTACATCTCGATCTCGATGGGCAGCTTGCTGGTCTTGTCCTTGATGCCGATGACCGAGCCCTTGGTGGTCTTGGCCAGCTCGCCCACCTCCACGTTCTTGATCTTGACCAGCATCCCCTCGTACTTGGGGCCGAAGGTCTTGTCCGAGGCGAACTTGGAGGGGTCGATCTCCACCGCGGTGACCGTGCCGGTGCCGCTCTCGGTCCAGCGCACGTCCTTGACCTGGCTCTGCTTGTAGTACTCGTCGTAGAAGCCGGTGAGCTCGATCTTCTTGCCCGCGGCGGGGACCTTCTCCTGGCTGTTGGACGCCCAGATGTAGTAGACGTACAGGCCGTCGTAGGTGCCCTTGCCCGCGTCATCCTGGATGAAGAAGCCGGTGTACTTCTTGGCGCTGGAGGACTTGTCCACGTACGGGTTGGCGTCCACCGCGGTGATCACGGCGGAGAGCTTGAGCCAGTCGCCCAGCTTGGGGGCCGAGGCGCTTGTGCTGTCCTGGATGTCGGCGATCTTGATCGCCTTGGGGGTCAGGCAGCCGGTGGCGGTTGCCACGTCCGCCGCCTTGGTGGGCTGCACCCGGTAGCCGTAGAAGTAAGTCGCGATGCCCGTGACGTCGTGGCAGCCCAGCTCCTTGACGGCGGAGAGCGAGGCCAGGTCGTCGCGCAGCTCCATGCTCTTGCCGTTCTTGTCCACCACCATGATGTCCACGTTCTTGTACTTGGCGTCAGCCGCGTACTTCTTGGCCACGGCCACTGCCTTGATCTTGACGAACAGGTCCTCGTAGCTGTTGGCGGTGGCCTTGTCGGTGAGCTGCGCCACGGTGGCCTCGATGGGGGTCGGCGCCGCGCCGCTGGTGAGCACGGTGATGGTCGCCTTCTCGAGCTCCTTGATGTGCTTCTTGTTCGGGTAGTTCTTGTCGCTGATCTCGCCCGCCTTGGGGTGCCACCACTTGACGGTGCCCTTGATCTTCACGTGGGTGCCCGGCTTCAGGTCGGTGACCAGCTTGCCGTCGCCGCGGGTGGGGCGGTAAAGCTTGATGCCGCAGGTCTTGGTGCCGTCCTTGGCCTGCACGAACACGTCCTTGGTGTAGGAACCCGCGGTGTCCACCGCGGTGACGATGACGTCCTTGAGGGTCACGCAGGAGCCCTTCTTCGCGGTGCCGTCCTTGATCTTGCACAGGGTCGACTCGGTGCAGGTGGTGCTGCCGCCGCCGTCCTTGTACACCGTACCCCCGTCCCCGCCCGTCCCGCCGGTGTCATATTTGACCGTGTTGTTGTTGTTGTCGTCGTCGCGGCAGCCAACCAACCCAAGAGCCAAAGCCAAGATAATTACACAAGTTCTACGCATTTCACCATCTCCTCTATTCAGCGCAATCAGCGCCGTAGCAGGATACAAGGATGCCCCAACCCCTGACAAGGGGCGAGGCCTCCAATTGATTGTTCGGGAGAAAACGTGTCGGGCTATTGAGCCTCAAGCCTCAAGCCTCAAGCCTCAAGCCGCGAAGCGGCATCAGCCGCGAAGCCGTCCAAGCAGCCCCTTCTTCTTCTCGGGCTCGGGCGCAGGCTGGCCTTCCTTCTCGGGCATCTCGGCGTCGATGAACTCCACCAGCGCCATCTCGGCCGCGTCTCCGCGGCGCGGGCCCACCTTCATCACGCGGGTGTACCCGCCGGGGCGGCCCAGGTAACGCGGGGCCCACTCCTCGAACAGCTCGATGACCGAGTCCCGGTCGCGCAGGGTCTTGCGCACGGTGCGCATGGCGTGCACCAGCTGCGCGCGCTCCTCGGCGGTCAGGTTCTCGGGCTGCTTGAGCAGGATGTCCCCCAGGCGAGTTGCCCGGGTCACCATCCGCTCGGCCAGGCTGCGAAGCGACTTTGCCTTGCGCGCCGTGGTCTTGATGCGGCCGTGCTCAATCAACGCCATCAGCATGTTGCTATACATGGCCCGCTGGTGAGTCGGCGTGAACCCTCCCAGCTTCCTGTGTGCCTTACGGTGTCTCACTTGCTGCTCCTGCGTATCGGCGTCGCGCAGATTATGCGCCGCCCTCCGGGGTGGCGCCGTCAGCGTCGGCCTTGGTCGGGTCCTTCCAGCCCTCGAGCTTCATGCCGAGGCTCAGCCCCATGGAGGCAAGGATCTCCTTGATCTCCTTGAGCGACTTGCGGCCGAAGTTCTTGGTCTTGAGCATCTCGGCCTCGGTCTTCTGGACCAGCTGGCCGATGAGGCGGATGTTGGCGTTGTGCAGGCAGTTGGCGCTGCGCACCGAGAGCTCAAGCTCGTCCACCGAGCGGTTGAGGTTCTCGTTGAAGGCGCGCATTTCCTCGTCAGCCTCGCCGTCCTCTTCCGGCTCCGGGACCTCCTCGAAGTTGATGAAGATGGTCAGCTGCTCCTTGAGGATCTTGGCCGCGAAGGCGATGGCATCCTCGGGGATGACGCTGCCGTCGGTCCAGACCTCCAGGATCAACTTGTCGAAGTCGGTCTGCTGCCCCACGCGGGCGTTGGTGACGGTGTAGTTCACCTTGCGCACCGGCGAAAACAGCGCGTCGATGGCGACGGTGTCCACGCTCATGGCGGAGTTCTTGTTGCGCTCCGCCGGCACGTAGCCGCGGCCCATCTGCACCGTGATCTCCATGGAGAGCCGGCCCTCGCCAGTCAGCGTGGCGATGTGGTGGTCCGCGTTGAGTATTTCGATCCCATCGCTGAGGATGATGTCGCTGGCGGTCACAGGACCCGGGTCGCGCTTGTCGATGCGAACCACGCGGGGGCCCGGATCGGACATCTTGATCAGGGTCTCCTTCAGGTTCAGCACGATGTCGGTGACGTCCTCCACGACCCCGGGAAGGGAGGTGAACTCGTGCAACGCACCGTCGATGCGCACCGCGGTGATGGCCGCGCCCTGCAGCGAGGAGAGCAGGACCCTGCGCAGGCTGTTGCCCAGGGTGATGCCGAAGCCCCGCTCAAGCGGCTCGCAGGTGAACTTCCCGTAGGTGTCGGTCAGCGAGTCGGTGTCCTTCTCCAGCGTCCGGGGGCGGATCAGGTCGCGCCAGTTTCTCGCGGTGACCGGGTTCTGAGTCGAGCCTGAATTCGTCGTGGTCTCCATATGCTTCCCTATCTCCCTGATGCTGCGGATTGTTCCTCGGGGTTTGGACCCTTGCCTACTTGGAGTACAGCTCGACGATGAGCTGCTCCCTGATGGGCATGGTCATCTCCTCGCGGATCGGCATCCCCTTGACGGTGCCCTTGAAGGCGTCCTTCTCCACCTCCAGCCAGCTCGGCACTCCCCGCCGCTCCACCGCTGCCAGCGACTCGGTGATCTTGGGCACCTTGCGGCTGCGCTCCTTGACCTCCAACACATCGCCGGGGCGCAGCAGCGCCGACGGGATGTTGCAGATGCGGCCGTTGACCGTGAAGTGACGGTGCAGCACCAGCTGGCGAGCCTCCTGCCGCGTGGAGGCGAACCCCATGCGGTAGGCCAGGTTGTCCAGCCGACGCTCCAGCAGCACCAGCAGGTTCTCGCCGGTGACGCCCTTCATACGGTTTGCCCGGTGGTAGTAGCTCTTGAACTGCTTCTCCATCAGGCAGTACATGCGCTTGACCTTCTGCTTCTCGCGCAGCTGCTCGCCGTAGTCACTGCGCTTACGGCGGCCCTGGCCATGCTGGCCGGGGGGATAGGCGCGGCGCTCGTACGAGCACTTGTCCGTGTAGCAACGGTCGCCCTTGAGGAACAACTTCATATCTTCGCGCCGGCAAAGCCGGCAAACAGGACCGGTGTAACGAGCCACGGCCTTACCTCCTTAAACCCTGCGCCGCTTGGGCGGGCGGCAACCGTTGTGCGGGACAGGGGTGACGTCCCGGATGAGCGAAACTGAGAACCCTGCGGCGTTGAGCGCCCGCAGCGCGGACTCGCGACCGGAGCCGGGGCCCTTGACGTAAACCACCACGTTGCGCACGCCATGCTCCATGGCCTTGCGCGCGGCGTCCTCGGCAGCCAGCTGAGCGGCGAAGGGCGTGCTCTTACGAGAGCCCTTGAAGCCGCGCACGCCAGCGCTGGACCACGCGATGACATTGCCGCTGACGTCCGTCACCGTCACCACCGTGTTGTTGAAGGTGGAGGTGATGTGGACGATGCCACTCTTGATGTTCTTCTTGACCTTCCGCTTGGAACCTTTTTGTGGTCTCGGCATGTCTCTTCCCTACTTCTTGGTCTTCTTGCGAGCCATGACCCCACGGCGGGGGCCCTTGCGCGTGCGGGCGTTGGTGTGCGACCGCTGCCCACGTACGGGCAGGCCGCGCTTGTGGCGCAGGCCGCGGTAGCAGTTCAGGTCCATCAGCCGCTTGATGTTCATGTTCACTTCGCGGCGCAGGTCACCCTCGACCTTGTACCCGGCGTCGATGACCTGGCGAATTCGCCTGATCTGCTCCTCGGTCAGGTCATCGGTCCGGATCCCTCCGGCCACGTCGGCCTTGTCGAGGATCTCCGACGACTTGGTGCGGCCGAGCCCATAAATATAGGTCAGGGCCACGTCTACCCGCTTGTTCCTGGGCAGGTCCACTCCGGCGATACGTGCCATGTTCTCTTCCTACTCCTTCAACCCTGGCGCTGCTTGTGCCGCGGATTGGGACAGATCACCCGCACGACTCCCTTGCGCTTGATGACCTTGCACTTATCACAAATCTTCTTAACCGATGCTCTAACCTTCATCTTCTTCCTGCCTTGTTCAGGGCCGGCTCAAAACTTGCGGGCCGTCCTCTGTGATGGCGACAGAGTGCTCGAAATGGGCGGATAACTTGCCATCCTTGGTACGCGCTGTCCAGTGGTCCTGCGCGTCCACTTCGATGTCGTGCGTCCCCTCGTTGACCATCGGCTCGATGGCCAGCACCATTCCCGCCTTGAGCCGTGGGTTGCGACCGTGGCCCAGAAAGTTGGGCACCGGCGGGTCTTCGTGCATCTGCTTGCCGATGCCGTGCCCCACGAATGCGCGCACAACCGAAAAGCCGTTCTCTTCCACGTGGGCCTGCACCGCGCCGCTGACGTTGTTCAGCCGGTTGCCAGGCACGCAGCACTCGA
Organism: uncultured Myxococcales bacterium; assembly: GCA_964511535.1. Lineage (GTDB taxonomy): Bacteria > Myxococcota_A > Polyangia > CAZCFB01 > CAZCFB01. The sequence goes on along the minus strand of CAZEFW010000101.1, from coordinate 10,899 downwards.
TGGCGCGCTCCAGCGACTCCCGGGTCACGTCCATCAGCTTCCGCGCCGCCGGCCCGACCTCTCCCACCGCGATGGTGCGGGCCGAGTCGCCGAAGAAGCCGTCCTTCTCCACGCCGAAGTCCACGCTGACGATGTCCCCTTCCTTCAGGATCACCTCTTCGCTGGCGATGCCGTGCACCACCTCTTCGTTGAGCGAGATGCAGCACACCGCCGGGAAGGGGGGCTCGCCGTAGCCGAGGAAGGCGGGGCGCACCCCGGCCTCCTTGACCATCTCCCTGGCGCGCTTCTCCAGGGCCATGGTGCTGATGCCCGGCTTGACCATCCCCTCGATCTCGTCCAGGACGCCGCAGACCACCATGTTGGCGGCGCGCATCTTGGCGATCTCGGCCTTGCTCTTGAGGACGATGGCCATGGGCTCTGTTCCCCCGCCGCCCGAAGGCTAGCGGGACCTCCTGCCGCGGATCCGCGGACCCTTGGGCCCGGTGAATCCTTCGTAATGCCGGGTCAGCAGGTGCGACTCGATCTGCTGCACCGTGTCCAGCGCCACGCCCACCACGATCATGAGGCCGGTACCGCCGAAGTAGAACGGGACCTTGAACTGGGCCATCAGGATGGTGGGCAGCACGCAGACGAACGAGACGTAAGCCGCGCCGCCGGCGGTGATGCGCGTCAGGACCTTGTCGATGAACTCGGCGGTCTTCTTCCCTGGCCTGATGCCCGGGATGAACCCACCCTGCTTCTTGAGGTTGTCGGCGACGTCCACCGGGTTGAAGGTGACCGCCGTGTAGAAGTAGCAGAAGAAGACGATGAACCCGACGTAGAGCAGGTTGTAGCGCCAGTCCCCGGGGCTCAGCGCGTCCTGCACCGAGTTGACCCAGCTCGAGTTGATGAAGTGGGCGATCTGCGCCGGGAACATCAGGATCGAGGAGGCGAAGATCGGCGGGATCACGCCCGCGGTGTTCACCTTCAGCGGCAGGTGCGTGCTCTGGCCGCCGTACATCTTGCGCCCGACGACCCGCTTTGCGTATTGCACCGGGATTCGTCGCTGGGCTCGCTCGAAGAAGATGATGAACGCCACCACCGCGATCACCACGCAGCCGATGACGGCGACGTCGAAGGCGCCGAAGTCGCCCATCTTCACCTTCTGATACAGCATGATGATGCCGTCGGGCATGTCCGCGACGATGCCGGCGAAGATGATCAGCGAGATGCCGTTGCCGATGCCGCGCTCGGTGATCTGCTCACCGAGCCACATGACGAAGGCGGTACCCGTGGTCAGGGTGAGGATGGTCATCAGCCTGAAGCCCCAGCCGGGGTTCAGCACCACCTCACCCATGGTGCGGTAGTCGGCGGCCGAGCCCTCGAGCCAGGTCGCGATGAAGTAACCCTGCACCAGCGAGAGGCAGATGGTGCCGTACCGGGTGTACTGGTTGATCTTCTTGCGCCCCGCCTCGCCCTCCTTCTTCAGCTGCTCGAGGGTGGGGACCACCACGGTGAGCAGCTGGAAGATGATGGAGGATGAGATGTAGGGCATGATCCCGAGCGCGATGATCGACAGCTGCTCCAGCGCGCCGCCAGAGAACATGTTGAACATGCCCAGAAACGTGCCAGACGCCTGGGACATGATCTGCTGCATCACGGACCGGTTGACGCCCGGAACCGTGACGAAGACCAGGACCCTGTAGATGGCGAGCATCGACAGCGTGAACAGCAGCCGCTTGCGCAACTCCGGGATCTTGGTAATGCCGCTAAAGCCCTTGGCCATGGGTCGCTCCGCGCGTTAGCCCTCGCCGCCCGCGTCCTTGCCGGTGTCGTCGACCTGACGCTTCTCCGGGATCACCTCGGCGGTCCCGCCTGCGCCCTGGATCTTCTCCTGGGCAGCCTTTGAGAAGGCGTGTGCCCGCACCGTCAACGCGTGAGGCAGGTCACCGTTGCCCAGCACCTTGACCCGCTTGGCCTTGCCAGGGATCAGGCCCTTTGCCTTGAGCTCCTCGAGGCCGACGGTCTCGCCGGCTGCGAAGGTCTTGGCCAGGCTGCTGACGTTGACCGGGGAGTAAGGCACCCGGAACGGCGGGTTGAACCCGCGCTTGGGCAGCCGCCGCTGCAGCGGCATCTGGCCACCCTCGAACCAGGGGTGCACGTCGGGGCCGCTACGGCTCTTCTGGCCCTTGGTGCCCTTGCCGGCGGTGGTCCCGTTGCCGCTGCCCGGGCCGCGGCCCTTGCGCTTACGGCGATGCTTGGCTCCAGCAGGCGGAGCGAGCGTCGAAAGTGTCGTACCCATCTTGTTTCCCTTTTATTCCTTCACCCTTGGAGGATGGCGCCCGGCTAGGCCGGCTCCACCTTCACCAGGTGCTGGACCTTGCGAATCATGCCCCGGATCGGCGCGGTGTTGTTCACCAGCACCGTCTTGTTCATCCGGGTAAGCCCGAGCCCCTTGAGCGTCAGCCGCTGATTCTTGGGGCGGCCAATGCCGGATCGGACCTGCGTCACCTTGATTTTGGCGTCGTCCATTGCTCCTACTCCATCAACCGCGAGACGTCCACGCCGCGCAGCTTTGCCGCCTCTTCGTGAGACCGCAGCTCTTTGAGCGCGGCCACGGTGGCGTGGATGACGTTATGCGGATTGTTGGTGCCGAGGCACTTGGTCAGGATGTCCTGCACCCCCGCCACGTCCATGACCGCACGCACCGGACCGCCAGCGATGACGCCGGTACCGGGAGATGCGGGCCGCAGCAGGACGCGCCCCGCGCCAACCACGCCGGTCACCTCGTGCGGGATGGTCGTGCCCACCAGGGGGATGGCGAAGATGTTCTTCTTCGCCTTCTCGTTCCCCTTGCGGATCGCCTCGGGGACCTCATTGGCCTTGCCGAGGGCCGCGCCCACCATCCCGGCGCCGTTCCCCACCACCACCAGGGCGGAGAAGGAGAAGCGCCGGCCGCCCTTGACCACCTTGGCGACGCGGTTGATGTAGACGACCCTGTCGATGAGCTCGCCGTACTCTGAATCTATCGTCTGGTTAAAAGGCACAGTGCACTCCTAAAACGAAAGGCCCTTCTCGCGCGCTGCATCAGCCAGCGCCTTGACCCGCCCGTGGTAGCGAAATCCGGCGCGGTCGAAGACCACCTTCTGCACGCCGTTGTCCAGGCAGAGCTGGGCGACACGGCCGCCGATCTCCTTGGCCTGCTCCACCTTCTTCTTGCCGGCGCAGGCTTCCCGGTCACGCTTGCTGATGGTGCTGGCCGAGGCCACCACCTTGTTCTCGGTGTCGATGATCACCTGGGCGTAGATGTGGCGCGCGCTGCGGAAGATGCACAGCCGGGGCCGCTCGGGGGTCCCGACAATGTCCTTCCGGATGCTGACGTGGCGCCGCTTCCTCATGTCATTTTTTGACTTTGGCATCTTGATGCTCCTTGCCAGGACGCGCTGCCGCGTCCTTACGCCACGCCGGCCTTGCCGACCTTGCGCCGCACCACCTCGTCCACATAGCGGATCCCCTTGCCCTTGTAGGGCTCGGGCGGGCGCTGCTCCCTGATGATGGCCGCCAGCTGGCCCAGCGCCTCACGATCGGCGCCGGACAGCAGGATGCGGTTCTTCTCCACCTTGGCGTCGATACCGTCGGGCAGCAGCACCTCGATGGGGTGCGAGTACCCGAGCGACAGGTTGAGCGAGCGGCCCTTGACGTCAGCGCGGTAGCCGACCCCGTTAACCTCGAGGGCACGGCTAAAGCCGGTGCTCACGCCGGTCACCAGGTTCTGGATCAGCGACCGGGCGAGCCCGTGCATGGCCTTGTGACGCCGGCTGGTTCCGGTCGCCTCGACCACCACCTGCTCGGCCTCAACCTTGATCTCCACCATGGGGGATATAGGGCGACTTAGCGTGCCCTTGGGCCCCTTGGCCTCGATGTCTTTGCCCTTTATTGCAACGGTGGTCCCCTTCGGGATCGTTACGGGCATCTTTCCAATGCGCGACATGGTAGTTTCCTCTTCATGCGCTCCGCCGGCGCCGCCAGGTGGACAGGCCCTCTTGGGGCCCCCTTGCCCGGCGCCGCCGCCGCGAGCTCAGCTACCAGACCTCACAGAGAACCTCGCCGCCCACAGCATTCTTGCGGGCGGTGCGATCGGTCATCACCCCTTGAGAGGTGGTGAGGATCGCGATCCCCTGACCGCCACGGACTCTCGGGATCTCCGCCTTGCCCACGTACCGGCGTTGGCCGGGACGGGACACGCGGCGCAACCCGAGGATGGCGCTCTGGTTATCGAGGGTCCATTTGAGATCGATCTCGATGAAGGGGTGTGCCCCCGGGCCCTTGATGGGCCTGAAGTCACGGATAAACCCCTCGGTCTTGAGAATTTCGGCGATATGCTGCTTCAGCCGCGAGGCGGGCACCAGGGCCCGGGCCTTGCGAGACTGAATGCTGTTGCGAATCCGAGTCAGCATATCAGCAATGGGATCGGTCATGCTCATTTCATTCGCCCCACTTCTGGCCGTACGCTACCAACTTGCCTTGATGACGCCGGGAATTTCGCCCCGAAGCGCCAGGTTCCGAAAACAGATGCGACACATGTCGAAGCGGCGGAGATACCCCCGCGGCCGCCCACAGATGGGGCACCGATTTCGATGCCGCACCTTGAAGCGGTGCTTCTTGGGAACCATGTCAACCTTCTTGGCCATCTTGTCTCCTCAGCCTCTTGGCCGTCGTACCGGGTTATGGTGATCCTTCGCCCGCTCAGGTCCTGAACGGCATGCCCAGCTTCTTGAGCAGGGCACGGCCCTCCTCGTCATTCTGAGCGGTGGTCACGATGGTCACGTTTAGCCCCATAATCTTTTCGATCTTGTCGTAATCGATCTCCGGGAAGATGATCTGCTCCCGGATCCCCATGGAGAAGTTGCCGCGCCCGTCGAAGGAGCGGGGCGAGATCCCCTTGAAGTCACGCGTCCGCGGCAGTGCGAACGAAACCAGGCGATCGAAGAACTCAAACATCCGGTCCCGGCGCAGTGTCACGCGGGCGCCGATCTTCTGCCCCTGGCGCAGCTTGTACGTCGCGATGCTCTTGCGCGCCGCGGTGATCACCGGGTGCTGGCCGGTGATGGTGCCGAGCTCATCCTCGGCGGCGTCCAACAGCTTGGCGTTCTGCAGCGCCTCACCGAGGCCCATGTTCAGCACGATCTTCACCAGGCGGGGGGCCGCCATGGGGGTCGTGTAGCCGAACTCCTTGACCAGCGCCGGAAGGACCTCCTCCTGGTACATGGTCTTGAGCCGCGGCGGCGCGGTGCGCTTGACGAACGGCTCCGGGCCCTTCTTCTTCTTGCCCTTCTTCTTGCCCTTCGACTTCACGCCGGCCTTCTTCTGCGCCGCTGCCTTCTTCTTGGCCTTCTCCGCCTTCAGCTTCTGCGGATCGACCTTCTCCTTCTTCTTGGCCTCTTCCTCGGCGGCGAGGGCCTCGAGCCCGGTCTTGGGCTCCTCCGGCTTGGCCTCGGCAGGCTTCGCCTCGGCGGCCGGCTTGGCCTCGGCAGGCTTCGCCTCGGCGGCCGGCTTGGCCTCCTCAGGCTTGGCCTCGGCGGCCGGCTTGGCCTCCTCAGGCTTGGCCTCGGCAGGCTTCTCGGCCTCTTCCGGCTTTTTAATCTCGTTGTCGCTCATCAGCTTCCTCTGCTGCCCTCGTCCATCTTCTCGAGGCGGCTCACAGCCCCGGGGTCCCTGGACGCGGCGTTATGCCTACTCGAAGGTGTCCCCACTCTTGGTGGACACCCTCACCTTGCGGCCATCTTCAAGCACCCGGATCTGGGTGCGGCACGGCGCCTGAGCCTTCTCATCCCACAGGCGGACGTTGGAGATGTGGATGCTGCCCTCCAAGTCCACGATGCCGCCCTGGGGGTTCTTCTGGCTCGGCTTGACATGCTTCTTGACGATGTTGACCTTCTCGACCTTGACCCGGCTGTTACGCGGATCAACCCAAAGCACCTTGCCCCTGGTCCCCACGTCCTTGCCGGCGACCACTACCACGGTGTCGCCCTTCTTCACGTGCGCCATCACAGCACCTCCGGAGCGAGCGAGATGATCTTCATGAACTTGCGGGCGCGCAGCTCGCGAGCCACAGGACCAAAGATTCGGGTCCCGACAGGCTCCTTCTGGGCGTTGATAAGCACCGCAGAGTTGCCGTCGAAGCGAATGTAGGAGCCGTCCGGCCTTGGAATCTCCTTGGCCGTGCGCACCACCACCGCCCGCAACACCTCACCCTTCTTTACCTTGGCACCGGGGATCGCCTCCTTTACGGAGACCACGATGATGTCGCCAACGGAGGCGTACTTCCGCTTGGACCCACCGAGCACCTTGATGCACTGCAGCTTCTTGGCGCCAGAGTTGTCGGCGACGTCGAGGACTGTTTGCATCTGAATCATCGGAGCACCTTCATCACGTCTTAAGTCAGTTCGCTGCCTGGTTCCCTTGCAGCCTACCCAATTCCCGGCGGAGCCTTACTTGGCCCGCTCGACCACCTTCTTGATCCGCCAGCGCTTGTCACGGCTCAGGGGCCTGCACTCGATGATGTCCACCGTGTCGCCCACGTGGGCGTCGTTGGTCTCGTCGTGCGCCTTGTAGCTCGCGCGCTGGGTGACGTACTTCTTGTACCGCTTGTGCAGCACGCGGCGCTTGACGTGGACAACAATGGTCTTGTCCATGCCGTCCTTGAAGACGACGCCGCGCAGCACACGACGCATGCCCTGATCCTTCTCCGGGGCGGTGTCGCTGGTGGGGGTCTCGTTATCCATTTTCGTTCACTCCCGCCGTTATTCGGCGACCTCCCCGCGGGAGGCCTCCTTGCCCAACTGCCGCGCCCGGAGGACGGTGCGCACGCGCGCCAGGTCCTTCCGCACGCGCCGCGGCGCGTTTGTGTCCTCAAGCTGGTTGGTTGCCTTCTGCACCCGCAGCTTGTAGTGATCTTCCTCGAGCTGCTGGATCAGCGTTCCCAGCTCCTCGTCGGTGCGCTCTCTAATCTCGGACGGTTTCATCAGAGGGCCTCCCGCTTGACGAACTTGGTGGCCAGCGGCAGCTTGTGGTGCGCCAGCCGGAAGGCGGAGCGCGCGATATCCTCGGGCACTCCCTCCAGCTCGAACATCACGCGGCCGGGCCTGATGACGGCCACCCACTCCTCGGGGTTGCCCTTACCTTTACCCATGCGGGTCTCGGCCGGCTTCTTGCTGATCGGCTTGTCCGGGAAGACACGGATGTACACCTTGCCGCCACGTTTCACGTGACGGGTGATGGCGATACGTGCGGCCTCGATCTGCCGCGCCGTGATCCATCCGGGCTCCGTGGCCTGGATGCCGAAGTCGCCGAAGTCGACGCTGGTTCCGCCCTTGGACACGCCCTTCATGCGACCCTTGTGGCGCTTGCGGTACTTGATTTTCTTTGGCGAAAGCATTGCTTACCTGCCTCTTGCCTGGTCGAGGGGCCTACTGGCCCGCCTGGTCGAGGATCTCACCCTTGAAGATCCAACACTTGACGCCGATGACGCCGTAAGTGGTGCGCGCCTCGGCGAAGCCGTAGTCCACGTCAGCGCGGAGGGTGTGCAGGGGCACGCGGCCCTCGCGGTACCACTCACGCCGTGCCATCTCCGCGCCGCCCAGCCGACCGCCGCAGTGGACCTTGATCCCCTTGGCGCCGAACTTCATGGCGGTCTGGACGGCCTTCTTCATGGCGCGCCGGAAGGCGATACGCCGCACCAACTGGGTGGCGATGTTCTCTGCCACGAGCTGGGCGTTGATCTCGGCCTTGCGGACCTCCTGAATATTGATGAACACCTCATTCTCGGTGAGCTTCTGGACCTCTTTCTTCAGGGCCTCGATGCCCGCCCCGCGCTTGCCGATGACGATGCCCGGGCGCGCGGTGAAGATGTTGATCTTGGCCTTGTTAGCGGCCCGCTCCACCTCGATGTGGCTCACGCCGGCGTGCTGCAGCTTCTCCTTGATGAAGCGGCGCAGCCTGATGTCCTCGTGCAGCCACCTGGCGTACTGCTTCTCCTCGTACCACTTGGAGCTCCAGGTGCGAATGATGCCGAGGCGAAAACCGAACGGATGTGTCTTCTGGCCCATGCGTTCCCTCTATTCCTCGTCCCCGAGGACGATGCGGATGTGGCTCGTTCGCTTGTTGATGCGGGTCGCCCGGCCCATGGCCCGTGGACGCCAACGCTTGAGCGTCGGGCCCTGGTCCACGCTGACCTCCTGGACGACCAGGTTGTCAGTCTCGAGGGTCCCCTGGGACTTGTCCTCCGCGTTGGCGATGGCCGACACAAGCAGCTTCTTGAGCACCGGCGCGGGCCCGCGGGGGGTGAACATAAGGATGTTGATGGCCTCGTCCACGGTCTTGCCGCGGATCAGCTGAGCCACAACCCGCACCTTGCGCGGTGCGATCCTCGCGTAACGCAGTGTCGCTGACGATTCCATGGCTACCGTCCCTTCTTGCCCTTACGGTCCCCGGCGTGGCCGTGGAACGTGCGGGTCGGGGCGAACTCGCCCAGCTTGTGCCCGACCATGTTCTCCGTCACGAACACCGGCAGGAACTTCTTGCCGTTGTGGACGGCGAAGGTGAGGCCCACCATCTCCGGGAGAATCGTCGAGCGCCGGGACCAGGTCTTGATAACCTTGCGGCTCTTGGTCTTGGTCGCCTCGAGGATCTTCTTGAGCAGGTGGTCGTCGATGAACGGACCCTTCTTGATCGATCTAGCCATCGCTTAACCCTTCTTGCCGCGGCGACGGACGATCATGTTGTCCGTGCGCTTGTTGTTGCGGGTGCGCTGCCCCTTGGCCTTGAGGCCCCAGGGGGAGCAGGGGTGGCGGCCACCAGAGCTGCGGCCCTCGCCGCCGCCCATGGGGTGGTCAACCGGGTTCATGGTCACGCCGCGGTTGTGCGGGCGGCGCCCGTGCCAGCGGCTGCGCCCGGCCTTGCCGTAGGAGATGTTGCCCTGCCACTTGTTGCCGACCTGGCCGATGGTGGCGCGGCACTCCATGTGGATCTTGCGCACCTCACCGGACGGCAGCCGGACCTGAGCCCAGTCGCCCTCCTTGGCCATCAGCTGGGCCGAGGTGCCGGCGGAGCGCGCCAGCTGCCCGCCGCCGCCGATCTTGAGCTCCACGTTGTGGATCACGGTGCCGGCGGGGATGTCGCGCAGGGGCAAGCTGTTGCCCGGCTTGATGTCCGCGCGACGGCTGGAGATGACCTGCTCGCCGACCTTCATGCCGGTGGGGGCCAGGATGTAGCGCTTCTCGCCGTCGGCGTAGTGCAGCAGCGCGATATGCGACGTCCGGTTCGGATCGTACTGAATCGCTGCCACGATGGCCGGCACGCCGACCTTCTCGCGGCGGATGTCGATCTCGCGGAAGCTCTTCTTGTGGCCGCCGCCACGAAAGCGACATGTGGTGCGGCCGTTGTTGTTGCGCCCGCCGGTGCGCTTCTTACCTCTGGTCTTCTTGGCCAGCGGCTTCTGCGGACCGTCGAGCTCCGAGAAGTCGTTGACGCCTGAGGCGCGGCGCCCGGGGGAGGTGGGCTTGTAATGCTTGATGGGCATCGGTCCTTATCCTCTCTATTCGGCCACGAAGAAGTCGATGCTCGACCCCTCGGCGAGGGTGACGATGGCCTTCTTCCACTTGCGCCGGTAGCCGACGCTGCGTCCCACGCGCTTCTCTTTGCCCGGGACGACCTGTACGTTCACGCCGGTGACCTTGACGTCGTAGATCCTCTCCACCGCATGGCGGATCTCGATCTTGTTGGCGTCCAGCGCCACCTCGAAGAGGAACTTGTTCTCCACCTCTTCCATGGTGGTGCCCTTCTCGGTCAGCAGCGGCCGCACGATTACTTTCTCGGGGTTCCTCATGGCATCAACCGCTCCTCGAGCGCCTTGACCGCCGGGGCGGCGACCACGAGCGTCTCGTGCTTCAGGACGTCGTACACGTTGAGGCCCTCGGGGGCGATGAACTGGGAGCGCGGCAGGTTGCGCATCGACTTGACCAGCACCTGGTTGTCGGCGCTGTCCACGATGAGCCCGCTCTGGATACCGAGGCGGTCCAGCAGCTCAGCCACCTGCTTGGTCTTGATCGCTTCCAGGTTCAGGTCCTCGAGCACCACCAGCTTGCCCTCGCCGAAGCGCAGGGAGACGGCGGAGCGCAGGGCGCCAGCGCGCACCTTCTTGGGGGTGCGCTTGTCGTACTTGCGCGGCCTGGGGCCATGGGCGCGGCCGCCGCCGACGTAGATGGGCGCCTTGATGTCGCCGTGACGTGCGCGACCGGTGCCCTTCTGGCGGTACAGCTTGGCGGTTGAGCCCTTGACCTCGGCGCGGGTCTTGGTGGATGCGGTGCCCGAACGACGACCGGCGAGCTGCGCCACCACGACCTCCCACAGGAGGTGCTCCTTGACCGGAGCGCAGAAGACCTCGTCGGCGATGTCCATCTCGCCGACCTGGTCGCCCGACTGGTTCAGTATGTTTATCTTTGCCATCGCGATTGCTCTCTCGGAGTCTCGACCCCTTCTTAGGAGGTCTTGATCTCCACGTTCACGCCGGCCGAAAGGTCCAGCTTCATCAACGCGTCGAGGGTCTGCTGGGTCGGCTCGACGATGTCCAGCAGGCGCTTGTGCGTACGCACCTCGAACTGCTCCCGGGACTTCTTGTCCACGTGTGGGGAGCGCAGCACCGTTACGCGGCTGATGCGGGTGGGCAGCGGAACCGGGCCCACGACGCGAGCGCCGGTGCGGGTGGCCGTCTCCACGATCTCGCCTGCGGACTGGTCCAGCATGACGTGGTCGTAAGCCTTGAGCCGAATGCGAATCCTGGGAGTCTTCATCTTATTACCTACTCAGTGATCTCGGTGACGATGCCAGCGCCGACGGTCCTGCCGCCCTCGCGGATGGCGA
>CAZEFW010000100.1:0-33577 GCA_964511535.1 uncultured Myxococcales bacterium | reverse complement strand
GATCTCGGCCTCGTCGCGCACGCCGCCCAGAGAGACCCGGATGAACTCGCGCCCGATGGCCCGGGCGATGCTGCGCCCGAGGCTGGTCTTACCCACCCCGGGAGGGCCTGCCAGGCACAGGATCGGGCCCTTCTTGTCCGGCTTGAGCTTGCGCACGGCGATGTACTCCACGATGCGCTTCTTGATCTTCTCCAGGTCGTAGTGGTCCTCGTCCAGCACCACGCGGACGTTGTCGATGTCCAGGTTGTCCTCGGTGGACTTGGCCCAGGGCAGGTCCACCAGCCACTCCAGGTAGGTCCGGGTGACGGTGTACTCGGCCGAAGACGGCTGCATCACCTTGAGCCGGTCGAGCTGCTTGGTCGCCGCCTTCTCCGCCTCCTCGGGCATCTCGGCCTCGGCGATGCGATCCTTGAACTCGTCCAGGTCGCCCCCCGCCTCGTCCATCTCCCCCAGCTCCTCCTTGATCGCCTTGAGCTGCTGGCGCAGCACGTATTCGCGCTGATTGCGCCCCATCTCCTCCTGCACCTGGGTGTTGATCTTCTCGCGGACCTTGAGCACCTCGAGCTGACGCGAGAGGAAGGCGAGCACCTTGCGCAGGCGCGCCTTGAGGTCGTAGGTCTCCAGGATCTCCTGCTTCTCCTCAACCGGCACGTCCAGGTTGGAGGTGAGCAGGTCGGCCAGCTGGCCCGGATCCGAAACAGAGTCCAGCAGCGCGGATGCCTCCTTGGGCAGCTCGGGCATCAGCTTGACCACGCGCTTGGCGATGTCCTTGAGGTTGAGCACCAGGGCGTCGAGCTCGACGTCCGGCTTGGGCATGTCAGGCACCGCCTGGACCCTGCCGATGATGAACGGCTCGCGCTGCTGGTACTCCAGCACCCGCACGCGGCTGATGCCCTGCAGGATGACGCTGAAGTTGTCCTTGGCCAGCTTGATCACCTTCAGGATACGCGCCGCGCAGCCCACGGTGTACAGGTCGGCGTCGGCCGGGTCTTCGGTGCGTGCATCGCGCTGCGTGAGGATGCCGATGACCGGGCGCTCCTTGCTGATCGCCTCTTCCACAAGCCTGACCGACTTCTTACGGCCAACGTCGATGGGGATGATGCTTCCCGGAAAGAGCACCGAGTTGCGCAGGGGCAGGATCGGCAGCAGATCAGGAATCTCAACGGGGCCGTCATTATTGTCAGGTGCGTCTTTCTTCGTCATTCCAGGCTCCTGGAGCTCTATACTTCAACCGAAATCTCAGGTCGTTTTATTATCTTCACCTGCGCGCCGCCCGCCTCCGAAACACCCAATATAAGTCGTCATTCAGCTTTGGCCAGACGGCACCATCGCGAGGCCAATTCGCGGTGCGCCTCGCCGCTCGCCTCGAGCATCAGTTCGCGGTCGTCATCACCGGTCACCGCCATCTGAACCACCAGCCGCTCGGCAGGGACATCGTCCGGGAACCGGTCGAACCATTCCACCAGGCAGGCGCCTTGTCCGCCGTAGTACTCCTCCAGCCCGATCTCCACCAGCTCGTCGGGATCTCCCAGCCGGTACAGGTCCACGTGGTACAGCGGGATCCGCCCGGCGTACTCGTTGACCAGCGTGAAGGTTGGGCTGCTGACATGGACCTCGGGCGGGACCTCGAGCCCGCGCGCCACTCCCCGGGCGAGGCAGGTCTTGCCCGCGCCGAGCTCACCCACCAGGCCCACCACGCTGCCCGGCCTCAGCGCCAGTCCCAGGGCATGGCCCAGCGCCTCGGTCTGCCCCTCGCTGCTGCTGGTCAGGTGAGGTATCGCGGAATCGCAAGTCATCCAGCTAAGCACCATTGCATGGCAATAGAGGGGGCGCAAACCTATGACGCCTTTCTCGCGCGCCTTGTGTAGACTGGCGCCATGGCTATCCGCCACCTCATCCTGGCGCTCGTTGTGGTGGGCATTTTGGTCACGCCTTCGGTCGCCGCCGCGCCCCCGCTACCGGACCCGAACGTGCACTACAACATGCGCGCCCGGCTGGAGCCGGACAGCGGCCTGGTGAAGGGCTGGCTGCGGCTCCGCCTGCGCAACACGGCGCAGCGCGCGCTGTCGGAGGTGCGCCTGCATCTGTACCTCAACGCGTTCTCGGGGCCGAACACCCGGTTCATGTCGCAGAGCCGGGGGCGCATGCGTTACAGCAGCTGGGATCCGGCGGTGCCAGGCTGGATCAAGGTGAGCACCATCAACCGCGGTCAGACGCCCCTGGCCGGAAAACTGCTGCATGACGGCACCGTGCTCTCGGTGGCCCTGAACGAGCCCCTCCCTCCGGGCGAGGACCTGAGCCTGATGATGGAGTTCCGCAGCAAGCTGCCCCACCTGTTCGCGCGCACCGGGGTGGCCGGGGACTTCGTGATGGTGGCCCAGTGGTACCCGAAGCTCTGCTTTCTGAACCCGGACGGGACCTGGCACTCGCCCGCGTACCACGCATACGACGAGTACTTCGCGCCCTTCGCCACCTATCGGGTGGAGCTCACCCTGCCTGCCGGCTGGACCGTCGGCGCCACGGGGCGCACCCCTCGCCCGGATCCGCTGGAGAACTCGGACCTGCAGCGCCTGCACCTCGAGGCGGACGGGGTGCATGATCTGGCCTTCGCGGCCTGGCCAGCGTTCACGAAGCACCAGTCCAGGGAGGCGGGCGTGAACGTGACCCTGTTGTCCGTGCCCGGGCGCGGCGCGCGGGACCGGATCCTGTTCAACGTATCGGAGGCGCTGGGCCTGCTGCAGCGCTGGTTTCTGCCGTACCCCTACCCGCGGCTCACGGTGGTGGACATGCCCACCCGGGCCCTGGGCGGCGCGGGCATGGAGTACCCCACCCTGTTCACCACCTGGACGCCGGCCTGGGTCCCGCGGTGGCATCGCGGCGTGGACGTGCTGGTGATCCACGAGCTGGTGCACCAGTACTTTCAGGGCATGGTGGCCACCAACGAGGTGGCCGAGCCGTGGCTGGACGAGGGGGTGACCACATATGTCACGGGGCTCATCGCCGACGAGCTGTACGGGGCGAATCGATCCATCTTCGGGCTGGGCGCCGTGCGGCTGGGGCACCACCAGAACCGCCGCCTGTCGGCCATGTGGAGCGGGCCGAAGCCCCTGGCCGTGGGCGAGCCGGCCGCATCGTTCAAGAGCTCCGGCGCGTACATGCGCACGATCTACTCCCGGGCGGCGCTGCTGCTGGCCACGGTGGAGGACCTGGTGGGCAGGCACGCCATGCTCGCCGCCCTGGGCGCCTATGTGCGGCGGCACGCCTTCTCGCACCCTGGCGGGGCCGACCTGGAGCGCCTGCTGCTGGACGCGGCGCCGGCCGACGAGCGCCAGGCCGTGGCAGACCTGCTCGACGGGGTCGTGCGCGGTCGCAAGGTGGTGGACTACAGCATCCGCTGCGGGGAGCGGCACATCGAGATCAAGCGCACCGGGGACCTGGCCTTGCCGCTCAAGCTGCTGGTGGTCACCCGTGAGGGCATGCGCGTGCGGGAGGTGGACGGCACGCCCTGGGAGCAGGAGATCACCGCCCCCCGGCTCGTCCGGGCCACCCTCGGGCCGGTGCGTCGGCTCGGCCTGGATCCCACGCCGGCTGATCTCTCCTGCGCCGTGGCCCAGGACCGTGGCGCCCGGCGCGCGGCGTGGCAGTGGACGACTGTCGTGCAGCACCTGCTCCAGCTGGTGGGGCCCTGAATGACAGGTGACAGCAGCCGCGCCCTGGCGGCGGGCGCTGTGTCGCGCGCCCTGCGCAGCCCGGGGCTGCTGGGGATGCTGGTGGGGTTCCACTTGATCTCCGTCATGGTGAGCTGGCTCTGGTCCCTCTCCGAGCTGGGCGTGCCGCTGCAGGGACGCCCGGCGCCAGACCTGTTCACCTGGGCGGTGTTGGTGCAACAGGAGCCGGCCCTGCTGCGACGGCTGCTCACGGCCGGCGCGTGCGTCCTGGGGCTGCACCTGGTGCTCGGGGCCCTGGCCGCCAGCGTGATGCTGTGCCGGTTTTCAGGGCGGCCTTTACGCGCGGCGGTGGGCGGACCGTGGCTCCGGTTGCTTGCGCTTCGCGTGGTGGCGCTGGTCGCCTCGGCAGCGCTGGGCGCGGGCGCGTGGTTCTCCCTGGTGCCCCTGTCGCGCACCCTCCACGCTGCGGACAACGAGCTGGAGATCATGGTCCTGCACCTGCTCGCCGCCCTGCCCTTCGTGCTGGTGCTGGCGCTGGTGCACTGCGTGGCGCATTACGCCCAGGTCCTGCTGGTGGTGCGAGGCGTCGGGACGCTCGCGGCCCCGGGCGCGGCGCTGCGGCTGCTCACCGACCGCCCTCGTCCCGCCATGCTGCTGTGGGCCACCGGCTGGCTGGCCTGGGGCGCGGTGACCGCGGCCGCTGCCCTGCCCGGCCTGGACTATGTCGCGGTGGCCATGGTGGCCGCGCTGCTGCGGCTCATGATCCACCTGTGGATGTGGGCCGCGGGGTACGAGGTGGCCGGGGCCTGAGGCCATCGCTTGTGCATTTTGGGGGGCTAGCTTCGCCCCGCCTGAGAGGCGGATCTTTCAGACCCGAAGCGGGCGGTAGAAGCGGCGTCTCGCCGCTTTCATTTGCAGGAGGGCCGCCATGGAACGCGGCAGGATGCCGCGTCTACTTGCTCTGTGGAGGTACGTTTCGGGTCAGGAATCGTCCTCGTCGAACATGTCCTCGAACCGGGTGGCGGTTGTCTTCACGTTCGGATCCATCGGGCCGCCACTTTGCTCTTCCGCTTCGAAGATGTCCTCGACGCTGGCGATGGTGGTCCTGCGATCCGGGGCGTTCGGGTCGTCCTCGTCCAGCTCCTCGTCGAGGAGATCTTCAGCGCTGGCGATGGCGGTCTTCCGGGGTGGATCGTCCTGATCCTGGACGGGCTGCTCCGTGGCCAGGATGCCCTCGACGCTGGCGATGGCGGTCTTGCGATCCGGCTGCTCCGGCCCGTCCTCAGCTTCATCGTTGTCGGGCATGGCGTCGTCGGGAGAGATGACGGTGCCGATATCTGGGTCCATCGCTCCACCGGCCGCTTGCATGGGGACCAGCTCGGTCTTCAGCTCGTCATGGCCAGCGCCGAAGGGGACGCGCGCCTTCGCCGTGGTGGGCGTTGACGAGAGGGCGTCCTCGTCCTCGGGCAGCAGCCGGGTCTTGGCCGGTCCGAGCGCCTCCTCCTGGCCCGGCGCTGCCGGGGCTTCCCGGTCCGCCGGGAGGGCCGGTGGAGGTCCCAGGAGCATGGCGTGCGGCAGCTCCGGGGGCGGCGCAGGTGGACGGTTGAGCAACCGCTCCAGCTCCTCGACCCTGCTGCGCAGCTGGTCATTTTCGCTGCGCGCCCGGGTCAGGGCCTGATCCATGGAGGCCGCCTGCTGCATCAGCCGCTTCTGTTCGGCTGCCCCCGCCGGGGCCGTGGCTCCGGCGGCACCTGGCGGCGCTGCTGCCCCGGCGTCCCCGACACCTGGCCCGGCCTCCGCGTCCGCCGGGGCACCTCCGCTCCCGCTCCACAGACCTCCCGCCGCCGGCTTGCCCGGCTCGCGGGTCGCCACGGCCAGCTCCTGCTCCACCAGGGCGAGCTGAATGATCACGTCCCCGGCGCGCTGGAAGCGGTCCTCGGGGCGCCTGGCCAGGCAGGTGAGCAGGCAGCGCTCCAGCGACGGCGGGAGGTCCGGAATGATCTCGCGCGGCGGGACCAGGTCCGCCAGGAGGTGCGCCCGCAGCCAGGCCGCCGCGAAGTCTCCCCAGAGGGTGGGCGAGAGCTGGCGCTGGAGCCCCGCCACCGGCTCACCGATGAGGCTCTTGCTCACGCGGTAGGGCAGCCGCCCGGTGCAGGCCTCGTAGGCCACCACGCCAGCGGAGTAGATGTCGCTGGCGGGCGAGAGGCGTCGCTCCCCCCGCACCACCTCGGGCGAGAGGTACGGAGCGGTGGTCCGGGAGATCAGCGCGGGATCCAGCGGGCCTGGGGCAGGCAGGTCCGCCGCATCGTCCCCCTCGGGGTCCCAGGGCCAGGCCCGCCCCAGGTCACCCAGCTTGACACCATCGCCCCTGTCCGACTCCACCAGGAACAGGTTGCTCGGCTTGATGTCCCGGTGGATCAGCTTGAACCGGTGCATCCTGGCCGCGGCCCCGATGACATGCCGCAACAGGCGCACCGTGCGCAGCGGGGACAGCGGGTCGCCCGCCCGCCGCGGGTTGAGCGCGTCGGCGTCCGGGTCCGGCTGGCCCAGCACCTCGGCGAGGGACTCTCCCCGGCAGAGGTCCATGGTCAGGAAGAGGTCGCCATCCGCGCCCACCCCCTGGGCCCTGGCCTTGAGCAGCCCGTCGTACTGCGGGAAACGGCCGGCGTATTCGCACTCTCTGGTGTTCGCGGACTTGATCCGCCAGGCGGCCTCCCCTGGCCTCGGGACGATGCGCACGGCCACCAGCTCCCCGGACCCTTCGCGGGCGGCGTACACCACCCCCAGGTTCCCCCGGCCGATCTGCATCAACAGCTCCAGCTGCTCCCACTGGTGCGGCAGGCCTGGCCAGCCGCCGTCGGCCGGGACCTGCAGGCCGCAGCCCGGGCAGGCCATCCGGTCCGCCTCCAGGGTGACATGGCCGCGGGGGCAGATCAGGCGGTGGTCCACCGGCTCTTCACAGTCGGGACACCAGCCCCTGGCCATCTGGTTCAGCTGTTCGTGGGTGCACTGGGTCATTGGGCTCTTCTTCTCGTCCGTGGCTGCACAACCTCTGACTGGCGATTATAGCCTGGCAAAAGATTGTCACCATCGCTGGAGCCCCGGCGGGCTTTGCAGGTAACCTTGGAGGTCATGACGCAGCGCCGGTGGCGCTGATGGAGAACGACACACCACCAAGTGGAGGTTCATGTCAGACGGCAAGCCATGTGCACGCCTGGGTGATCCCACCGTACACGGCGGGGTGATAACCGAGGGAGACGAGACGGTCCTGGTGGGGGGCAAGCCGGTGGCCCGTGTCGGCGACGATCACAAGTGCGGCAAGAAGCGCCATGTGGGCGGGCCGGTGGTGCCGCCGGCCGGAGCCACGGTGATCATCGGCGGGCAGCCGGTGGCCCGGGTGGGCGACGAGGCCGTCTGCCGGCCCGGGAACGACACCATCAAGGAGGGCGAACCCACGGTGCTCATCGGCTCCGGCGGACCCACCGCGGCCATGTCCGCGCGCGGCCGCGAGGTCCTCGCCAGCTACGAGCAGAAGCTCACCAGCAAGCTGCAGATCACCTCCCGGGACCTGGCCGCGGGCAGGATGAGCAAGGAGCTGTCGGCCAAGGACATGCAGAGCTGGCTCACCGGCCTGATGATGGACATGCCCGTGGGCGACACGCCCCTGGGCCAGGCGCTGGCCAGCAGCCTGGGGCTCTCCGGTGATGATCTGAACCTGTCGCCCAAGGAGCTGCTCTCCAGGCGGGGCAAGGAGTTCGGCGAGCGCACCAAGGAGTGGGTCGAGGAGTTCAAGGGTGACCACCCGGGCCTGTTCTGGAGCGCGGCGGTGCTGGCCGCGCTGGGCGCCAGCGCCCTGACCTACTCCCAGGGGACCGACGTCCTCAAGAAGGTCGGCGTCAAGCCGAAGTACAAGCAGGCCTTCTTCGACAAGGCGCTGGAGGTGGACGCGGCCCTGGAGTTCGGCGAGGAGTTCAGCGATCCCAGGCTCGAGTTCGGGTCCAAACAGAAGATTGGCGACAACCTGACGCTGTGGCAGCGGGGTTCGGTCCAGGGCGAAGATGTCTCCCACCTCGACCTGGTCAAGTACAGCCTCGGGGCAGACTACAGCGTGCCCCTGGCGGATGCCGACGACAAGCTCAAGCTGGGCCTCTCCTACAGCCACGACGGCCTGAAGCAGACCGACCAGGTGGGCGGCTACCTGCGGGGCAGAGGCGACGGCTACAGCTATGGCCTCGACGCGCTGGTGGATCCGGGCTCGGGAGATTACAAGGTGTCGGGCTACGCGGGCCGGAAGCTGGGCGAGAGCGGCCATGTGGAGGGCTTCGTGCAGCAGCAGAGCGTGGGCGGGGTGTCGCAGACCTCGGCCGGCGTGATGCTGAGGTTCAGCTTCTGAGGGCCTTCTGCCAGGTGCCGGGGGCCGTGAAACAGCGCGCTGGCGCTCCGCTGCCGCGGGCAAGCCAGGCCGCGGGGGTCATCCATGTGGGATGAGCTGAATTCGAAGATCGAGCAGCACCTCCAGCAGGGTGACAACGAGGGCGCCGCCGAGCTGTCCCGGCTGGCCGTGAGCGAGGCGGTGGAGGCGTTCGGCCCCGAGCACTCCCGCACCTCCTTCTCCCTGACCATCCTGGCCTCGCTGCGGGCGAACCTGGGCGACTATGCCCAGGCCGAGGTGCTCTACCGGGAGGCGCTGCGCATCCGCGAGCTGGCCCTGGCGCCGGAGCACCCGGCGGTGACCGTGGCCATGTGCAACCTGGCCACCCTGCTCTGTACGGCGGGGCGCCTGGACGAGGCGGGGCCGCTGCTGGAGCAGGCCCTGACCCTGCGCGTGGCGACCCACGGCCGGGGGCACCTCGCGGTGGCAGACAGCCTGCACCGGCTCGCCGGGCTGCGCCATCGGACAGGGGCCCACGCCGAGGCCGAGCCGCTCTACCTGGAGGCCCTGGAGATCCGGCACGAGCTGCTGGGGCCAGACCACGCGGACGTGGCCGAGGTCCTGGGGGGCCTGGCCACCCTGCTGGCTGACATGGGTCGCCACGCCGAGGCCGGGCTGCTGTTCGGGCGGACCGTGGAGCTCCTCGCGGAGGCCCACGGACCGGAGCACCTGCTGGTGGCCATGGCCGAGCACAACCGCGCCACCTCGCTGGCCGCCGCCGGGAAATCGGAGCAGGCGGGCGCCGGGTTCCTGCGGGCGCTGGAGATCTACGAGGGCCAGCTCGGCCCGGAGCACCCGTTCGTGGGCCTGACCCTCAACGAGGTGGCCGCCCTGCTGGCCTCCATCGGCAGGGGCGAGGCTGCCGTGGGCCTCTACTTCCGCGCCATGACCGTGCTGACCCGCACCCTCGGGCCGGAGCACCCCGACCTGGCGCGGTGCATGAGCAACGCCGCCGCGCTGCTGGCGGAGCAGGGGCGCGACCCCGAGGCTCGCCGGCTGCGGGAGCGCGCCGACGCCATCTTGCGCGGGGCGGGGGGGGCCGGGCCCCGCTGAATGAACCCCGGCGCCGGGACCCGCATGTACAATACGGCCATGGCGTCCGTCACCCTCAGGCGCTGCCTCGCCGCCAGCATCGCCGCGGCCTGCCTCTGCGCGGTCCCCGCTGTCGCGGCGCCGGCGCTGACCGACGGGGACTACGAGGTTGACCTGTTTCAGGGGCCGGTGCTGGGCAACACCCGGGTCATGGGCCTGGGCGGGGCCTACGTGGGCGTGGCCGAGGGCACCGTCGGCATGCCGTTCAACGCGGCCTCGGTGGTCAACAGGCCGTACTACAGCCGGGACCGGTTCGACTGGGACTTCGCCTTCGACTTCCTGGTGCCCGGCATCTTCCAGGGCGACTCCTTCGACTACACCAACAACGGCCTCTCCACGCCCAGCGACTTCTACGCGCTGGTGCTCGGGCTGCATTTCCAGTACGGCGGCTTCGGCGTCGGCCTGTACGGGCAGATGCTGAGCGTCGACTTCGCAGAGCAGCCGCCAGGCACCCGAAAGATGGCCGGGCGTGTGGGACAGGCCCAGCTTTCGGCCGGCTACGGGTTCTTCCACAACCAGCTCATCGTGGGCGGCGGCCTGCGGGTGGGCAGCTTCTCCATCCGCGAGGAGCAGGCCTCCGAGGACCTGTTCGTCACCTACTCCCTGGGCGCCGAGCTGGGCCTGCTCTGGAGCCCTCGGGCGCTGCCTTTGCGGGTGGGGGCGGCGGCCAGCCTGCCCTTCACCGAGGACACCTCCATCGAGTGCGGCCAGGCCTGCCCCGCGGGCTTCCACCTGCCGCGGGCGGCGTCCATGCCGTGGGAGGTGAGGCTCGGCGCCTCCATGCGCTTCCTGCACGACGGCCCGTACAACCCGGAGCCCACCTACCTGGCGGTGGAGCGGGCCGCCGCCACACCGGCGGGCGCCGCCGCGCGCAAAAAGCGCGCCGCCCTGGAGCGCGAGCTGCCTCGCCTGGCCTGGAACATGGAGCCCATGGAGCGGAACTACGGCAGCGGCTTCTACCTGCTGGTGTCGGTGGAGCTGGTGCTCAACGGGCCGGCGGACGACGCCACCGACCTGGACGGGTTCGTGGCCCAGGAGCTGTCCCCGGCGGGCAAGCGCGCCTCCTACTCGCCGCGGCTCGGGCTGGAGGCGGAGGTGTGGCCGCGGCGCCTGCGGCTGCGCGCCGGCGGCTACTGGGAGCCGAGCCGCGCCGAGGTGCGCGCGGGGCGCATGCACGGCACCTTCTCCTTCGACTTCCGCCTGTTCGACTTCCGCCTCTACGGCCTGCGCTCCATGCGCTTCTCCTCGGGGTTCGACCTGTCGCTCGACTACAGCAACGTGGCCTTCTCCCTCGGGTTTTGGCACTGAGGTTTCAGCTGGAAGGGTGAGGCTGGAACCGTTACCGGTTGGCGGGGGTCAGGATGAAGGGCACGCACACCTCGGCCGCGCCGCCCGCCGGCGGCGGAAAGCGCAGCCGCTTGACGCAGCTCTTGATGCCGGTGGTGACAAGGGGATCGCCCACGGAGTTGGACTCCACGCTGGTCGAGCCCACCCTGCCCATGGGGTCCACGGTGAAGCACATGGCCACCTTGCCGTTGAGGTTCGGGTCTCGCTTGAGGCCGCGCTGGTAGGTGGCCTGCACGCAGCGCATGCCGCGCCGGATGATGCGATAGGTGGCGTCGGAGTTCATGGTCCCGTCCACGATGTCCGGGCTGGCGGACTTGACCCTGGCCCGGGGGACGCGCTCCTTGACCATCTCGCCGCTGTCAACCTCCGCCGGGCCGCCCACGCGGCTGCTCAGACCGGCGATACCCACCGCCTCGCCGGTGCCGCCCGAGCCCTTGCTGCGGATCCCGGGCTTGGCCGCCGAGGCCACGGTGGTCCTGGACATACCTGCGAAGGCGTCGGCCATTCTCTGGCCCGGGTCACCCTTGGCCAGCCTGTCCATGGCCGTCCCGTCCCCCTGGCCCCTGGTGCCGAAGATCTTCAACACGCCGACGGTGGAGACCTTCCTGGCCAGCCGCGCCCTGCGAGCGGCCGCGGCCTTCTCCTGGCACCCCTGGTCGCACGGTTTTTTGGCCTTGTCCTTGCTCACCTTGTCCTTGCTCACCTTGTCCTTGCTCACCTTGTCCTTGTCCTTGCCCTTGTCCTTGTCCTTGACCGCGGGCCCGGGCTTCTTCGTCGTGGGCTTCTCTCCCAGCTCCGCCAGCCGGTTGATGTCCGGCCTCGGCTCGGGCAGCTTCGTCGGGATCTTCAGCCACGGGCCGTCGATGGGCTCGGACACCGGACGCACCGGAGGGTCGAGGGTGCGCATGTAGGCCAGGGCCCCGCCGTGGGCCATGAACACCACCACGAAGCAGCAGGCCATCACCCAGTCCAGGCTGTTGAACACACCCCCCCGCACCGACGGCGGCAGCTGGGGACGCGGCGCTCGCGGCGGGGGCTGCACGAACTGGAACAGCAGGGTCACCTCTCCCAGGGTCACCTTGCCCCGGTGACCCTCCGAGAGGGGGACGGCGGCGACGCCGCCCTGCCCTGAAGATGCACCGGCGGTGGCCTCTGCGAGGGTGAGCACCGGCCCCCCACGGGAGATGCGGCCGTCCAGGCCCGGCACGCAGCGCAGGCTCCACGCCCTGCCCTTGCCCCGCCGGAACAGGGTCATGGTGCGAGGCAGCGTGTGGGCCGGCAGGCAGATGTCATTTTTGGCTGACGTGCCCACGGTCACCCGGCTGTCGTTGTCGAACAGCCGCTCCTCCACCAGCTTGTCAGCCAGCATGACGCCAACTCGAAGGACTTTGGCCATGGCAATGCCTCCTTGAGGACACCCGGTCCCCTTACGTGGTTGTTCCTGCGGTTGATGGAGATGACGGTTCAGGCGGTGAGGCGTGCCGCCTCGCTCGCCGCGTCGTCCATACATGCTCTGACCACGCGGAGCCGGATAGGTTCCCGCTTCTTTCGATTTGAGAGTGGGGGGGGCCGGGACCGGAGTTCGGGCTCGGGGGGGCGCGGGGGCGCCCTAGCTCTTCAGCACGACGTCCTCGAACTGGGTGAGGCCCTTGAACCGCTCACAGCGCTCGAGCACCTCGTCGCGGGTCAGGCTGCGCAGGCGGTCGAGGCTGAAGTCCTCGACGCAGTACGAGGCGGTGACGCTGCCGTAGACCATGGCCTGCCGCAGGGTCACGGGGGTGACCTCGCCGTGGTGGGTCAGGTAAGAGACGAAGCCGCCGGCGAAGGTGTCGCCCGCGCCGGTGGGGTCCACCACGTTGTCCAGGGGCACGGCGGGCACGCAGAACATGCCGTGGTCGTCGAACAGCAGCGCGCCGGCGTCGCCGCGCTTGACCACCAGCACCTCGGGCCCCATGGCCCGCACCGCCGCCGCGCCGCGCACCATGTTGTGCTCGCCCGACAGCAGCCGCAGCTCCTCGTCGTTGATCAGCAGCGCCTGCACCTTGCCCAGCACCTCGCCCAGGGCCTCGCGCTCGCCCTCGATCCAGAAGTTCATGGTGTCGAGGCACACCAGCTTGGGCGCGGCCACCTGCCCCAGCACCTTGAGCTGCAGCGCAGGGTGGATGTTGGCCAGGAACACGAACTCGGTGTCGCGGTAGGACGCGGGCAGCTCCGGATCGAACTTCTCGAACACGTTGAGCTGGGTGTCCAGGGTCACGCGGTCCACCATGTTGTCCAGGTAGCGCCCGGACCAGCGGAAGGTGCGCCCCTCCTCCCGGGTCAGCCCCGCGAGGTCGACCCCCTTGTCCGCCATGAGCGCCACATGCTCCTCGGGGAAGTCCTGCCCCACCACCGCCACCAACCGCACGTCGGTGATCAACGACGAGACCACCGAGAAGAACGACGCCGAGCCGCCGAGGATGTCATCGCGCTTGTCGAACGGCGTCTCCACCGTGTCCAGCGCGACGCTGCCCACCACCAGGACGCTCATGTCAGCCCTCCTCGTCGAGGCCCAGGATCAGGCTCAGCCGCCGCCGGGTCTCCACCGGCATGGCGTCGGGCGCGGTCATCACCGCGAACTTGGTGGCGTCCTTGCACCCGCAGCCGCGCTCGGCCGGGATCATCTCCACCACGCGCTTGACGATGTCCCGCGCGGTGTCGGCGTTCTTATTCAGCGTCGCGATGACCGCCTCCACCGACACGTCCTCCTCCTCCTCGTGCCAGCAGTCGTAGTCGGTGCTCATGGCCACGGTGCCGTAGCAGAGCCCCGCCTCGCGGGCCAGCTTGCACTCGGGCACCGCGGTCATGCCGATGACGCTCACGTCCCAGCTGCGGTACAGGTTCGACTCCGCGCGGGTTGAGAACGCCGGCCCCTCCATGCAGATGTAGATGCCGCCCTTGTGCACGGTGGCGCCTGCCGCCACGGCCGCCTCGTACAGCAGCCCGCCCAGGTCGTTGCACATCGGGTCGCCGAACTGGATATGCCCCACCACGCCGTCGCCGAAGAAGGTGCTCTCGCGCTTGCGGGTGCGGTCGATGATCTGGTCCACGATGACCATGTGGCCCGGCGCGATCTCCTTGCGCATGGACCCCACCGCCGACAGCGAGATCAGCCACTGGCAGCCGAGCTGCTTGAAGCCGTGCACGTTGGCGCGGTAGTTCACCTCGGTGGGCATGAACCGGTGGCCCTTGCCGTGGCGCGGCAGGAAGGCCACCTTGCGCCCGCTGAGCGTGCCGGTGATGTAGGAATCGGAGGGGGCCCCGAAGGGCGTGCTCAGGGAGACCTCCTGGACGTCGGTCAGCGCGTCGATCTCGTACAGGCCGCTGCCGCCGATGACGCCGATGACTGGCTCGGACATGTAAAGCTCCTGTGGCTGTCAGCTGTCAGCTGATGGCTATTTCGTTCCGGTGGAGCCGAACCCGCCGGCCCCGCGGTTACTTTGCTCCAACTGCGCCGCCTCCTCAACCTCCACCCGGGTAACGGGCGCCACCACCAGCTGGGCGATGCGGGCCCCCGGCTCCACGGTGAACGGCTCCTGCCCCAGGTTCACCATCAGCACGCGCACCTCGCCGCGGTAGTCCTCGTCGATGGTGCCGGGGGTGTTGAGCAGGGTGATGCCGTGCTTGACGGCCAGGCCCGAGCGGGGCCGAACCTGGCCCTCGTGACCCTCCGGCAGCGCCATGGCGATACCGGTGGGCACCAGGGTCCGCTCCCCCGGCGCGAGCACCAGGGGTTGTTTCAGGCAGGCAGAGAGGTCCAGCCCGGCCGCCGCATCGCTCATGTAGCGCGGCAGCCGGGCCTCAGGTTCGAGGCGGGTTACCTTGAGGCTTGGCCTCACACCATCTTCCTGATCTTGGACGGATCAGCGCCGAGGGCCTCCTTGCGGGACAGGCCGATCTTGCCGTCGCGGTCGATCTTGATCACCTTGACCGCGACCTCGTCGCCGATGTTGCACACGTCCTCAACCTGGCCCACGCGGCCGCGATCCAGCTCGCTGATGTGGCACAGGCCGTCGGTGCCGGGCAGGATCTCGATGAAGGCGCCGAAGGGCCTGATGCTCTTGACGATGCCCATGTAGATCTGGCCCATGTCCGCCTCGGCGGTGAGCCCCTCGATCAGGTCGATGGCCTTGCGGGCGCAGTCGCCGTCCGGCGCGGCCACCTGCACGGTGCCGTCGTCCTCGACGTTGATCTGGGCGCCCGACTCGGTCTGGATGGCGCGGATCATCTTGCCCCCCGGGCCGATGATGTCGCGGATCCGGTCCGGCTTGACCTTGATGGTCTCGATGCGCGGCGCGTTGCTGTTGACCATGTCGCGCGGGGTGTCGATGGCCTCGGCCATGCAGTCGAGGATGTGCAGCCGGCCCTCGCGGGCCTGGTTCAGCGCCTTGCCGAGCACCTCGCGGGGCAGGCCGTCGAGCTTGATGTCCATCTGGATCGCGGTGACGCCCTCGCGGGTGCCCGTGACCTTGAAGTCCATGTCGCCCATGTGGTCCTCGTCCCCGAGGATGTCGCTCAGGACGGCGAAATTGTCGCCCTCGGAGATGAGCCCCATGGCGATGCCGGCCACCGGCGCCTTGGTGGGCACGCCAGCGTCCATCAGCGACAGGGAGCCGCCGCACACCGAGGCCATGGAGGAGGAGCCGTTGGACTCCATGATCTCGCTCACCACGCGCAGGCAGTAGGGGAACTCCTCCTCGGAGGGCAGCACCGGGGTGATCCCACGCTCGGCGAGGGTCCCGTGGCCGATCTCGCGGCGCCCGGGGGAGCCGAAGCGCTTGGCCTCGCCGGTGGAGAAGGGCGGGAAGTTGTAGTGCAGCAGGAAGTCCTTCTCGTAGTCGCCGTACATCGACTCCATGCGCTGGTCAGAGGCGTGGGTCGACAGGGTGGTGGTGGCCAGGGCCTGGGTCTCGCCCCGGGTGAACAGCGCCGAGCCGTGCACCCGCGGCAGCACGCCCACCTCGCAGGTGATCTGGCGCACCTCGTCCAGGGCGCGGCCGTCCAGGCGCTCGCCGGTCTCGAGGACCATACCGCGCACCAGGCGCTTCTTCATCACGTCCCAGGCTTCCTTCAGCTCGCCCTTGCGCTCGGCGTACTCCTCGCCCAGCTCCTCGATGAGGGCGTTGCGCACCTTCTTCAGCTCGGCGTAGCGGGCCAGCTTCTCGCGGGTGGCCAGGGCCTCGAAGAACCGGTCCTTGCCCATCTCCATCAGCTTGGTCACCAGGCCCTCGTCAAAGGAGATCTCCGGCTTGGGGCGCTTCTCCTTGCCCACGGCCGCCCGCAGCTTCTCCTGCAGCTCGAGGATCGGCTTGGCGCTCTCCTCGGCGAAGGTGAGCGCCTCGACCAGGTCAGCCTCGCTGACGAACTCGCAGCCGCCCTCCACCATAACCAGCGCGTCCTTGCTGCAGGCCACGACGATGTTCAGGTCGCCGGCCTTCTGCTGGTCCACCGTGGGGAAGGCGATGAGCTCGCCGTCCACCCGGCCCACGCGGATGCCGGCCAGGGGGCCGTCCCACGGGATGTCGGAGATGGTCAGCGCGGCCGAGGCGCCGGTGAGCGCCAGCACGTCCGCCGAGTTCTGCTTGTCGGTGCTCATGACGATGGCGATGACCTGCGACTCGTTGCGCCAGCCCTTGGGGAACAGCGGCCGGATCGGCCGGTCGATGATGCGGCAGGTCAGCACCTCGGGGGTGGTGGGCCGGCCCTCGCGGCGGAAGAAGCTGCCGGGGATGCGGCCGGCGGCGTACATCTTTTCGGTGTAGTCGACGGTGAGGGGCAGGAACGGGAAGTCCCGCTCGTCGTCGTCCGCGACTGCCGTCACCAGCACCATGGTGTCGCCCATGCGAACCACCACGCTGCCGTCGGCCTGCTTGGCCATGCGGCCGGTCTCGATTGAAAGCTCTTTGTCTCCGATCTTCACTGACTCACGAATCATCATTTCCTTGTCTGCTCCTGAGATATTAGGCGGGAGGAGAGTTGCGCGCGGGTGCCTGGGCGCACCAATGGCGTGCCGGGTAAAGAGCCCGGGCGGGGAGCCGGCCACCGGGCCGGCGGACCTTGCGCGATCCCCATGAAGTTGTTGTGAAGGATGTGCGGGGGGCGCGCGCTACTTGCGGATCCCCAGCTCCTTGATCACCTTCCGGTACCGCTCGATGTCCTTGGCCTTGAGGTAGTCAAGGAGGCGGCGGCGCTTGCCGACCAGCATCAGCAGGCCGCGGCGCGAGTGGTGATCCTGCTTGTGCAGCTTGAAGTGCTCCGTCAGGTGCTTGATCCGCTCGGTGAGCAGCGCTATCTGCACCTCCGGCGATCCGGTGTCACCCTCGTGGGTCTGAAACTTCTCGATGACGCTCTTCTTAAGGGACGACGATAGGGACATCTCTCTCCTTCTCCATTTTCCTTGCCGCGCCTGCAGTGCCTCCGACCATCGGGGGACCACCTGGCGGGTGTCACGGAGCCGCCTCGGCTCCGCACGATCGTTTTGTTATGTGGTCTCGTCTCTTTTTAACCGCTGCATGTATTGACCAAAGGGGCCCTGTTGTCAATGTTCGAGGGGGATCAGAGGTGAAAAATACGCCTGGGCCACACTTGCCCCTGCTTGAGCACGCCCAGGGCGATGGTCTCGCCGTCGAGCCGCGCCCGGACCAGGTCGCCCTCGGGCAGGTCCGGCCCGGGGCCGTCCAGCGGCTGGCCGTGGCGCAGGTGGTGCGCCCCCGCCTCGTCCGTGTCCACCCCCGGCAGGTGAGCCAGCGCCTCGTCCAGGCTGAACAGGGGCAGCTCCCCCGCGTCAGCCTGCTGGCGCAGCCCCTCCAGCGCCGCGGCGCGCTCCAGGGTGAAGGCCCCGCTGCGGGTTCGTCGCAGCGCTGACATGCTGGCGCCGCAGCCGAGGGCGCTGCCCAGGTCGTCGATGAGCACCCGCACGTAGGTGCCCTTGCTGCACGCGATGCGCAGGCCCAGATGTGGCGGCTCGAACCGCGTGAGCTCCAGCTCCTGGACCACCACCCGGCGCGCCTTGAGCTCGGGCGCCCTGCCCTGCCGGGCCAGCTCGTGGGCCCGCTTGCCGTCAACCCGCACCGCCGAGTAGGCCGGCGGCACCTGGTCGATCTCTCCGGTCAGTGGGGCCAGCGCCTGCTCGATCTGCTGGCGGGTGATGCCCGAGAAGTCCCCCCGGGCGGTGGTCTCGCCGGTGACGTCCAGCGTGTCGGTCCGCCGCCCCAGCTCCGCCTCCGCCTCGTAGGCCTTGTCCTCTGCCAGCAGCATGCCCGCCACCTTGGTGGCCTCTCCCAGGCAGACGGGCAGCACGCCGGTGGCCAGCGGATCCAGGGTGCCGGTGTGCCCCGCCTTCTTGACGCGCAGGGCGCCGCGCACCTTCTTGACCACGGCGAAGGAGGTCAACCCCTCCGGCTTGTCGATGACCAGCACGCCGTTCATGGCGTCAGTCCGCGCTGGAGGCCCCGCGCAGCACCTCGCGGACCTGGTCGAACACCGCCTCGCGGGCTTGCTCCACCGTGGCGTCCTCGAGGAAGCACCCGGCGGCGTTGTGGTGCCCGCCGCCGCCCAGCCGCGCCGCCACCGCCGAGACGTCGTGATCCCCGCTGGAGCGGAAGCTGACCCGCACCCCTCCGTCTCGGGGCCGAAAGAGCACGGCCACCTCCACTCCGGAGATGCCCCGGGCGTAGTTGATCAGCCCGTCCGTGGCGTCAGGATCGCACCCGCAGTCTGCCAGCATCTCGGAGGTCACCGTCAGCGAGGCGCAGCGCTCGTCCTCGGACATCTCCAGGGTGGTGAGCACCTTGCCGAGCAGCTCGACCTCGCCCCGGGGGCGGTCCTCGTACAGGTGGGAGGCGATGCGCCACGGGTCCACCCCGTTGGCCAGCAGCGCGCCGCACACCTCCATCGCCTCGCGGTTGGTGTTCTGGTAACGGAAGGAGCCGGTGTCCGACATGATGGAGCAGTACAGCGGCTCGGCCACCAGCCCGAGGTCGAGCCCCATGGCCGAGAAGACCCTGTAGAGCAGCACGCCGGCCGAGGCGGCGGCGGGATCGATGTAACACACATCGCCGAAGTCGCCGCCCGTCTTGTGATGATCGATGACCACCTGCGTGCCCTGGATGCCCCGCGGCAGGTCGTTGCCCGCGAACAGCTTGGAGTCGGAGCAGTCGAGCACCAGGGTGGTGTCGAAGGTCCCCTCCGGCACCTCGCTCAAGAACCGGTCTGTGCCCTCCAGAAAGCGGAACCGGTCCGGCACAGGGTCGGGCGAGTAGGCCACCGCCTGGCGACCCAGAACGCGCTCCAGCATTACGGTGGCGGCGACCATGCTGCCGAGGGCATCGCCGTCCGGACCCGGGTGCGCGGTCACCAGGAAGCGGCGCCCGGCGTTCAGGGCGTCGATCACCTTCGCGAGGCTCCCTCTAGTCACTCTCTTCCTCCCCCTGCTCCGCGTGGATCTCGTCCAGGATCTGCTCGATGTGAGCCGCCGAATCGAGCGTGTCGTCCAGGGTAAAGCGGAGCTCCGGCGTGTAGCGCAGCTTGACCCGCTGGCCCAGCTCCCGCCGCAGGTAGCCGCCGGCTGACAGCAGCGCGTCCATGGCCTCCTGGCGCTGCTCGGCGGACGCGGGGATGGCCACGTGCACCACCGCCGTGCGCAGATCAGGCGCGCACCGCACCGACGAGATGGAGATGAAGGGCAGCGCGCTGATGCGCGGGTCGCGCACCACGCCGCCGCCGAGCATCTCGGCCAGGGTCGTCTGCAGCATCCGGTTCACCCGGGCCATCCTCTGGCTGGGGGCCAAGTCAATACCCTCCCGGATCCATGGGGTCGTCGTCGTTGTAGCTGATCAACTCGGCCTCCTTGTTGATCACCTGGGCCACGTACAGGTCCTCGATAAACGACAGGATCCGGTCGAGCATCGACTGCACGTGGCGCCCCTCGTTGCCCACCACCGCCAGGGCGAGGGTGGACCGCTGCCAGGTGTCCTGGTCGTCCACCTCGGCGATGGCCACGTTGAACTTGGCTCGGGCGCGGTCGATGATCTTGCGCAGCCCGTGCCGCTTCGCCTTGAGCGAGCCGCTGTCGGGGAAGTGTAGGCTGAGGCGGCAGACTCCGACGATCATATCAATCCAGCGTCGGGGCGACCTCTTCCATCTCGTAGGCTTCGATGATGTCGCCCACCTTGATGTTCTTGGTGCCCTCGATGCCGATGCCGCACTCGTAGCCCTGCACCACCTCGCGGACGTCCTCCTTGAAGCGGCGCAGAGAGCTGACTCGGCCCTCGTAGATCTTGATGTTGTCGCGCACCAGCCGCAGCTGGCAGTTGCGGCGGATGGTGCCTTCCACCACCGCGCAGCCGGCGATGACGCCGATCTTGGGGATGGTGAAGGTCTCGCGCACCTCGGCGCGGCCCAGGGCCTTCTCCCGCTGCTCGGCGGGCAGCAGGCCGGTCATCATCACCTTAACCTCGTCCAGCATCTCGTAGATCACGTCGTAGATGCGGATCTCCACACCTTCGCGCTCGGCGAGCTGCTGCGCCTTGCCTGCCGGGCGTACGCTGAAGCCGAGGATGATGGCCCCCGACGCCTTGGCCAGGTTGACGTCGTTCTCGGTGATGCCGCCCACGTTGGCGGCGATGACGTTGGTGTTGACCTTGGCGGTGCTCAGCTTGGTCAACGACTCGCGCACCGCCTCGGCGGAGCCGCGCACGTCGGCCTTCACCAGCACCTTCAGCTCGTGCCCCTCGCCGCTCTGGATGCTCTGCAGGATCTGCTCGTAAGACATGCCGGCGTTGGAGCCGCCCATGTTGGCCTTGCGCGCCTCGTTCTGGCGGTGCTCCACCAGCGCGCGGGCGGCATCGCCGTCCTCCACGCCGTTGAGCGCGTCGCCCGCCTCGGGCACGCCGCCCAGGCCGAGGACCTCCACCGGGGTGCTCGGCCCGACCTCTTTGACCTGCTTGCCGCGGTCGTCGATCATGGCGCGCACCTTGCCCATGTGCTCGCCGGTGACCACGGTGTCACCCACTCGCAGGGTGCCCTCCTGCACCAGCACGGAGCTCATGGCGCCCCGGGCCTTGTCCAGCCGGGACTCGATGATGATGCCCTTGGCGGCCTTGTTCGGGTTCGCCGCCAGCTCGAGCATCTCTGCCTGCAGGGTGATGGCTTCGAGCAGTGAGTCGAGGTTGTCCTGGGTCTTGGCCGACACGTCGAGGAACATGGTCTCGCCGCCCCACTCCTCGGGGATGAGCCCGCGATCGGCCAGCTCGGAGCGAGCGCGGTCGGGGTTGGCGTCGGGCAGGTCGCACTTGTTGACCGCCACGATGATCGGAACCTCGGCGCTCTTGGCGTGGTCCAGCGCCTCCACCGTCTGGGGCATGACGCCGTCGTTGGCCGCCACCACCAGGATGACGATGTCCGTGGCGTCGGCGCCGCGGG
Organism: uncultured Myxococcales bacterium; assembly: GCA_964511535.1. GTDB lineage: Bacteria > Myxococcota_A > Polyangia > CAZCFB01 > CAZCFB01. Next base: position 12,577 of record CAZEFW010000100.1, on the reverse strand, counting down.
CGCGCATGCGCGTGAACGCCTCGTGGCCCGGCGTGTCGAGGAAGACGATCTCGCCGTCCCCGGTGTCCACAACTGACGCGCCGATGTGCTGGGTGATGCCGCCCGCCTCGCGCGCCGCCACCGTGGTGTCGCGCATGGCGTCGAGCAGCGAGGTCTTGCCGTGGTCGACATGGCCCATCACCGTCACGACCGGCGGCCTCGGCTGCAGATCCTCCGGGCTGTCGCTCGTCTCACCGATGACCGCGTCCTCCTTGAACGAGACGTCCTCGAGCTCATAGCCGAAGTCGTTGGCCAGCAGGCTGGCGGTTTCGAAGTCGATGGTCTGGTTGATACGGATATTGGTCATTCCGTTGGCCCAGAGCCGCTTGAGCGCCTCGTTGGCCTTGATGCCCATGCGCTGGGCCAGATCGCCCAGGTTGATGGTGTCCTCGGCGAGCCGGATGACCCGCTTGTGCTGCGCCGGCGTGGTGATCTCGGTCTTCTTGCTCTTCTTGTTGCTCACCATGCGCTTGCGGCGCGGTCCGCGACCTCTGAAGCGGCGGTCCTGGGGACCACGGCCGCCCGGGCCCATGGGTCCGCCGCGGCGCTGCCCGCGGCGACCGTCGAGGTCGGTGATCACCACCCTCGGCTTGGGCGCGGACATCATGCGCAGCGCGTCGGCGGCGCTGATGGGCTGATCCTCAGTGGCCACGCCCGGGCGTCCGGGCGGGCGCTGGTGCGGCATGTGAGGCCGGCCGTCGCGGCCGTACTGCATACCAGGCTTGAAGCCCGGGGCGTAGCGGTGCTTCGGCTTGTCCCCATCGTCCTTCTGATCGCCGGTGGTGGACTCCTTGCCCGGGACCTGCCCCTCCATCTTCTTGCCAGCCGCGGGGCCGGCGCCTGCCGGCGTGGGCGGCGGCTCTGCGATCTGCTCCTCCGCGGGCTGCGGCTGCTCTGCCGGCGCGGCGGTCGCTTCCGCAGCGTCCTCCACGGGCGCGGGTGCCTCGGGCTCCGGCGCGGCCTCCGGCTGGGCCGGAGCCTCTGCGTCTGCCGCTGCGTCTGCGTCTGCCGCGGCCGGCTCTGGCGCCTCGGGCGTGGCCTCCACCGGCGGCTCCTGCACGGGCTCCACCGGCGTCTCGGCCTGCTCCGCTGGCGGCTCAATCGGCGGCGGCGGGGCGACCTCGGGGGTCGGCGCGGCGGTCTCCACCGGCGGCTGCTGCACCGGCGGCTCCGTCTGGGCGGATTCCTCCTGGGGAGGCGCCGTGGTCGGGCGAGTGCGAGGCACCTTGGAGCGGCGCCTGATCACGGTCGCCGAGAGGCGCTCCTCCACCAGGTTCTCCTGGCGCTCCTTCTCCAGGGCCCGCTTGACTCGCTGGACATCTTCCATCTCCAGCGAGCTCATGTGGTTCTTCACCTCGATACCAAGCGAGCGAATCTTGCTCACGAGCGCCTTGTTGTCGAGGCCAACGTCCCGGGCTACCTCGTAGACCCGGACCTTGCCGACACGGGTGCCCTCTTCCTGCTGCCCGCCTTCTGCGTTCCCGTCGGTCAGATCCTGTCTTCCGTGCATCATCAAACCCTCACTTCTCCGTTCGCCGCCAGGGCCTTGACCCCGAGACGAGCTGCTTGCTCGGACAGCGCCGCCACACGCCGGCCGAGCCGCGGGTCCTTCACGACCCACCCGCTCCCTGCCACGACCTCCCGGTCATTCCTCCCCTGCCGGGGCGAACGGGCGGCCGCTCGGCCGTCCCGCCTCCCCTGCTCCAGCAGGCTCCTGTACTCTTCTTCAACTGCAATCGCCGTCGTCGCCATGAGCGACGTCGGGTCCATCTTTGCCACCCGCCGCTTCAACCCACGCGCGAACCCGCCCTTGCTGGCCGCGCGGTGGATGCACGCCTCGGTGGCGCATGTATAGACGCCACGCCCTGGCTGCCGCTGCCCTGGATCAGGGCGCAGCCGGCCGCGCTCGTCGGCCACGAAACGCACCAACCCCTGGCGCGGCCGCGAAGTGCGGCACGCCACGCAGGAGCGTATGGGCCTTGGTGCGCGGGTCATGGTCTCAGTCCTGCTCCCCCTCTGCCTTCGGCTCTGCTTCCGGCGCCGCATCTGCTTCCGGCGCCGCATCTGCTTCCGCTTCCGCGTCTGCCTTCGGCTCCGCGTCCGCCTCCGCTTCCGCGTCTGCCTCTGCCTCAGGCGCGGGCTCTTCCGCCTTGGGCGCTGTCACCTTGCGGAACGCCGCCTCGGCCGCAGCCAGCGCGTCCGACGGCGAAACATCCCTCCTCGCCCCGTCGTCCTCCACCTCCGGCGGGGGAGCCAGGGGATCCAGCTGGCCCAGGTAGACCCGCACCCGGTGGTGCAGCAGCCGTGCCTGGCCCAGGGTGGCCTCCATGGCCTCGCTCAGGCGGGACATGTCGCGCTCGTGGGCCAGGTTCTCCACCGACAGGTAGCCGGCTTCGGAAAGCTGCGCGGCCAGCTCGGGGGTCATGGTCTCCACCGAGAGGATGCGCTCCTCGTCGCTCTTCTGTGCCTCGAGGGCCAGGCGCTCCCGCTCCTTGTCCGCGCGCGCCCCCTGAATCTCCACGGTGGTCGCCGCGTTGGCCACGATGCGCTCGGCGTTCTCCTGGCCGCCCATACCGGGGATCGAGACCAGGTGGTCGGGAGAGGCGTTGGCCACCTCCACCGGCGAGCGCCAGCCGAGCTTGTACATGGTGTCCGCCAGGTCGGTGGACACACCCTCGATCTCGGCCATGGCGCGCTTGGACTGATCCTCCATCTCGCGCACCTTGCTCTCGCTGTGGATGTCGATGCGCCAGCCCGTCAGCTGGGAGGCGAGGCGCACGTTCTGGCCCTTCTTGCCGATGGCCAGGGAGAGCTTCTCGTCCGGGACGATGAGCTCCATGGTGTGGTTCTCGGCGTCGATGAGCACCCTCGACACCTCGGCCGGCGCGATGGCGTTGCACACGAACCGGGCGGGATCCTCATCGTAAGGCACGATGTCGATCTTCTCGCCGCGCAGCTCCTGCACCACCGACTGCACGCGGGAGCCCTTCATGCCCACGCAGGCGCCCACCGGATCCACGTCGGGATCCCGCGAGGACACTGCGATCTTGGCCCGGGCGCCCGGCTCACGCGCCGAGGACTCGATGCGGACAATCTTCTCGTAGATCTCGGGGACCTCCGACTCGAACAGCTTCTCCAGCAGGCCCCTGTGGGTGCGGGAGAGGATGATCTGCGGCCCGCGGGCAGCGCGGTCGATGTCCAGCACATGGGCCACCACCCGGTCGCCGGCGCGGTACGACTCGCGCGGCACCTGCTCTCGCACCGGCAGGATCGCCTCGGCGCGGCCCAGGTCCACGATGATGTTGCCCCGCTCGAAGCGCCGCACGATGCCCGTGATCAGCTCGCCCTTGCGGTCCTTGTACTCGTTGTAGACGTTCTCCCGCTCCGCCTCCCGCACGCGCTGGATGATCACCTGCTTGGCGGTCTGGGCCGCGATGCGGCCGAACCCGCGTCGATGGGTCTTGATGCCGAGGAAGGAGCCGTACTTCTTGTCCTGGTCCTCGGCTGCCTTGGCGTCCTCGGGGCGGTAGAAGATCTGGAACAGGAGCTCGTCGCCCGACTGGGCTCCGGGGTCGACCCGGATGGCGTCGTCCATGGCGATCTCGCGACCGCGCGCCTGGACGTCGTCCATGACGATGACCACCTGGAACAGGTCCACCACGCCGGTGTCCTGGTTGTACTGGGCCTCCAACTCGTACTGGGGCCCAAAGGTCTTCTTGGCGGCGGTTAGGATCGCCTGTTCGAGGGTCTGGATCAGCACATCGCGATCGATGCCCTTGTCCTTCCCCACTTGGTCGATGACCATGTTCAAGTTCGGCTGCATGGCTTGAATAATCCTCTATCTGGCCTGAGTTCTCGGGCCGGCCTCGTGCTTGCCCGGCAACGCCGGCGACATCTCCTCAGAGCTCCACCTCCAGCCGGGCTCTTTTCATGCGGTCCAGGGGAAGCTCCACCAGCCCACTGTCCAGCTCCAGCTGCACCCTGCCCTCACCGGCGCCTTTGATGACTCCGGTGTACTTCTTTCGGCCGTCGATGGCCTCCTGCATCACCACCTTCGCCTTGTGGCCGGCGAAGCGGTTGAAATCTTTTTCTTTCCTCACGGGGCGCATCACACCAGGCGAGGAGACCTCCAGGCGGTATGCGTTATCGATGATGTCTTCCACGTCCAGCACGGTGCCCAGGTGGTTACTCGCGGCCTTGCAGTCCTGGTGCGTGATGGTGCTCCGGGGTACGGGCGCGGGTCCGGCAGCAGCGGTCGTCTCCTGCTCGCCGGAACTGGGGGCGTCGATGTACACCCGCAGGACCCAGCCGCCCGGATCGCGCAGATACTCCAGGTCCACCAGCTCGTAGCCGATGGCCTCGAGACCCTCACTGCACACCTTTGACAACTGCGCCAGATCAGACATCATCTTCTCGCCGCGTGTCCGCGGCCCGTTTCACCCATCGTCTCGATGGTTACCCAAAAAAAAAGCGGGCGCCTTTTGGGGGCCCACTTCGTTTACGACTACCCGCCAAAATGTGAACTACCTACTGCAGTTGGGTTCCCTATCATATCGGTTTCGGAGATGCAATAGTGAATAGCAGGAGACAACGTCATGAATAATGGGCTCATGGCCGCGGTGGTGCAGATGACATCGCAGCAAGACGTGGCAGATAACATCCGGCGGGCCAGCCGGATGGTGGAGGCGGCGGCGGAGCGTGGCGCGCGGTTGGTGGTGCTGCCAGAGAACTTCGCCTTCATCAAGAGCTTGAAGGAGAAGCTGCCCCTGGCCGAGCCCCTTGACCCGGATGCACCGGGGCCCATCGTGGCGGCCATGCAGGCGCTGGTGCGCCGGCTCGGGATCCACCTGCTCATCGGAGGCACACCTATATTGGGGCCCGACCCGGGGCGGTTCTACAACACCGCCATCCTGCTGGATCCGGACGGGGCTTTTGTGGCTACTTACCGCAAGATCCACCTGTTCGACATCAACATCCCGCCAGACACGGTGTTCACCGAGTCGGACTGGATCGCGCCCGGGCAGGACCTGGTCACGGCCCGGGTGTTGGGGCTGACCCTGGGACTGAGCATCTGCTACGACCTGCGCTTCCCGGAGCTGTACCGCGGGCTGGTGGACCGGGGCGCCACTGCCCTGGCCGTGCCGGCTGCCTTCACCCTGCACACGGGCAAGGACCACTGGCTCCCCCTGCTGAGGGCCCGGGCCATCGAGAACGTCTGCTTCGTGCTGGCGGCCGATCAGGGGGGCTGGCACCTGCCCACCCGGGCCAGCTATGGCAAGAGCTGCATCATCGACCCGTGGGGCGCGGTGCTTGCCCAGGCGCCCGAGGGCGAGGGCATCGCGGTGGCAGAGCTGGATCTGGCGGCGCAGCAACGGATCCGGCGGGAGATGCCCTGCCTGGAGCACCGGCGGGTGTAGGGCCGCTTCGCGGCCCTGGCTTCAGACTTCAGGCGTCAGGCTTCAGGGGAGCTTGCTGGAGGGGATTTAACCTGAAGTCTGAAGTCAGAAGCCTGAAGTCCGCGTCTTCGCAGGAGACGCGCCCCATGGCTTGAAGACCATGGCGCAGGCGGGGGTCACGAGGACGTCGGTCAGCAGGGCGGTGCTCAGGATGATGATTCCGAGGGTGCCGAAGCGCACGGTCCCGGGGAAGCTGCTGAGCAGGGTCACTGTGAAGCCGCTGACCAGCAGCACCGAGGTGAAGGCCATGGCCTTGCCCGCCGTGGCCAGGGTGCGCCGCACCGCCTCGGCGGGACCGCGGCCGGCATCGACCTCCTCGCGGTAGCGCACCAGGAAGTGGATCGTATCGTCCACCGCGATGCCCAGGGCGATGGAGTAGATCATCACGGTCACAGGCTCCAGCCGCATGCCGAGCAGCCGCATGGAGCCGAGCCCCACCGCCAGCGGGATGGTGTTGGGCAGCAGGCTGATGAGCCCGATGCGCAGGGAGCGGAACAGGAGCGAGAGCACCACCCCGATGATCAGGATGGCGACCGTGAGGCTGCCAAGCAGGTCGGTGACCAGCCGGTTGATGCCCCGGTAGGCCACCAGGGAGGTGCCGGTGACCCGGGCGCTGACATCCAGCGGGTCGAACATTCCGCCGATGATCCTGCGGGTCTGATCCACCAGCTGGAGGTATCGCCGGGCGCCCACGTCTCGCAGCTTCACCTCCACCCGGGCGCGGTGGTACTTGAAGCTCACGTGGCGCTCCATGCCGGTCTCGCCCTCGGCCATGAGCATCAGCTGAGCCACGGCCTCCTTTCTGTCCGGGAGCTCCCGGGTGCCCATCACCGCCCGGTGCATCTCCTTGACGTACCCGGCCGGGGAGAGGGTATTGGTCACGCCCGGCTGCTGTTGCAGCCACGCCTCGAGCCGGTCCATGGCCCGCAGCACCTCCGGCCGCTTCATGCTGTCGGGCGCCCCCTCCAGGCTGATCTGCAGGCGCACCAGCCCCTCCAGCCGCTGCTCGGCCAGGCGCGTGGCCCGGGCGGTGGGGTGATCGTCGTGGTAGATGCCGAGCAGGTAGTTGTTCACCTCCACCCCGAGCCCGGCGGCGATGCAGCCCCCGGCCAGCAGCACGGCGCCGGCCACGATGAGCCGGGCGCGTCGGGCGGTGAAGCGGGCGGCGCGCTCCAGGGCGGCCGCCAAAAGCATGTCCAGCCTGCCCGGGCGGCGGGCCCGGATCCGGTCCAGCCGGGTGAAGCCGGCCCCCAGGGGCACCACCACCAGGGCCACCGCCCACGCGAACATCACGCCGGCGGCCGCCAGCAGGCCGAAGCGGCGCAGGATGTGCATCTCGGCGATGACCAGCGAGCCGAAGCCGATGGCGGTGGTGGCGCTGCAGACCAGGCACGCCAGGCCCAGGTGGCGCATGGCGGTGCGGATGGCCAGCTGCCGCCGCTGCTGCTGGTTCGCCTCCTCGTGGATCCGCCCCAGCATGTGCACCGCGTCGGCCACGCCGTAGACCATCACCAGCAGCGGCAGGACGTTGCTCAGGATGTCCATGGGCAGATCGATGAGCGCCATGAGCGCCACCGTGTAGGTCACCGACAGGCCCACGGCCAACTGCGGGATGAGCAGCCCGTGCAGCGAGCGGTAGAGCAGCAGCAGCAGCAGGCCGGTGATGAACGATCCGAGGGGCAGGAAGATGGTCTGGTCCCTGATGATCATGTCCACCGCGTCAGCGCGCACCTTGGGCACGCCGATGAGGTGCAGGGTGGCGCCGGGCGGGAGCTTCAGCTTGCTCATCAGGCCCTGCACGGCCTCAACCGCGCGGTCGACGTCCCGGGCGCGCTCCACCTCCCGGCCGAGGTCGGCGGCCACCGCGGTGAGGGTGGCGTCGGTGGAGACGAGCCGCCCGGCCAGCAAGGGGTTGTCCAGGGCGCGGGCTCGGCGGGCGGCGAGCTCCCCGGCGTCGTCGGGGACCTCGTCGAACAGCGGCGAGGTGTCGATGCTGCCGTCCGCCGTGGCGCCCAGGTCGGTGACCGTGGCCAGGCTATCCACCTGGACCACCCCGTCCAGGGCCTGCAGCCCGGCGGTGAGCTCCTGGACCAGGCCCAGCGCTGGCGGCGCGAACACGTCGGGCGCCTGGACCAGCACAACCAGCAGGTGATCGTCAGCGCCGAACTGCGCCCTGAACCGATTCAGGTGGGCGATCTCCGGATCGTCCGTGGCGAACAGCTCCTGGGTGGTGAAGTCAGCGCGGATGGAGCGCGCCGACCATGCCGCGCCGAGAGACAGGGCCACCAGCGCCACCACCGACAGGGCGCGGTTTCGGAGGATCGCGCCGGTGAGGCGCTCCATGAGGGAGGCGAGCATCGTGGTTACCGCGAGCAGTATAGCGCCGGGCTGCTAGCCTTTTACATGATTACCCGTACCGCCAGATTCCTGCTGCCGCTGGTGGTCGCGTGGCTGCTCTGCCCGCTGCCGGCCGCCGGCCACGAGGGGGCCGAGGCCGCGCCCGACCCGCGCGCCATCCCGCCGGTGCTCGACCGGGAGTACCGCCACCGCAAGCGCCACCAGGTGGAGCTCGTCCCCTTCGGCGGCACCTACCTCGGCGCGTCCATCAAGAAGTCGTGGATCATCGGGTTCCGGGGGTACTTCCACCTGACCGACATGTTCGCCCTGGGCGCCAGCTACGGCTACCAGTGGACGGCCGTGGACACGCTGCACGCCTCGGCGCCGGAGCTGCAGGACCGGCACACCCACTTCATGAACGCCGAGCTGGCCATCTCCAACGACGTGGCCATGCGCATCGGCAGCAGCCTCATCGAGCTCGACCTGTACGCCACCCTGGGGGCCGGGGCGGTGCAGCTGGACGGCCATTGGGACGCCCTGGGCGTCATCGGCGGCGGGCTCAAGGCGTACACCGGCGTGCCCTGGCTGGCGGTGCGGGTGGACGTCAACAACTACCTGCACCGGGTGCGCAAGCCGTCCGGCGATACGGTGGACATGGACGTCTCCTTCGCCCTCGGCCTGAGCTTCCTGGTGCCGCCGGACCCCTCTCCCCTGGAACGCTGAGCCGCCGCGATAATTGTGAAACAGCCCGGCGCGGGGCATATTCGAGGGGCAACCACCATCTCCCGGGAGAGTGCCATGATCCTTCGCGCCATCCGTCTGACCACCATCGCCATCGCGCTCCTGTTGCCGACGGCCGCTCTGGCTCAGGATCTGAGAGTGAGCAGCTCGACGGTGCCCGCCTCCGGCACCACCGCCGGCGCGGGGTCGGTGTTCACCGGCAGCTTCGTGTTGGAGAACAACAGCGCCACCAAGTCGATCACGAGCAACTTCTACGTGCGGTACTACTACTGCCCGGCGCAGTCCTCGACTGGCTGCACCTACCTGTCCTACCAGTACATCTCGTCCAACTTCCTGCCAGGCCAGAAGCGGACCTTCACCCGCACCCTGACCCTGCCCAGCACAGTGGTGGTGGGCACGCGGTACATCCGGGCTCAGCTGGATTACACCAACCGGATCAAGGAGACCAACGAGGCCAACAACGACCACTACGACGCCATCACGGTCACCACCCTGCCTGACATGTCGCTGTACTACGCGGCCTTCCCCGTGAGCGGCAACACCTACGGACCGGGATCGGTGTTCACTGGGCGGATCCGGTTCCGCAATGCCTCCAATACCAGCCGGGTGGAGACCAACTTCTACGCGCGCTACCACTACTGCCCGACAAATTCGTACTCAGCCACGACCTGCACCCTGCTGGCCAGCCAGCTCATCACCACCAACGTCAACGCGGGCGGCTACAGCCCGTACATCAACTCCCCCTCGCTCAAGCTGCCCTCGGGGGTGCTGCCCGGGCTGAGGTACGTCTACGTCCAGCTCGACGCCACCAACCTGGTGAGCGAGCTCAACGAGACCAACAACAACCGCTGGGACGGCATCTACATCACGTCCAGCGGGCTGCCAGATCTGTACGTGAACTATTCCTGGGCGCCCTGGGGGTCGGGCAGCTCCACTGCCGCCGCCGGCTCCAAGTTCTACGCGCGGGCCTCGATCCGCAACAACTCGGTCGTGGGCTTCAGCACCAACTTCTACCTCGGCTACTACTACTGCCAGACCACGACCACGCCGCTCACCAGCTGCACCTTCCTGGGGCAGACCTACGTGACGGACAACTTTGGCCACCAGACCGGTCGGTACTACACGAGCCCGCAGCTGACGCTGCCCCAGACCGCGGTGTGGGGCACCGGGTACGTGCGCTTCGTGGCCGACAGCACCGGAGTGATCAAGGAGGCGTACGAGACCAACAACACCCGCAACGACGCCATCTATGTCAGCACCCGGCCGGACCTGACGGTCTCGGCGGTGACCCCGCCCACGGGGAGCATCGTCACCGCCGGCGCCACCTTCACCGCCAGCATGACGGTGTCCAACAAGTTCGCCACCAGCGCGGTGAACAAGGCCGCGGCCACCAGCTGGTACCTCTGCCCGGGCAAGACAACCTCCGGGTGCACCCTGCTCGGCGCCAAGTCCGGGATCCTGAAGGTCAACAGCGGGTCCACCACCGGGGCCATCACCAGCGGGCTGCTCACCGTGCCGGCCTCGTACAAGCAGGGCGCCGCCTTCCTGCGGGCATACGTGGACTCGGGCAACGCCGTGTCGGAGACCAACGAGGGCAACAACAACGGCTACGGCGCGGTGACCGTGGTGCCGGGCACGCCGGACCTGACCTTCGCCAACGCGGTGGCGGTCAACTCGGGCAGCGCGGCCATGGCCGGGGCCACCTTCACCTCGCGGGCCTGGGTGCGCAACGCCAGCCTGGCGTCGCTGAAGACCGACTTCTACCTCCACTTCCACTACTGCACCTCGACGGCTTTCAGCAGCTGCACCCAGCTCGGCAGCACCTTCATCAAGGACGACTTCGCCGGCAACCAGATCCGCGCCTACACCAGCGCGGCGCTGACCATGCCCACCAGCGTGGTGGCGGGCACCGGGTACATCCGCTTCACCGTGGACGCCACGGGCGTGGTCAAGGAGACCAAGGAGACCAACAACAAGGTGCTGCGGGCGGTGAAGGTGACCAAGCTGCCGGACCTGGCGTTCACCGCCGGCAAGGTGCCGGCCACGGGCAGCGCCGCCAAGGCGGGCGACAGCTTCACGGCCGCCTACACCCTGGCCAACGGCCAGGCCACCAGCGCGTTCTCCACCAACTTCGCCGTGGCCTACGCGCTGTGCCCCGGCATGTCCTCGTCCGGGTGCGTGGCCCTGGGGCTCAGCAGCGTGACCCAGGACTTCGTCAGCGGCGGCACCCTGGCGCTGTCGTCACCCAGCCTCACCATCCCCAAGGGGACCAAGCCGGGCACCTACTACGTGCAGGCTCTGGCCGACTCCACCGGCAAGGTCGCCGAGGGGAACGAGGCGAACAACGCGCGCTACGACATGATCACCGTGGGCGGCGCGCCCAAGGCGGACCTCTACGTCCAGAGCCTCACCGCCTCCGAGAAGTCGGGGGTTGTGTCCTACTCGCTGGTGGCGTGCAACCTGGGCGCCGCCATGACCAAGGGCTTCAACCTGGGGCTGTTCTACAACCGCACCCTGGCCCCCACCTGCGGGGCGACGGCGGACAAGACCTGGGCCGTGCCGGCGCTTGCCAAGGGCGGGTGCAGCACGAAGACCCTGGTGCGCACCAACGTCAAGCCGGGCGCGTACCTCGACTGGGCCATGGCAGACTCCGGCTGCAGCGTGGCCGAGAGCTCGGAGACCAACAACACCAAGTCGGTGGCGTACACGGTCAAGGGCCTGACACCGGACCAGGGCATCGCCGTGGACTCGGCGGTGATCACGCCCGACGCTGGCGTGGCGGAGGCAGGCCCGGCAGAGGCCGGGGTCGCCGACATGGCGCTGGTGGACTCGGCGAGCTGGGATCTGCCCGCGGGTGACATGGCGCCGGTGGACACTGGCATGACGGGCGACCTCGACGACGCGTCCCTGAATGACGCAGATATGGCCGGGACCGCGGACCTTGGGGAGGACCTGGGCGGCGGTGATCTGGCGGCGGGTGACCTGGCCGCCGGCGACGGGGCCACGGGCGACACGGGCGCGAGCGGCGACCAGGGCCCGGGCGTGGACGCCGTGCTGCTGGACGGGCCCGCGGCCTCTGGCGACAAGGGCACCACCACCGACCCGGTGGACGAGGGCTGCGACTGCAGCGCAGGCGCAGGAGACGCGTCAGGCGGCCTCGGCCTGATGCTGCTGCTCGGCCTGGCGCTGCTCCTGCGGCGGCGCCGCCGCTGAGCCGGCGAAGATACAGACAATGGCCAGCGTGATGATCAAGTGCCCGAAGACCGGGCAGGCAGTCCCCACCGGAATCGGCACCACCAAGGAAGGCTGGGAGGCCATGCAGATGTCCGGCAACAGCACCATCTGTCCCGCGTGCGGCAGCATGCACACCTGGGACAAGAAGGACGCCTTCCTCCAAGAAGACAAGGACCTGAACTAGCCCCGGGCGACCCACGCACTACCGCGCCGGCAGCTCTCGCGGTACCATGAGCGCCACAAGCCCGGGTGGCGGAACTGGTAGACGCAAGGGACTTAAAATCCCGTGTCCGACTGGCGCGTTGTTGGGCGGTTTGTGGCGGCTCGGTCCGCTGCGTTTCAATTTGGACCCTGGTGCTAGGACGACCCATCCGTCGACAAACTTGAAAAATTGCACCCGATGAAGCCGGGTGCAATTTTTCAAATATGTTCGACAGGGCGTGCGGGTGCGACTTGCGCCACGGGTAAAACGTTGTGCACGTGCATTGGTTGGCGTCCGCATTGCCGCCCTGCCCACTTACACACCCCGTCGTCTTTGGTGAACTTGTGCACCCGATGAAGCCGGGTGCCACAAGTTCACCAAAGGTCGACTCCCGCCACGCTGAATCTGATCCCCTACCCTCAACTGCTCGTGCGCGTTACCATGGCGCCATCAGCCCGGGTGGCGGAACTGGTAGACGCAAGGGACTTAAAATCCCGTGTCCGACAGGGCGTGCGGGTTCGACTCCCGCCCCGGGTATACCGTTTGTGGACGTGCAAGGGTTTGCGTC
>CAZEFW010000099.1:0-33793 GCA_964511535.1 uncultured Myxococcales bacterium | reverse complement strand
CAAAAAAAAGGGCGGGCCGAAGCCCGCCCCAGCTCAGAGGAGCTCGTTCATCAATACCACTTCTGCCCGCCTGCCGGCACCTGGCTCGCGTTGTAGTCGAAGGTGAAAGTCTGGCTGTAGCCGGCGCAGGGGGGATTGCTGAACTTGAAGGTCACGGTGTTCTTGGCGCCATCGGTGAGGAAGGGGCCGCCGTAGACGGTGCGCATGTAGCCCACCAGGAAGATCTGGGCCTTGCCCACGTTGTAGCCGTTGACGTACCAGGTGGGGCGCTCGGTGACGCCGGGCATGTTGATGGGGAAGTTGCCCTTGGCGCGCATGGCGTTCTTCACCTTGCCGTTGGCCCACTTCTCCACGGCCATGGAGCTGATGCGCCAGGACGAGCAGGCGCTGCGGGTCTCGGTGTGCGGCACGCGGTTGGCGCGCTCCTCCTCGGTCGGCACCTGCGCGGCGCGCTCTTCCTGCACCGGCACGCGCTGGGCGCTGTCGTCAGCCTTGCCGCCGCCAGCGGCGGGGTCGCCCACCTGCACGCGGTCGGAGCCCACCGCCTTTTCGGCCTCGTCGTAGACCCGTACCAGGTAGTCACCGTCGGGCACGTCGTACACGGGCACCGTCAGGTCGAAGGCGCAGGTGCAGGAGCCGCTGTCGCCCTCGTCCACCACCTCCTCGTAGACCAGGATCTGGTCCCCCAGCCGCATGGCTTGCATCTCCACCCGCGCGTCGCAGCCGTAGCGCGCGTCCATGTGGGTGATGGTGACGATGTTGCGCTCGGCGCTGGCCAGGACGCCGCCGGAGCCGACCAGCTGGTTCTTGCTGCCCGCCTTGCAGCCGCTCTGGATGGTCTGGCCGGTGGCGCCGAAGTCGGCGAAGTCGCCGCAGCCCACGGCGAAGATGAGACAGAGGGTAGTTACGCTGATGATCAGGGTGCCGATGCTCTTGATACGCTTCATGGGGAACCTCCTTGGGGCTTTCGCCGCGTCTGAGATGCCCCAAAGAGATTGCATCGACCGTGCCACGGCCCAAGACAGCCATAAGCACTCGTTTTTATTAAACCAAGCACCCGAGACGCCAGCCAAATCGCACGCGACACCACGCGACCGTCGCGCGACACCAGGCGACGGGAGAGGTCGTAGAAGCGGCGTCTCGCCGCTTTGGAAAGATGCCCGAAGCACGCGGCGGGACGCCGCGTCTACTTCCGAAAAGCCCCCACCTTCACCCCGACCTTGGACGCCCGGCGGTACAGCTGGCTGCGGCTGATGCCCAGGGCGTCTGCTGCGGCCTGGGCGTTTCCGTGGTGCGCTCGCAGCGCATCGGCTAGTTGCTGCGCCAGCGCCTCGTCCTCCGGCTCCAGATCCACCGCCGGCGCGGGCGGCTCGTCCGGCGTCGCGCGGCGCTCCAGCTCCTCGGCGAAGTGCTCGTCCCGCAGCACCAGCTCGTCGTCGGCCTGGAACAGGGCCCGGCGCACGGCGCCCTCCAGCTGGCGGATGTTCATGGGCCAGTCGCACAGACAGAGCCGCTCCAGGGTGGTGACCTCCACGCTGTAGGCGAGGCCCTCGCCATGCTTGCTGATGAAGTGCTGCACCAGCAGCGGGATCTCTTCCAGCCGCCGTGCCAGCGACGGCAGGCGCACCCGCAGCTCGGCCACCCGCGCGAACAGGTCCGGCCGGAAGGTACCGGCGGCCATGTCCGCGTCCAGGTCGCTGTTGGTGGCGCACACCAGCCGGATGTCCACCGCGCGCCCCTCGCTGCCCCCCACGGGGTACACCTTGCGGTCCTGCAGCACTCGCAGCAGCTTGGCCTGCCCCGCCGCGGGAAGCTCGCCGATCTCGTCCAGAAACAGGGTGCCGCCGTGGGCCTGGCGGATGTAGCCCGGCCTGGCCTCGGTGGCGCCGGTAAAGGCGCCCTTGCGGTGCCCGAACAGCTCGCTCTCGAACAGGTCCGCCGGGATGGCCGAGCAGTTGACCGGCACGAAGGGCCCCTCCCCCCGGTCGCCCGCTGTATGAAGGTGCCGCGCGGCCAGCTCCTTGCCCGTGCCGGTCTGCCCGGTGATCAGCACCGACAGGTCACTGCGCGCCGCCCGGTCCAGCAGGCGGCGGGTGCGAGCGAAGCCGGGGCCCGACACCATGGCTCCGCCGTGGTCCACCGGCAGGCTCGCCGCCATGACCGCGGGCAGGTCAGTGACATACCTCATCAGGGTGGCGGCCAGCCGGATCACCTCGCCCCCGTGCAGCGCCGCCGACTCCACCGGCCGCCCCTGCACCCACACGCCGCTGGTGCTGCCGGCGTCCTCGATCCAGCGCTTGCCGCCGTGGGCCTTGATCACGGCGTGGCGCCGGGAGACCCGCCGGTCGTCCAGCCTCACATCGCAGCCCTCGCCCCGCCCGATGACCAGCTCGCTGCCTCCCCCCAGGGGCACGAAGGGCATGCCTGCATCCGGATCCAGCGGGTGGAAGCAGAGCAGCCCTGGCTCACACTGCGGCCCCACGGCCGGGCCGCCACCGCCCCGCGGCTGGTAATCCATGGGAAGGGTGGCTTCGGTGTCATCACTCATGAGAGGACCTTACTATATATGACCTCTACCCAACGACATTCGCCAGGCCAGCTCAGTCCATGGACAGGTACAGCGCGTTGAGGCTGGCCCGCAGCCGCTCCACCTCGGCGCCCAGCAGCGCGCGGCGCGCGTCCGGCGTGGCGGCCTCGATCTCATCCGGGCCGATGGTGGGCGCGTAGCGCAGGTACTTCACCGTGATGTGCGCCGGCTTCAGCGGCGGCACGCCCAGCTGCAGCCCCACGGGACCGTCGAAGAAGGGCAGCCGCAAGCCCCCGGGGAAGCGGAGCCGGCGGCCATAGCCCTCCACCCCCTTCTGGGCCGCCAGCACGATGTCCGCCCCGGCCTTCAGCGCCGCCACGATGAGCCCGCAGCGGGTAAATGGCCCCACCGGGTCGTCGTAGAGCATGGTGCACGAGCTGCCCTCGGGCGCGGTGCCGATGATGTTGAACCGCCGCTGACGCATCATCTCCACGATGCCCTTCATGGAGCGAAGCTCCCGGGTGGAGTGGCCGAAGTACCGCGTCAAATAGCGGCTGATGAGCGGGCTGGTCTCCACGATCCAGTGAAACAGCGTCACCGCCACCAGCTCGTCGTAGCCCCCCACCTCCAGCAGGTGATCCACGGTGAGCACCGGCGCCGGGAAGGGCGCGAACATCGGCCCGTGGTTGCACAGGAACACGGTGACCCTGTCGCGGCGGGGCAGCGCCTGCTCCACGTCGACGAGCTCGGAGCTGGCCACGTACAGCCTCTTGACCGCATCGAGCATGGGGCGGGTATCCCGCAGGTAGATGCCGAATTCGGGTCTGTCTTGCATGGGGAGGCATGGTAGCAGCCAGGTGCCCTCGCGCTCCCGTTTTGCGCATGCCGGCTATCCCACCCTCCGGATCCTGGTCACTGCAGGCGCCGCTGACCCCTGGCCTGAACACGTAATTTCAATATGTTACAGCGCCCTCCCCGGCCACCGCGGCTGGCACGGAGGTTGCTTTAGTAGGGGGCATGACCGCTCACAAGAGATCCTCGTTCCTGCTGTTGGCCGCTGCTGCGCTGCTCATCTCCTCCCTGCCGCTGGACGCCGACGCCATGCCGTCCAGGCCGCGCACCAAGATCGGCCAGAAGGTCAAGCGCCTGGTGCGCAAGGCCCGCGTGGGCGTCAAGCGCATGGTGCGCCCGCTCAAACCGCAGAAGGCCCCCATCAGGCTGAACTGGACGCCCAAGTCCCAGGCGGACTTCAACATCGTCGGCCTGGTCAAGGGCTTCCAGGCCAAGGTGCCCAGGAAGGTGCAGAAGAAGATGGCCCGCGCCTCCGAGCGCAAGCTGGCAAAGGCCCACTCGGTCTCCTACACCCAGCGCGTGGACGACAAGCTGGGCCACGGCCCCAAGAAGGCCGCCGTGCACATCACCCGCGGCACCGTGAACATGCCGCTGTCCTCGTTCCTCAAGAAGATGCCCGCAGACCAGTGGGGCGTGAAGCTGGACCACTACCTCGGCGGCCAGGTGAAGGTGACCAGGCGCGACGCCAAGGGCCGGCCCACCCAGCAGGTGGAGCGCATGGTGCTGTCCGGGCTGCCCGGCAACCTGAACATCCGCGGGCTGAACCTGGACATGAGCAAGGTCGAGCAGAAAGAGGTGGTCCGGGGCCGCGACGGCAAGGTCAAGAAGGTCACCATGTTCTGGCGCGTGCACGACTCGGCCAACCGCACCACCATCATGGACGTGGGCTCGGTCTCCTTCGAGGCCCGCGGCAACAACCAGACCATGGTCACCTTCCACTCGGCCCACCGCCTGGGAAAAAACGGCCTGCAGCTGCCCAACGCGCTGGTCAAGCCGACCCTGCGCTCCTTCTTCGGCGACCACGTCAAGCACTACCGCGAGCTGGTCACCAAGTAGCCGCGGCTTGCCCCCCCAGCATGTTGTCCTAAACTCTCCTCCCAAAGGGAGGACACAGCACATGTCAGGCATCAAGACCAAGCCCACCCGGGCCAGCGTGAAGAAGTACCTGCAGGGCGTCGAAAACGGCAAGCGCAGGGCTGACGCGGAGGTGGTGGCGGAGATCATGGAGCAGGTCAGCGGCGAGAAGCCCACCATGTGGGGCGACAGCCTCATCGGCTTCGGCTCCTACCACTACAAGTACAAGTCGGGGCAGGAGGGTGACTGGCCCCTGACCGCGGTGGCGCCGCGCAAGCAGAACCTGGTGGTCCACATCATGCCCGGCTTCGACCACTGGCCCGGGCTGATGAAGAAGCTGGGCAAGTTCAAGACCGGCGTGTCCTGCCTGTACATCAACAAGCTGGAGGACGTGCACCTTCCCACGCTCAAGCGGCTCATCGACTACTCGGTTCGGCGCATGCGCAAGGTGTACGGCGAGAGCGCGGAGAACTGCGCGCGCTAGCGGACCCTGATTTTTGCTCCCCTGGTGTGGCTCGATATGATGGGGGCACCACTATTCAGGGGATGTGCCGCCGTGTACCCGTTCGAGCCCACAGCATCAACGGATCGCCCCCGCCGCGCCTTGCTGGTCGTGGCCGCGCTGGCCACCCTGTCCACCGCCTGCCCCAGGGGCGCTGATCAGCCCACCACGCCAGTGCCCCGGGCGGCTGCCGGGCCACCCCTCTCCACCCCGAAGATCCTCTCGCGCAGCGAAACGCGCCCGCTCTCCTCGGCCACGATCCTGGGTGACACGGTCTACGCGGGCACCGCCGACGGGCTGCTCACCTTCAACATGGAGACCGGCGAGGCGGGCGAGATAACCCACATGGTCGGGCTGCCCGACGCCTACCGCTTCCCTGATCGGCGCCAGCCCATCGGCCAGGTCCACGGCGTGGCGGGCAGCCCCAGGACCGGCCTGTGGGTCGCCACCCCAAGCCTGCTGCTGAGGCTGCGGGACGGCAAATGGGATCGCTTCGAGTACCACCCGCTTCTCAGCATGCCGGTGACCGTGCTGCTGGCCGAGGGGGACAACGTCTGGGTCGGCGCCGCGCGCAACCTCGCCATCTACCACGGCTGGTGGTACGGATTCTTGCGCGGCTCGCGCATCACCTACCTGCTGGAGGAGCGGGTGATGGGCGGCGTGTGGGTCGGCACCGACGGCGATGGGATCCACCGCTGGGTGGGCGGCAAGTTCAACCGCCACGGCGCGGAGCAGGGCCAGCGCATCGAGGTGGTGCGGAGCATCACCTACAACGCCTCGTGGGGAGTCATCGCCGTGGGGCGCGGCCAGGGCAAGGAGTGGCTCGCCTTCTTCGACGGCAAGCACTGGACCTCGTACGAGGTGATGCCCCGCACGCCGGTGCGCTGGGTCAAGCAGGTGGGCGACCGGACGCTGCTCTCATTCGGCGGGCGCATCTTGCGGCTGAGGCTGGCGCCCCCGGTGATCGAGGGCGCGGGCCGCAAGGCGAAGCCGCTGCCGCAGGGGCCGGCGCGGCTGCTGGGCAAGCTCGCCCCGGACGCGCCGGCGGGCTACCTGCTGCCGCACCTGTACACCGAGCCGGCGGGGCGGTGGCTCCCGCCGCAGCCCGTGCAGGTCGCCGCGGTGGAGCGGCGGGTGCTGTTCGCCACGAAGCACCTGGGCGTGGCCCTGGCCGAGGGCGACAAGACCCGCTGGTTCCGCACCAACGACCTGCTGGGAGACAACGGCGCGCTGCGCATGGCGTGCACCGACTTCGGGCGCTGCTACATGCCTGGCGCGGGGGGCGGCGCCTACCGGGTCACGGGCACGGAGTTCGTGCCGGTGGATATCGCGGGCAAGGCGAGCGACCGGGTACAGGGCTTCTTCGGCGACACGCTGGGAGAGCTGTACGCCCTGCACAGCCCGGCGGGCCGCAGCGCGCTGGTGGTCAGCCGCCTGGACGGCAAGCGGTTCGTCCGGGTGAGCGAGCACGCGGTGGCCGTGCCCGCGGGGAGCCGGCCGGAGGTGAGGTTCATCAGGCTCGACGCTGCCCGCCGGCCGTGGGTCGGGCTGTGGCATGTGGACAGCAAGGGGGACCGCCAGCCCTGGGGCGTGGTGCGCCTGCCGCCGCTGGTGGATCTGGCCCGGATGCAGACCCCCGACGTTGAGGTGCCGGCGTGGGCCGCCGGGGATGACGAGCAGGAGCAGCAACAGGACGAGCCGGAGCTGGAGCTGCCCGGCTGGGCAGCCGATGAGGCTGACAAGCAGAAACCCGCTCCCGATCCCGATCCCGCTCCCGCCCCCGCTCCCGATCCCGCCCCCGCCCCCGCTCCCGCTCCCGAGCCCGCTCCCGCTCCCGCCCCCGCTCCCGCTCCCGAGCCCGCTCCCGCTCCCGCCCCCGCTCCCCCGGCCCCAGCCCCGGTGGCCATCTACCGCAATACCCTGCTGCCTGGCGAGCAGCGCCCGGCCGGGAGCCTGGCCCTGCCCGACGACATCCGCGGCGTCTGGTTCCGCGGGCCAGAGACCTGGTTCGCGACCGACCTGGGCGTGCTGCGACACCTCGGCGACGATGTGGTGACCTTCACCGAGAACGAGGGCCTGGCCAGCGAGCTGACCTACGGCGGTATCGCCGAGGGCGCCGGGGTGATGGTGGGCACCTTCGCAGGGGTCGGCCGCTACGACGGCAAGGAGTGGCGCTTCGACCTGGCGCCCCAGCTGAACAACGCCTCCCGGGTGCTGATCAACGCTGCCCCCTGGCTGCTCGTGGGCACCACCCACGGCGTGGTTCAGCACGCCCGGGGTGCCCACCGGTACCTCGACGCCCGGGTCGGCCTGGTCAGCGATGACGTCACCGACCTGTACCTCGACGCCAAAAAGAGGCTGTGGGTCAAGGCCGCCGGCGGGCTGTCGGTGATCAGCGGGTTCTGAGCTCCGGCGGCCGCAGCTTCCCCTTCACGGCCGATAGAAAAAGAGCACCGCCCGATCTGCCCAGGGCGACAGCGCCGCGCCCGCCAGCACCAGCGCCACGCCAGCGCGCCTGAGCAGAGGCCGCGGCGTATCGGCCAGCCCCGCCAGACCCGCGGCGCCGCCGAGGAAGATCAGCGGCGGGAAGTAGTGCGGGTTCGGATACACCACCCACATCAGCGTCAGCATGTAGCCCGCGCAGGTGATCACCAGCGCGCGGGCCTGGCCCGAGCGGCACAGCGGCCAGAGCAGCGGCGTGAAAGCTGCCAGCAGGCAGAGCTTGAGCATGAACAGCAGCCCCCGGGCCCAGGCCGGCGGCACGCGCACCAGGCTGGACGCCGGCACCGTGAAGTGCTCGGGAAAGATCTCGCTGTAGGCCGCGGACAGCAGGTGCTCCACCCCGGTGGTGGCGTGGAAGTAAGCCAGCAGCAGCGCCACCGCGCCGGCGCCGGCGGCCAGGGCGACGGCGACGGTGCGGCGGGTCCAGGCGCGGTCACCGGGCAGCAGCGCGAGGCGCCCCAGCAGCAGCAGCGCCATGACGAAGGCGCCGGGGTAGCGGGTCAGCGCGGCGAGGCAGCCCAGCAGGACGAAGCCGAGGCGGCGGCGCCGGGCCAGCAGGGCCGCCGCGCTCACCACCAAAAAGGTGTAGGGGATATCGGGGAAGGCGAATGCCAGGGCGCGGCTGCCGGAGAGGCAGACCAGGTACGCGCAGAAGGGCGCGAGCAGCAGCCACCCGGCCGTTGCGCGTCCCGGCCCCGGGCTCGACGCCGCGCCGATGAGCACCTGCGCGCCCATGAAGGACAGCAGGGCGAGGAGCAGGAAGAGCACGCCGAGGCCGGGGTGGGCCGCGCCGCCGGACAGCACCTGCACCACCAGCTGGGTCAGGTAGCCCCCCAGCAGCAGGTGAGGCTCGATGAAGATCTTGCGTTGCAGGTCACGGCGGTAGCGGGCGTCGGACAGGTGGCACTCCAGCAGGCCCTCGTCCACCAGGGACAGCCGCCCCCCGGCCACCTCCAGCCTCGTGGGCGGCTCGTGGCTCACGTCGTGCAACTCCACCTCGCCGGTGGCGCCAGTGAGCCGCAGGTGAGCGCAGCTGTCACCGACGTGGAGCCGCGCCCAGGCCACCAGCAGCGCCCTGGCCCGGGGCAGATAGCGCGACAGCTCCAGCTGCTCGATGCGCCGGGGAAGCTGGACAGCGCCGAGGGGTGTGGTCCCGCCGGCCGCGCCCGGGCCGCCCTCCCTTCCCTGGCAGGCGCCGCGGGTCACGCCCGCGACCTCCAGGCGCGCCCCGGCCGGGCCGGTGAGCACCAGCCGCAACGGGCCGGTGGTGAGCGCCGCCCGGTTGCGCAGGGTGAGGCTCGCGCGGGGGGAGGTCACGCGGTAGTGCCCCGGGCCGAGCACCTCCAGCCCCGCGCCGGCGGACACCTCCACCGAGGCGGGCAGCGGCCCGAGCGCCGTGCGGGTGAGCATGGGCAGCCACTGGACGGGCTGCACCAGCACCAGCCGTCCCGGGCCGCCGAACAGCCGCTCCCCCTGGACCACGGCCAGCGCTGCCAGGGCCGCCAGCGCAAGCGCCAGAGGCGCGCCGCCCAGGCCAGGCTCGAGCTCAAGCGCCACGCCGCCGCGCCGCCGGTTCACCACCGCGGCGAGGACCAGCGAGCCCACGGTGGCCACACTGGCCGGCAGCGCCCGGTAGCCGATCCCGCTGACCTGCAGCGCCGCTGCGAGCCCCAGGTGCAGCAGCAAAGACAGGCCGAGCGACACGGACAGCAGCTCGAAGGCGCCCACCGCCGGCGACGGGCGCTCCCCCCGGCGCCCCAGCAGCAGCAGGGCCGGGCATAGCCCCATGCCGAGCAGATCCACGCTGGCCAGCAGCGCCCGGACCAGGGCAAGCCCCCCGGCTGGCGGCGTATCCCCCGAGCCGAGGATCAGCGCGAGGTGAGCCGCCGCACCGACGAGGGCGCCGACGATGAGGGGCCACACCCGTGGACTCGACCTGGCCTGCATGGTGACTGAACACTATACAGGGTCGGCCGCCAGGTTATATCTGCGGCAGGCCCGGATCACTGCTCGAAGCAGTAAATCCTCAAGGCCCTGTCACACTTCTCGAAGTGCGAGTGGCTCCAGTAGGGGTTGATCTTGTCCACCTTGCCCACCAGGCCCGAGGAGGCGCTGGTCCCGTCGGTGAAGCCGCTGCAATGCTTGGTCGCGAACTTGATGCCGTTTTGCAGGGTGCCGGTCCACACCGACTCGCCGGTGACCTTCTGGCCAGACTCGGTGAGGTTGATCGGGATGGCGATGGTGCCGTTGGTCAGGTCGGTCCAGCTGGCAGCGACCATGGTGCCGTCGGTCAGGCAGTACAGCCCGCTGCTCTTGGTGAAGCTGGCCTTGGGATCGGTCGTGGCGTTGGAGACCCAGGCGCGGTAGGTGCCGCTCAGCTTGGCGGCCGTGGCCAGCTTCTGGCAGGTGGTGTCGGCGCCGGTCACGCCCCCCATGGCGCCGTTTTGGGAGGTGCTGCTGATGAAGACCCGCTTGCACGACTTGCCCGCCTCCTTGCCCGGGCCGTCCGGGCTGGTCATGTCAGGCCACGGCTGGCTGTCCGCGCCGCTGTCTGGCGCGGCGTCGAGCGACGCCTGGTCCGCGGGCGGCATGTCCACCATCGCGTCGTCCACGACGCCCGCGTCGGCGGCGGCCGCGTCGGGGCCATGTTGGATCACGTCTTCATCGCAGGCCGCCAGGCACACCAGCAGCGCGGCCATGGCCACGGGCAACTTGTCTCGCATTGGTTCCTCCCAGTTCCCCTTCCGGGGGTCATGAGGAGATCACTGTTCAGGCGCCGTAATCTTTCCTGGCAATCCTCCGGGCGGCTCCACCCGCTGTAGTCTCGCTGGCTCAGTCCAGCAGGATGACCACCGCCGCGCCGGCCTCGATGCGAAGGAGGGAGCGTGACCAGAGCGTCTCTCCGCCGCGGGCATGGCGCCTGGACTGCTCCGTCAGCCCCGGCGCAAAGCAGGCCCGCAGCCCGAGGTGCTCCAGCACCTGATAAGTGAGCCCGAGGGTGAGGCTTCCAACAAAATCCCACCGGGTGCCTGCCTCTCCCGCCGGCTCCAGCCGGTACCGGTGCGCCACGAACCCGACGAGCAGCCCGGCGTCCAGGTGCAGGGTGTCCGGGATCAACCCCTGACGCCACGCGGCGCCCAGCTGCACGGAGACTTCATGGACGGCGAGCCCGTCCTGGTTCGACGGGGAGACCCCCAGCACCCCGCGCAGGCCGACGCCCTGGCCTGCGCCGTAGCGCACCCCGGCCTGGACCAACGCGTCGGTGCCATCCAGCCGGTGCAGGGCCGAGGCGCCGAGGCTCAGCTCCCAGCGCCAGCCCTGCTGCTCCGGAGCCTCGGGCGCAGGCGGCGGCGGCGCGGGCGGCGGCGGCGTGGGCGGCGGCGGCGTGGACGGGAGCCCATCGGCCACCTGCCGGGTCAAGCCCACGGCCTTGTGCATCACCTCCAGGTGGTAGCTGTTCAGGTCGCGCTGCTCCCGCTGCACCCGGCGCACCTGGCGCGGCTCCCCTTGCCGCGCGGTGATGATGATCCGCCCATCCTCCACGGTGAACACCAGCCGGATGCGCGGGCGCATGTGCGGCGCCACCACCGCGAAGCCGGCCTGGGTCAGCCGCAGCGCCAGCTTGCGCTGCAAGGGCAACAGGCCGAGGTCCTCGTAGGCTGGCGAGTCCACGCTCCGGGTCTCCATGGCCACGGTCACGAGCTCGGCCGGCCCGGCCAGGGCTGGAGCCGGTATCAGCAGCGCGACGATGACGAAGTACGAGGGCAGGCGCATGGGACCTGCCTGAACCTACCACGGACGACGCCCTGGCTCGTGGTCGCTACCTGGCCTGACACTCCAGCCGTGCCATGGCCGCGG
The DNA here is from genome assembly GCA_964511535.1 of uncultured Myxococcales bacterium. Taxonomy (GTDB): domain Bacteria; phylum Myxococcota_A; class Polyangia; family CAZCFB01; genus CAZCFB01. Next base: position 22,478 of record CAZEFW010000099.1, on the reverse strand, counting down.
CGATCTGCGCGCCGTAGCGGGCGCTGCCGTGGGCGCGCAGGTGGCGCCGCCAGTGGCGGCAAGCCGCGGGCCCATCGCTCAGGTGGTCGGTCAGGACGGTGCCCTGCTCGAAGCTCAGGCGCTCCTTCATCACCCGGTCGCCCACCCGCGAGATGGCGCGGCCCAGGATCCGCGCGGCCTCGGCGTAGCGGCCCTGAAGCCGCAGCCGCTCAACCCGATCCAGAAGGCTGCCGATGTCCACCGGCGGCGACGCGGGTCGGGCCCGGGCCTTCTTGCCCGGGGCGCGGGCCGGGGTCGGGGGCCGCGAAGGCGGCGGCGTGGCGTCATGGGCCGGGGCCAGGGCCGGCGGCGGCGTGGGCTTTGGCTCGGGCGCCGCCGGCCAGCGGAGCTGCTGGCCGGGCGCGAGCTCCACCCGGCGCCCCTGGTCGCCCTCGAACCGGATCTGGCCATGGCGCAGCAGCACCCGCCCGCCGCCCTGGCGCTGCCACACGGTAAACCGGGTGCCGAGCACGGTGATCACGCCGTGCGAGACGCGCACCCGCACCGGCGCTCCCCCCGGGGCCACCCGCGGCACGTCCAGGTCCAGCCGCCCCTGCAACAGCAGCAGCAGCTGCTGCTCCTGCGCCACCACCGTCCCCGCCGTCATCTCCAGGCGGCTGCCCCCGATGCCCGCCGCGCGCAGGGTACAGCGGGTAGAGCCGCAATGAACTCGCCCCGGGGCCCCGGACAGGCGCGCGGCCCCGTCGAGCACCTGGAAGCCCCCGATGAGGGCCGGCGCGGCCGGCGTCAACGTTGGCCGCTGCGCCTCCGGCCAGAGCAGCAGCGCCAGGGCCAGCGCGGCGGCCGCCGCGGGCACCAGCAGCAGCGCTCGAGGCCAGCGCCGCTGTCCGCCCTCTTCCACCAGGCGGCGCAGGCGGCGCTCCCCCGCGGGCGACAGCTGCTCCTGCTCCAGCGCCGCCTGAACCTGCTTCAGCTGTCCGACCAGGTCCCTGTCAGGCATCGGACACCTCCCAGCCGCGCGCCTGCATCCGGCTCCGGCCACGCGCCAGCAGCTTGGAGACATACCCCTCCGACAGGTCGAGCGCCGCTGCGATCTCGCGTTGCTTCATCCCGTCCAGGTGCCGCATGCAGAACACCACCCGCTCCTTGCCCGGCAGCCGCGACAGCTGCTCCCAGGCGCCCTCCAGCTGCTGAGCCACTTGCACCTGCCGCTCGGGGGTCTCGGGGCTCAGGGCAGCGGACGCCCGCGCCTGGCCGAGCAGCGCGGCACGCACCCTGGACCAGATGGAGCCGTCCCGGCGCAGGCGGGTCATGCAGGTGTTCATGGTCACGCGGCGGATCCACCCGCCCAGGTCATGTGGATCCTCCAGCGTCGTCAGCTGCTCGAGCAGGCGGACGAACACGTCGTGGGTCACGTCCTCGGCCCAGTCCCTGTTGCCACCTCCCAGCAGCAGGCACTGGCGGAAGACCATGTTCCGGTGCCGGGCGTACAGCTCCGCGGCCACGACCCGGTGCCGGGTCTCTTCGGTCTTCATGGCTCCCGCTGCGACAGCATCAACGGCGTCCCATGTGGTGACGTCCTGGTCCACGTAAGGGTTCACTGATCGCGGGCCAGAAACTTTCCAGGAAAGTTCCTGCCCCCGGTGGTGATTGTAATACCGAAACCGGGGAGGACCCGATGAAGCACACCATGACCCTGATGCCTCGGGGCGCCTACTTCAAGCAGGTCAGCTTGTAACTCCAGTTATGGTTGGCGCCCTCCGCGCAGTCGTTGCAGCACGGGCTCTTGGTCCACGCGTCGTAGTAGTCGTCCTTGTGGTACGCCACGTGGAGCTGGTCACCGAACGCCGCGATGCGGTGCACCGAGGTGAACTGGGTCAGCTTGTCGTAGTCCTGATACTTGTAGTTGGCCGAGATGTAGTGATACGTGCCGCGGACCTGCCTGATGTCCAGGGGGGTGGCGGTCCAGGAGCCGCCGCGGTTGGTGCTCAGGACATACTCCTCATGCAGGCAGGTGCACGAGGTGGTGGTGCTGGGCGTGCAGTTCTTGATCCTGCTGTGGGTTGTGGCGCAGCCGCCGGCCTTCTTCAGGTGCACCACGTAGCTGTTGCCAGCCGCGTCGACGGTGAAGGCATCCAGCGTCCCGGCCGAGGGGACCGTGACCGATGACCAGCTCGTGGCGCCGCGGGTGGCGAGGCGCACGGTCGAGACGCCGGCCGCGGTGACGAGGAACGCCACTCGCCGGGTCCCCTTGGCGTCCAGCGCCAGCTGCGGGGCGGACGCGGACGAGGTGGCCGCAACCTCGTGGCTCCAGGAGGCGCCAGCGCGGGTGTAGACCCGGACGCCCGCGCCGTGGGACACCGCCACCGCCGGCGCGCCGCTGCCGTCCAGGGCCAGCGACGGCGCGGACACTCCGGCGGCGACATCCACCGCCAGCCACTTGCCGCCGCTCAGCTCGGCCAGGCGCAGCTTGCCGGTGGTGCCCGAGACATACGCCATGGCGACCGCCTTGGCGTTGGCCGCGATGGACACGGGGCACTTGACCTGCGACTCCACCTTCGCGCTGGTCCAGCTCCCCCCGGCGTTGGTGGCGTGCATCAGCGCCTTGGTCTTGTTGTCCACGTAGACCGCGTGAGCGACCTTGGCGGACGTCGCGGCCACGGCGTGGCAGGTGGACGCGATGGGGCCCAGGTTATGGACGGACCACTTGCCCGCCGGGGTGGGGGTGGCGTGGAACAGCGCGTCGTTTTGCCATATGGCGACCTCCTGCTGGTACAGCAAGTGGGGCGTGCCCGCAGGGCCCAGCGCCAGCTCGGGGCTCTTGCCCCTGGCGGCGTGAGACCCGTAGCACTGGCCCGTATACAAGTTGCTGAAGCTGTCGTACCAGCTGTACTTCTGCTTGGCGGCCAGCTGCGCCGTGCAGGTGCCCGGCGGCAGCGCCTGATCTGGCGGCAGGGCCTGATCTGGCGGCTGCAGATCGGGCAGGGCCATGTCCGGCACAGCCTGGTCCGGCTGCTGCTGATCGGGCAGGGACATGTCCGGCACTGCCTGGTCCAGCGGCTGCAGATCGGGCAGGGCCATGTCCGGCACAGCCTGGTCCGGCATCGGCAGATCCGGCCGAGGCATGTCCACCATGGCGGCGTCTGGCAGCGCTCGATCAAGCCGGCGCTGGTCGGGCCGGCCCTGGTCTGCTGCGCGTTGATCAGGCTGGCGCGTATCGACCCGCGCCATGTCGGCGCGTCGGCCATCGAGCGTCACACCCGCGTCCGTGTTCACCGGGCCGCGGCCGCCTCCGCAGCCGCAAGCGGCCACCGCCGCGGCGGCCAGCAAGTTCAAGCAAGGTCTCAAGATCTCACCCCCCTCCTCCATCATCAGATCATTGGCGCCGTCGGGGACCACCCCGGCCCCCTCTCAGCGGGCGCTCCGCATGGGGGTCAGCCAGCGAAGCAATGGAGCCTCATTTATACCCGCGATCCGCGGAAAGGAAAGGGACTACAACGGCGGCGCCACGATGGTCGCCAGCCGGATCTGGTTCGGGCTCTTGTCGTAGCTGGTGATCAGGATCAGCGTCTTGAACGCAGGCGTGGCGGAGGCCGCCACGCCCCACTGCATCTGGCACCCGTCGATGGTGGCGGCGCCGCTGGCCAGGGCTGCGTAGGGCGTGACCTTCAGCTCATCCAGCTTGTCCTGGGTGACGAGCAGGCACTTGGACTTGGCCCTCAGCTCGGCCCAGTAGTTGAACGAGTGGTAGGTGAACACTGCCAGCGACAGGATCGCCAGCAGCAGCGCGGCCACCATCAGCTCCACCAGCGAGTAGCCGCCCTCGGACCGGCCTGCGCCTCTTGCCGCGCGCCTCATGGGCACCCGCTCGAGAGGAGCACGCCGTCCGACAGGGTCAGGCTACCCTGGACCGCCTGGCACATGCCCCCGGGGAGGGTCTCGATGACCTTCTGCTGGATGCTCCAGGCCATGTGCCGGTTGATGCTCCAGCCGGTGGAGGTGATGGTCCACAGCCGCTTGTTGCCCAGGGTGGAGCACATGTTGAACGCCACGCGGTAGCGCGTCCCATACGCGAGGGTGACGTCGAGGGGGACCTTGGCGGTCTCCACCACCACGTGGGCGTGAGCCATGCCGGCCTCGGCAGCGGCCAGGGCCTGGGCCCGGTGGTAATCGTCCTGCACGCGGTCGAACTGGTGGTTCAGGATGTTGGTGGTGGTGGCGATCATGGTCATGAAGATCGCCGTGAGGATCAGGCAGAACAGCAGCATGCCTGCCCCCTCCTCGCCGCGGCGTCGGTCAGTTCGCGCGATCATTCCTCACCCTGACCGTGCGCTTGAGCAGCACCACCGGATTGGTGGCGTTGGTGGGCTTGACGCGCATCATGATGTGCACCGCCCGCCTGTTGAAGGAGGGGCTCACCGCCTGAGTGCTGATGATGAACTGCAGGGAGGTGACGGTGACCGCCCTGCCGTGGGTCAGCGCGGCCCAGTTGCCGTAGTTGCAGGCCAGCGCCCCGGCCCCCTCCTCCAGCAGGCCGTTGGAGAGGCGGTAGCCGACGCGCTCGTCCTCCGTGGCGATGCCGTCCCGGTTGCGGTCGTAGCTGAACAGCAGGCACGAGTTGCCGTTGTCCACCCGCAGATCCCAGCTGGCCAGGGTAAAGGGGTTGGCGCCGGTGGCCGGCGGCGTGGGCGCGCCGGAGTAGTTGTACGGGGTCCCGTCATGGGCGCCAGCCCAGGTGCCGGCCATGGAGATGCGGCGGGTCATGATGTCGAACGCCGGCGTGACGTCCGTCTGCATGCCGGCGATCTTGAGCTGCTCGCTCTGCTTCTTGAACATGTAGATCATCAGCGCGGAGCCGCTGCTGACCAGGATGGCGGACACGGCCATGGAGACCACCAGCTCGATGAGCATGGCTCCCCCCTCACGGCGCCATGACGAGGCGCCGCGTCCGGAACAGGAAACCCTCTCGCGACGCTTCACTCTTCCAAGGGTATTTTAGGCGGGCAGTCCGCTTCAATCCGAAACTTGCGGGCGGCCACAGAAGGGGGATGGGCGGCTCGCGGCCCTATTTGTGGCCGAGCAGCTCGACGCCGCTCCAGTCCGGCGGCACACCGTCCATGTACCGGCGGCAGCGCGCGAGGTAGGCCAGCGCGGTATGATCGCCCGGGCTGTTGGCGAGGCTGGCAGCGAAATGGCGGCCCGCCTCGGTGAAGTCGGCGGCGTAGTAGCACTTGATCCCCTGATCATACTGGGCCAGCGTGCTGCGCTTCTCCGCGGCCACCTCGCCGGGCTCCGCGTCGATCACCTCGAAGAGGTCAACCGGCTGGCTGCGGCCCTTGACCTGCACCCGGTCCACCTGTCGCAGAGTGAACTCGCCTGGATCGTCGAGACGCTCCACCACATGGTTGGAGACCAGCAGCGACGAGCCGTAGCTCTTGGTCAGGCTCTCGATGCGCGAGGCGAGGTTGACCGAGTCCCCCGCGACGCCGCAGTTCATCCTTGTCTCCGAGCCGATGGTGCCGATGGTGACCTGCCCCGCGTTGATGCCGCACCCAACGCGCACCGCTGGCTTGCCGTCGGCCACCCGCCGCCGCGAGAACTCGCCGATGCTGCGCAGCATCTCGATCCCGGCCCGCACCGCGGCCGTGGCCCCGCCGCGGAACAGGACCAGCACGCCATCGCCGAGGAAGTCGTGGATGAAGCCCCCGTTGGCGGAGATCGGTCCCTCGATCTCGGCCACGTACTCGTTGATGAACTCCACGCACGAGGCCGGCGAGAGGCCCTCGCACAGGGGGGTGAAATCGCGGATGTCGATGAACAGGATCGCCATGTCCAGGTCGACGCCCATGCCGAGCTGCACGCGCTCGAAGTTGTCCTCGAACCCGAGCAGCCTGAGGTAGTCCTGCGGCACGTGGCGAAAGAAGGCCCGGCTCTTGAGCTGCAGGTCGACGTTCAGCGCCCGGAGCTCGGCGTTCTGCACGTCGAGCTGCTTGTCGCGGTAGAAGCTCTTGAACGCCTCTCGCACGGTGAGGTTCAGGTCCTCACGTTCCCACGGCTTGGCCACGTACCGGTAGAGGTCGGCGCTGTTGACCGCCCGCCCCACGGCCTCGGCGCTGGCCTGCCCCGTGAGCATGATCTTCAGCGTCCGGGGGATCCGCTCATGGAGCATGACCAGCAGCTCGTCGCCGTTCATGCCAGGCATGATGTGATCAGTGATCACCACCGGTATCTCGGACCGCTCCTCCACGAGCTCGTCGATCAGCTCCAGCGTCGCTTCGGCGGACTCCACCACCTCCACGCGCGCCTTGTTGGAGAACGACCGCTTGAGCTGGTCCTTCAGGCTGTCGCGGATGACCTTCTCGTCGTCCACGCATACGATGGTCGGCTTCATGGTCTCATCCCCTCTCCCCCCGGAGTGCGAAGTTGATCCTCATGGGCGGCCCAGGCCCTCCCCCTCCGGGGGATCATTCCGTCGGGAGCGTCACGGAGAAGGCCGTTTGCCCGGGGCGGCTCGTGAAGCTGATCTCGCCGCCGTGGCGCTCCACGATGTCCCGGCTGATATGAAGGCCCAGGCCGGTCCCCTCCCCCGCCGGCTTGGTGGTGAAGAAGGCGTCCCAGAGCCGCGGCTGGACCTCGACAGGGATCCCGGGCCCGTCATCTGTGATTCGAACCACCATCTGCGGGCCCTTCAGGGCCACCTCGATCTGGAGTCGCCCGCTGTACTCCATGGCCTGCAGCGCGTTGTGGATCAGGTTGGTCCACACCTGCTGCATCGCGTCCGGATTGCAGGAGACCAGCGGGAGGTCCTCATCGTAGCGGCGGACCACGTCGACCCCGCGCTTGAGGTAGTTCTTGTAGATGGTCAGCACATTCTCGATGCCGTCGACGATGTTGGCGCTGATCAGCTCGTCGTCCGGGCTGCTATGGGTGAACGACTTGAGGGCGAACACCACCTTCGAGACCTGCCCCACCGCGTCCTGGATTGTCTGGCTGTTGCGCTGGAGCATGGCGAAGTCGTAAGCGGAGCGCAGCACTCCCTCGCCCGAAGGCCCCGTGAGCAGGGGCACCTCCTCTTCGATCTCGTCGTAGATCCCGATGTCCACCAGCGTCTCCGCGATGTCATCGGCGCCCTGCACGTTTAACTCGTCCAGCGCGGCCTCCAGCCGACGGCGCAGCCGACGCAGGTCTCGCGAGGCGAGCACCTCGCGCTGCTCCAGGCTGCGGCGGATCAGCCGGATCAGCTGCTCGGCCTGATCACGGGGAAGCTCCGCCATCAGCTGGGGGAACTCCCCCAGCGTCTGATCCAGGGAATCCAGGATGTTCTCGCTCGAGGCGCGGATCGCCCCGACAGGGGTGTTGATCTCGTGGGCCACGCCGGCGATGAGCTGCCCCAGCGCGGCCATCTTCTCGGACTGAATCAGCTGCGCCTGGGCCTCCTCCAGTTGCTTGAGGGTTCGCTGAAGCTGCTCGTTTTTCTGCTGCAGCTGGGCCGTGCGCTGCTCCACCTTCTGCTCCAGCGTGGCGTAGAGCGTGGCGTTCTCCAGCGCGGTGGCCACCTGTGACGAGAGCACCCGCAGCAGCTCCACCCGCTCGTCGGTGAACGCGGCGGCGGCCTGGGTGTTTTCGGTGTAGAGCAACCCCACGCGGCGCCCCTGGTGCTCCAGGGGCACGCAGAGCAGCGAGCGGACCTGGCGGCCCTCGATGTCCGGGTCGCCGGCGAACGGCCCCTCCAGCGCGGCGTCGTCCTCCAGCACCATCTCCCCCATACGCTCCACGTAGCGCAGCACCGACAACGGCAGCTCGAGCTCGTCGCCCAGCGGGGCGTCCTGCAGCACCTCGGTCCCATCCGGTCCGGCGAGGGCCTGCAAGCGCAACCCCTGGGGGGACTCGAGCAGCAGCGCCCCGCGGGTCGCGCCGGCGTTCTTCAGGATGATGAACATCACCGTGCTGAGCAGCCGCTCCAGGACGATCTCGCCTGCGATCATGTTGCTGGCGTCCAGCACGGTGTCGAGATCCAGCTTGCTGCCGTGAAGGGTGCGCGTGGTGCCCGAGCTGGTGGAGGACCGATCCGCCGCACGCTCCCGCTGCCGCAGCACCCGGTGCCGCTCCCTGAGCTGGTCCACCTTGGCCCTGGCGCCCCACGTGCCGTAGAACCCCACGGCGTCCTCGAGGTAGCCCCGCGCGGCCCTGGCCCCGTCGCTGCCGAGCAGAGCGCGCCCGGCGAGCTCGCACCCCATGGCCGCGTGGTGCAGGTAGTCATGCTCCTGCGCCAGCCGGATGGCCTGCTCGTAGAGCAGACGCGCCTCGGCATCATCGCCGCCGAGCCTGGCCCGCTCCGCCGCCATCAGGGCGTGGCAGTGGCCGAAGTTCTCCACGGCGCCGTTTTCGGCCCACCCCTGCATCCGCTCGATGTACTCGTCCATCCGCGGCAGGTGCGGCCCTGGATCGGGCTGCGCAGCGAGGATCAACGCCCCATAAAAGAAGTACTCCGAGTACTCCGGCCCGCCGGGGATGACGTCCTTGACCTTGTCCGCCCGGTCCAGGTGCTCGAGGGCTGCCTGGTGGTCCTCGAACAGGTATGCCAGCCAGGCCTTCATCAGCTCGAGGACGTAGATTCCGTACTCGAACTGGGCGCCGGTCATGGCCTCCCGCAGGTCCTGCTCGCTGAAGCTGTCATGGTCCAGGCTGCCCCGGCTCGCGGTGGTGCCCATCAGGGCCCGCATCGCCGCCTGGTCCACCTCCGAAAGCCAGACAAGCGGGACATAGCCCGACTCGACGATGTAGGCGTGGTACGCCCCGGCGCGCTGGATCACCTCGTCGAGCACGTCGCCCTTGAGGAAGCGATGCACCCGGGCCCAGTGAACGGCCCACGAGCCCCACCACCGGTCCCCGGTCTTCAGGCAGATCTCGTACGACTCCTCGTAGATGGCGAGGTTGTCGCGCAGGTGCCCGACCATGTGGCCCGTGAAGTTGCAGTAGGTGTTGAGCGCCTTGGGGACCAGCGAGAGGTTGGTCAGCTTCCGGGCCAGGGTCAGCCCGGCGCCCCCGAACAGCCGCGCGCTGTCGTAGTCCCCCTGCAGCGCACAGAGCGCCGCCTGGGCCACGTACCCGCAGGCGGAGGCGTCGGCGTTGCCATGCTTCAGGGACAGGCGGACCACGCTGAGGGTGGTGAAGGCCACCAGCGGCAGGTTGCCCACCATGAGCGCGGAGATCCAGATCTCCAGCAGGAGGTCCATCCGGGCGGCCACCTCGGGGTCCTCCACCCGCGGACCGTCGGTCATGATCCCCGGGCCCTTTTCGCCGAGCAGGGCTCCGATCTGCTCGCCGAGCTGCCCCATGAGCGCCTGGGCCTCGTCCGGGTCGGCGGGCGGCGCCGCGTCCAGGGAGGCGAGGCAGCATCTCGGCCAGCTCGCCGCGCTCCTCCGGGTCCAGCAGATCCGCGCCGCGCGCCAGGTGATCCACGAACTCCAGGGCCCGCTCATTACGCTGGCCAGCCGGGACGCGATCCCTGAGCAGCCGGCCGATCTCGGCGTTCATTCGCTCCAGGTCGTATTCCGAGATGGAAGTGGCCACCGCCTCGTGGATCTTGTCGTGCGCGAACTTGAACCGGGCGGCGCGCTCCGGATCGGGGTCGGCGCCGCGGAACAGGTCCTGGGCCCCGTCCAGGGGCAGCAGCAACCCGTCCCGGACCGGCTCCAGCAGGGCGTCGGCCGCTGCCCGGGGCGTGACGCCTGCTGCCAGCGCCAGGGTGTGCAGCTCGAAGGTGGCGCCCAGGGTGCTGGCCCGCGCCAGCGCGCGCCGCGTCTGCTCGGGGTAGCGGTCCACCTGATCGAGCATCAACGAGACCACCGACTCGACCACCTCCAGCTGGCGGATGCCGTCGAGGTCCCAGCCCCAGCCGCGCCCCTCGGGCCGGCTGAACAGCAGCCCATCCTCTGCAAGCTGGTACAGGAACCGCACCGCGAAGAAGGGGTTGCCGCCGGTCTTCTGCTGCAGGAGCGCTGCCAGCGGCCGCGCGTCCTCCAGGCTGGACTCCGTGCTGTCCGCCACCAGCTCGGCCAGGTCGGCCTCACCGAGGCTGTCGAGGCTGATGGTGACGCTGCGCCCGGTGTCCCACTGGCCGAGGGCCACGGTGAGCGGGTGGGCGTCGGCCACCTCGTCGGCCCGGTACGCGCCGATCAACAGCAGGTTATGCACCGTGGGGTCATTGAGCAGCTTGCCGATGATACGCAGCGACGCCGGATCCACCCACTGCAGGTCGTCGAGGAACAGCACCAGCGGGTGATCGGCGTCCGCCAGGACCCGCACCAGGTCCACCAGCCGGCTGTCGAAGCATGTCCGCTGGTGAGACGGGTCGATGGTGGGCGGGGCCTGCTGGGCGCCCAGGAGCAACGCGAGCTCGGGCATCACCCCCGTCAGCAGCCACGCCTCGTCCTGCAGCGCCTCGCCGATGCGGCGCTTCCACGCCTGGAGCCGCTCCTCGCTCTCGGTGAGGATGTACCGGATCATGCCCCGCAGCGCCGCCCCCAGCCCGGCGAAGGGCGCCTGGTTCAGCAGGTCGTGCTTGCCGGCGAAGAAGAGGCCCCGCCGCGCCAGCAGGACTTGAGCACCTCGTGCACCAGCACCGACTTGCCGATGCCAGCCACGCCCCGAACCAACGCCAGCTCCCGCTCTCCTGCAGCCGCGCGCTCGAAAGCCGCCAGCAAGCTCGCCAGCTGTTCATCCCGACCGAACAGCCGCCCCGAGACGGTGAACAGCAGGCTCCGGTCCGATCCGGCCAGCGGGAAGTCGTCCATCGGCTCGGCCCCCGCCAGGGCATCACGGCAGCGGCGCAGATCGTCGGCCACGCCGGCGGCGCTCTGATAGCGGTCCTCGGCGGCCTTGCTCATCAGCTTGGCCAGGACGCGCGAGAGCATGGGCGGCAGGTCGTCTCTGACCTGGTGCGCGGGCTCCAGCTCGCGCGCGATGTGCCCATGGACCACGCTCATCAGGTCTTCCCCCTGGAACGGCGGTCGCCCGGTGGCCAGGTGGTAGAGGGTCGCCCCGAAAGAGTAGAGGTCGGTGCGATAATCCACGTCCCGGTTCATCCGGCCGGTCTGCTCGGGCGAGATGTACCAGATAGTCCCCTCCAGCTGGTTGGGCGGCATCGCCACCTGCCGCGAGCGCGGGATGCTGGACGCGATCCCGAGGTCGCCGAGCTTCAGCTCGCCGCTGTCAGGATCGTAGAACACGTTGCCGGGAGAGATGTCGCGGTGGACGATGTCGTGCTGGTGAAGCTCCTCGATGGCCTCTGCCAGCTGGACGCCGATGGCGAGCAAGTCCTCGACGGACACGGGCCCGGCGCCAGGGCGCATGAGCCAGGACAGGGGCCTGGCGCGGAAATCTTCGATGAGCAGGACGCAGGTCTTCCCCCGGGGCATCAACTCCAGGTAGCGCACCGTCCCGCGCAGCTCGAGCTCGGCGCCGAGGGCGTACTCGTTGCGCAACCGCGCCACGGTGGAGGGGCGCGGGAACTCGCTGGCGGAGGTCTTGAGCACCACGGGGCCGGCGGGGCCCTGCGCCCGGTAGACCACCGTCTCGTCGTTCTCGTGAAGGGTTTCCTGCAGCGTGTAATCAGAAAGATCCAGCATAGACGCCCCTGTCATTGGGAAGAATCCCGAGATGTGAGCCTTTCACCCCCGAGCGGAGGTCTCCACCTTAACCGATCAGCTCTCGCCGCTCCAACGTCCCGCGTATCGCCGCCTCTACCCCCAGACGGACCGCTGGGGCCGGGTCAGCGCGACGACGTCGCGCGCCTCGTCGAGGACCACCCCGTCCACCTGGCGCACCTGCTCTGCCAGGGCCTCGCCGGACCAGCCGAACGCGGCGGTCAGCGCTTCCCTCAGGCTGCCCCAGCTGGCCTCTCGTCGGCCCGCGCGGTCCTCGCCCTCCAGGGCGACGTGGCGCAGGACGTACAGCGCCAGATCGCGCCGCAGGATCTCATCGAGGTGGGCCGAGCGCTTCTGGTCCAGGTCCACGAAGCGGCCGGTCAGGCCCTTGAGGAAGCGCCCGAGGAAGTAGCCGCCCCCGATCTCCTGCTCCAGCTGATCGCGCGAGATGACCATCAGCCGCGCCTCCCCGTCCGACTCGACGCTGGCCGTGCGGGGCATATCAGCGAACAGCGCGAGCTCGCCGAAGGCATCGCCTGCCCGCATGACGCGCAGCTCATGCCGGGCGCCGTCCACGTCCTTGAAGACCCGGCACCTGCCCTCGGCGATGATGTACGCCTCGTCGCCGGTGTCGCCCTCCTGGATGATGGGCGTCCGCGGCGGGTAGGTCCGGACCGGCGGCTGCCACCCCCGTCGCATGAAGCCCTCCAGGTCATGCTTCAGCTCCTCGACCTGGCCGTAGCGCTGATCCCGGTCCTTGGCCAGCGCCTTCATGATGATGCGGCACAGCTCGGGCTGGGGGTCCACCTCCAACACCTCGGCGGGGTGGGCGATCTCCTCGTGAAGGGTGTTGAAGATCATGTACACCGGGGTGCCGCCCTTGACCGGAGGCTCGCCGGTTATGATGTCGTACAGCACCGCGCCCAGGGAGAAGATGTCCGCCCGGCCGTCGAGGGCGTCATGCTCCCCCTGGGCCTGCTCCGGCGACATGTACCCCGGCGTCCCGACGATGCACTTCTTGTCGGACACCACCGTGTAGCGCTTGGTGGCGCTGTCGGGGTTCGCCTCGCCGCCCAGCGGCAGCGCGAGCCCCCAGTCCATCAGGTACACCTCGCCGTACTCCCCCACCATGATGTTCTCCGGCTTTACATCGCGATGCACCACGCCGCGGCTGTGGGCGAAGGCCAGCGCGTCGCACACCTTGAGGAACACCTGGAACAGCTCGAACAGCTCGTCCTGGCTGCGGAACCGGTGGTCCTGCGCTGCCAGGATCTCGCCCAGGTCCCGGCCGCGTACCAGCTTCATGGTGTAGTACAGCTGCCCGTCGGTGTCCTCGGCCAGCTCGTGCACCGGGACGATGTTCGGGTGGTCGAGCTGTGCGACCACCTGGGCCTCGCCGATGAGCCGCCCCACCTGCAGGTCGTCCTGGGGCCGGTCCGCGCGGAGCCGCTTGGCCGCCATGGTTCGGCGCAGGTTGCGGTCCTCCACCTCGATGATCTCCGCCATCCCGCCCTCGCCGACCCTGAATCCGAAGGTGAGCCGGTCAGTGACAGCCCCCTGCGGATGCTTCGGATCGACCGTGACCGGCCGGTGGCCTTTGTGGTCCGCCTCTTTCATGCTGGCGTACCTTGATACAACGATTTCGCGTCAGATGCGACCGCGGCGTCAGGTTCCGCAGAAAGTCCGGTAGTTCCGGTCGCCGTCTGCGGGTGGGTCCTGGTACTCGGCGGTGCGGGGGAGCGCCTCATGGGGAGCGCGCAGAACCTCCAGCAGGCGCTCGGCGGGGGCGGGGTCGAGGGTCTCGGTGCACCGCGCGATGGCGGCCTCCACGTGGTGGTTCCGCGGGATCACCACCGGGCTGTGCTGACTCATGGACGCCGCCACCTCTGGCAGCGCGGCGGGCTGGTCATCGAGGCGCGCCCGCCAGCGCTCGTACCATTCGCCGAGATCTTGCTTCAGCGCTGCGGCCTCGTCCGCGGAATCGAGCGAGCGGCGCAGGCGCTCGAACAGCACGGTGAAGTCCAGGGCCTCGCGCTGCATCTGCTCCAGCAGGGAGGTCACCAGCGACACGTCATCTGGACCGGGCGCCGCCAGCCCGAGCTTGCGCCCCATCATCCGCAGCCAGGACCGCTCGAAGCGGCCCTGGATCGCGTCGAGCTTCGGGTTGAGCCGCTCGATGGCCGCGTCCTGGTCCGGGGCCACCAGGGGCAACAGGCACTCGGCCAGGCGGGTCAGGTTCCAGGCCACGATGGTCGGCTGGTTGCCGTAGGCGTATCGCCCTCCGTGGTCGATGGAGCTGAACACCGTGCGCGGGTCGTAGCTGCTCATCATGGCGCAGGGGCCGTAGTCGATGGTCTCGCCCGAGATGGCGGTGTTGTCGGTGTTCATCACGCCGTGGATGAAGCCGACGCGCATCCAGTGCACCACCAGCTGGATCTGCCGCTCGATCACCCTGTCCAGCAGCCCCAGGGCCCGCGCCTCCAGCGGCTCGTCGGCCAGGTCGGGATCGTGACGCTCGATGGCGTAGTCGCACAACGTCCGCAGCGCCTCGTGATCCTGGCGCGCGGCGAAGTACTCGAAGGTGCCAACGCGCAGGTGGCTCGCGGCCACCCGGGTCACCACGGCCCCGGGCAGCGCCCCCGCCTCGCGCAAGACCGGCTCGCCGGTGGTGACGACGGCCAGGCATCGCGTGGTGGGGATCCCCATGGCGTGCAGCGCCTCGCTCATGACGAACTCGCGGATGGCCGGGCCGATGGCGCAGCGGCCGTCGCCGCCGCGAGAATACGCGGTGCGCCCCGAGCCCTTGAGCTGCAGGTCGCGCCGGCGCCCCTGCGCGTCGAGCACCTCGCCCAGCAGGTGCGCCCGGCCGTCGCCGAGCTGGGGCACGAAGTGGCCGAACTGGTGTCCGGCGTAGGCCAGGGCCAGGGGCTCGGAGCCGGGCAGCAGCTCGTTACCCGAGAAGACGCGCGCCAGCGCCTCCGGGTCCTGGGTCAGCTCATCGCCGAGGCCGAGCTCGCGCGCCAGCGCAGGGTTGAACAGGAAGAGGCCCGGCTCGCGCACCGAGCTGGGGTGGATCCGCTCGTGGAACGCGTCGGGCAGGTCAACATAGGTGTTGGAGAACTCCATACCCTATTGGGTAGCACCCCACGGAGCGCGCGCCATCGCGGCGCGAACGCCAGGCCACCCTGTGCCGGGTGTTACCAGCCGCGCCTCACGGCGGCCCTGCCCTCGAGGCGAGCGGCCCGTGCCAGCCACCCCTCGTTGTGGAGCAAGGTGGCGCCGCGGTCCCGGGCCCTGAAGGAGAAGGCCAGCGGCGCGCTGCTGGCGTCCATTGGCTGCCTGCTGGGCGTGAACCCCTCACGGTAAACCGGTCCGGCGCGCAGGCGGAGGTCATCCACCTTGCCCACGAAGGGCGCGTCTGATGACTTGTGGCGCCCCCCGAGCACCGCCGAGTGCCCCCCGCCGGTGCTGATGATGCTGCTGGCGGTGGAGACGGCCGTGAACGGCTCACCGTCCACGTACAGGACGAGATCGTTGCGGCCCACCTCCAGGGCGACATGCTGCCAGGCGCCGGCCGCCGCGTTGCGGCCCACCACCGAGACGCCCGGCCCTCTGGCCACGAACCGGCCTCCCCTGATGAGCAACCTCACCTCGCCCACGCGCAGCACGGGCTGGTCCGCCAGGTCACGCGGGTTGAGCCACAGGTCCAGGGTGAAGTCACGGCCCACCAGCCTGTCCAGGCGAGCGGAGGGGCCGAAGATCAGCTTCCCTCCGCGGCGGATGTCCAGGATCCATGATCCATCCGGCTGAAACGGCGAGGTGGCTTGATGGGGCGCGGCGAGCCGGGTCTGGACGGTGAGGCTCCGGGATTCCATGGGAGAGCTCGTCTCGGTGCGGGTCGGCAGGGAAGCGTCGCCTGGCGTGTCGCCGCACCCCGCAGCGACAACCAGCATCGGCATCAGCGCCCGACGCCACCGCCGGCGCTGCAGAGGAGATTGCGCGGAGGACTTCATGGCTCGGCTCCTTGCTCGCCGGCCCCGGACAAACCTCTCCCTGCAGGCTCGGGGCGCGCGCCATGGTTTAGCCCCTTGGCGCGGCCAGAGTCCGGGAGTTCCGGCGAGGAATCAGTGGTATGTATTAATGCTAGTTAGCCGAAGCTAACAAATCAAGGCAGGGAATCAAATCGCAGGCGTTTTTCTGAGGGCGCCACCCCCACCCGCGCTACTTCGGCCTGCACTTGCCGTCCTTGGCGCAGGTGGCCGGCTGGGGCGGCGAGCACTTGATGCCGCAAGGCGGCAACACCTTGTGGCAGGCGTAGTCGCTGTACTGCTTGGCCAGCAGATCCAGCTTCTTGCGATCCTGCACAAACAGCGGGCAGCCACACGCCAGGTCGCTCTGGACCTTTTGCAGGCACTGGGCCAGGAAGATGTGGGGGTTGCACTTTTTGGCCTGGTCCAGCGCGGCGCGGTACTTGTTGTTGATCGCCTGGCAGGTCCCCTTGCCCACGGTCACCGTGATCTGGGCCGAGTAGGCGCGCTGGATGCTGGCGCAGTGCTGGGGCGCCATGGGCCGGTCCTTCTTGCAGCCCAGCCCGTAGGGCAGCACCACTCGCCACAGCCCGGGCAGGTGGAAGCCGGTCACCTGGCCGATGCTGTCGCCGGGGCCCAGCCGCCTGGCGTTGCCTTCCCAGCCGCACGCCATTACCGGGCCGCGGTCCTGCCAGGGGTCCGAGGCGCGGGCGCGCCACTGGCGATCGAAGATAGCGCAGCCGCGCGCCCAGACCGTGAGCACGCTGTTGTTGGTGGCGGTGCCCTGGGGCTGCTCGTCAGTCTTGTACGCCCTGTCGGGCGTGGTCACCTCCACCCGGCCGTTGGGCGATGGCCCGCCGTCGGGCCCCGGGGTGGTGCCGTGATCCGCGGCCGCCTGGCCGTCCTTGCCCGGGTCCACGCCGGCGTCACCGCCGCCAGCAGGCAGCGGACGGCCGCCGCAGCCGACCATGAGCATGAGGCAGGTGAACATGAGGAGTAGGCTACGCATGGGATACCTCCAGTTTGAAGCGGGAGGAGCAACCACCGTACCAACATCCAGGAGCCGGAATTACAGCAAAAACCGCCGCCAGGCGAGAGGCCGGGCGACAGAAATCTGTGGCCAGTGTGTGCCAGCGGTGAATTTTCAAGGAGGGACCCGAGCCGGAGTCTACCCGCTGCCCACAACCTCCAGCAGGGCCAGCAGCGCCAGCAACCAGCGGGCCTGCTGCTTGCGGCTTGTGAGCTCGGCGCCTCCCTCGGGTTGCGCAGCTGCCAGGCGCGCGCTTCGAGCCTGTAGAGACTGGTCGGAGCCATCATGGTAGGTGCGCAGCACCAGGTGCACCCGGGACATGACCAGCCCGTCGTCTTCGGTGGGCAGCAGCAGGGTGCCGTGGACATCTCCGTGGCCGGTGGGGTCGGGGCGGTCGAAGCCGCTGTCGAACACGGCCTCGCCGCCGCGGGCCCGGGCCTGGGCCGCCAGCTCGCGCGCGGCCGAGCGTAGCTGCTCCGGCTGGTCCACCGTCACGGTGCTCTGGACCGCGCCGTCGCTGCGGGCAGGGTCTGTGGGTGTGGCGCCCGGGAGGTCGGCGGCGCCAGGGCCCTGCCGCGCGTAGGGCACCGACTCGGGGTCCGCCACCGTGGGCGGCGGCTGTGGCGCCTCGGGGGGCGCCTCAGTCGCCTCCGGGGGCAGGTGCGCCGTGGCCCTGGAGTCCCCCGCGCCAGCGGGAGCAGCACCGGCATCCTGAGCCAGCTCGTCGGCGGGGATCAGGGTGGTCTCGGCGCTGTCCGCGGGGTCCGCCCCCGGGGCCGAGACGTCCTCGAAGACCTCGTCCATGGAGAGCAGCATGGTCTCCTGGGACGACGCGTCGCCCGCGGGCTCCACCGGCTCCGCGGGCACATCATCGGTGGGAACCAGCACGCCCATCAGCGGCCCGTCGCCCGTCTGCCCGGACAGCTCCGGGCTCTGCTCCAGCAGCTCCTCGGTGGAGAGCAGCATCGTCTCATCCGGGCTCGGGCCCTGCCGGGGCGCCTCCTGCGCCTGCCGTGGCGGCAGCGCCGGCGGCGTGGGCCCGGCGGTGCGCGCCTGCAGCGTGCCCTGGGTCCCCGTCTCCAGGCACACCTCCGAGACCATCTGCTGCACCTGCGGCGCCGCGTGGCGCGCGTCCTGCTCCAGCTGCTGCGGGGTGGCCGCGGTGTTGCGCCAGCCGAGCGACGTTGACGGGTGGCGCAGGGTCTCGGACGCCTCGTGCGACTGCTCCGCCGCGGCGCTGACATGCTCGCCTGCCTCGGCCACCGCGCCCTGCTCCTGCTCGACATGCGCCGCCAGCGCTTCCGACGACGCCTCGCCCCCGGCCGAGGCCGCCGGGTCGGCGACGATCCCCTCTAGCCGCTTGCCCCAGCCGCTGACCTCCTGGCCAGCCGCGCTCACCTGACTGCCGATACCGCGGATCGACTCCGCCACCTTCTTGACGCCCTCGAGCCGCTTCTCCCCGTCGCTGGCGACGCTGGTCAGCGTCTTGCCAAGCTGCGCCACGCCCTCGCCCGCCCGGCTCAGCCGGGCCGCGGTCCCGGGGCGCAGCAATCCGAACTGCTCCCCCCAGCGGGCAGCCCGGCCGAGGAAGCCGCCCAGCTTGCCGGCGCCGTCGCCGAGGCTGGAGACCCCCTTGAGGATCTTGCCCGCGGCCTCTCGCACTCCGTCCACAGCCCTGGCGCTCTTTTCGGCCGCGTCCGCCATCTTGTCCAGGCCGCTGGCCACCTCGTCCGCCACGCCGGCCATGTCCTTGACCACCTCTTTGGCCTCGCCCATGGCCCTGTTGAAGTGGCCCGCCACCCGGTCGAAGTTGCCGCTGCTGGCGTCCTGCACCATGTCGCCCAGGTGTCCGCCGAGCTGGCCCAGGTGCCCCACCGCGTCCATCCCCTTGTCCACCGCGCTGGAGGCGTGATCGGAGGCGGCCAGCACGTCGTCGTGGGCGCCCTTGACCGAGGTCACGCTGCCCTGAGCGCTGGTCACGGCCTCGCGCCCCAGCTCCAGCGCCCTGGTCATGTCCGAGACGCCCAGCTGGTTCTGCAGCTGGCCCACCCGGCGGGTGACCTCCGCGCGCGCCGCGTCCAGCGCCTTCTTCACCAGGTCGGGCTGCTTTGGCAGGTGCACGTCCTCGCCGGCGGCCTTTGACAGCTCCGTGTCCTTGACCGCGCCGCCCACGGCGGCCGCCGCCGCTGGCACCGACGGCGCCTCCCCCACCAGCACCGTGGGGCTGCCAGCCACCACGGCAGCCGGCGTGCTCGGGTCGCCCAGCCGGGCCGCGGGCCGCCCGGTGACGCCGGCGTTGATCTTGACCAGCGGGCCGTCCATGGACACCGGCGCCGTCCCCGTGATCTTCACGTTGCCCAGGGCGTCGAGGGAGACAGAGGCGCCGCCGCATTGCAGCTCGATGCTGTGGGCCGCGCGCAGGACGATCTTGTTGGCCGAGAGGGTGTGGGTGCCGTCGGTCTGCTCCGCCCCATCGCCCCGGGTGACCACCTGCAGGTCGCCCCGGGTGAGCACCGTGGCCGCCCCGTCCACCTGCACGCTGCGGTCGCCCTCGATGACCGCGGTCTCGTCGCCCGCCACTTTGCGCGTGGCGTCGCGCCCCACCTCCAGCGCCTGGTCCCGCCCGACGGTGGTGGTCCGGTCCTGCCCCACCTCCTCCACGCGATCTCGCTGGGCGTGGGTGTAGAGCTGTTCGCTGCCCTTGTTGTCCTCGAAGCGGATCTCGTTGAATCCGCCTCCTCCTACCGAGGAGCGCGAGCGGATGGTGCTGACCGTCTTGCGCTCCGGCAGGGAGGTCGGCGGCGTGTTGGCGCCGTTGTACACGCACCCGGTTATCAGCGGCCGGTCGGGGTCGCCCTCGAGGAAGGTGACGATCACCTCCTGGCCCACCCGCGGCAAGAACAGCCCGCCCCAGCCGTTGCCGGCCCACAGCTGCCCCACCCGGATCCAGCACGACGCGCGTTCGTCGGCAGAGCCGGAGCGGTCCCAGTGGAAGCGGACCATCACCCGGCCCTGAGCGTCTGTGTGCACCTCCTCGCCGGGCGGCCCCACCACCGTGGCGGTCTGGGCGCCCCGGATGCGCGGCCAGGGGGTTTGCCGGGGAGGCCGGAACGGGACCTGGCGCCTGACGCAGCGGAAGCTGTTTTCGTAGCTCACCTCGGGGCTGATGGTGCCCGCCTCAAGGTCGGCCTCGCTCTCGCCGCGATGGCGCACGGTCCACAGCAGGTAATCATCGTTCAGGTCGGCGCGGGGGTGCCCCGTGAGGCCGAAGACGCCGCCCGCCGCGAAGCGGGCGCAGTCGCTGCGGCCCTCCATCACCTGCTGCTCCACCCGCTGCTGCTGCAGCCGAACCTGCGCCAGCGCGCGGCCGCGCTCGCGCAGGGCGAACCCGCCCGGGTAGTCGTACTCCCCCAGGCCCGCGTCCGGGCCCGCTGCCTCGGCGGCGCAGGCCAGGTCCAGGTCGGGCTGCGTGTGGCTGTAGTCGTCCAGGGTCACCCGGCCGGTCAGGACCCGCTCGGTGACGCTGATCCCGAACACATGCTCCTGCCCGGGCATGGCCCCGCCCGGCCGGTAGATCACATCGCCGCCCGGCACCACAGAGCGGTTCACCTGCGGGTCGTTGCTGATGGTCAGCACCTGGCGAGCGCCCTGCTGGGCGAAGAAGTAGTAGAACCCCTCCTGCTCCAGCAGGCGGCTGATGAAGCTCCAGTCGGCCTCGCGGTACTGCACGCAGTACGGGCGAGCAGCGGGGCGCTGGCCGCCCCTGGGCCGGACGTCATGGCCCAGGTGGGCGTCGCGGAGGATCCCCTCGACGATGGTCAAGGCGTCGATGTCCTGGTGGATGCGGCAGTCGCGCCGGTGGGTCAGGCGCCAGGCCTCGGGCACCAGGGACAGCTCGTAGAGCGCGAAGCGGTCGGTGCCGTCATCCTGCCGAAAGGCGCCCACCACGCCGCTGATGATCCGCTGCTGGCCGCCGCGCGACAGGGTCAGCGCCGCCCGGGCGCCCAGCACCGCGCCGAAGTCGATGTCAAAGGCCGGCGACGCCAGCTCCAGCGTGAAGCGGAAGAGTCGGGAGATCCCCTCCTCCCCCGAAAACCGGATTACGTGCAGCTCCTCGTCGAGTCCGTCCACCGTCAGGGTGGCCGTCACATCATGGACGTGCGCCTGGGACATGGCTCCTCCGTGGGATGTGCTCGATCATGCGGGTCAGGCCGAAGTTTGGCAATCGCCGGCGGCCCGGGGTTGGGGCCCCACCAGGGCGCAGATCCTCGTATAATATCTCCCCATGGCGAGTACAGGAACGACGGGGGGCGGTGGGCGGAGCCCCGACGACCCGCTCGGCCTTGACGACGGCGCCCTGTTCGCCGGCCGCTACCGGGTCGAGGGCCTGCTGGGCAAGGGGGCCATGGGCGCGGTGTACCGGGCCCGCGACGTCGAGCTTGACGAGGACATCGCGCTCAAGGTGATGACCTTCGCCCACGAGGACGCGGTCACCCGCTTCCGCCGAGAGGTGCGGCTGGCGCGGCGGGTCACCCACTGCAACGTGGCGCGGACCCACGACCTGGGACGCCACGACGACGCGCACTACCTGACCATGGAGTGGATCGAGGGCCGGTCGCTGGAGCAGCAGATGCAGGCCGAGGGGTGCCTGGCGGCGCCGGAGTGCGCGCGCATCGGCGCCGAGGTGAGCGAGGGTCTCGCCGCGGCGCACGCGGTGGACGTGATCCATCGCGACCTGAAGCCGGGCAACATCATGCTCGGCCCCACGGGGCGGGTGGTGATCACCGACTTCGGCATCGCCCGGTCGGTGACCGGCGGTGACCTGGACGGCGGCCAGACCGTGGGGGCCATCGGCACGCCGGACTACATGTCACCGGAGCAGGTGGAGGGGGCGGCCATCGACGGACGCAGCGACCTGTACGCCCTGGGGGCGTTGCTGTTCCAGATGCTCACCGGCGCCCTGCCCTTCGTGGAGTCGACGCCCATCGCCACTGCGGTGGCGCGGCTCAAGCGCCCGCCGCCCGATCCGAGGACCCGGGCGACGGTGCCCGACCCGCTGGCCGAGCTGGTGCTGCGCTGCCTGAGCCGGGAGCCGGCCGGGCGGCCGGCCTCGGCCGCGGCGCTGGCGGCGGAGCTGTGGAAGCTGGCGGGACGCGAGGACCTGGCCGCCGCGCCGCCGCCGGCGCGCCGGACGGCGGTGGCCATGGACACCTCGGCAGAGGACGCGGACGAGCCGCCGCCAGCCCGCAGGACCGCCGTGGCCCTCGACGGCGCCGACGACGAGCCCGCTGGCGGCGACAGCGACGGCGACGCCACCGTGGCGGACGGCTCGATGCCGGTCTTCCCCGCCACCTCCCCCAGCCTCGCCGCCCTGACCGAGGCGCGGGCGCTGGCGGTGCTGCCCTTCCTCTATCGCGGGCCGCCCGACGACGCCTGGATCGCCGACGTGCTCACCGACGAGGTCGTGGACATGATCTCCATGACCCGTGGCCTGCGGGTGTTCGCCAGCGGCGCCACCAGCAAGTACCGCCAGGAGCGCGACCCGCGCCTGGTGGGCGCCGACCTCGGCGCGGCGCTCATCGTCGACGGCACCGTGGTGCGCGCAGGCCAGGGCCTGCGCATCGCCACGCGGCTGGTGGAGGTGACCACCGGCGTACAGATCTGGAGCGGGCGCTTCGAGGGCAGCTCCGCGGAC
Source organism: uncultured Myxococcales bacterium (assembly GCA_964511535.1). GTDB lineage: Bacteria > Myxococcota_A > Polyangia > CAZCFB01 > CAZCFB01. The sequence continues at coordinate 77 of CAZEFW010000099.1, read as the reverse complement.
TTGATGAGCTTGCCCGACATCCTGAGCAAGCGCATCGCCGAGACCCTGCGCCTGGAGATGGCCAGCCGGCCCCAGGG
>CAZEFW010000098.1:0-34402 GCA_964511535.1 uncultured Myxococcales bacterium | reverse complement strand
TTCCATCACAGCCTGGGTGCGAAACTGAAGCGACAACAATCCTGACACCGGGGGAAAGCCAGCGAGCAAAGCGAGCCAAAGCCAGGCGAGCGAAGCGAGCCCTACAATCTACCCTCAAGCCTCAAGCCCCAAGCCTCAAGCCAGGCGAGCGAAGCGAGCCCCCTACTTCTTCTTCTCTTCGGACTCGTCCGGCGCCACCGGCTCGGGCGGCGGGGCCTTGCTCAGGAAGACCTGTATCTCGGTCACCCTCCCCGCGACCACCTGCAGCACGTTCTCCAGCGGCTTGAGGCCCGGGCCCTTGATCAGGACCCGGTGCTTGCCGGGCAGCAGGTTCTCCACCAGGTAGTCCCCCGCCTCGTTCAGCGCGCCGTGGGGCTGTCCGTTGACGATGATCTGGGCCGGCGCCGGCTTGGGGACCAGGATGCGGATGGTGCCATACCCGGCGTCCGGATCGCGCATGGCGCGGATCTGATCACCGAAGACGAAGTAGATCCCGACCCCGGCCACCACCAGCAGCAGCAGGAAGAAGAGCACGTGGAAACGCCCCGCGCCCTTGCGCCGGTTTCTCGGCGGGTGGTACTCGGCCTCCCCGAGGGTGAAGGCGTCTTCCGACTCGGCCGCGGCGGGCGCCCCCGGCGAGGTGACGAAGCTGATGGACGGCTCCGACGGCGTGGAGCCCGGGGGCGGCGACAGCTCCGAGGGGGTGGAACCGGCCGGCGGCACCACCACCTGCGACGACGGGCTCGAGCCCGGGCCGCGGTGCACGCCGCTGGGCGTCATCTGCGCTGGCGGCACGCTCAGGGAGATCTGGCCCGACTCGGATTTCTGCACCTCCAGCGACGCCGTGGCCAGGTGCTGCAGCGCGGCGGCCTCGCCCATGGGGTCCGAGCCGGGGCCGAACAGCGAGTTCAGGTCGTCGGTGCTGCTGGTGACCATCTCCACCACGTTGCCGGCGTCAGCCTGTTCCTTGGCGTCCCGCAACATCTGCTGCATCTCCGCCTGCTCGTCGGCGAACGCCTCGCGCATGAACCGCGACATGCGCCGGCTCGAGAAGGCCGTGCGCCGGGCCAGCGTCTCGATGGCTTTCTGCATGTCGGCCGCAGAGTCGAAGCGCGAGTCGGGCCGCTGGGACAGGGCTTTGAGGCAGATGGCGTCCAGCTCCGGGGGCACCGACTTGACCACGGCCGAGGGCGGCGGCACCCGGGCGGCCTGCACCCGCTGCAGGGTCTCCATGTCGCTGGCGGCCCGGAACGGGTTACGCCCGGTGAGCAGCTCGAACAGCAGCGTGCCCACGCCGAACACATCCGACCGGTGGTCCAGGTCGGTGCCGCTGGCCTGCTCCGGCGACATGTAGGCGTACTTGCCCTTGAGGTTGGCGCCCACCGTGACGTAGAGCCGCTCGGCCGCCTTGGCGATGCCGAAGTCGATGAGCTTCACCTCGCCGTTGAACGAGATCAGCACGTTGCTCGGGCTCAGGTCGCGGTGGATCAGCCCGAGCGGCTTGCCCTTGCCGTCGCCCCGGGTATGGGCGTAGTGCAGCGCGGAGCAGACGCAGGTGATGATGAACATCCCCATCTCCGCCGGCGGCGTGCCCCCCTGCTTCTGGTAGACCCGGTGCACCGCCCGGAGGTCCACGCCCTGGATATACTCCATGGCGATGAAGTAGGTCTCCTCCGACTTGCCGAACTCGAATATCTGGCCGATACTGCTGTGGTTGAGTTTGGCTGAGATACGGGCCTCATCGATGAACATCTTGACGAAGCTCTCGTTCTCAGCCATGGACGGCAGGATGCGCTTGATGGCCACCAGCTTCTCGAAGCCCCCCTCGCCGGTCGTACGCCCCAGCAGGACTTCGGCCATCCCGCCCACTCCAAGCTGACGGAGGATTTCGTATCGGCCAACGGTAGCCATGGGTTGATAATCTTACTCCTCTAGAGCGCCCAACGAAAATAGTAACTGCGGATCGCGGCACGCAGCCAAAGCCAGGATGGAGATCGCCGCGCTGGAGTCAAGATGAAGTTGTATTCGCTTGGTTTTTTCCTGCTCTTGCTGGCCGCCTCGGCGGGCTGCTCTGACACTGTTGACTTCAACGCATGCGCGGACATCGGCTGCGGCGGCCACGGCGCCTGCGTCGTCGAGCAGGGCGCGCCCACCTGCAAGTGCGATCCCGGCTACAGCCCCGCCGCAAACGGGTGGCTCTGCATCGACACCAGCGAGCGCTCTCCCTGCGCGGGCGTCACCTGCTCCGGGCGCGGCACCTGCCTGGCGCTTGGCGGCTCGCCCGTGTGCCAGTGCACCGCCGGCTACAAGCGAAGCGCCGACGGGCTGAAGTGCCTCGACCCGTGCCAGGGCATGCTCTGCTCCGGCGTCGGGACCTGCTTCGTGGACAAGGGCAAGGCCCGGTGCTCCTGCCCCTCGGGCTACTGGGTCACCGCCGACGGCAAGGGGTGCCACAGCACCGCCTTGGGCGGCTTCACCACCTACTACCTGAGCTGGGACAGCTACCCCACCTACTACCGCGGGATGATCTCCCTGGACAGCCGCAAGTGGAGCAAGGGCTTGCTGGTGGAGCGGTACAAGCAAAACGTCTACCTCGACTACGGCGGCCGCGGCCTGCACCGCACCGCCATGCAGACCTTGAACCTCACCCCGGGCGGCGACGAGGTCACGGCCCTGCAGCTGGAGGACGACTACACCCAGGCCAAGGTGAGCCGGCGCCGGCGCCTCACCGCCAGCTTCGCCAAGGGCAGCGGGACGGTGACCATGCAACGCGCCGAGAAGCAGGCCACCTTCACCGTGGCCTACACCGGGAGCAAGACGCCGCTGCCCATGTTCGGCGCTCAGGAGTATCCGGGCTGGACCATCGGCTCCGTCTCCCCGGCGTTCTACGCCCTGGCGTTGCAGCGCTACGACCGGGCCAAGGCGGGGGCCCAGACGCTGGAGGTGTTCTGGCCCACCGCCGGCGCCGTGGGCAAGGTCACCATGAAGGCCCACCCCGAGTGGACCGCCGCGAGCCCGAAGCTGCACTTCCCCGAGCTCGAGGTGGTGGTGACCTACGACAAGGACGTCCCGCGGCGGATCCACCTGCAGGGCGAGGCCATGAGCCTGACCCGCACCACGGCCCCCATCGCCGACCTGAACATGGCCCCGGCCAAGACCCCGGTGAAGGTGACCGTCAAGGCGCTGCCCGCGGCGGGCACGGAGATGGCCACCAGCTTCACCTCCGTCGACGGCGTCAAGCTGGCCGGCACCCTGACGCTCCCCAAGGCAGGCGGGACCAAGGCGCCTGCAGTGCTGCTGCTGCCGGGGCCGCTGTCGCTGGACAGGGATCATCCCCACAAGCGCATGCTCCAGGTGCCGCTGCACCGCCACCTGGCCGCGCACCTGGCTCAGGCGGGCTACGCCTCGCTGCGCTACGACCCCCGGGGCGCGGGCAAGAGCAGCGGCAGCGCCGGGGCGGCGACCCTGTCCGACCTGGTTGACGACGCGCAGGCCGCCCTGAAGGCACTGGGCGGCAGCGCCGGCGTCGATCCCAAGCGCATGTTCCTGCTCAGCCACGGGGTGGGCGGGGCCGTGGCCGCGGGCCTGCTGGCGCGAGCGGGCAGCGACCTGCGCGGCTACGCGGCGCTGGCGCCCATCCTGACCAACATGCGAGAGGCGCTGGTGCATAGCTACACCGGGCTCATCACGGCGTCGCAGTTCACCAGCACCTACCTGAGCCGGCAGAAGACCTGGTTCCGGGCCCTGTTCGACAGCTTCATCAAGGGGACCCATCGCAAGCCGCGGTACGAGGGGCTCTCGGTGGCGCTGTGGAAGGCGCTGCTGGCCGTGGACGGGGCCAAGGTCCTGGCGGCCTACCCCGGCGCGGTGCTGCTGGTGCGCGGGGACCAGGACATGGAGTCCGCCCCGGACCAGCTCACGAGGATAGCGGCGGCGCGCCAGCAGGCGAGCCGCGACGTCACGGCGGTGACCCTCACCGGCCGGACCTTCGCCCTCACCGAGGGCAAATCCAGCGATCTATGGGAGACCGCCACCCTGCCCATGCAGCTGCCCCAGGACACCCTGGACGCGCTGCTCGGCTGGCTCAAGGTTAACAAGTGAACATGATGCAAATTAGACCGCTCCTGGCCACCACCCTGCTCGCCACCTCGCTGCTGCTGGCCGCGCCCGCCTGGGCGCAGCAAGCCGTGGAGAGCCGCCTGAGCCTCAGCCCGGGCGCCATGGGTCCGGACGGGCTCCAGATGCAGGGGTTCTCCGGCGATGTCACCCCCGGCCGGCCGGCGCTGCCGTACCGCGACTTGCGCCTGGCCCTGCACCCCGCCGCGGACCTGACCACGCTGCAGGTTCGCGTGGCGGACGGCCCGGTGGACACCTTGCCGGGGCGGCATGACCTTGCCCCGAACCTGCCCTTCTCCGTGGGGATCGGGCGCCACGTGATCCAGCACTGGGGGGACGCTGGCGCCGTGACCAACGGCCGCGACCGCGCCGCCTACGGCGGGGAGCTGTACCCGGCCGCCGCCGTCAGCCGGCGGGGACATATCACCAACCGGCGCGGGCTGCTGGTGCTGCGCCTGCGCCACACGCCGCTGCGTTACCGTCACGAGACCGGCGCGTTGCTGCTCCACCGCAACGTGGAGGTCACCGTGCGCTACCGGCTGCGCCCGGGCGTCGCCCCGTTCGCGCCGGATCACCAGCTCACGCCGCACCTGCGCCGGGTGGCCAACCCGGGCCAGGCCGCTGACTGGTACGGCCAGGCCAACACCAAGGACGACCTGAAGAAGGTGGGCCTGGCCATCGTCATCCGCGACAGCCTGGCCAAGGGCAGCCAGGTGCTCAAGTCGTACGTCACCTTCAAGGAGGCCCTCGGCTTCAAGGTGACCATTGTGGGCGACAAGGAGCTGCTGGCCATGCCCATCGGCCCCAAGGCGGGAGACGCCGAGCGGATCCGCATGTGGCTGCAGAAGAACTACAAGTCCCTCGACCTGAAGTTCGTGCTGCTCGTTGGCAACCCCGACCCGAAGCGCGCCGGCGTGCCGATGAAGTCGACCTACGCCATGGCCAAGCACTACCGGTGGCCCACGCTGACGCCAACCGACTACTACTACGCCGACCTGACGGGCAACTGGGACCTCGACGGCGACGGGCAGGTGGCGGAGTACTCCGACGACGTGGGCACCGGCGGCATCGACTGGACGCCGGAGGTGTATGTCGGGCGCATCCCGATCTACGACGGCAACGTCGAGGCCCTCGACCGCATCCTGCGCAAGACCATCTCATACCAGAGCCCGGGGGGAGACCGCACCTGGCGCAAGCGCGTGCTGCAGCCGGCGGCCATGCTGTTCTACGAGAAGCAGTACGGCAAGAACAACATCCGCCTCGACGGCGCTGACATGGCCAACACCATCTACAAGCAGTCGATCAAGCCGTTTGGGCTGAGCCGCACCACCATGTTCGAGGAGGCGGGGGTCGACCCGTCCAAGCACAAGTGCGACGTGGCGCTGACCAAGGAGAACCTGGTCAAGGTGTGGAACAGCGGCTTCGGGCTGGTCACCTGGTTCGGCCACGGCTCGTCCACCGGCGTGTACCGCACCATCTGGAAGACCGACAACGGCAACAACATCCCCGACTACAAGGAGGTCAGCTCGCCGTCGTTCATGACCTACAGCGACATCCTGAAGCTGGACGACAGCAAGCCGTCCATCGTGTACCACGGCTCCTGCTCCAACGGGTACCCGGAGCGGCCGGACAACATCGGCTACGGGCTGCTGCTGCACGGGGCGGTGGGCACCTGCTCGTCCACGCGGGTGGCCATCGTGGTGTTCGGCGGGTCCATCGGCACCAGCGACGCCAACATCTTCGGCATCGAGCGAGACTTCACCAAGTTCATGGCCCAGGGCAAGTCCCAGGGGCAGGCGCTGCTGGAGGGCAAGCAGAAGATCAGCGACCAGCTCGGCATGCTCACCTGGTTCACGCGGCTGCAGATCAACCTGTACGGTGATCCCACGGTGACCCTCACCTCGTGCAACGCGGCGGCTGACTGCGACGACGGCGACGCGTGCAACGGCAAAGAGGTGTGCCACGCGGGCCAGTGCCACGCGGGCAAGGCGGTGAGCTGCACGGCGGTGGATCCGTGCGTGGAGGCCGCCTGCGACAAGAAGACCGGCAAGTGCGCGCAGTTCGACAGGAAGGACGGCATGGCCTGCGACGACGGCAAGTTCTGCACTGCCAACGACGTCTGCATGAACGGAAGGTGCAGCGGCACCCAGCGCTGCGCCCTGGGGGACAACCCGTGCGTCACCGCGGTGTGCAGCGAGACCGGGCGCACCTGCCAGCTGCAGCAGCTGGTGGCCGAGGGCCGGGTGTGCCGGGCGGGGACCTCGCGGCAGGGCGTGTGCGCCGCGGGGTTGTGCCGCCCCGACGAGACGGGACAGGGCGGGTGCGGCGTCGGCCACTCCGGCGCGGGCCGCTCCGCTCCCCTGCTGCCCGCGGCGGTGATGCTCGCCGCCGCGTTGCTGGCCCTGCTGCGGCGGCGCCACGGAGGTAACCGATGAGCGATCACGGCGCGCTGCAGGTTCACACCATCGTCAACGGACCGTTTCAGGAGAACTGCTTCGTCGCGGCGGACAGCGACGCCGGCGAGGCCATCGTGGTGGACCCGGGCTGGGACGCTGACGCCCTGGCCGAGCGGATCCGCGCGCTGGAGGTGACGGTGGCGACCATCGTCTGCACCCACGCGCACATCGACCACGCCGGGGCCGTGGCGCCGCTCAAGCGGCTGCTCGGGGTCCCCTTCGCCATGCACCCCGGGGACGCGCCGGTGCTGGCGAACATGAACATGTCGGCCCAGATGTTCGGCCTGCCCGAGGTGGAGACGCCGGAGGTGGAGCGCGACCTCGCCGAGGGAGACGAGGTGAAGGTGGGCGGGCTCACCGCCCAGGTGCTCCACACGCCGGGGCACTCGCCCGGCGGCAGCTGTCTGCACTTTGCCGACCAGCAGGTGGTCATCGTGGGCGACACCCTGTTCGCCGGCTCCGTGGGCCGCACAGACCTGCCCGGCGGCTCCACCCAGCTGCTGCTCGACAGCATCAAGGACAAGCTGCTGGGCCTGCCCGACGAGACCACCGTCTACTGCGGCCACGGCCCGAGCACCACCATCGGCGCCGAGCGCAAGGCCAACCCCTTCCTGCAGGCCGGCGGAAACGCCCTCTTCTAAAATGTCATATAGGGGGGTCAGACCCCACCACTTGACATTTTATTCCAGTCGAAATCACAGTCGAAAACCGCCAGGTGGAAAATGTCATATAGGGGGGTCTGACCCCACCACTTGACATTTTAGGGAGGTGGGGAGTGGCGGGGTTGCGGGGTGGGCTATAATGGGCGGCTCATGACATCCAGAGATGAAGGAGAGCTGCGCGAGGCCCTCGCGCTGGAGCCTGCGGACGGGGAAGCTGTGGCAGAACTGGCTGCGCTTCTGCGCGCCGATTCCCGCCACCATGAGCTCGTCGAGCTGCTGCTCGCTGCGGCGGAGGGTGAGCAGCAAGCCGCTGCCCAGGCGAGGCTGCTGGCCCAGATGGGTCAACTGTACAGCGTGGAGCTTGGACAGCCGGAGCAGGCCGGCGCGGTGTTGTCCCAGGCCCTGGAGCTGGACCCAGACTGCGTGGCGGCCCTGGAGCAGCAGGCCAACCTGCACCGCATCGAGCGCCGCTGGACCGAGCTGTACGAGGTGCTGCAGCGACTGGCCGCCCTGGCGGAAGACCCGGCGGCGGCAGCGGCGCACCAGCTGGATATGGCGCGCCTGTGCGAGGAGCGGCTCTACGAGAAGGACCTCGCCCTGGCGGCCTACGAGCGAGCGGTGGAGCTGGACGGCTCCAAGGCCGCCGCGCTGGAGGCCCTGGAGCGCCTGTACCGGGAGCAGCAGCGGTGGGCGCCCCTGGCCGACATGCTCGCCCGCCGGGCGACGCTGCTCGACGACGCCGAGCAGGCCGGGGCGCTGCTCGAGCAGGCCGCGGAGCTGTGCGAGGAGAAGCTGGAGCAGCCCGAGCGGGCCATCGACCTGCTCGAGGACGCGCTGGTCTTGCTCCCGGATCATCCCCCCGCCCTGCGCGCGCTGCAGCGTCTGTACCGGCGCGCCCGTCGCTTCATGGAGCTGGCCGACCTGCTCTCACGGCAACTGCAGCACGCCAGGTCCACCGCCGAGCGCGCCGAGCTTCAGTTGGAGCGCGCGGTGGTCTACGAGGTGGACCTGCAGGATCCCGAGCGCGCCCTGGAGGCCTTCGAGGCGCTGCACGAGCTCGATCCGAAGAACCTGCGGGCGCTGCGAGGGCTGGCGCGCATTCATGACATGATGCTCCAGTGGGACCCGGCCCTCGAGGCGATGCAGCAGCTCGCCAGGCTCGAAAAGGACCGCGCGCGCCTGGCGGACACCCACTGCCGCATGGGCGAGATCCACAAGGACATCCGCGGCGACGCCGGGAAGGCGGAGCTGCTGTTCCAGGAGGCGCTGGCCAGCGCGCCCGATCACCCGCGGGCCATGGCGCGGCTCATCGACCTGAGCTGCGCCGCCGAAAACTGGGGCAAGGCGACGCGCATGCTGGACCGCGCGGCCGAGGCGGAGGCGGACCCCGTGCGGCGCGCCCGGCTGTTGGCCCGCGCGGGCGCAGTGCACCTGGAGCACCTGGAAGACGAGGCCCGCGGCGTCGAGCTGCTGCAGCGCGCCCTGGCCGACGACCCGGCCCAGCTCCGCGCCGCCGAGCTGCTGCGCCCCATCTACGCGGCCGCCGGCGACCACGCGTCGCTGGAGCCCATGCTCGACCTGCTGCTGGACAGGGGCGCCGACGCTCCCGGCGAGCAGCGCCTGGAGCTGCACCTGCAGCTGGCCAGGACCTGCGAAGCCCTGGGCCACGACTCCCGGGCGCTGCAGCAATACCGCATGGTGCTCAACCAGGATCCCACGCACCCCGAGGCGCTGCCCCGGCTGGTGGACCAGCTCTGCCGGCTCGGCGATACGGCCGAGGCGGCCGCCCTGCTCGCCTCGGTGCTCGAGGAGGACGTGGAGCAGCTCCCCGACCGCGAGCGCGCTGCCCTGCACCAGCGCCTGGGCGCCATCCAGCTGCAGCGGCAGGAGCATGACCCGGCCCGGGCGTCGTTTCAGGCCGCCCTGGAGCTCGACCCAACCAACCGCGCCGCCCTGGAGGCCATGGGCGAGGCCAGCGCCGAGGGCGGCGAGTGGGCCGCCCAGGTGGCCACCAAGCGCGAGCTCCTGGTGGGGGCCGAGGGGGGCGAGCGCAGCCGCCTGCTGGCCGAGTGCGGCGAGATCTGCCTGGAGAAGCTGGACGATCCTGACCAGGCCGCGGCGGACTTCACCGACGCGCTGGAGGTGGACCCGGAAAATCGCCGCTTGCTCCACCTGCTGCTCGAGGCCCACCAGCGGTGCGGCCGCTGGACCGAGACCGTGGAGGTGCTCCACCGCCAGATCGCCCTGGAACAGGATCCTGGGCGCAGGTCGCGCTACCACATGGCCCGGGCGACCATCCTGCGTGATGAGCTGAATGACGAATCAGGCGCCGTGGAGGCGTTCAACCTCGCGCTGGACGATGACCCCACGCTGCAGCCCGCCTTCGAGGCCGTGGACAGCATGTGCCAGGAGCGGGGCGACCCATCCAGCCGCGTGCTGAACCACCGGCGCATGCTCGAGCGCCTCACCGGCACGAAGGGCACGCGGGACCTGCAGGTCACCCTGTGGCACGAGCTGGGCGAGCTGCTCCACGGCATGAACAAGCTCGAGGACGCGGTGCTCGCCCTGGAGGTGGCCAGCAAGCTCCAGCCGCAGGACGAGGAGCGGCTAGACCTGTTGGCGCAGCTCTACGGGCAGCTCGGGCCGGACCACGCCGCCCGCGCCATCCCCGTCTACCACGCGCAGCGCCAGAAGGACCCGAACCGCACGGGCCCGTACCGGCGCCTGCTCCAGGCTTACCTGCACTCGCACAAGCTCGACGAGGCCTACTGCGTCAGCGCCATGCTCGCGTTCACGGGCAAGGCGGACCCGGCCGCCCAGCGGCTCTTCGAGCAGCACCGGGACGAGCGCCTGCGCCGGGCGCGCGGCGTCCTCGAGGAGAAGCTGTGGCGTCGTCACCTGGCGCATGACCTGCAGGACCCGTACATCGGCGCCATCCTGGCGCTGGTCACCCCGGCGGTGAGCGCGGCCACTGTCCGGCCGCCGGCGGCCTTCAAGCTGCGCGAGGAGCAGCTACGCGAGGCCGCGCTCGACCCGGACCCGTTCTGCGGCCTGGTCGCCCACATGTCCCGCGTGCTCGGCGTGAGCGGCGTCGACCTGTACATGGACCCCGAGCGGGCCGGCGGGCTACAGGTGCTGCACACCGAGCGGCAGCCGTCCCTGGTGGCGGGTCGAGCGGTGCTGCGCGGCCGGACCGACATGGAGCAGGCCTACGCCGTGGCCGCGGCGTTGACCATGCTGCGGCCCGAGCAATACCTGCGCGCCATCATGACCGGCCCGGCGGAGCTGAAGACCGTGGTCTACATCGCCTTCCGCCTGGTCCAGCCGGCCACGCCCGTGCCCCCGGCCGAGCTGCCGGCGGTGGAGCGCGGCCTGGCGCTGGTGGCCGACCGCCTGCAGCCGGACCAGCAGAAGCAGCTGCGCCAGCTTGTGGGCAAGTTCGCTGCCTCGGGCAAGGAGTTGAAGCTGAGCCGCTGGTGGCGCGCCGCCGGGCTCACCGCGAACCGGGCGGGCTTCCTGCTCTGCAACGATCTGAAGACCGCCATGAAGATGCTGCTGGCCGAGCCGGCCAAGGAGGGGGACGCGTCCCCGCAGCGCAAGATGGAGGACCTGGTGCACTTCGCGGCCTCGGAGGATTACTTCGCCTTGCGCCGCGTCCTCGGCCTGGCCCTGGAGCCGACCCTGATCTGACGTGACGACGTGCCGCCTCCGGCAGGCCAGCGGCCCCCCGCCCAGGGCGGCGCTCAGGTCTTGAGCAGCGCCTGGATCTCCTCGAAGGCCACCCGCGCCCGCTCCAGCTCACCGACGGGCAGCGTCACCGCGCCCACCACCGGGTGGCCGCCGCCGCCGTACTTGCGGCACAGCTCGCCGATGTGGTGCAGCGGGTCCGGCCGCTCCCACGGGTTGGAGCCCACCGAGACCTTGGTGCGACGATCCGACGAGGTGAGCACCACCGTGTACCTCAGGCCGTCGCTCAGGTGGTACGGGATGAACTTGTTGAAGCCCTCCACCCCGTCGGCCGAGAGGTCGATCACGGCCACGCCCTGGTCAACGGTCATGCGCTCCTTGAACAGCTCCACCGCGCGCCAGTGACGCTCCACCACCGGCTCGAGGGCCGCCTGCACCTCAGGCGTATCGTGCACCGCCTCCAGATCGCCCGACGTCAGGCCAGCGATGAGCTGATCCACCAGCGAATCGGGCGGCGCCGACTCGAGCAACATGGCCAGCCTGATGGCGGGCTCCTCCAGCGCCACGGCCTGCCGCGGGCTCTCGAACGACGCGCTGTCCACCAGGTCCGCCCATCGCACCAGCGGCTCCAGCGGGGCCGCGTCGAAGCCGTGCTCACGCGAGAGCCAGCGCGCCAGCAACCCGGCGCACGAAGGCGCCGCCGGATCGAAGTGCTTCTGCCCGCTCTCGTCGGCCAGGAAGTGCGCCTCGTCCTCCGGGTTCACCCAGGTGGTGGCGTGGTGATCGCACCACCAGTGGAGCCTGTCCGACGCGCAGTAGCGGAAGTCCATCACCGCGTTGACCGGCGCGTCGAAGGTGGCGTCATGGTCCGGGCCGAAGGGGTCCGCGGGCCCGTGGGCCATGCCCCGATACCGCACCGCCGCGCCCGGCGCCACCACCTCGCGATAGAACCGGGTGAAGATGGCGGCAGAGCTCACCCCGTCGAGGCAGTTGCCGTGGTAAAGGATCTGCAGATCTGCCATCAGCTCTGCCATGGTCTCGGCCTGAAGCCTAGTGGGGCATCCGCTTGCCCATCATGAAGACGGAGTCGAGGGTGACCTTCTCCTTGATCTTCTTGTCGAGCTGGAAGATCAGCACCATCTCCTTGATCGGCCCGATCAGGCTGCCCTTGAACACGGCGAGCGCGTCGTCGGGCACCGGCCGATTGGACAGGGTCCCCTCCATGCCGCTCGGCATCCCCTTGGCCACCGGGCGCAGCTGGAACCGCACCTGCTTGGAGGCCTCCTTGCGCCCGAACTCCAGCCTGAAGCGGTTGGCGTCCTGGAACTTGTGGCGGCAGGTCTTGGGCGGCTCGGCGTCCCAGTCCTTGATCTTCTCCACCTTGCTGTCGGCGGTGAGGCAGTAGGTGCCCGCGCCGGGCAGCTCCACCTTCTTGCCAGACACCTTGCCCACGGTCTCGCCCTCGCCCCGGCGACCGTCCGCGCTGAGGGTCACCTTGAGGCTCTTGAGGGTGAACTTGCCCTCCACATGGTGCGCGAGCACCACGGCGAAGGTCGGCATCTCCACGCCCGTGACGTTGCCGCCGAAGGAGTGCACCCGGTGCCCCTCCGCCAGCTTGGTCCAGGTGGAGGTGAACGGCCCCTCGACGCCCGGGGGCGGCTGGATCATCAGCGACAGCTCCGTGGGCGGTGTGAGCTCGCCCATGGCGACGTCGAACCAGCGATACCCCGGCTCCTCCTTGCGCAGCTGACAGGCGTCGATTCGCGCGAACGGATCCTCCATCTTGTGCAGCGCGCCGTCCTTGCCCACGCAGTAGAGGCCCTGCTTGATCTTGAGATCCTTGGCGTCGATCAGGGTCACCGCGGGCCGCTCCTTGGGCGCCGGCTCGGCCCCCTCGTGCTGCTCCCCCTTGGCGTGCTTTGCCGGGGGCGCGCCCTTGTGCGGCGGGCGCCTGGCCTTGCCCTTGCCCGGCGGGCGACCCTTGCCCGGGGCGTGATGCTTGACGGCGCCCTGGCCAGGCCGCGGCACTGGCGGGTTGTCCTGCTTCCACGACTGGCCCACCAGCCGCGCGATGATGATGATGGCCACGACGCCGAGGATGGCGGTGGTGACGATCCAGCTCTTGGGCCACCCCTCCTCCAGCTCGTTCATCATCTGGCGCGTTTCTTGACCTGGCCGCGCCTCCGGCTCCGGCTCTGGCTCCGGTTCGGGCTCGGGTTCCGGCTCGGGGCCGGGCGCAGGCTCATCCTCGGTGGACTCCTGCTTGCTGGCCTCGGCCTCCGGCTCTTCCTTGGCAGCCTCGGGCTCGGTGGCCTCGCCGTCTTTCTCTTCCTCGTTGGTTTTTTCTTTATCTTCGCTCGCCATGACAACCGTTCCTTGTTCTGAATCCACCAGAAATGCAAGAGACTACCGGCAGAATGCCCTTTTGACCGACGCCGGGCAACCCCCCTCCTGTGACACCTCCCGCGACCCTCATCTTGGCCACCGCAGCTCAGCCCGCGCGCTTCCTGCGGTGAATGCGCCGCAGCGAGCGCGGCAGCCGCTCGGCCAGCTCTTCCCGCGGCAGGTAATCCCCAATGTTCAGCTGCAGCGAGCGGGCCATGTGCGCCACGCTGTCGGTGGGCCCGACCACCACCACCGGCACCCCCTCAAGCTTGCCGCCCGATAGCCGCTGCTCCAGGGCGGCCAGGATCTGCTCCGGCCCTGGCTCCAGGTCCACCACCACCAGATCAGGGGCGAACCGGGGGAGCCGCTTGACCGCGCGGGCCAGGCTGTTTGGCCCCGCGGCGTTGAACGCCTTGCCGCGCAGCAGCCGGGTCAGCGAGCTGGCGAAGCTCCGCGGCGACTCCACCACCAGCACCGAGCAGCTCTCCGGTGACGGCGCCTCCGTCTCCCTCGACACCTGCTCCGGGATGGACAGGGCCTCGGCCCTGGCGGCCCGGTCGAGCACCTCCACCATGCGCTTGCGCATGGTCGCCCGGCGGCGTCGCTCCGGCGCGGCGACGAACCCCCGGTCCCGCGCCTCTCTGAGCAGCCGGGCCAGCTCCGCCGCGCCCGCCGGGCGGTCCTCCGGCTCCTTGGCCAGGCAGCGCATGCACAGCTGCTCCAGCGGGGCAGGCACCTCCGCTCGCGGGTTGGCCTTCGACGGCGGGTCAGGATCGTTGAACAGGTGCATCAGCAACACATCGGTGGGGCTCTCGCCCAAAAAGGGCAGCCGACCGCACAGCTGTTCGTAGAGCAGCACGCCCATGGCGTAGATGTCGCTGGCCGGCCCCACCGCCTCGCCGCGGCACTGCTCGGGTGACATGTAGTACGGGGTGCCGCTGACGATCCCCTCCTGGGTCAGACGCTGCTCGGACCGGGGGCCCACCAGCATGGCCAGGCCGAAGTCGAGGATCTTGACCACCTCGACCTGCTCGCCGGCGCGCTCCTGGCGCAGGAGCATCACGTTCTCCGGCTTCAGGTCCCGGTGCACGATGTGCTGACTGTGGGTCAGCTCCAGCACGTCGCAGATTCCGGCGAGGATCTCAACCACCCGCGCGTGGTCCAGCGGGTACTCGGCCGCGAACAGCTGGTACAGGGTCTGCCCCCGGATCAGCTCCATGGCGATGTACGGCCGCCCCTCCCAGTCGCCGAAGTCGTAGACCGCGGCCACCCCCGGGTGGTTGACGCCGCCCGCGGCGCGCGCCTCCCGGCGGAACCGCTCCCGCGCCTCGTCGTCGAGGCCGGGATCGTCGTCGAGCACCTTGATCGCCACCGCGCGCTCCAGGTCGAGCTGCATGCCCCGGTAGACCCGGCCGATGCCCCCCTTGCCGATGAGCGCCTGGATCACGAACCGGTCAGCCACGATGGCGCCGATGAGCGGGTCGCCGTCCGGGTCCCTCGGCGCCGGGGCCATGGGGTCGGGGTGCTGCGCCGGGTCCAGCGGCCGCGTCGCCGCCAGGGGGCGCTGCTCCTGCTCCTCTCCCTCCGGGCCGCACGCCTGGCACTGGCCGTCCAGCCCCAGGGCCTCGCCGCAGCGCCTGCAGTAGTTCCAGGTGGGCGTCATCTCACTCCTCGAGGGCGAAGATCTCCATGGGCTCGCCCTTGCCGCTCAGCTTGCGCTCCCCGATGGACTTGCACTCGAACTCGTCGATCACCAGCGCCATGGTCTCGGCGGTCATCAGCACCTGCCCGGGGCGCGCCACCGCCTCCAGCCTGGCCGCCACGTTCACGGCGTCGCCGATGACCGTGTACTCCATGCGCTTCTTCGAGCCGATGTTGCCCACCACCGCATCGCCGGTGTTTATGCCGATGGCCAGCTGCAGGTCCTTGCCCAGATCCTTGCGCCACTTGGCGTTGCCCACCTCGAGCCAGTGGTGCATCTCCTCGGCCGCGCGCACCGCCCGCAGAGCGTCGTCCTCGTGGGTCTCCGGCGCTCCGAAGACCGCCATGACGCAGTCGCCGATGAACTTGTCCACCACCCCGCCGTTCTTGAACACGATCTCGGTCATGAAGGTGAACAGCTCGTTGAGGATGCTCACCACGAACTCAGGATCGTACTTCTCGGCCATGGGGGTGAAGGAGACGACGTCGGCGAACAGCACCGTGACGCGCTGCCGCTTGCCTCCGAGGTCGAGGCTCGCCTTCTCCTCGACGATCTGGTCCACCAGCTCCGCGGTGAGGTAACGGCTCAGGTCGGTGCGGATGCGGGTCTCCTCGACCACCTGGTCGCGGTAGGAGCCGAGGTCGGCGGCCATGGTGTTGAACGACTCGGCCATCTGGCCCACCTCGTCCCGCGATCCCCCCGCCACCCGCACGTCGAAGTCTCCAGACGCCACCTTGCGCGCCGCCTGGGCCACGTCGAGCACCGGCGCAGAGAGCCGGCGCCCCATGGCCAGGCCGATGATCAGCGCGATGACCGCGAACCCGACGCCCACCACCGCCGCGGTGTAGACCGTGGTCTGCACCGCGCGGTACGCCTCGGACCTTGGCTGCTCCACCACCACGCCCCACCCCACCGACGGCATCGGGACCAGCACGCCCAGGGTGTCCACGCCGCCCTTGACGTAGTCGGCGGCGTAGCCCACCGTCCGCGGCAGGCGGCCCCCGGCCAGCCCGACGGCGATGCCCTTGCCGTGCATGTCCTGGCCCAGCTCGGCGGGCGCGGCGTGGACCACCACGGTCAGGCGGTCATCCAGGATGTAGACACGGTCCTGCTTCTGTCCGAAGCGGCGCTGGCTCACCAGGCCCACCGCCTTGCCCAACGCCTCGAGGCTCACCGCGGTCCAGAGGTAGCCGTAGATCTTATCGTCGCCCTTGAACATGGGCACGATGATGGGGAGGTGGGCCGCCTTGCCCCGGGTGATCTCGGTGCCGAGGTACGCCACCCCCTCCGTGCGTGAAACGCCGCGCAGGGCGTCCGAGAGGGAGCCGGGCATCTCCACCGGGTTGGACCGCTCCTTGACCCTGAGCGAGTCCACCCGCTCGCCGGCCGGGTTGTACACGCCCACCCGCCGCACGAAGCTGTTGCCCAGCAGCGACACCTTGGCCAGCTCCAGGCGCTCCGGCAGGGGGCGGCTGGTCTGGCTCAGGGCCTTCGCGATGGTCTCCAGCTCGCTGCGGCCGCGATCCATCAGGTTGCCCACCTCGGCCACCACCACGTCGGCGGTGGCCAGCCTGTACTCCTTGGTGGAGAGCTTGAGCCGCTCGAGGTTGATGTAGGCCACCACCCCGGCCGTGACGGCCAGCGGCACCAGGGCCAGCACCAGCAGCGCGAGGGTCACCTTGGCGCGCAATCCCATGGGTTCCTCCGGTGTGCGGCCCTCAGGGCCAGTCGAAGCCGAGGTCGGCGGTCAACCCGACCGAGAAGCGCCCCATGAGCCGCTGGCCATCGTCGTTGAGGCCCGCGCCCCCGGCCAGGCCGATGCGAGCGCGGTCCAGGTGCACCCTCAAGGCGCCGCCCAGGCCCACGGCGGTGGTCAGCTCGTCCAGCCCCGGCTCCTGGATGCCGAACACGGTGTCCAGCTCGGCGGCGATGGAGAAGCGCCCCAGCCGCACCGAGGCGCCGTAGGTGCCGGCGTAGTGCAGGGCGGCGTCGAAGTCAGGCGCGAGGTCCGCGATGAACACCTGGTTGGTGCCGATGGTGAGCAGCTCGCGCCAGGTCCACTCAAGCAGCAGCCCCGGCTCCAGCAGGGTGCCGAACCGGTTGCGTGCGTAGCCGCCCGAGGGGGCCGTCACCCGCAGCGACGGCGACAGGGCCAGACCCCAGCGGTCGAGGGCGAGGTAGCGCGCCCCCACCCGGATGTCGCCGAAGTCGCTGTCGTTGGCGCCGTCCAGGGTGGCGTTGACCAGCATCACCGGCAAGTCCAGGTCGAACCCCAGGTCGCCGTCCAGCAGCGCGATCTCGCCGCGGAACGCCAGCCTCATGTGGATGTCCTCGGTGAAGTCGGCCTGGGAGACGAAGACGCTGGTGCCGAGGCCGGTCATGGGCCGGGCAGACCGCGCCGGCAGACCGGGGCCCTTGCGCACCGACTCCAGCGCCACGGGGGCGTCGTGCCAGCGGTATGGCGCCGGCTTCGGCGGCGGCGGCGGGGCTGGCGGCCTGGGCGGCGCGGCCACGGCCACCCGGTCCCGCCTCAACTCGCCGGCGGCCCACCGGGTGATCAACACCGAGTTCTTGGCCACGTACTTCTGCGGCGACGGCACGGTGGCGGTGTGGCGCCCCGGCCCGTCCTGCGCCAGCGTCAGCGCCCCGCCGGGGTAAGCGGTCACGCTCAACCCGGGCAGCGCCGAGGGCCGGCCGCGCTCGTCTGACAGGCTCAACGTCATCGGCCCGCCCGGGCCCCCCACCGCCAGCGGCGCGGGCGGCGCGCTCAGCTCCACCTTCAGCTTCAGGACGCGCACCTTGACGGTGCTCACCGCCGAGGCGCCGCGCTTGCGGTAGTGCAGGGTGTACAGGCCGCGCTCGCTCAGCCGGGCCGGCGTCGTGGCCGCCGCGAAGGGCGCGCCGTTGATGGACAGCTCCAGGTCCGCCGCGGCAGCCTCCGGCGGCGAAAGCTTCACCAGCCCGGCCACCTCCAGCGCGTCCCCATCCGGTCCGGGCACCAGCCTTCTGGAGGAGGAGATCTCGTGAATATCGAGCTTCGCCACCTTGGAGGGTCGCCCTTCCAGCTTGTAGCTGTCCCGCGCCGCCACCCGCGCGTAGTACCGCCCCGGCCCCAGGTCCCGCGCCTCGAAGCGCTGGATCCCGGCGCCCACCTGTGCGTCCACGACGGGGAAGCGGAACTTGGCGTCCTTGGCCAGCTCCACCCGGTAGCGCGCCGCGCCCTTGACCTTCTGCCAGCGCCCCTGGAACCCAGCCTTGCCGCCAGGCAGCACCAGCACCACCGCATCGCCACTGTCCGCGGCCCACTTGGGGGCGGCGGGCAGGCGCCGCGGCTTCTTCGGCTTCTTGCCCTTCTCCACCTGGGTGCCGAAGCCTGCCGGCACGTCCACCTTCTTGCCCCCGGCGGCGACCCCGGCCTTGCCGTCGTAGACTGAAACCGAGGAGCTCTTCTTCTCGTCCACCTGGATCTGTGCGTTGGTGGATCGCAGCCGCACCTTCGCGGCCGGCGTCTTGACCACCAGATCGTTCTCGCCGTCCAGGCTGGCCAGCCCGCCGCGCACGGTGCCGCGCTCCACCACCACCTCGTTCGCCCGCTTGCGCTTGACCTTCGCCCGGGACGCCGCGCCGCCATAGATCACCAGCAGCGCGCGCTCGCGCATCTGCAGGCTGGAGCTGTCCTCGAACTGGATCCCGGCCGACGAGCCCTTGCCGGTGGTCACCTTGTACAGCTTCCACAGGCCCATGTCCCGGGTCGCCTCGAGCCAGTCCACCATGGCCGGCGCCTTGGCCAACACGTCCTTGCGCAGCCACTGGACCTTCGCTTCGGGCACTGCGCCGCCAACCGGGAGGCGCAGTTTCTGCCCCGCCTCGAGGATGTGGGGCAGCGGGCCGAGGTCGTTGTAGCGATGGATCAACCTGTACTTTTCACCCTTGCCGTACACCTTCAGCGCGATGCTCCAGCACGAGTCGCCGCGCTGCACCGTGTAAGTGCGGGTCTTGGCCTTCTTGCCCTTGCGCGCCTGCGCAGGAGCTGCAGCTGTCAGGAGGCCGAGCATGATGGTCCCGATGATGAAGGATCTCATTTGGCACCTCCCTCGGGCGCCTTGGCCCGCTCGAGGATGGTGAACTCCACCCGGCGGTTTTTGGCCCTGCCCTTGCGGGTTCGATTGCTGGCCACCGGCTTGGTGGGGCCGTACCCCCTCGCCTCCAGCCGGTGCCGCGCCACGCCCCTGGACTCCAGGAAGACCTTGACCCGCCGGGCGCGTCGCTCGGACAGGTCCACGTTCATCTCCTTGTCGCCCCGGCTGTCGGTGTGCCCCTCAACCCGCAGGCGGCGAATCTGCCAGGCCGCCTTGAGCACGCCCGCCACCTGCTCGAGCAGCGCCTCCGACGCCGGCTTGAGCTGGTCACTGCCGGTCTCGAAGAAGACCTTCTCCAGGATCTCCACCTTGGTGGCGGTCACCGCCACCTTGGCCTTGCCCTCGTCGGGGCAGCCGTCGTCGTCCTTGATCCCGTTGATCACCTCTTTCTGCTTGGGGCACTTGTCGTCCGCGTCGGGCACGCCGTCGTGATCATTGTCCGGGTCGGGGCAGCCGTCCGAATCCTCGAAGCCGTCGCGGTCCTCCGGCTGCTTCGGGCACCGGTCCGCGCTGGACGGGATCCCGTCACCGTCCGGGTCCGGATCGTTCGCCGCCGCGCGGTCGAAGGCGGCGGCGTCCAGCGGCGCGTCCGGCTTCTTCGGGGGGACATCTCCCGGCTCATCCGGATAGGTCTTCTCAGGCTGCGGTGTGGGCTCCGGCGCGGGCTCCGGCTTGTCGCTCATGTCCAGGGCGTAGCCGATGCCGAGGAACAGCCGGTAGTCCGGCGCCCCGTAGCCGCCCGTGAGGCCAGCGCCGGCGCCGGCGGTGACCATCAGCCCCCAGCTGGAGCGCCAACGCACCGCGCCGCGAGCTTCCAGCGGGATGCGCCGCTCGATGAGCGCCTCGGGGCTCTTGTCGTCGGTCTCAAGGCCGAACCGCCCCTCCACCTCGCCCAGCAGGGAGACGCCGTAGGCGCCCAGCGGCGCCTCGGCGCCGACGCCCACCAGCAACTCATCGCCGATGTTGAAGCCGCCGATCTCCCGGTCCCGCCGGATCACCCCGCCCGCGTTGAGGGCCACGATGAAGCCGCTCGGGTGGCAGTAGTCCACCGCAGCCCGCAGGGTGAGCGAGCCCTGGTCATCCCCCATGAGCTGGCCGTCATCCCCGGTGGGGAGCGCACCGGTGATCACCCCCGCCACGCCGACGTCGCCGATGTCGCCGCCGCACTTGTTGCGCAGCAAGATGCCCCGGCCCGTGAGGCGCAGGTCACCCAGGCCGGTGTGCGCTCGCGTCTCGCCAGCGCCCGGCCAACCATCGCTCACCTGGCGCAGCACGATGGGCATCACGGCCGAGACGTCCAGCCGCTCGAAGAAAGAGGCCCCCACCGCCACCTCCGCCACCGCCCTGTGATTGATGGGACGGAACGCGATGGTGTCCCCGCGCCGCGCCACCAGCTCATCATTGGCGTAGTGGCTGTTCAGGGCGGCGTAGAGGGTCCAGTGAGGCAGGACCCGCGCGGTCTCCAGCGACAGCAGCCCGTTGGGGCTGCCCGATGGCCGGAACAAGGCGATGTCCAGATCCTGCGCGGCAGCCGGCGCCGGCAGCACCGGGAGGGCCCCCAGCACCAGCACGCACGCCGCCAGCCCGAAACCGCGAACCTTTCTCACTCCAGGGTTTCCCATGGTGACCTCGGCAGGTTGGCTCAGGTGGAGGATAGCTTACAGAAATATCGGAACAACCAGAAGGTGTGCGCTGCCCGGACCGGCGACCTCGCGGCCGCTTCCCGGGCAGCGCGGCGGGCGAGCTACTTCTTCCCCTCCACCTTCTTCTCCACCGGCGACGTCGCGCTGGAGCCGGGCTTCTTCTGCGCCGGGTCGAGGATGATGAACTCGACGCGGCGGTTCTGGGCCCGACCCTTGCGGGTCTTGTTGCTGGCGATGGGCTTGACCTCGCCGTAACCCTTGGCCTCCAGGCGACCGGCCTCCAGGCCGTTCTCCGTGAGGAACGACAGCACGCTGTTGGCGCGCCGCTGCGACAGGTCCAGGTTGAACGCGTCGTTGCCGCGCTCGTCGGTGTGACCCTCGATGCGGATCTTCTTGACCCACTTGTTCTTCTTGAGCAGGTCCACCACCTCCATCAGCGTCGGGTGGCTACGCTTGAGGATCTGGTCCTTGTTGGTGGCGAAGTAGACCGGCGGCACCGTGATGGCGGTGCGGGTGATCTGGACCTTCGCCTTGGGCTTGACGTCCATGCAGCCGTCCTCGTCCTGGTAGCCGTTGAAAGACTCCGGCTCCACGGGGCACTTGTCGTCCTTGTCCAGGATGCCGTCGTTGTCGTTGTCGGTGTCCGGGCAGCCGTCCTCATCCTCGTAGCCGTCCTTGTCCTCCGGCTCGTTGGGGCACTTGTCGTTCGGGTCGAGGATGCCGTCCTTGTCCGGGTCCTTGTCCACCACCGGCGGCGGCGGCGGCGGCGCGATGTACTGGTAGCCGATGCCCGCGAAGGCGCGGAACACCGGGGTCGCCACGCCGCGGGTCAGCCCCGGGCCAGCGCCCACGTGGGCGGTGAAGCCCTTGGGCAGGTAGAAGCGCAGCCCGCCCAGCACCTCCGCCGGGATCTCCTCCTTGTCCTGCTCGTCCACGGTGAGGCTGGCGAAGCCGTCCACGATGAAGTCGATCTTCTCCTGCCAGATGGCGGCCTTCAGGCCGAGGGAGAAGACCACCTCGTCGTCGATGACGGCGCTGTTGGCCAGCACGCCGTTGTACGCGATGACCTGCCTGGGCCGCAGGCGGTAGCCCACGTTGAGGCCGGCGTCGAACCACTTGGTGTCCACGGAGAAGACCGCCTTGGGCGTGAAGGTCACGCCGTCGTCGCCCAGCAGGTACTCGTCCTTGCCGGTGGGCACGGTGAGCGGCAGGGCCAGGCCGATGGAGACCGGCCCGAGGGTGACGAGGCGGCCCTTGACGATGATGCGCAGGTCGCCGATGCCGGTGCCCATGGCGCTGGAGCGGCCGAGGGTGGTGAGGCTGTCCGAGTCCTGGGTCAGGGCCACGGGCAGGCCGAGGCCGATCTCCACCCGGTCGAACAGACCGAACGCCACCAGCACGTCCATGGTGACCTGGTACTTGATGACGTCGAAGGCGGTCTCATCCTTGCCCTCGTCCCACACCTGAACCGGCTTGTGCACGTAGGCGAAGTAGACGCCCGCCGACGGGGTCAGGTGGGGCAGCAGGGTGGCGCCCTCGGTGTGGAAGAAGTTGATGGTCGTGGCCGCCGCCGGCTGCCAGATCATCGAGTTGAACTGCAGGGTCGGCGGCGTGGCGCCGGTGCCCTGGGCGCGGGCCGACGGGGCGGCCAGCAGGACCACGAAGAGGGCGAGGGCTGCTATCGAGCTGCGCCGAAGCCACCCCCTTTTGCGGCGAACCGCAAACAGAAGAGCCAGGGGCAGCAGCAGCATCAGGCCGCTCAGCCCGTCGTCGTCGCCGGAGACGGAGCAGCCGCCGCCGCCGAAGAAGAACAGGCCGCCGCTACCGGTGGTGCCGCTGTCGGCGCCAGGCGTGGTGCCCTTGTCAGCCGCGGGGCCGGCCTCCTTGCCGGGGCCGCTGCCGTCCTTGACCGCCACCTTCTGGTCCGGCGTGGTCACCTTCTGATCCGGCGTGGTCACCTTCTGGTCCGGCGTGGTCACCTTCTGGTCCGGGGTCACGACCTTCTGGTCCGGGGTGATCACCTTCTGATCCGCCACCATCTGATCGGGCACCAGCTGGTCCGGGCCCGCGTCGGGCACGCCCAGGTCGGGGCCGCCGAAGTCGTCGTTCGGGTTGAGCGGGTTGCGGCCGTTCTTCACCTCGGAGCCGTCGCTCTCGCCGCCGTTGTCGGTGTCCCACTTGTTCGGGTCGGTCTCGCCGGTGTCGACCTGGCCGTTCTTGTTCTTGTCCTCGATGCCATCGCTCAGGCCGTCGTTGTCGGTGTCCTTCTTGAGCGGGTCGGTCTTGTTGGTGCCCTTGACCTCCACGCCGTCCTTCAGGCCGTCGCCGTCGGTGTCAGCCTTGGTCGGGTCGGTCTCGCCCGGGTCGACCTTGCCGTTCTTGTTCTTGTCCTCCTCACCGTCGGTGAGGCCGTCGTTGTCGGTGTCCTTCTTGGTCGGGTCGGTCTTGTTAACCGCGTTAACCTCGACGTTGTCGTTAAGGCCATCGCCGTCGGTGTCCTTCTTGTTCGGGTCGGTGCCGTGCTTGATGCACTCGTCCTGGTTGGTGAGGGTGTCGCCGTCGGTGTCGGAGTTGCCGTTGAGCACGGTGATCTTGACCTTGGCGGTGTTCTCGGCCGCATAGACCCAGGTGTCGACGAAGGTCTCCTCCCCCGGGCTGTCAGTGGGGGGATCGGTGAAGTTGCCCCAGCAGTGGGTGTTGATGCCGCTGGTGGCGTTGGCCGGCTTGGAGCACACGGGCTTGTTGGTGTACGGCCCGCTGGAGATGCCGGTGGGCAGGGAGGTGACCGGAAAGACCGGCAGCACCTTCTTCTGCACGCGGGTGTCGTTCCAGTACATGTTGGCCGACTTCGGGTTCATGGTGGTGATGGAGGCGGGCGGGTCGATGCCGAAGATGCGCAGGCCCGGGTTGACCGTCTCGATGTCCTCGGCCACGAAGTGGAACTCGCCAAGGCGCAGCGAGATGTAGGCGTCGTAGTTGCCCGGCAGGACCACCTTGCCCTGGGCGTCGTTACCGTTCCAGGTGACGGTGTTGAGGCCCACCTTGGCGGTGCCAGTGAAGAACAGGTCCTTGGACAGGTCGAACTTCCCGTCCTTGTCGGTGTCGAGGATGATGTCGTAGGTGGCCACCACGTTGGAGTTGAAGCTGAACTGCGACTTCTGTCCGCTGATGGAGTTGGCGCCCCACTTGGTGCAGCCGCCGAAGTTGAAGCCGGTGAGCACAGGCGCCACGGTGCCGCCCTTGGCCTTGGCGGGCGGGAAGAGGTAGATCTCGTACTGACCCAGGGGAACCTTGGGCACCTTGATCTTGGACTCGGAGAAGTTGCTGTACGGCGCCGGGATCCCCTTGGCGTTGGCGATGACGTCGTAGATCTTGCCCGAGAGGCCGTTGAACTCCAGCAGCCAGGTGTAGTCCGTGCCGGAGCCGGTGGGCACGTGCACGAAGAAGTTGGCGTTGGTCTTGTCCTTGAAGCTCTTGCCCTGCATGGTCCAGCGCACAGCGTGGACCCGGCCCTTGCCGTCGATGGTGAGCGCGGGCTTGACCGGGTCGGCCTTCTTGGACGTCACCGTGATGTCCAGCGGGTCGAGCCAGGTGAGGTTCTTGTTATTGAAGGTGATTGTATGGGTCCCCTTCATGGTGGAGACGATCTGCAGGGGGTTGGTGATGGTGGCGGGCGGCAGCACGCCCGGGGTGCCGAGCCAGCCCGGCTTGTTCTTGGCGATGGAGAAGGGCGAGCCCGTGACATGCTTGCCGTCAGGACCGCGAACCGTCACGTCCAGGGGCTTGGGGCTGTCTGGCAGGTTGACGCCGGCGGAGATGTTGATCACCTCGCCCACGTTGAGGATGTCCACCTTGAACTTCATGCCGGGATGGAAATCCTGGTCCGCGCCAACCTGCTGGGTGCCCTCGGCCATGGCCATGGCCGGAATCAGCAGGCAGGCGAGAATCGAAACCCGGGATAGCTGCCGTCTCATACTCACTCTACCTTTGCAAAGCCAACATATGACGATCAATCATTACCTATTCTGGGACCTGGACCGGGTGAGTGGACATATCCATCTCGATCCCACCTTGCCGATCCATCTTTTTCAGGGAGTTACCTTTCATCTGGGCCGTTCCAGGTGCAAAGTCAACTTCTTTCCCACAGTTGGTCCTGTCTTGCCGAGGTTGCCTCGCTGTCCTGGGATCCATCGCGGGGCAGGTTTGCCCTCTATATGCAAGGTTCCTATGCAAGGGCAATACCAGCAGCGCCAGGATCGTCGAAATCGTCGCGAGAAGGCGGAATTTTGCCGCAATTACGTGGGTAGACCGGCAATTTTGTGCTTTTTCCCTTGCGAAACAGGTCTCATCTGACCTACTTGTCTTGGCACTCAACATCTCAGAACGATACGTGAGACAGCATCATGGATGAGACATTCGGGACAGTGGCGGCGGAGGGGGATGGTTGCCTGATCCTCGTGGTGGATGACGAACCGACCTCGGCGGCCATGACGGGCAAGCTGCTCGAATATCTCGGGCATCAGGTCATCACAGCCGGTGACGGCGCCGCGGGCCTGGCCCTGTACCGGCAGCGACACCCCTCCCTGGTCATCACGGATCTGATGATGCCCGAGCTGGACGGCGCCGGGCTCATGGCCCGGATCAAGGAGGACAACCCCACCATCCCGGTGTTCATCATGACGGTGGTGGACTCGGTGGAGCAGGCGGTGGGCCTGATCAAGAGCGGCGCGGATGATTACCTGATCAAGCCGCTGTCCCTGGAGATCCTCGGCCCCCGGGTGGAGGCGGCCCTCGAGCGCCTGAACCTGAGCCGGGACGTTCATGAGCTGCGAGAAGCCATCGCCTTCGCCTTCAACCCATCCGAGGGCATGGTGCTCGGCACCAGCGAGGCGTTCCTGCGGGTGCTGTCCAAGATCCCGCACCTGGCCCGGACCGACGTCTCGGTGCTGCTGTACGGTGAGAGCGGCACGGGCAAGGAGCTGGTGGCACGCGCAGTGCACCAGGCCTCGCGGCGCGCCGAGGGCCCGCTGATCACCGTCTCGTGCGCCAACATCCCCGAGACCCTGTGGGAGCGGGAGTTCTTCGGCCATGTCAAGGGCGCCTTCTCCGACTCGGGGGCGGGCGCGCCGGGCCTCATCGAGGCTGCCAGCGGCGGCACCCTGTTCCTGGACGAGGTGGGGGAGATCCCGCTGGGCATGCAGGCCAAGCTGCTCCGGTTCCTGCAGGAGAAGGAGTACCGCCCCGTTGGATCCAACCAGGTGCGCCGGGCGGACATCCGGGTGGTGTCGGCCTCCAACCGGGACCTGGGCCAGGAGGTCAAGGCCGGGCGGTTCAGGGCGGACCTGTACTACCGGCTCAACGTGGTGCCGCTGACGGTGCCGGCGCTCAGGGACCGGAAAGAGGATATCCCCCACCTGGCGACCCACTTCCTGCGGCGCTACGCCGAGGAGTTCGACAAGCCGGTGGTGGGCTTCTCACCGCTGGCGCTGCAGAAGCTGTGTGACCACAGCTACCCGGGGAACGTGCGGGAGCTGGAGAACGTCGTCCAGCAGTGCATCATCAACGCGCGGCGCACCCTGGTGTGCGCTGGAGATGTGCCGGTGGGCGACCCGGACCTGCAGGAGCCTGCTCAGTTCGCGGCAGGCCTCCCGCCCGGTGAGCCGGCGCCGCGGCCGGGGCCACCGCCAGAGGAGAGCCAGCTCGGCGAGCCTGACCTCTCGGTGCCGTACAACGACGCCCGCAAGCGTGCCATCAGCCGGTTCGAGCTGGCCTACGTCTCCGCCCTGCTCGGCGAGCACGAGGGCAACGTCAGCCGGGCGGCCAGGGCAGCGGGGCTGCCGCGCAAGTCCCTGTCCAGGGTCATGGCGCGCCACGGCCTCTCCGCTGGACCGGACGGCAAGGGAGGCCGCCCGGGGCGCCCACCCAAGGAGTGAGGAGTCAGCTGATGGCAGCTCTCGATCCCTTCGTTCTGGTGGCCCCCGACGGGCGACGTCAGGCGCTGCGCAAGGGGCGCCTGGTGGCGGGCGCTGGCGAGGAATCCGACGTTTCGCTCGACGGCCCCGGGGTGGGGGCCGCCCACCTGATCCTCACCGTGACCGGGGATCGGGTCTACTGCCAGGCGGCCACGCCCGCCATCACCTTCCTGGTCAACGGGCAGCCCACAAGCAGCCACGTGCTCCAGGGCGAGGACTCGCTTCAGGTGGCGGACACCACCTACCGGATCCTCCAGGTCGCGCAGGAGCCGCGGCCGGCCAAAACTGACGAGATCGTGCACCCCCGCGCGGCCCAGTCCACCATCCACGACGAGGTCCAGCGGGCGCTCACGTCGGGCGTCCCGTACCAGCTGAAGCAGCAGCTCGACGTGATGTACAGGCTGGCGCGGCTGGTGGAGAGCGTCACCGACCGCCAGCGGTTCACTGAAGGTCTGCTGGATCTGGTGCTGGAGGTGCTGCCCGTGGACCGGGCCATGATGGTCACCTTCCCGGAAGGTGAGGCGCCCCGGGTTGAACAGAGCCGGCCGCTCCCCTCCGCCTCTCCGGGGTTCGCCCCCAGCGCCACGGTGTTGCGCCGGGTGAGCGACAGCGGGGTCGCGCTGATCACCAGCGACGCGCCGGGCGATGCAAGGCTCGAAGGGAGCGAGAGCATCACGGCGCTGTCGATCCGCAGGGTGATCTGCGCGCCCATGCGATACGGTCGCGACGCGCGGGGGGCGCTGTACGCGGACGGCCAGGGCGACGGCGAGGTGATGACCGACGCCCACCTGGGCCTGATGGAGAGCATCGCCTCGTACGCCGGCGTGGCCCTGGAGCGGGCGGCGCTCTACCGGTCGCTTCAGGAGCGCGAGCTGCACACGCACCTGCTCGTGCACGACATGAAGAACCCGCTGGCCAGCATCTTCAGCGGCCTCGGCCTGCTGGAGGTCACGCTCCCGGACCACGCGCTGCAGCAGGCGGGCGGGACCCTGGACCTGCTGCGCCAGGCCGCGGACCAGCTCGACGGCTACATCAGCGACATCCTGGACGTGGCGCAGCTCGAGGCGGGGCTGCTGCGTCTTCGGCTGCAACATCAGGACCTGGCGGGATTGCTGGAGGCGCTGTCCCGTCGATGGGCGCCGGCGCTGTCATTCCACGGCAGGGCGCTGGAGATCCAGCTCGAGGCCGGGCCGGGCGAGCGCTTCAGCTTGGACGAACGCCTGGTCAGCCGCGTGCTGGACAACCTGGTGGCCAACGCCGTGAACCACACCCCGGCGGGCACGCCCATCACCGTCCGCGCCGCGCCGGGCGACGAGGGCCTCGAGGTGCAGGTCCGGGACCAGGGCGACGGCGTGCCCGAGGAGGCGCGGGAGCGGATCTTCGAGAAGTTCGGCAGGGCCGCAGGGGCGCCGTCGGGAGGCAAGGGCCTCGGGCTCTACTTCTGCCGCCTGGTGGCCGAGGCCCACGGAGGGCGGCTGCACGTGGAGGGCGCGGCCGGAGACAACCGGTTCGTGCTGTTCATCCCGCGCCGACAACAGGAGGAGCGATGATGCCTGATGAACTGATCGGCACCGTGGTCGCGGAGCGCTTCCTGGTGGAGCACCTCATCGGGCAGGGGGGCATGGGCAAGGTGTACCAGGCCACGCACCTCGACCTCGAGCGCCGGGTGGCGCTCAAGCTGCTGTACCTCAAGGGCAGGGCCGTGACCCATGAGCACCAGGAGCGGTTCCTGCGCGAGGCGCGCATGGCCAGCCGCATCGCCCACCCGAACCTGGCCCTGATATACGACTTCGGCCGCTGGGATGGTCAGCTGTACCTGGCCATGGAGCTGCTGGACGGCGAGTCGCTGGCGGCGCCGCTGGAGCGCGCCGAGCGGCTGTCCCAGGAGCGCGCGGCGCGGATCCTGGCGCAGGTCGCCGGGGCGGTGCATGAGGCCCACGGCGCGGGGGTGCTGCATCGTGACCTGAAGCCGGAGAACGTGATGCTCACCACGGGCCCTGATGGGGAGGAGCTGGTCAAGGTGGTGGACTTCGGCCTCGCGCTGCTGCTCGACAGCGACGAGGAGCGGCTCACTCGCGACGGCATGGTGAGCGGCACGCCGGCCTACATGTCCCCCGAGCAGTGCCGGGGCAAGAAGCGCAAGGTGGACGGCCGCGCCGATGTCTACGCCATGGGGATAATGCTGTACGAGCTGCTGTGCAACCGCCTGCCCTTCACCGCGGACAACGCCCACGACGTGCTGGTGCAGCAGATGTTCAAGGAGCCGCGGCCGCCGTCGGACAGGGAGCCGGGCCTGGTGATCCACCCGGCGCTGGAGGCCCTCGCGCTGTGGGCCATGAGCAAGGAGCCTGCCAATCGTCCCAGGAGCGCGGCGGCGTTCAAGCTCGAGCTGGAGAACGCGCTGGCCCTCATGGAGCAGGAGGGAGCGCCCGCCGCGCCGGAGCCTTACGTGGTGCCCGGCCTGGACGCTGGCGCGCCCGTGATCGTTTTCGAGGCGGACGAGGGCCTCTTCACGCGGTCCGCCACCGCAGCCCTGCGGGCCAACGACGTCCATGTGCGCACCCTGGACCTGCCGGCCGACGCGGGCCAGCTCCTGCAGGTCCCGGAGGCCGAGGTGGTGATCATCGATCTGCGCAGCGACGTGGACGGGATCCTGGCGCGGCTGGAGCCTGTACTGGCCGATCGACCGAAGGGCGCCCTGCCCTTTACCGTGGCCGTGGGGCCGGGGGACGAGATCGAGCTGATGGCCCGGGCCATCGGGCTGGGGTTTTCGGACTATGTGCCGGAAGCCGCGCTCGGGTCGAGGCTGCCCAAGGTGACGAAGCGGCTGCAGAAGAGAGCGAGCAAAGCGCGAAAGTAACGGCAGCCGCAAAGTGTCAAGTAGGGGGGTCAGACCCCTACACTTGACATTTTCCCCACCGCTTCCGGAAGCTTCCTAAAGTGTCAAGTAGGGGGGTCAGACCCCTACACTTGACATTTTCACCATCGGCTCCGGTTACTTCTTCTTCTTCTTCTTAACAAACTGACCGCAGTACAGCATGGACGTGCCGTGGTAAGGGTTCCGTACGCCTTTTTGGCGCTGCAGCCAGCTGCCCTTTTCCATCTCGCAGTACACGATCTTGATGCCGGCGGGATCGGTGAGGGTGGCCCAGAGCACCATGGGGCGGCTCAGCTTTTTGTACGCCTCGCGCAACGCCTTGAGCTCCTTCTTCCCCTTCATGACCGCGGCGTGCTTGGCCAGCTTGCCGGCCACCTTGCCCAGGGCCTTGCCCTTCTTGCCCTTGGCCTCCGGCGCAGGCAGCTGCCGGGCGAGCTTCTCGATGCGCGCCGCCGCGGCGGCCGCGCCGTCAGCCTTGTCCTCGATGAACACCGCGTGGATCTTGTCGTACTCGGCGAGGATGGCCTGCATGCCAGCGTCGAAGGATTTGGGCTTGGCGTCCGCCGCGGGAGCCAGCAGAAGGGCCGCGAGGGCCACGGTGAAGGTCGTCGTCTTTCTCATGTTTCGCTCCTGAAAACTGATCAATACCGCACCACCTGGGTGCCCTCAACTCCTGAGAACGCAGGCATTTGACGGCAGATGCCGTTGAGACATTTAATGCCGGCCCGGCTCTCGCCGATGCGCATGTTGATGTAGGTCCCGCCGGTGATGTAGGGCGAGTACTTGTAGGTCAGCACCAGCTCCATCTCCCGCCACTCGTCCAGGTCCAGCTTGCGAGTGGCCTTGTCCAGCAGCAGGTAGCGCAGCTCGACATCTTCATCTCCGGGAACGATTCGTTTCCCGCCACAATCAGGCGCGTCACAAATTATATGGACTATGTGGAAACTTGTCTCGCCA
Source organism: uncultured Myxococcales bacterium (assembly GCA_964511535.1). Lineage (GTDB taxonomy): Bacteria > Myxococcota_A > Polyangia > CAZCFB01 > CAZCFB01. The sequence goes on along the minus strand of CAZEFW010000098.1, from coordinate 3,805 downwards.
GATTGATCCAGGACAATCCACGGGTTGACGGGCCGCGCTCCTATATAATTTGGACATGATCCGCGCGTTCTTGTTGCTCCTGCTCTGCTTCGCTCTCGGCCTGACCGGATGCCGGTGCGATGACCCTGCCCGGGACCGGACCAGGCCCACCGCACCCAAACCGCCGCCGGCCAACCCCCCCCCCGACCCCCCCCCGCCCCCCCCCCCCCCCCCCCCCCACCCCCCACCCCCCCCCCCACCCCGCCCCCCCGCCCCCCCCCCCCCCCCACCCCCGATCCCGATCCCGATCCCGACCCCGACCCCAACCCCGACCCCAACCCCGACCCCGACCTCGGGACGCCCAACCTGGCTGCCGCACCGGACAGCCGAGCCCCCGGCCCTGACCTGCACGCCTTCATCGGCGGCCCCCGCAAGCAGACCATCGGCGTGGCGGGCATGACCGTCACCCTGCCCGGCGGCGCGCGCCTGACTGTGCCGCGCGGCGCGCTGGATCGAGACGTGGACTTCACCTTCTTCACTGTCCGCCGGCTGCCCACGCCCGACGACCGCGCCGGCATCACGCCCATCGGGCAAGCCCTGCTCATCCGACCCGCGGGGCGCGGCCTCAAGCCATTTACCCTCACCATCCCCTCCCACCTGATCCCCCGCGGCTTCCAGGCCTGTCGCGTCCGGCTGCACAGGGTGTCCAGACGCAGCGATCCCGGCCCCGGCCGTGGGATGCAGGCCGCTGTCTCGGGCCCAAAGCGGTGGGACGGCAAGGGAGCCCACTTCAAGCTGCCGTCCATCTCGCCGTCGACGATCCAGCCCTATGTCACCGAGGGCGGACCATGCAAGTAACGCAGCCTGCGGCCGCGAATGACACACCGACGAAATGACAAAATGACGGCGCGACGGAGCAAATGGGCGCAGGGATGCTGCGGCGTGCGAGGTCGAGGCCATGGGGCGTGTCGCGGATAGAGAATCGAGCCAGACGAAGTAATTGGAATCACTGGCACGGCGCGAGGAAGGCGCTTGCTGGCGGCAAGCAACTGACGAGCAACAAAGCCAGTGATTTCAAGAACAAGCCTGGCAATGCGTTATTCTATTCGCGACACGCTCCAGGGGGCCGGGGTCTGATCAGGGAGGTATGTGCAAGGAAGACTGGCTCAGTGGGCACATGAAGGCATATCCTTGGTCAGAACATGCTCAAGGATAGTTCCACTCTGGAGCTCGTGCTGGACGGGGAGAGCGATGGCCTGGACCAGGCGAGTCTGCTCATCCTCGTGGGGCAGAGCCATCGTCTCCTGGCGCCCTCGCCGCAGGTGATCCGTCTCGACCCCCTGGACCAGCTCGACCTGGGGCGGGGCGATGTCCAGGAGTTTGAGCAGCTCGGGGAGCGAGCGGCCGCGCTCAGGGTGGATGACCCCTGGCTGTCGGGGCTGCACGCCAGCATCATCCAGCACCGCGCCTCCGGGGGCGGCTCGTTCCACCTGGAGGATCAGCGCAGCACCAACGGCTGCCGCCTCAACGGGCGGCCGGTGGCGAGCTCCCCGCTGGCTCACGGGGACATCATCGAGACCGGGGGCACCTTCTGGAAGTTCCACTCGTCTGCCATGCAGCGGCTCCCGCAGCTGCTGGAGCGCGCTTACCGGTCGGGCCCGGTCCAGCCCTCCTCGAGCGTCTCGCTGGAGTTCCTCGACCAGGTCACCCGGCTCATGGAGTTCGCCGCCACCGACATCCCGCTGATGATCCTGGGGGAGAGCGGCACGGGCAAGGAGGTGATGACCGGGGAGGTGCACCTGCACAGCGGCAGAACAGGGCGCATGTTGGCCCTCAACTGCGCGGCCCTGCCCACCGGGCTCATCGAGAGCGAGATCTTCGGGCACCGCCGCGGCGCGTTCACGGGCGCCACCGTGGACAAGCGCGGCATCGTGGAGGTGGCCGAGGGCGGGACGCTGCTGCTGGACGAGGTGGGGGACATGCCGCTGCCCGCCCAGGCCAAGATGCTCCGCCTGCTGCAGGACGGCACCTTCATGCGGGTGGGCGAGACCATGGGCCGCCGGGTCAACGTGCGGTTCATCGCAGCCACGCACCAGGACCTGGACCTGATGGTGAAGGAGGGCACCTTCCGGGGCGACCTCTTCGCCCGACTCAACGGCTTCCGCGTACAGATCCCGCCGCTGCGGGAGCGCAAGGAAGATATGGGGCTGCTGCTGTCGGTGCTCATCGGCAACCGGTGGGAGGGAGACAACCCCCCGCGAATGGAGCCGAGGGCGTTCCGGGCCCTGATGCAGTATGACTGGCCGCACAACGTCCGCGAGCTGGAGAACACCATGCGAACGGCGCTCGCCCTGGCCGGCCCGAAAGGCGAGATCACCCTCGACTGTTTGCCCGACGCGGTGCGGCTGCCCGCCAGCCCGGAGGCCGACACCCCTGCCCCCCCGGCAGCTCCGGCCGAACAGGAACCCTCCACCCCCCCGCCGGCGCGCCGCCGGCTCAGTGACCAGGAGCTTGGAGCCCTGCTGCCCCGGCTGCTGGAAGAGCACCAGGGCAACCTCACCAGGGTGGCCAGCGAGCTCAACACCTCCCGCTCGCAGATTCACCGCCTGCTCAAGCGCGCCGGCATCGATCCCAGGGCGTACCGAAAGTAGCTGGTACGTACCAAAACCTCGGGGACGCCGCGTACCAGAGCAATGTCCCGGTACGGCCCGGCCGGTACGCAAATGGCCGCCACCGACCAATGTCGTGCAATAACAGCACCTTGGAAGAAACTCCTCCTGACGCATAAACCTGGCACGGTCCTGGCAATGACAGATGGCCAGATGACTTGATTCGAAGCGCCCGGATGGAGAGAGCCTGGCGCCTCAGCAGAACAACAACAAACAGAGGAGAGAGAAAATGGCCGAAGTTGCATACCTGAAGCTGACGAACAAGAAGAGCGGCAGCCAGATCAAGGGCGGATGCCAGGAGAAGGACAACAAGGAGATGATCGAGGTCCAGGGCTTCGAGCACACCATCACCGTGCCGACCCACCGCCAGACCGGCGCCGCCACCGGCGAGACCATGCACGGCCCGCTGGTCCTGGTGAAGCCCCTCGACCGCGCCTCCCCGCTGCTGCAGCTGGCGCTCAACGAGCACAACGAGCTCGAGGGCGAGATCCACTTCTACCGCACCCGCGACGGCAAGCGGACCTGGTGGTACACGCTCAAGTTCTACGACGCGCGCCTGGTTGAGGTCCGGACCTTCAAGGAGCTGGCCATGGAGGGCGGCGACAAGCCCGACCTGGAGCAGCTGCAGTTCCGCTACAGGAAGATCGCCTGGTCCCACAAGGAGGCCAACACCGAGTCCGAGGCTGACTGGCTCGAGAAATAGCACCCTCCAGTCTGCCGCAATGGGCCGAGGCTGCGGCTGAGGCCGCGGCACCCCCGAGGCTGATTACCTCAGGGGGTGCCGGTAGCCTCGGGTCCACCCCGGCCCCGGGCACCTACTCCGGCGGCCTCAACGTTTGATCGACGCTGGTCGGCGTGGCCTGAACCCGGTGGGTCCACATACATGACCAGCAATCCTGCATGGTCATGCAGCCGTTGCAGTTCCCGTCCGAAGATTTACAAAGGACCATGCTTCCAGGACAGGGATCGGTGTAGTTGGGATTCTGCGCCAGCGCTTTGTTGGCGCTCCCCACCGGCGCAATATCTGTTTCGCTCCCCTGCTGATGGCTCTCCGACCAGGCGCCGGTTTCGTAGTCTTCCTCGATGCCTCCGCACCCCGCCGCCACCAGCACGAACAGCATGGCTGACAGCACGGGCCACGAGCTGTGGGTTCTTCC
>CAZEFW010000097.1:0-34872 GCA_964511535.1 uncultured Myxococcales bacterium | reverse complement strand
AATCCCCCGGTGTGGGAAATCCTGAAAAATTAACCCCGGTGGGGGAAATCCGGGAAAAATTAACCCCGGTGGGGGAAATCGGAAACCCCGGTGGGGGAAATCCACGCGGTGTGGGAAATCCGCGGTGGGGGAAATCCACTCGGTGGGGGAAATCCGCGCTGGGCAATCCTTCTAACTCTCCCTGTCCGCCAGCCAAAGGCCGAAGGCGATCAATCCGATGCCCAGGCCATGGTAGGCATGCAGGCGCTCCCCGAGCAGCATCACGGCCAGCAAGGTCCCGAATACTGGCAGGAGATGCAGCATCTGACCGGAGCGGTTGGCGCCCAGGTCTTCCACTGCGCGGTTCCACAGCACATACGCCAGCACCGACGGGAACAGCGCCAGATAGGCGATGGAGCCCACTGTCTCCACCGTCACGGCGAAGGCGCCGACATGGTCGAGCTCCCAGAGGTACAGCGGCCCAAGGGGGACCACGCCGATGAGGCTGATCACGGCCAGGAAGCCCAACGGGCTAAGCCCGGCCGGCCGCCAGCGCAGGCACACCGAATAGAGCGCCCAGAGCACGCTGGCAGCGGTATTCCAAAGGTCTCCGGCGTTGAACTTCAGCGCGAACAGCACCCCGAGCTGTCCCCGGGCCAGGATGACCAGCACCCCGGCTCCCGAAAACAAGATGCCGCCCGCCCCTTGCCAGCCGATGCGCTGGCCCAGCAGGAGATAGGAGAGGGCGACGATGATCACCGGCGTGGTGGAGGCCAGCACTGATGCGTTGGCCGCCGTGGTGCTCTGCAGCCCCAGGTAGACCATGGTGTTGAACCCGGTGACCCCGATCAGCCCCAGCCCGGTCAACGCGCGCCAGTGGGCGCGGAGCAGATGGCGCCGGGGCCAAAGATGCTTCCAGGCGACCGGGAGCAGAATCATCGACGCGGCCGCCCAGCGCCAGAAGGCCAGGGCCAGCGGTGGAATCTCCACGTGCATCCAGCGGCCGACGATCATGTTCCCCGCCCAGAACAGCTGCGGAAGGGCAGCAAGCAGGTAGCTCAGGCGGCGCGTGGGCATCGCGCCAGCATGACCCCGCGGGGCGCCTCGCCGCAAGCAAGGACGCAGGGTTGGGACAGGCTGGGGCCCGGGGCGCAACCCGGTGATCCACCTGGCGATGCAGTGCAACCAGGACACGCCCGGGGAGCTGCGCCAGCACGGCGGCCCGGGGAGTTTCGTCTCCGCCCTGTTGGAGCAGGGCTACAGGGACCTCGAGGCAATGCACGGCGAGCGGGTGATGTTCTTCGAGGCGTGAGGGTCTCCGCGGCGACGTGAGCCACTCCGCGGAGCAGGGCTCCAGCGTTCAGAGGCAGACCTGGATCTTGTATTCGTGGCACCCGGTGCCGTTGGGGTTCCTGATGCAGTAGGCGTCGATACACGCGCCGAAGTCGTCGAGCTGCTTGGAGCAGGTGGCGTAAGGGTCGCAGAGCTTCGCCGTGGAGAAGCATTGCTGGAACTTGCTCTCCAGAGCTCCGCACCCGCTGACGCTGGTCAGGCCGTCCAGGGAGCTGCACAGCGCCGAGCAGTCGGCGATGGTGGTCTTGGAGCAGTTGGCGTATTCGAAGCTGCATTTCTTGGCCATGGCCGCCTGGCAGTAATCCTTGCAATGACCTGTCGTGCCCGAGTTGCCGCCGCTGCCGTCACCACACCCGCCCGCTGCCAGCAGCAGCGCTGTCAAAACCAGGAGGCGCCGGGATGCGCCGGCCGCGCGGAAGGAGAACGCCTTCTCATCTGGCTTCATGACAGGAGAGATTCTGCCGAGAATATGCATGGGAAGTCCGGCCTCGATTCTGGTTCGAGGGCAAGTATCCGACGGCAGGTCAGACGTCGTCAATGAGGCCACATTGACGCGTACCTTCCCCAACGACCAGGGGCCACCTGGTGGGCATGTCGCATTACTGCTCATGGGCGGTGGAAGTGCCTTGATGCCCCTGGCCCTGGCTCGGCGAGGCAGATCTGTCGCTGCCCCGCCAAAATGTCATATGGAGGGGTCTGACCCCCCTGTATGACATTTTGGCGACACCCTCCTGTCATCGTCCATCAGCCGCCAGCCAGGCCACCGGCGCAAGCGCTCCATGCGTGGCGCGCTCCGGACTGAAGGAGCATGGCCGTGACGGGCGGCTATTGTCTCCACGACCCGCTGCATGGAGAATATTTCGACCGTACAAGTCAATTTCCGGAGCACCAGCTGAAGGGAGGCTGAAATGCCAGGTATCGAGCACAGCTACAGACTCCTCGATTTCGACCGCGAAGCCGGGCGGGTTTCGCCATATGCGCACCTGTACCGGTTCGGACAACAGGAGCCGCCAACGGCTGGCCCCCTGGTTCTTCACATTGGCGGCTCCATCGAGGTGAAGGAGTACGAGGCGCGCCGCCGCACCCGGCCTGACTTGCTTCTGGAACAGTTCTGCGCGGCCCTGCAAGGGATGACTCATCCCCCGGAGCGTGTGGACCTCATCGTCTGTCCCTGCCCGGTGGACACGGGCGACGATGGACCGGACTGGATGGTGAATCACCTGGACGACGACCTCACACCCGCCCTGGGCCACCCCCCCACCTCAACCGGGTGCATCGGCCACTCCGCCGGCGGCAGCTCCGCGTGCCATGTGGCCGCCATCGCCGAGGCCCGCGCCGTGGCCGTCTACGGCGGCGCCGGGATCCTGAAGGCCATGGAGGAGAATGAAGATCTCCTCAGATACCGCCCGAACGAAGGGCTCGAGCCGCTGGCCATGCTCCTCTATCGCAATGCCAACGATCAGGTTCAAACCGACATCGAAGCCAGGGCAGTTGGACAGCGTTTTGGCGCCAGGGTCATATCAGGGCCGGGGGCCCACAGCTCGAAGGACTACGCTGCCAACGGCTCGATCCGGAGCTGCTTCGAGTTCCTGCTCGACCAACTGTCCAGGGAGTGAAATCGGCCCCCCGAAATCCCGCACCCGGGGCCGAACCGGCCATCCCTCAGCGGCACCCTCCGCGGTCCCAGGCGTCGTAGCCGGCCAGGTCGGCCCCCGCTGGCAACCACTCGGGCGGCACGCGGTAGGCGCGGTACGGCATGTTGATCCCCCCGGCCAGGGCCTTCGTCCGTAGCCGCCAGACCACCTCGCCGTCCCGGTTCACCTCGCGCACCTCTCCCTGGTCCGACGCGGTGATCAGCGTGTTGCCGTTGGGCAGCCGCTGGGCGCCGCCCTGGGCCGCCGACATGAAGTGGTCCGCGCCGTCGGGCGCGCCGTAGCTCCAGATCACCTGCAGGGTCACCGGATCGAACTCCAGCACCCGGGTGTAGTTCCGGCAGTGCCGGTACCCCTTGCTCGCGCCGCCGTAGCAGGAAGCGCCGCCGTTGTCGAACACCAGGATGTTGCCAGCGCCGGGCAGCCCCTCGGGGATCATGTGCGCGTGGTGGGCCGCGATGATCGGGCCCACGCGGCCTGGCCAGGGCGCGCCGTAGTCCGGGCCCAGGCGCCACACGATGTCCCCGGAGCGGCGGTTGATGACGGCCATGAAGCAGGCCTCACGCGAGTTGATGATGATGTTGTCCGGCGCGAACCGTTCGTCGCCGGCGCGGTGGTGGCGGTTGCGGCCCAGGGTGGACATGGCGTTGAGGTGCAGCCAGTCGTTGGCGGCCTTGCCAGGGTTGGTGCGGATGTCCTTGAGGGCGGCGGCGTCGAAGCCCATTTGCCCGATGTGGTCAGCCGCGCGCCAGGTGAAGCCGGTGAGCCGCTGGTGCCTGTCCACCTCGTAGATCACGTCATCCAGCAGCGTCTTGGCGCTGATCTTGGGCGCCTTCCGCTCCTCATGGGACAGCACAAGAGTTTGACCCGCCTTGAACGCCTGCTGCCCGGGCGAGTAGTACCCCACCGGATCGCCCTCGCGCTGGAAGTCATGGTGCTGGCGGGCCTCCAGAGTGCCCTTGGCGTTCTTGTTCCAGGCGTCGAAGGACCAGACCGTGGCGTCGTCCCAGTCCCGTTGCTCAAGGCTGACGCCCTCGTAGTCCCACGCGCCCTTGGAGCTGCGGTCCGCGGCCATGATGTGGCCGCCGGGCAGCATCTTGACCGGCGTGCCCAGCACGCGCCAGCGGCGCACCACCTCGCCGTCCATGTCCACCAGCACGGCGGCGGGTTCGTAGGCCGCGTAGTCGTACTCCAGCGGGACCAGGGTGTAGCCCTCGCACGCCGCGCCGTGGGTTCCCGCCGAGGTCCGCAGCGCGGCCCCGGGCTCCCCCTCGCCGCTGCCCTGGGTGAAGGCGGAGCGCCGCACCGGGCGGTCGCGGCCCATGGGTCCACATCCGCCCGCCAGGACAGATGTCGCGAGAGCCAGCAAGATGAAATGAGCAGGGAGTCGGGGCCGGTGAATTGCGCGCATGTCCGGTCAATTTGCAACCGATGTGCCAGGCCGCGATTGCCGCGATTGACTATGGTGCCCGGGCAAAACAGCGCCAGATCGGCTCATATCTGGCCCCGGGGCTGCAAACAGCAGTGGTCAGGTGGGAACCGACGCCCCGGTCTTGTGGGCGGCGGCCCCCTTTCTGCTCACAGCGTCAGGACCTCTCCCGGCTCCACCTTCAGCTGCGGCAGGTCAAGGATCTCGCTGATCATGGCCGCGCCGACCTGCTCGGCCACCGGGCGGGTGAGCGCGGCGTCGGCGTCGCTCACGGGCAGGGCGAACGCGCCGCGGCTGATGTTGGCGGTCATGGTGCCGCTGTCGGCGTCTCGCACCAGGGGCTGCGGGGCCACGCGCCAGTACGGGGCCAGGTGCATGAAGGTCAGGTGGTCGCCGTCGCTCACCAGGATCATGATCTGGCGGATGCACCCCACATGCTGCCCGCCGTCCGGCCCGGACAGCAGGCGCGACTCCACGTACTCCTGCAGCAGGTTGGCGTGGCCCAGGGCCAGCGCCCCGCCCGAGCGGCGGAACGCGGCGCGCTCCAGCACCAGGATCCCCTCGCCGCAGGAGCCGAGGGGCGGCTTGGCCAGCAGGAACTCGCTGTCCAGCCCGTCGAGCCACGCCTCCACCTTCGGCCCCCACTTGCGGTAGACGAAGGAGCGCGGCTGCAGCGCGGCGAACCGCCTGTAGGTCTGGATCTTGTCGTGGCAGATGTTGCGCAGCCCGTTGGTGACGTCCCAGCACTTGCCCAGCTCTCTGCGCAGCCGCCAGTGGGTCTTGCGGTAGTGCCGCGCCAGCTCGGGCCACAGGATGCGGAACCCCTTGCGGCCGAAGCCGTGCTGCAGCTCCACCAGGTAGACCTCGCGCTCGGGGGTGATGATGAAGTCGAGGCCGATGGGCTTGGAGAAAGGAGGCAGGGTGCCGGGGACACGCCGCGCTCGGGGCTCCACCCGCGGATCCACGGGGGGGCGGATGGGGCGTCGGCGGCTCTTGGTTCGGCGGGCCATGGGCTTCAATACCCCGCCCGACCCCAACTGGCAACGTGACTTTCTGCAGGGCGGAGGCGAGTATTGACCCACCCAAGGAGGATGAATATGAGACTGCTCATCGCGTTGTTGCTCTGCCTCTCGCTGGCCCTGGCCATGGGGTGCGGCAGGCGCTGCACCGCCGTGGAGGCGGCCATGTGCGCCACCGATCTTTCCACCTGCCAGAACGCCTGCGGCGGTGATAGCCAGTGCCTGCAGAAATGCACGGACGCGTACTGCAATTGCCTGCACGACAAGGGGTGCGACAAGGCCAACAACTGTAACTAGGATCAGGATGCGGGCCCTGGCCCGCCGTCCCCGCTACACCACCTTCAGCGTCTCTTCCCGGTCATCCAGGCCCAGGTCTTCCACCTGGTGTACGCCCGTGACCCCCGCCTCGCTCAGGGTCGCCAGCAGGTGGGGGTGGGTCATGATCAGCTCGCGGAACTTCCCGCGATCGAGGCGCAGGAACCAGCACTTGGTCTTGGTGCGCACGGTGTGGCTCGACGGCGTCCGCGTGAGCAGGGCGGTCTTGCAGAACAGCTCGCCCGTGCGCAGCGGGGACGGCACCTGGCCGTCACGGTGGACCAGGGCGTTGCCCGTGACCAGCATGTACAGGCCATCCGGCTTGCTCCCGGTCTTGACCAGCACCTGCGCGGGGCTCGCCTCGATCCAGGTGAAATGACCAATCAGCGCGCGACGTTCGTCGGGAGAGAAGGGCTGGAACAGGTCGTGGGTGCGCGTGAGGTTGCCCAGCAGCCGGTCGCGGAAGAAGCGCAGCAGCAGCCGAAAGACCGGCGGGTGCTCCAGCACCAGCGAGCGCATCAGCTGGCGTGAGATGGTCAGCACGGTGCACTCCTCCACCGCCTCCACGGTGGCCGAGCGCTCCAGGGCCGTCAGCAGCGCGTACTCGCCAAAGAACGCCCCCTCGTTGAGCAACCCGAGGGTCACCCGGGGCTTCCCCTCGCGCACCACGGCCACCGACCCGTCCACCAGGATGTACAGGTTGTTGCCGCGGGTCCCCTGCTTGATGATCACCTTGCCCGCGCGGTACTGGCGGACCTCCACCCGCTCCACGAAGGCGGCCAGCTGCTCCTCGTTCAGGGAGGAGAGCAGCGGGATGGGCGGCAGCCTTTCGGCCAGGCCTGGCTCCTCCTCTTCCTCGTGCTCGGGCCCGCTGGTGGAGACCTCCACCTCGAGGTCGATGGGAAGCTCGTAGACGCCGGGCTTCGGCTCCTCCGCCGGCTCGTCGGGCTCGTCCTCCAGCGTGATGTCCGGGGCGCTCTCGGCCACCACCTCGGGCATCACCACCGTGATTGGGATGGAGTCGAGGGTGTCGTTGGAGGAGCGCGCCTCCGGCTCGGGGGTCGGCGCCGCGGCCGGGGGCGGCGGGGGGATGACCAGCGCCGGCTCGCTCTGGCGCGGGGCGGGCTCGGGAGTCAGCGTGACCTCGGCATCCGCGGGCACGATGTCGGGACCCTCGGCGTCCATGTCGAACTCGATCTCATGGATCATGGGGCTCCACTGCTCCTGGTCAGGCGGCGGCGCGGCCTTCGAGGCTGCGCCTGAAATCGGGATCGAGTCGGTCCGGGAAGTGGGCGCCTCCGTCATCTCGGGTTCCCGGGGCGGGCGCAGCTTGTCCGCGGGCACGCCGTGCAGCCGGGCCAGGGTTCCCTGGATGCGCCTGTTATCCGGATCCAGGGCCAGGATCATCTTGCACAGGGCGATGGCCTTGAGCACGAACCCCTTCTCCAGGTAAGCATCTGCCGCCTTCTCGAACGCCGCCACAGCGCCGTCCTTGTGCCCCAGCTTCTGCCGCATCTCGCCCAGCTTGTGCGGCCAGCGAGGGTTGCTCGGGTCCAGCTCCGCGAGCTCGGCGTAAGCCGCCTCTGCCTGACTGTTCTTGCCCCGCTCACGCGCCTTGCGAGCGCGCTTCCTCAGTTTGGAGAAGTTCGGATCCATGGCGCGATAATAAAGTATGGCGTCCGCGAGCGGAAATTCATCCGCACAGTTCTACCTTCCGACCCACCCTGGCATTCTGGCGTTCTGGCACTCCGGCGTTCGCGCCCCGCAGGGGGCGTCAAGGCGCGCCATCCACCCTGAAGCCAGCCCAGAACGCCGGGTGTGGATACCGCCGCCGCAGGTGGAGTTGGGCCGCGCGCAGGGCCTCGGCAGGTCCCCGGTCCAGCCGGCGGAACAGGTGCTTCATCAGCAGGGCGCTACCCAGGTCGCTCACGCGGTATGTGGTCGAGACCACCCGGCGGGCGCCGGCCGCCATGAACGCGCGGTGCAGGCCCACCGCGCGCCAGGCGCCGTCCGGGTGCCCTCGCCCGGTCTCGCAGGCGCTGAGCAGCACCAGGTCCGCGGTGAGGCGCACAGCGAGCAGCTTCAGGATGGACAGGTCGCCCCCCGATAGCGCCAGGGTCGAAGAGAGGGGCGCGCGCGGGTTGAACTTGCCGTGGGTGGCCACGTGGATCCCCGCCGCGGCGGGGGCCAGGGCCAGGAAGTTGGCCACGGTGGCGTCGGCGCCGGCCACCACCCGCGTGTCGGGGTACTGCTCGGCCAGCGCCTCTGCCTCCCGTGCGGCGAAGGTCAGCGGCCGTGGCCCCTTGCCTGCCCAGGCAAAGGAGAGCCAACCCCCGGCGGGCGCCGCAGGACGGTCAGCGCCGAAGCGCCCGATGGACGCGACGCTCGGCAAGTAGGAGATGGTGCGCCGCGCGACCTCATAATCCTTGCCATCGTGAAGCGCGGCGAAGGGCACCATGTGCAGCGGCCCTGCGGGCACCACCAGCAGCCGCTCCGAACTGAGCCGGTCCGCCACCGGCGCCAGCAGCAGCCGGTGCAGCGCCCGCGCCTCGGCCCCGTCGTCGTGGTAGCTGGTCACCGCCTTGCGGTGGCGGGCCACCAGGCGCGTCAGGCGCTCACGCGTCACCGGCACCGTCTTCATGTGGAGCTGGTCGCCGCCGCCGAGCAACCAGATCACGAGCCGCCGCCGGGTGGGGTGATAGCTCACGACCTGGGCCCCCTTCACGGACCGGCCCAGGGCCACGAGGTCGTCCGCGGCTGGCGCCCCGGGCATGACCAGCCCGGGCAACCAGGGGCTGAGCGCGGCCAGGGTCTGTCGGCTCGCGGCCAGGGCTGCGCGGGCCTGCCGCGCTGCGGCCAGAGCCTTCTCCCGATCCCGGGGCGTGGTGGCTCGCAGCGCCGCCGCCCGGGCCGCGGCCAGCTCGCCCTGCCGGGCGGACACGGTCCTGGCCAGCCCCTGGGCCTGCTCCTGGGGGATCCTGCCGGCGTCCCGGCTGACCAGGTCCGCCAGGTCCCTGGCCCTGAGCTGCTCGCTCACCGCGAGGGCCTCCTTCGCCTTGCCAGCGCCGGCGAGGGAGTCCACCAGCTCGTGGTACAGGTCCTGCTCCGACTCGTCCACGTCCGGAGCGCCGGGCGCGCGGCCGGTGCGGGGGGGGCGGTCTTCCACCAGGGAGATCCCATCACGCAGCGCTGCCCGGGCGCGCGCCTCCTGACCCTGAGCCCGGAGGGCGCGCGCCGAAAGGAGCAGGAAGCGCCACCGCCAGCTCACCAGGGCGCGGCCGGCGCTCAGGGCGAGCCCGCGCTTCACTTGCTTGCGGGCATCCGCGGGGCGGCCCGAGGCCAGCGCGAGGTGCGCCAGCCCGGCCAGGGCCTTGCACTCCACGCGCGCCGCGTCCAGCTCGCGGCCCAGCTTCGCCGCCTTGCCCAGGTGCTTGCGCGCGCCCCTGGCATCGCCGAGCTTCCCCAGGACCAACCCCAGGTTGGCCAGGTCGTTGGCCTCGCCGAAGCGGTACCCCTCGGCGCGATCGAGGGTCAGGGCCCGGGCGAACTCGCGGCGCGCCTCGGCGAACCGCGCCTGGAGCCGCAGCGCGTCGCCGCGGTTGTTGTGGCTGGCGGCGACCTCCCGCTTCTTGCCCAGGGACCGGGCCAGCGCCAGCGCGGCGTCGACGGCGGCCAGGGCCTCTTCCCCCCGGCCCAGGGCCGCCAGGATGCTCCCCCTGGCGTTGAGGAACTGCAGCCGCCTGAGACGATCTCGCGCGGCGAGGGTCACGCCCTCGTCGGCGGCCACCAGGGCCTGGCCGTGGGCGCCCAGGAAGAACAGGTTGTTCACCTCCTCCAGCAGCGCCCGCGCCCTGCCGCGGATGCCGACCTCGACGGCGAGGCGGCCGGCCTGCCTGGCTCGCGCCACGGCCTCGCCGTAGTTGCCCATGGCCCCCTTGATCCGGCTCAGCTCCAGCAACGCCTCGAGGCGCCGAGGCGCCGCCTTCTTCTGCGCCGTGGCGGGCAGCAGGTCGAGCTGCTCGAGGCTCAGCCGCGCCGCGGCCATGGCCTCCTCCAGCCGCGAGAACCGGCTCCGCTGGCGCAGGGCGACCTGCAACGCCGCGTCCACGACCTTGACCCGGGCGCCCAGCTTCTTGCGCGCCTTCTTCAACGCCAGCAAGCTGAGGCGCAGCGCCTCGCTGGCGCTGGCCAGGGCGGTGGCGTAGTCGCCCTTCTTGTCCGCGATGGTCGAGCGCTGGCGGTGGGCGACGATGGCCCGGGTCGGGCGACCCACCGCGCCGTACATCTTTATCGCCTCGGCGTTGGCCTCCAGGGCCATGTCGTACTGCTCGGTGCGCAGCCGCAGCCACCCCATGAGCATCAGCGCCTTGATGCGGCGAGCCTGCGCCGTGAGCAGCTTCTTGTGGGCCTTCTTCAGCCCCGGCGCGCCGGCCAGCCGCTCCCTGGCAGCGGCGGCGGCCTTCACCGCCGCGGTGCGCGTGCTCAGCAGCCGCTCGGCCATGGGCACGGCGCGGGCCTGATCTTTGAGCAGGGTATAGCTGTTGGCCAGGTAGAGCAGCGTGCCGTCCAGGTACTTCTCGTCGCCCAGGTGATCCATCAGCAGCAGCGCGCGCTCGAGCTTCTCCACGGCCTCGGGCAGGCGCTTCTTGTTGAACGCCTTGGCCCCGGCAAAGGCCAGCTTCTTGAGCTGCCGGCGGGCCAAAGCGCGGGCGGCCTCGCTGGCCAGGCCGCCGTACCCCATCAGCTGCAGCGCGCCGCCGGGCGCTCCTGCCGACGCGACGCGGGCCGACAGGCGGCGTCCATCCTTGCTGTCGAGCAGGCGCCGGAGCGTCTTTTGTGCGCCGCGGCTGCTGACCAGCAGCAGGGTGGGGGTGCCCATGGCGTGGGCCATGCGGCACAGCGCGACGCGGCGCGGGCGGCTGGCCAGGACCCCGGAGCCAGCCTCCGTCACCAGCGCCAGCACATGCCCCCTCAGGGCGAGGCCGAGGGCGTGAGGCAGGCGCAGATCTTCCAGCCGGTGGCCGGTGCCCTTGCGCAGCAACAGCCTGAGGTTTGCCGGGCTCTGGCCGTCATGGCGCAGCGGCCCGGTCCAGAGCAACGCCCCGGCGCGCTCGAGCTTCAGATCCAGGTCGCTCCGGGTGAGGGCCGCGCCGGACAGCGCCTTGCCCCCGGCCAACCGGGCCAGGGAGGCAGCCCGGCGCGGGTCAGGATCAACCACCAACAGCCCCGGGGCTGCCGGGCGCGCCAGCGGGGCCGCGTCTGCCAGCTGCCACAGGGTGGCCAGCCGGACCACCTCCTTGCCGGTCAGGATCCGCTCGGGGGACAGCTCCGGGCTGATCCTGCCGAGGTCCGCGTAGACACGCGCGGCCTGCCCGGCCAGTCGCCGCAGGGCCGGCCCGAGGCGGGCCTCCCGGGCGGCGGCGTTACCGGCGGTGGGCTGGACCCGGATCATCTTCACGGCAGCGTCGGGGCCCAGGCGCACCAGCACCCAGCCGCCGTCGCCGGCCACCACGGCGGAGATGGCCACCGCGTCGGGGTCCAGGCTCGCGGCGACCCTGACCAGGGGGAAGGGCCCGGCCTCCAGCAGCCCCGCGACCCGCGGGAACACCCGGGCCAGGGAGGTCATGGACTTGCGCGTCCTGGCCTCATCGCCTGCCTTCCACGACTGGCGCAGCGCGGCCACCGGCGCGGCGGCGCGGCCGTGTCCTGCCAGGGGCAGGCGCCACAGGTCGTCCGCGAACGCCCGGCGCTCGCGCTGCTCGGCGAAGGCCAGCGCCTCGCGCGGCTGATCCAGGGCCAGGGCGAGGTCCACGGCGCGGCCGAAGACCAGGGCCCGCACCGTGTCGGCTCGCGTGGCGTAGCCGGGGTCGAGCAGCCAGGCCGGCGCGGCCTTCAGCAGCGCGGAGACGGCGGCCTTCATGGCGGGCAGGTCGCGCCGCCTGTGGGCGAGCTCTGCCGCCACCGCGTGGCGCAGGTCGCCCTTGGTTGACGGCAGCAGCCGCTCCAGCGCGGCGGTGGTGGGGTGGTCCGCGAGGCGAGGGGGCGGCGTCAACCCGGCGGCCACCAGGGCGAGGTTCAGGCCGGCGAGCGTGTGCCACCGGGCGCGCTCGGCCGCTGACAGCGGCCGGTGCAGCGGGGCCAGCACCCCCCTCGCCTCCAGCTCGGCGGGGTCCGTCTCCTCGGCGGCGGCGTCGGGGGCGGTCTCGGCCTGCACCCGCCGCAGCAAGGTCACCGCCTGCCGCGACGCGGCGGTCTGGTCTCGCAGGTGGCGCAGGGTCCGCTCGGCGCGTTGCGCCGCATCGGAGATGTTCCCGGCGGGGGCCGCCACCGCGCCACGCAGCCGCTGGCAGCGCAGATTCAGCAGCGCCAGATCAGTCCAGAGGGCGAGGCGCATGCGCCGGGGGAGCGGGTCCGCGCCGTCAGCGCGCGCCTGGCGCTCCCTTCGCTGGTCCAGCTGCCGAAGCCGCTGCAGCACCGGGTCCATGGCCCCGAGGCCGGCGCCGGCGTCGGTGAGCAGCTCCTCCGCCTCGTTGAGGCCAAGGGCCAGCTGCAGGTCCAGCGGGACGGCCTCGGTGGTGCTCCGGGCCAGGGCCTTGCGCGCGGCCGCCGCGGCGCGCCTGAAGGCGGCCCGGCGCCCCAGCCGCAGCTCGGCCACCCCGAGCTGGCTGTGCAGCAGCCCGAGCTCGCGATGCAGCTCCTCGTCCTTTCGCGGCTCGAGGATCTTCTGCCGGTTGGCCACCCTGCGCCGGAGCAGAGACACCACCTCGGGCCACGCCTCACCCTGGCGGTGGTTGAGTCCGCGGATGGCCAGGGACAGGTACCGCTCGTCGTCGGCGTCGAAGCCGAAGGGGGCGGTGGTTCGACCCGCCGGCCCGATGCGGGAGATCTCCTCCTGCGCGGGGACGCCGTGGCGCCCGAGGGCCTTCGCGGCGCGCTGGAGCATTTTGCCGGCCTCGGCGGCTTTGCCCTGCAGGGCGAGGTTGTACGCCATGGACCGCAGCAGCCCCGCCAGCAGCTCCCCGCGGCCGCTTCGCCGCAGCAGCGCCTCGGCGCGGGCGAAGTGACGGTTGGAGGCCTGGTGATCCCCGCGCAGGTGCGCTGTCAGCGCAAGGCGCGCCGCCACCTGGGCCTCCAGGCCACGGTCGTCCAGCGCGCGGGCCAGGTCGAGGGCGTGCTCAAGCTCGCGGGCGGCCGCCTCGTGCTGATCCAGGGCGGTGGAGGCGCGGCCGAAGGTGAGCCTGAACATGGCCTCCCGCTGTCGCTGGCGAAACGGAATCCGCAGGCGATGGCGGCGCGCGCAGAAGCGGTGCGCCTGGGTCCAGCCGTTGCCGAGGTTGGCGAAGGCGTTGCACAGGTTGACCAGCAGGTCGGCCTCGGTCTGCAGGTCGAGCTTCGGGTCGTTGAGCGCCCTGGCCCGCTCGTACAGGGTGATCGCCTCCTCCAGGTGAGCGCGATGTCGCTGCCCCAACAAGCGCTCGCGCATCTCGTGCACCCAGCCGAGGGTCATGTGCCCGAACGGGGAGCGCGGCGCCAGCCCGATCACCCGCCTGAGGCGCTCCTCCGCCCGCCCCAGCGCGTCCTCGTCCACCGGCTCGGAGAGGGTGTCCAGGTAGGCCAGCCCGTAGTGCCCCGCGGCGTCGGTGGGGGACCGGCCCACGCGCGCCAGGTAGCGGGCCCGCAACGCCTCGCGCTGCCCGCGGGCCACGCCGATGCTGATGAGCCGCCGGTGCGGCTGGAGCATGTCCGGCGCCATGGCCAGGATGCGGCGGTAGCGCTTCTCGGCCAGGGCGAGCTCCCCCTGCCGCTCCCGCTGGGCCGCGTCCAGCAGGGCCAGCCGCAAGAAGATGCGGCGCGCGCGGGTGTGGTGCTCGTGCCCCCGGGGATAGCGCTTCATCACCGTCTCGTAGGCGGCCAGGGCGCGGTCGTAGAACCGCAGCGCCCGCGAGAGCTTGCCTCCCTTGCGCAACGCCTCGGACAGGTCCAGCGAGATCCGCCCCAGTTGAAACGCGGCCTGCGCCACCTCCTGGCCCAGGTCCTGGTTCTGGCTGGCCCGACCGGTCAGCGCGTGCAGCGCCTCGATGGCAAGCTCCGGCTCCCCCGCGCGCTCCAGCAGGGTCGCCATGCGCAGACGGGCCACCGCGTCGAACAGCGGGTCCACGCCGGGCAGCTCCACCAGCACCCGAAGCCGCTCCAGCTCGGCGGTGGGTGAGGCGGCGTGCTTGCGGCTCAGGGCCAGCACCGCGCCGGCGGCCCGTCGGCGCCATCGCCGCTGCGCCGGGTACGCGCGCAGCAGGTCGAGGTAGTATCGGCTCAGCTGCACCGGCTGGTTGGAGGGGGCCATCAGCTTGCCCAGGCGGTAGCGGGCCTCCACGGCGGCGCCCTTCTGGTCCGGGTAGCGCGCCAGCAGGGCCTCATATGCAGCGAGCGCGTCTGCCACGCGCTGGCCCTGCCTCAGCACGTCCCCCCGGCGCAGCAGCAGGTGCGCTGCCACCACGGGCTGCGGATCGGCGGGCAGGTCCAGGCCGTCCAGCCGCGCCAGGGCGCCATCGATCTCGGCTCCCGGCACGGGCGGCTCGCGACCGGTGAGCGGCAGCACCGCCAGGTCGATGGCGGCCAGCTGGGCGTACACGCCGTGGCGCAGGGCGGACTCCTTTACCAGCCGCTGGTAGAGCCGGGCGGCCCGACGGGGCTGGCGCAGATCCCGCCGCAGGCTCGCCTCCAGGAACCGCGCCCTCGAGACCTCCTGGTTGGATCGATCCCCCGCCGTGACCTTCTGCAGGCAGAGCAGCTGATCTCGCGGGTGCTCTTGCCTCAGCGCCAGGGCGAGCTGTTCGCCCGGCGTGGCCAGCCGTGGCACCGCGCCGCCGGCCGGAAGGAGCCCCACGTCGAGGGTCCCGGCCTGCCTGCCGGTGAACACGAGCCCGGCGCGATGGGGCCGCGGGAACAGCGCGGTGCGGCGCCCGCTGGTGAGCGGGGTGGCCAGGGCCTGGGCGGCGGCTGGCGTGGCCGCTCCCAGCGCGCGCTGGAGGTCCACCGACCAGAGCGAGGCGGGCGGCTCCCCCTTCATCGGGTCGCCCGGCGGGAGCGAGTCGAAGCGGGCGTAGACCAGCTGGCTCCCGTCGGGGGAGAAGGCGGCGAACCCGGCGTGGAAGTCGGCGCTGGTCACCAGCCGTTGCTCCTCGCCGTCGGGCCGTGACACCGCGATGCGCCCCCTGCCCGCGGGGTCGAACAGGGTGTAAGCCAGGTACCGGCCGTCGGGGGAGGGGGCCGGATGATCAGCGCCCCAGCCGGTCACCGCGCGGCGCCGGCCAGAGTCCAGCTCGATGCGCTCGATGCGAGTTCGGCCCTCGGGGCCCGCGGCGAAGAAGAGCGCCCGCCCGTCGGGCGAGAAGGCCGGGTGCCCGTCGGCGGTGTCCCGGCCGGTCAGCCCGCGCGTCTTGCCGCCCTTCCATATAAAGAGGTCGCCCTTGACGTCCCGCCGCATGGAGACGAACGCCACGGCCTTGCCATCGGGGGACCAGGCCGGCTGGGTGTCGGTGGCCACATGCCGCGTGAGCCGGCGCGGCGTGCCGCTGGTCAGGTCCTTGATCCAGACGTCGAGGTTCCCGTCCTGATCGCTGGCGTAGACCAGCCGGCGGCCGTCGGGCGACAGGGAGCCCCCCAGCTCGTCCCCGGCGAGGGAGGTGAGCCACACAGGGCGGGCCATGCCCTGGCCAGCGCGAGGCAGGCGGTACTCGGGCAGCAGCGCCCGGCGCCGGTCGCCGCCGCAAGCCGCCAGCAGCAGGGCGGCCGCGAGGGTTATGGTCAGGCCTCGCCTCACCGGGGCTTCACCTCCACCCAGCGCCCGTCGTCGAGCTGGACCAGGTCCCCGGGGCGTGCCGCCTCCCGGTTGAGGCGCTGGAAGATGCGCGTGACCAGGGGGCGGTCCCTGTCGGACAGCTTCGGGTCGAGCTGGAGCACGCAGGAGATGATGGTGGCGCGGGCGTCGTTCTCCTGCTTGACCAGGCGGCGGGCGCGAGCGGCGCGGGCCTCGTCTTCGGGCGGGCTGAGCAGCACCAGCTTGCCCGCCTTCCCCTCGCCCGCGGCCTTGTCCTGCTTGAGCGCCTCCACGTCGTCGCGGATGAACTCTCGCAGCAGCATGGCCTCTGCGGCCTCGCGCCGCAGGCCGGCCAGGCCCCCGCCCGGCGCGCGCGCGTCGCTGCCCCTCACCGACGAGGCGAGCACCAGGTCCTGCTCCAGGCGGGTGAACGCGCCGAGCACCTGGTTCTCCAGCTGGGTCTTCCGGTCCAGCACCACCGGCTTGACCGTGACGCAGGCAGGCGCCAGCAGCCAGGCCGCCATCGCCATGCAAAATGTTCGCGTGGTCAGCTTCATTTCTTCGCCACCTTCTTGGCGCCGAGGGCGCGCTCGACCTTGCGCAGAATCGGCGTCACCTCGCGGCGCAGCACCGGCAAAATATTCAGCCGCCTGATGCGCATGTTTCGGAGCACCCGCTTGAGGACGGTCCCCACCACGAACCAGGCGTCCATGTCGATGTCCATGTTCAGGTTGCCATGCTTGATCCAGAGCGAGACCAGCTGCACCCGGGGATCGATCCACTTGAGGTACCAGGAGCCGAGCAGCTTGCGGTTCTCCTGCACGCTGCCGTTGGTGCCGTCCGGGTCGAGGTAGGCCAGCAGGGAGTCGAGCATCTTGAGCGACAGCCGGGTGATCTCCACTCTGCCCTCGAGCTCCTCGCGCGCGGGGCGGTAGCCGAAGTCGAGCAGCGCCGACACCTCTGTCTCCGAGTCGCGGCCCCTGGCATCGGGGTTGAGGTAGGCGAGGTTGACGCCCGTGACCTGGGTGCGCAGGTGCAGCACCAGGTCCAGCGGGGCCAGGCTCAACACCTGCACCTGCATGGCGCCGGCGATGT
The DNA here is from genome assembly GCA_964511535.1 of uncultured Myxococcales bacterium. Classification (GTDB taxonomy): domain Bacteria; phylum Myxococcota_A; class Polyangia; family CAZCFB01; genus CAZCFB01. The sequence goes on along the minus strand of CAZEFW010000097.1, from coordinate 18,213 downwards.
CGCCGCCGAAAAGCTTGAGGTACAGGCGCCTCATCTTCAGCGCGTTGTCGGCCAGGGTCAGGTCAAGGTGGGCCCGATCCAGCTGCAGCCGCTGGGGCCCGCGGGCGGTGGGGCGCTCCAGGGACATGCCCCCGAGGGTGAGCCCCGCGGCGCGCCGGGTGTAAGGGCGCAGCTCGTGGTACAGGGCCGTCCGATTGGAGAGGTCGGTGATCGCCACCGATGGAGCAGGAAGGCGCAGGCGCCCGCGCCGCAGCAGCAGGGTCTGCTGGAACGGGATGTCCGCGTCCAGGTCGCGCAGCTGGATGTGGGATGCCCGGGCTCCCGAGCCGCCCCGCTGCCACAGGTGAAACGAGCGGCCCAGCAGGCGGCCGGCCAGGCGCAGCTTCTCGCCGCCCCTGGAGCGCAGGGAGAGCTCGGCGCCCAGCTTGCCCGCGCCGCGGACGCCCGGATAGAGGAAGGTGCTGCGCGCCTCCTCGGTGGTGGCCGGGGCGTCGATCCCTGCCGCGAGGGTAAGCTGAAACGGAGGCAGGCGCCCGGTGTCCAGCGGGATCAGGTCCTTGCCCTCGCCGGACAGGTCCAGGTAGATCCCGCGGGTGGGCATCCGCAGGGAGAGCTGGCGCAGGTCGAGGTCCTTGAGGTCCCGCAGAGACAGGTCCAGGGCGAGGGTGTTCTTCAGCAGCGGCCGGTCCACCACGCCGCGCAGGGTCACGCGCGCCATCTCCGCAGCGACCTTGTGGCTGACCTGTTTGAGCTTCACCGCGGGCCCGGTGAGGGAGAACCCGGACAGGTCGCCGGACATCTTGACCCCCAGCCCCGTCGCGCTCAGCCCGAGGCGGCCGAGGCGCAGGGTGTCGAGGGTCATGCTGCCCTGGTGGGTCGAGGCGAGCCCGGTGAGGTGAGGGCGGGGGCGCGGCAAGGAGATGCCCCCGTGGCCCGTGACGCTGTCGGCGAAGGAGAGCTTCAGGCCCTCGGCCAGCATGCCCTGCTCCTGGTGGCTCGCCCGGGCCAGGGTGGAGGTGAGCTTGATGGTGGAGGTGCCGCCCCGGGCCGGGTCGTAGGTCGCCTGGAGCTGCGTGGCCTTCTGCTTCAGCGAGAGGGTGTTGGCCGGCAGCGCCATGGCCATCGAGCCGACGGTCCAGTCCACCGAGGCGCGGGTCTTTCCAAGGCGGGCCGAGCGCCCCGACAGCAGCCGCGCTGCGGGCAGCGCGGCCGCCAGGCGGTGATCCAGGCGCAGCGCCTTGACCGTCAGGCCGAGGTCCTCCTTGTGCGCGCGCTTCAGCCCGAGCACAAGGCGCGAGTCCAGCGCCCGGCGGCCCAGGCGCAGGTCCGGATCCAGGGTCACGCCGCTGATCACGAGCTTCTGGTCGGACATGGACAGCGCGCCCAGGGTGAGCTTGCCGTCCAGGGCCAGGGCGCCTGCGCGGGCGGTGAGCCCGAGGTCGCCGTCCAGCGGGCCGGCGGTGATCTTGCGCCCCGGGTCGTCCAGCCCGATCCGGGTGAGGCCCAGCTTCACCTTGCCGGCCAGGGGGAGGTCCAGGGGGCGCATGGGGCCAGCGCCAGGCAGGCGGCCGGTGACGTTCGCGGTGAGGCCCAGCTTGCCGGTGAGCTTCATGCGCCCGAGCGGCGCCTTGAGCTCGCCCGGGAGCCAGGCGATGACGCGCGCCAGATCCAGCGGCTTTATCTCCAGCTGCGCGGCGAGGGAGCGGGCGCCCCACTGCTCCAGGTTCCCGCTCAGCCGCGCCTGGAGCAGGCCGGGCAGCTTCAGCTCGAGCTCGCGCAGGCGCGCCCGTCGCTGGCGCATCTGGGCCGAGCCGGCCATGGATGCGCTGACCCCGAGGGAAAGCCGCCCGGTGGCCCGGCTGGTGTAGGTCAGCGTCGGGATCCGGAGCGTCATCCTGGCCCCCGCGGGCCCGGGCTGCAGGCCACCGTCCAGGCCGAGCCCGCCGGCCAGGCGCAGGTCGATCCCCCGGGCGCGCACGCCGGCGCCCTTGAAGGCGCCGAGGCGGAGGCGGCCGAGCACCGCCAGGGGAGCGGTTGATGTGGCCAGCGCGGCGCTGGAGGGCGGCGTGGCCGGATCGGGGACCGCCTGCAGCAGGGCCGCTGGGGTGGACGCGGCGGCGCCGCCGGCGGCCAGGGCCAGATCCAGGTCCAGGTTTCGCGCGTCCAGGGCCATACCCGCCGGGCTTTGCTTCTTCAGCCGGGCCCGGACCCGGGACAACAGGAGTCGGGCCGACAGCCGGGGCAGGGCAGGGGCCGCCGACGCGCCGGGCCGGATCAGGGCCTCCAGCTCGGGCCGGTCGCTTCGCAGGCGCAGGTCGCGCAGCTCAACCAGCCCGCCCAGCTCGACGCCGGGGACGAAGGGCCGCAGGTACGGCATCAGGCGATCCAGCGGCAGGCGCAGCCGCCGCAGCAGCAGGTCGAGGCGCTGCTTGCCGGCCAGGTCGGTCACCGTCCCGGTGAAATCCACCAGCGGCTCCTCGGCCAGGGCGAGGCCGAGGCGGCTGATCTTTATCCTGCCGCGGCCCAGGTCGGCGTCTGCGGCCAGCCGCAGGGCCAGCCGCGCGGGGGCGAGCTCCTTGGGCGCGCGCAGCTTGTGGCTCTGGACATCAGCCTCCAGGGTCAGGTCGGCGCGGGGGCCGCGCAGCAGGTCGCGCACGCGCACCTTCAGCTCCAGCTTCGCGTCCAGCGCCGCCTCCACCGGTGAGGGCTTCTGCTGGTCGAGCCGGACGCTGGCGGTGGCACCCGGCCGCGGCGCCACCGTGACGCGCAGCTTCAAGTCGCTGCTCTTCGGGCTGAAGAAGCCGTTCAGCCCGAGGCTGACTTGATCCAGCACGATCTTGCGCGCGCCGTCCTCCACCGCAGCCGCCAGGCCGGTGATGGAGAGATCGGCCAGCTGCACCTTGATGTCCGGCATGCTGCCAGACGGTTCCGGCTTCGGCTCCGGCTCGCCAGTGGTCAGCGCGGCGAGGAAGGCCTCCCAGTTGGTCTTCTTGCCCACGGTCTCCAGGTGCACCACGGGACGGTCGAGCTGCGCCTGCAGGATGGTGATCTCTCCCCGGTGGACAGCGCTCAGGTCGTAGCGCAGCACCAGCCGTCCCAGGCGGAGGAGCGGGCGATGGTACCCGGCCGGGGGGCCCAGCAGCACGTCGCGCAGCTCGAGCCGGGAGCCGGGGAGCAGCGACATGCCGCCGATGTTGAGCCGTGGGTGGGAGAGCGCCTGCCGCGCGATGGGCAGGGCAGCGCGGCGCACGAGATCCGACGGAGGCGAGACCAGGAAGAGCAGCAGGCCGGCCACCAGGGCCAGCAACACCAGCGCGGTGGCGCCCATCGCATACAGCACGAGCCGGACGGCGCCCCAGCCGCCGCCACCGCGCGGGGGTACGGCCCCCGCTGGGTCTGGCCTTGCCATGGGGTTGAATATAGCGGACCGTCGCTCGGTCAGGATAGGGATAGAGCGCGAGCCTTTGACTCGCCATTGCCCGGATGCCCGGATGCCCGGATGCCAGAATGCCAGAATGAGAGAGTCAGCGCGGACGAGGCCAGCGGCCCTCGCCTTGACTTGCCTGGGGGCGGCGATTCAGACTTCATGGTCTGTCGTTCCATTACAGGAGAAGACTTGCCATGCGTAACTTCTGGACAAATATGCACATCGCCGGGGCAGCAGTGGTCCTGGCTCTCACCTTTGGCGGCTGCGACGAGCTGCTCGGCGGCGGCACCGATGGCTTCGGGAGCAACCTCGACGGCGGCGGCGGCGGCGGAGCTGACAAGGGGGCGCCGCCCACCGGGATCGTGACCACGAAGACCGCGGGGCAGACGGTGGAGGTCGACTTCGCCACCGGCTCGGAGCGCTTCCTGGTGGTGCCGTACTCCGTCTCCTCCACCGCCGCGGACGCCATCGACTTTGACATCACTGTCACCGGCGGCGGCACCGGGACCACCTCGCACAAGCTGCGCTGGCGCCCGCCCGTGCCGCTGAAGGTGCGCAACCCGAAGCTCTGGCTCAGGTGGCAGCAGCGACTGGCGGTGGAGCGCTGGACGCGCCAGCAGGCTGTCATCGCCGCCGGCACGCGCCTGGTCCCGCTGCCGGGGGGCATGAACCAGCCCCTGGCGGGCTGCACCACCTCGGCCAGCTGCGCCAAGGCGGACCAGGTTTGCCACAACAAGACCTGCGTCTCGTCCGTGACCGTCAACGTGGCTGAGTTCTCCAGCGTCGGCACCATCAACGCCAAGGTGCGCAAGAAGGGCAAGATGGCCGCGGTGCTGGTGGACGCCAGCGACACCGTCTCTGCCAGCACCGTCAGCGCGATCCTCGACAAGTTCGAGAAGGTGATCTACCCGCGCGACGTGGGGCTGTTCGGCAACCCCAAGCTCAGCTCCGGTGGCGCCACCCTCTCCACCGACCGCAACGCCGACGGCCTGGTCTGGATCGTGATCTCCAAGCAGGTCTCGGCCAAGAAGCCCGCGGTGGGGTTCTTCAACGCCGTGGACTTCTCGGAGACCAAGAAGAACTCCAACAAGGCTGACATCCTCTACGTCGACGCCAAGTCCACGAGCAAGCTCACCGACGTCCATACGATCCTGGCCCACGAGTTCCAGCACCTGCTCAACTTCGCGGTCAAGAAGTACCGCCCCGAGAAGAACGGCCAGACCGGCTCCCTCGAGGCGCTCTGGCTGGACGAGGGGCTCTCCCACCTCGCGGAGGGCGCCTGCGGCTTCGGCGGCGAGAACGTCACCCTGCTGAACCAGGAGCTGTTCACCGCCATGGAGGACTACAGCGTCTTCTTCAAGGACGACGAGAAGGGCAACCGCGCCATGGCGCTGCTCTACCTCTGGTACCTGTTCGAGCAGAAGGGCGGGGTGAAGTACAACTCCGACGGCAGCATCAGCGACAGCGGCGGGGCGGCGTTCCTCAAGGCCCTGCGCGACCCGGGCAAGCAGGGCACGGCCGCCATCGACGCTGCCTACGGCAACCACAAGTCCGCCTTCGACGCATGGATCGCCGCGATGGCTCTGGACGGCCGCGGCGTCACCTCCTTCGCCGGCTACAACTACGGCCCCGCCAAGAGCGACCCGGTGCAGGGGGGCACCATCGGCCTGCGCGTCCGCGGGACGCTCAAGGACAACACCGGCGCCTCGGTGACCCTCAAGGGGCCCCTCGAGGAGGACCTCACCGGCGCCACCAATGACTCCGTGGCCAACGCCAGCGCCCGCTTCTACCTGCTCAAGGGCAAGAGCGGCAAGGTGAAGGTGAAGGTCACCACCGCCGAGAAGGACTTCCGCTACGCGGTGGTCAAGCTCAAGTAAGAGAGAGACCCCATGAAGACACCCGCCCTGTTGGTTACCGCCGCCCTGCTCACGCTGGCCCTCTGCCCCGCGGAGGCCAGCGCGAAGCCAGGTGCGCCTGCGACCCCTGCGGTCGAGGGTGAGCCGAAGGAGGGGCGGCTGCTGGTGGTGAGAGGGCAGGACGGCGGCGAGCCACAGCTCACAGACCGCAAGGGCGATCGCTTCTTGCTCACGGGCGCGGCTCGAGGGGAGCTGCTCAGGCTCGACGGCCACCGGGTGAAGGTCTGGGCAAAGCCGGGCCCGAAGAAGCTGATGACGCCCACCCTCGAGGTGGGGCGCTACGAGATCATGAACGCCGGCTATGGCCTGCCCAGGGTGGGCCAGCTCCGCCTCGAGGGCGACCGGCTGTCCCTGGCGCCTGCCAAGGGCGACCCGCTGAACCTGAAGGCGGGGCGGTCCATGAGCCGCAAGCTGCGCAAGCGCCTCGGGTGCAAAGTGTGGGTGGTCACCCGCAAGCCGGGCAAGACCGCCGCGCGGGTGCGCAGGTTCGGCTGGCTGTCGTGCCCGCCGGACAAACCGAAGAAGACCAGGCAGGACCCCGGCGCCGAGGCGCCAGGGACCGGCAAAACCGTGAAGCAAACCAAAGGAGAGTGACCATGAAGAGACGCGCCACGCTGTTGGCCGCGCTGGTAGCGCCGATGCTGCTGATCTACGGCGTAAGCCAGGCCGAGGAGGAGGACCCGTTCGCTGCCGGTGAGGACGCGCTCGCCGTGGCTGACGACGACGGCAGCGAGTCCCTCCGGGCCAAGCTGAAGCTGACCAAGATGGCGCCGGATATGATCATGGTCCGGGTGCTGGCGGTCAACGACAAGGCGTACCCCGACTGCGTCATGACGGTGAAGGTGCTCAAGGAGGCCGACAAGAAGGAGAAGGCGCTCAAGCTCATCGGCCGGGGCAAGAAATACCGGTTCAAGCCGATCCTCAAGACCAGGGGCAAGGGCAAGAAGGCCCGCGTGGATCTGTCGGACGACATGACCCAGAACAACCTCGGCGCCTGCTACTACCCGAAGAAGACCAAGCTGATCATCAAGGTGGGCGGGGTGGATCTGAAGGCCAAGGTGTTCACCGCCACGGAGATCTACCTCAAATAAAGCAGCGCCCTACCGCTCCTCCCACATATCCCTCAGCGTACCGAAGTCATCATCCTGCAGCGGCTCGACCACCATGTGCGTGCCTGGCGCGTCGTAGTCGTACACCAGCCCCTCGAGCTCCAGGTAGACATTGCCGGGCAGGGAGAGGAACAGCTTCACCGGATCGCCCGCTTCGAGCTTCGGCTCGGGGCGGATCCTGAACACAGCCCGCCAATCGTCCAGGTTCAGGTCCAGGGTGCGCCGCAGCTGCGCCGGGTCAGCCACCCGCAGCATGATGGAGGGGGGCTTTCCCGGGCCGAGGGCGGCGGGAAGCAGGCGCCGGGTCTCGGCGTCCAGCTTCGGCTTCTTCGGCTTCTCCGGCTCGGGCTCCGGCTCGGGCTCCGGCTCCTGCTCGGCGGCCGGTCGCTCGCCCGTGGAAGCGTCGAACTCCCATACATCGGGCTCCTTGTCCTTGATCTTGAAGGAGGGCTCGTCGGCCAGCTCCAGCTCCAGCTGCCCATCCGCTTCCTCGTCCTCCGCCGCGTCCTCGTCGGGCGTGCCGTCGGTCAGATCAATGAGGCCGTCATCACCGTCATCGTCGTCGCTTGACAGGTGGACATCGTCGTCGTCGTCGTCCGACAGCTCGACGGCGTCCTCCACGGGGACCGAGCTGGTCTCCTCGATCCAGGCGCCCACCAGATCGGCCACGCCGTCGGGCAAACCCTCGTCGGGCTCGGCCTTCGCCGCCTCGGCTTCCCGCTTCTTGCTGCCCTCGGCTGCCAGGATCAGCGCGTCGAGGCCGGTGATCTCTCGCGGTTCGAACGACTCGGCGGCAGGCGGCTCGGATTGCCCGGACTCCTGGCGGGCCCTGGCCTTGGCCGAGGGCGTCTCCTCGACGGTTTGGTCGGGATCGGGCTCCGCCTCATGCTCGGCGACCGCGTCACCGAACCCCGGGTCCGAATCAGAGTCCTTGTTGAGCACCGGCACGGCCACCGCCTCCCCGGACAAAGATCGCTGGCTCTTCTCCTCGCGCTCTTTCTCCGCCAGGGCCTCGCCCTCCGCGCCCATCTTCTGGCGAAGGATGTCCTCGAACCGCCGCCGCTCTCCGGCCTCCTCCTCCTTGCGTTGCTCCTCGGCAGAGACCGCCTCCTCCAGCTCCTCCTCCCGCGCCTCCTCCAGCTCCTGTCGCTCCTGCTCCTCCTTCAGCTTCTTGATGGCGCGCTTGCGCAGCTGGCTCGCGGCGCCGCCCAGCGGGATGGCGTGCGCGCTCACCTTGGGGGTGGCCTCTTCCGCATCCGGTCGCGGACTCCGCTCGGGCTCCGCTGCCTGCGATGCCTTCCTGACATGGCGGGTCAGCTGTGGCGGCAGGTGGCCTGGATCAAACAGCTTGAGCGCCGGGTTGGCCCGGGCCAGATCACGCCTGAAATTGTCCTGGCGTCCCTCTTCCACCAGCCCGTAGTCCCCCAGGTGCAGGTGGCCCTTGGGCAGCCGGCAGAAGTCCAGCGGCAGGCGGGTGTCCACCTGCACCATCACGTCCACCAGATCGGCGCCGGTGTCCATGTCCAGCCGGATGCGCACCTCGCCGCCCATGGCCAGCTCCTCCTCGCACCAGAGCAGGGATTGGTGGTGGTTCATCCACCACACTTCCCCGGGGATGAGGCCGAAGTGGCCCACCACCATGCAGGAGAGCACCCGCTTCATCTTGAGCTTCGCAGCGGGGATGTTTTTGGTCGAATCAGCCACGTCGGCTCATTATAAAGAACAAGTCGACCCGGATGCGAGAAAAACCGACTTTGGACACTGTGCCCGGCTTCAATTGAGGCCGCTCGGCTCCGGCTCCTCCACCGTGACCTTGAGCATGGTCAGCTGCTTGAGCTTCCACGACTCGATGATGGTGCCGGAGTCGGGGAACTCCAGCAGCCCATCCACCAGCGCCGGAATGAACAGGATCGCCTCGGCGTCGCCGTTGTAGCCCAGCTGCACCAGCATCTCCTCCTCGAAGCGCTGGCAGCGGTCCTCACAGCAGTAGAAGTCGTTGGCCACCCGGTAGAGGCCCTCGTCCGGCAGCGGCTCCAGGCTCTCGGCGTACGCCTCGTCAGGCACGGTGGTGCCCGACTCGTGAAAGATGGCGCGGTTGTTGACCCAGTCCTGCGGCAAGTAGACCCCGGGGCCCGGATCGCCGTGGTTGTGGTAGTAGACCAGCATGCCGGAGTGGATGCCGTCAGCGATGGGGCGCGTGGTGCGGTAGATGCCGCACGGCACTTTCTCCCGGGCCATCAGAAGAACCTCTTGGGCTGCTTGTCGCAGAACTGCTTGCCGCCCACACGATCGGCCTCCTCGTCGATGACGTCGAGCAGGGTCTCCGGGTCGAGGTCCCCGTGGTACTTGCGGCCGTTGAGAAAGAGGGTCGGCGTGGCCTTTACGCCGTTGCGCAGCCCCTCCTTCTTGGCCTCCACCAGCGCCTTGCGCAGCGACTTGTCCTTGAGGGCCGCGGCGAACGCGCCGGCCTCCATCCCGGTGGCCGCGGCCCAGACGGGCAGCTTGTCCCCGGAGAAGCTGTCGAACTCCTTGTACAGCTTGAGGGTGTAGGGCCAGAACTGCCCCAGCTTCTGGGCCGCCATGAACGCCATGCCGCCGGCGGCGGAGCCCTTGTGGCCCCTGATGGGGAACGCCTTGAAGTAGAGCTTCGCCCGCCCCTTGAGCCCGCCCGCGTGGATCTGTCGGTACAGCCTCGGCACCGCCTTGGCGCAGAACGGGCACCGCGCGCAGGCGTAGACCACCACCGTCACCGGGGCGCCGGCCTCCCCCGCGGGCGCCATGCCCTCGAGGGATATCTTCGCCTTCTTGCCCACCGCGCTCATGCTGCGGGCCCTGCGGTCCAGGGCGTCCTTGATCGCCTTGGGCGCCTGATTGCGGGCCACGCGGCGGCAGATGTCGTCGCGCAGGCGCTTCGCCAGCTTGCACACCTTCTTCTGCTTGAGGCAGCTGGTCAGCGCCTCGTCGCAGCAGTCGTAGGGGTAGGTCTTCTTCATCACCCCCCGGGCGATCTTTTTCTGGTCAGCGTTGAGCTTGCCGCATGGGGTGGCGCTGGCGGTGGCCGCGACAAGCAGGAGTCCGGCCGCGCATAGGATCGGGGCGTATCTCATGGTGATCTCCTCCGTCTGGGTAATATACCCGAAACGCGGCCCCTGATATTCACCTCGGATCTTCGTTATGATGCGCCCGACCTGATAATCGGCAACCGAACGAGGAGCGACAAATGAGCGATATCCCGGACGCGAAGAAGGTGGTCATCGTCGGCGCGGTGCGCACCCCCGTGGGCGCCATCGGTGGCGGGCTGGCGCCGCTGCTGGCCCGTGACCTGGCCACCCTGGCCATCAAGGCCCTGCTGGGCCAGACCGGGGTCGATCCCGCCATGGTGGAGTACACCTGCATGGGCTGGGTGATGCAGGACCCGCGGTCGCCGAACCTGGCCAAGACCGCGGCGGAGTTCGCCGGCGTGCCGCACACCTCGCCCGGCACCACCTTCCACGAGAACTGTGCATCGGGCGGGGCCTCCATCCACAGCCTGGCGCGGCGCCTGATGCTTGGAGAGGTCAGCCTCGGCATCGCGGGCGGCGTGGAGTCCATGAGCAACGTCGCGCGCTACCTGTACACCGGGCGCACCAAGGGGCAACTGTACGGCGACATGACCCTGGTGGACGGCCTCTTCGGCGCGCTGACCGACACCAACGTGGGCAAGCGCGGCGAGCTCATGGGCCTGCTCACCGAGCGCCTGGTGGAGAAGTACGGGGTGACCCGCGAGGAGCAGGACGACATCGCCTTCCGCAGCCACCAGAACGCGCTCAAGAGCTGGGCCGACGGCATGTTCGCCGACTACGTCATCCCGGTGGAGGTCCCCCGGCGCAAGAAGGACCCGCTGGTGGTGGACCAGGACGAGGGGCCCAGGGAGATCCCGCTGGAGAAGTTCCAGGCGGCGCGGCCTTACTTCAAGCCCGACGGCGGCACCATCACCTCGCTCAACGCGTCCTCGCTCAACGACGGCGCCGCGGTGCTGATGCTGACGACGGCGGCGCGCGCCGCCGAGCTTGGGCTCGAGCCGCTGGCGGAGCTGGCCGGCTTCCACAACGTGGGCGTGAAGCGCGAGTACATGGGGGAGGGGGCGTTCAAGGTGATCCCGCCCATGCTCGAGAAGGGCGGCTTCGGGGTCAAGGACATCTCCCTGTTCGAGCTGAACGAGGCGTTCGCCGCGGTGCTGGGCGGGGCCTTCCATGACATCGACGGGCTGGAGGTGGAGCGCACCAACCAGTGGGGCAGCGGCATCTCTCTGGGCCACCCGGTGGGCTGCACCGGCGCGCGCCAGGTCGTGGACATGGTGCACCAGCTGCGCAAGCGCGACGGCGAGGTGGGCGTCACCAGCCGCTGCGTGGGCGGCGGCATCGGCAGCGGGGAGATAATTCTGCGGCGCTGATCGCCGTGCTAAGATCTTCGGCATGTCACCAAGCAGAGGAGCTTGCGCGTCAAGAACTGCCTGCGCGCTGCTGGCCTTCGCGCTGTCCGGGTGCGTCTTCGACGACGACGCCCTGCAGGCGCTGGCCTGCGACCGGACCGCCGCGGCGCCCTGCCCGGCGGGTCAGATCTGCTGTGAGGGCCATTGCTTGCCGGTGGCCAACTGCCCGCGGCAGGACCTGAGGCCCCCCCCCGACATCTACATCCCGGACAGCAACCCGAACCAGGACAGCGACGGCGACGGAGTCCCCGACAAGAGCGACTGCGCGCCCACCTCGGCGCGCTTCGCCACCGCCGCGCTGCAGATGCTCACCTTCACCGACCCGGCTCCCTTCTCGCCAGTGGAGGCGGCCGCGGACTGGAAGTTGCAGCAGGGGATCTACCTGCAGCAGCAGAAGGACGGGGTGCGGCGCAGCGCCCATGACACCATCGCCGGGAAGGCCAACATCATGGCCAGCGCCAAGCTGCGCTTCCTGGACAGCGGCGACGACGGGCTGACCACGCCGGCCAAGAACATCTCCCTGGCGGGTGTGGTGCTGCGCACCACCAGCCTCAAGGCCGGCAAGGGGAGCGGCTATTACTGCGGCGTGGACCTGCAAAATGGCCGGCTGCAGCTGGGCAAGACCATGGGCGACGACCTGGGCGACGGCAAGATGCTGCTCTTCCTCGCGGGCAAGGACGCCGGGGTTGTGCCGGGAGTCGCCATCGCCGGGGGGGTGCATCAGCAGCTGCCCTACATCGTCACCCTGGAGGTGTTCGGCCAGGACCTGAGCTGTCAGGCAGTGCTGCCCAACCAGACCAAGCTGGCGGTGATCGAGGCACAGGACACCGGGCTCAAGGCGGGCGGGGTGGCCCTTTTCACCGCGGGCGCCAGGGTGCAGTTCGAGACGGTGCAGGTGTGCACGCCATGAGCCGGACGATCTTCGCGGCGGTGCTGCTGATCGGCTGGCTCCTGCTGCCCGCCGGGGCCGCGGCCCAGCAGTCCGACGAGCCGGGAATGGCGTCGCCGCCGCCCGCGGCCGCTCCGGCAACGCCCGCGCCAACCGAACCGAAGCCCGCGCCGCCCGACGCCGCCCCGGCAGCGCCGGAGCAGGCGCAGCCGAAGCCCGCGCCAGCCGCGGCCCCACCAGCGCCCGCCGCGGCGTCGCCCGCCGTCCCTGGGGCCCTGGTGATCACCTCCGATCAGCAGGGCGTGGAGGTGGCCATCAACGGCCAGGGCCGGGGCACCCTGCCCATCACCCTGGAGAACCTGCCCGCCGGCACCTACCAGGTGGAGGCCAGCCGTGAAGGCTACCTCTCCTGGCGCGGGGAGGTTGAGGTGAAGCCGGGGGCCGAGACGCGGCTGCCGGTGAAGCTGCACTCCACCGGCGAGGTACGCCACGGTCCCGGGTTCTTCGAGAGCCTGCGCTGGCCCACCTTCGTGGCTGCTGGCGCAGGGGTGGTCTGCCTCGTGGCGGGCGCCGGCTTCGCCGCGCACATGGCCCAGCAAGAGGACCTGCTGGCCCAGGTGGAGCCGGTGGACCTCGCGGCGATCCAGCAGATGCAGGAGCACCGCGATGCAGGGCAGCGCAGCGCCCTGGCCGCCAACATCATGTTCGGCGTGGGCGGCGCCGCGCTGGTGGCGGCGGCGGTGCTGGCGGTGCTCGATTACACCGGCGCCGAGGTACGCGACGGACAGGTCGCGCTGCTCACTTTCTGATCATTTTTCATCCCCCAGAGGTTGACAAGTGACCGGCGGTTGCTAATTAAGTAACCGTTGGTCATTAAAGTCTGGCCCGTCCGGCCGGGCTGCTGATTTCGAGAGGTGAGCCATGGTGTTCCGACGCCTCCGCTTTGGGAGGATCCGTGTGGTTTTGAGCGTCCTGGGGGTCGCCTGCCTGCTGACGCTGGCGGCGGTGTTGCCGACGGCGTGCGCCTCCCTGGGGGCGCGCCCATCGGGGGAGAGCCTGAAAAAGATGAAGAAAGACAACAACTACCGCGGATCAAAATTCGTCAACCCCGAGCCCACCATCATGATGGCCAGGGGCTCCTTCTGGCGCATGATGGCCGCCTGGGTCAGCGGCAAGCAGGTCCGCGAGCCCGCCGCGCCGCTGCCGGTGGTGGAGCCCGAGCCCGAAGCTCTCACCCGGCGCCCGGCCGGCGGGCTCGCCATCACCTGGATGGGCCACGCCATGGCGCTGGTGCAGATGGACGAGTACCGGGTGCTCACCGACCCGGTGTTCAGCGAGCGCGTGACGCCGGTGCCCGGGGTGGGGCCGAAGCGCTTTCACGCCCCGCCGGTGGCGGCCGAGGACATGCCGCCGCTGGACGCGGTGATCATCTCTCACGACCACTACGACCACCTGGACATGCCGAGCATCAAGGCGCTGTCCGGGCGCACCGGGCTGTTCATCGTCCCCCTGGGCATCGGCGCCCACCTGCGCGCCTGGGAGGTGCCCGAGGAGAAGATCGTCGAGCTCGGCTGGTGGCAGAGCAAGCGGGTGGGCAAAGGACTCATCGTGGTGGCCACCCCCGCGCGGCATTTTTCGGGCAGGGGACCGCTGGATCGCAACAAGACGCTCTGGGCCAGCTTCGCCCTGCTGGGCCGAAAGAAGAAGGTCTACTTCGGCGGCGACACCGGCATGTTCGACACCTTCGACGAGATCGGAGAGCGGCTCGGGCCCTTCGACGTGACCCTCATGCCCATCGGCGCGTACAGCGAAAACTGGCCCGAGATCCACCTGAACCCGGAGGAGGCGGTGACCGCGCATGGCATGGTCCGCGGGGGGCTGCTGATGCCGATCCACTGGGGCACCTTCAACCTCGCCCTGCATTCCTGGACCGAGCCAGCCGAGCGGCTGCTGGTGGCGGCCCGCGCGGCCAGGGTGAAGGTGGCCGTCCCCCGCCCCGGGCAGGTGGTTGTGCCCGGAGCAGCGCCGGCGCCCGAGCGGTGGTGGCCAGAGGTGCCCTGGGAGGGAGCGCCCGAGCAGCCGACGCCCCGCGCGGCCATGGAGGGGGGCAGATGATCATGATGGGCATCGGCCCCTGGAAGCGCGCCCGCAGCCCTGAGCAGAAAGCCGAGCGCGAGCGCGCGATCCTGGACGCGGCGGCGGAGCTGGTCTTCGACAAGGGCTTCGACGCCACCAGCATGCGCGCCATCGGGTGCAAGGCGCGGCTGAGCAAGGGCAACCTGTACCGCTACTTCAAGAGCAAGGAGGAGCTGTTCCTGCGGCTCTACCTGGAGGACTTCAACGCCTGGTTCGACGCAATGGAGGCCGGGCTGGTGGACCGGGCCGGGGAGCAGGATCTTCCCTGGCTGGCCGACCTGGTGACCCGCACGCTGCTGGCGCAGCCGCGCATGGGAAGGCTCACGGCGCTGCTCACGGGCGTGCTGGAGCACAACGTGCCCACCGAGGCGCTGGTGGCGTTCAAGGAGGAGATCGTGGGCCGGGCCATGCGGCTTGCCAGAGCCATCAGCGGCGCCGTCCCCGCCCTCTCCGAGGAGCAGTCGATCCAGTTCATCCGCATGGTGCACTTCTTCGTGGCCGGCGTGTGGCCCACGTCCACGCCCTCGGAGGCCATGCAGCGGGCGGTGGAGGCCAGCGAGCTGCTCCAGCGCTTTCACGTGGCGTTCGAGGACGAGCTGGCAGCGGGGATTCAAACCGTGCTGGCCGGCGTCGCCGCGCCGGCGCAGAGTTCCGATCAGTGATCAACAGAGGTGATGACATGAGCAATCCCTGGACCGCAGAGGACATCCCCGATCAGACCGGCCGCGTGGCGGTCATCACCGGCGCCAACAGCGGCATCGGGCTGGAGACGGCTCGCGAGCTGGCGCGCAAGGGCGCGCTGGTGGTGATGGGGTGCCGCAGCCCGGACAAGGCCGAGGCGGCCGCGGCAGACATCCGCGACAGCGTGCCCGACGCCCGGCTGGAGCTGCGCGCGCTGGACCTCGCCGACCTGGCGTCGGTGCGCAGCTTCGCGGCGGAGGTCGCGGCCGCGCACCCGGAGATCCATGTGCTGATCAACAACGCCGGCGTCATGGCCATCCCCCTGGCCCGCACGGCCGACGGCTTCGAGATGCAGCTCGGCACCAACCACCTGGGGCACTTCGCCCTGACCGGGTTGCTGCTGCCGGCGCTGCGCGCGGCGGGCGACGCCCGGGTGGTCAACGTATCGAGCCTGGCGCACAAGTTCTGCCGGCGCATCGACTTCGACGACCTGAACTGGGAGAAGGGGTACAGCAAGACCGGGGCCTACGCCCGCAGCAAGCTGGCGAACCTGCTGTTCACCCGCGAGCTGCAGCGCCGGTTCGAGCAGGCGGGGCTGCCGCTGGTGACGGCGGCGGCGCACCCGGGGTGGACGGCCACCAACCTGCAAGCTCACTCGGGGCTGATCAGCTTCTTCAACCCCTTCATGGCCATGGAGGGCCCCCAGGGCGCGCTGCCCACCCTGCGCGCGGCCACCGACCCGCAGGTCAAGGGGTCCGACTACTACGGCCCGTCAGGCTGGCAGGAGCTCAAGGGTTACCCGGAGCCGGCCAGCATCGCCAGGCAGGCCACCGACGACGACGCCGCGCGGACGCTGTGGGAGCGGTCCGAGGAGCTGACCGGGGTGGCGTTTCAGCTGTAGCTCGGCCCGAGCGGGCTGGGCGCCCATGGCGCGCTTCCTGTAAGCTGGTCGCTTATCCGACAGCGGAGGGCGGCCATGATCACGGGAGTGCACTTCCTGCTCACCTACAACTGCAACTACGAGTGCGATCACTGCTTCCTGTACTGTGGTCCCCACGCGGGCGGCACCTTCACGGTGGCGCAGATTCGCGAGGTGCTGGACGAGGCCGTGACGCTCGGTAGCGTCGACGAGGTCTACTACGAGGGGGGCGAGCCGTTCCTCTACTACCCGGTGCTGCTGGAGGGGCTGCGGCTGAGCAAGGCCCGCGGGTTGCGCACGGGCGTGGTGAGCAACTGCTACTGGGCCACGGCGCAGGAGGACGCCGCGCTGTGGCTCGGCCCGGTCCAGCAGGCCGGGCTCGACTCGTTGTCCATGAGCGACGACGAGTTTCACAACCCCGAGGGGAAGCAGAGCCCGGCCGCTCTCGCGGCCAGCGCGGCGGAGGAGGTGGGGCTGCCTGCGGGCGCCATCTGCATCGAGGCGCCGGTGATGGTCCCGCCGTCCGGAGACAAGGGGGCCCCGGTGGTGGGGGGCGGCGCGCTGTTCAAGGGCAGGGCCGCGGACAAGCTCACCGGGGATCTGCCGACCCTGCCTGCGGCCTCCTTTGACGCCTGCGAGCACGAGGAGCTGGAGTCGCCGGCGCGGGTGCACGTGGACGCCCTGGGCAACGTTCAGGTGTGCCAGGGGGTGAGCATCGGCAACATGTGGCGGACGCCGCTGTCTCGGCTGATACGTGAGTACGAGGCGCAGGACCACCCCATCTGCGGGCCGCTGCTGCGGGGCGGGCCCGCCGCGCTGGCCGAGGCGTACGGCGTGGAGCTGGAGCAAGAGTGCGTGACCGCCTGCCATTACTGCTTCGAGGTTCGCAGGGCGCTGCTGGATCGCTTCCCGGAGCAGCTGGCGCCGCGCCAGGTCTACGGGGTGGAGGGGTAGGGGGCGGCTGGAACGGTCGGCCAGGCTGTCCATGGATGCAGCTTGAATCGGGCTGATGTGCCACTATCCAGGCCATGGCTCGCACCCTGCTCCTGGCCCTCTGTCTGACGGCCTGCGCCCATTCACCCCGGACCGCGGGGCCCGGCGCCGCGCCGCGCGCTTCGCAGCAGGCGGACCCTCTAGCAGAGGCGCGCCGGGTTTGCGAGGGGCAGGACGCCACCCGGTGTCATGGGCTGGCCGCGGCTCTGGCCCGGACGCGGGGGCTGCAGGACGCGCAGTTGCAGCGGCTGCTGCGCCGGGCCTGCGGGGGAGGCTCCGACCCTGCGTGCCTGGAGCTGAAGGCGACCAGGAAGATCCAGGAGAAAGCCGACCTCGTGGTGGCGGCCCTGGCCGACATGGCCCAGCGCAACAAGAAGACCGGCACCACCGGCGAGCCCCTGCGGGTGGTGCTGCACCGCTGCGGAGAGGGGGACGGCGCGGCCTGCGCCGAGGCCGCGCTGCGTTACGAGGAGGGCAAGGGCGTGGCCAAGGACGCGCGCCAGGGGCATCGCTTCCACCGGCTGGCCTGCGCCCTGGGCTACTGGTTCAGCTGCAACAACCTGACCCTGATGTACGAGGACTCCCTGGGCGAGAAGATCTCCCGGCGCATGTTCAGGCGCATGTGCGACGGGGGCAGCGCCTACGGCTGCTACTGGATCGCCGCGCGCCTGATGACCGGCCTCGGGGGCCTGCCCCGGCGCCCGAAGCAGGGAGAGGCCCTGATGGTCAAGGCGTGCCACGGCGGGCACGGCCCGGCCTGCCACGACCTGGCCATGGGCCAACCCGACGAAGCGAAGCGCCGGGCGCTGCTGCAGCGGGGCTGCGAGGGCGGCTGCCCCGACTCCTGCAAGGCGGTCAAGCGAGAGGCCGAGGCCCGCGCGAATCTGGCCGCGGCGCGAAAGGCGTGCCTCGGCGAGCAGGCGGCGGGCTGCCACGCGGCGGCCCTGAGCCTGAGCCAGCTTGGGGGCGCCCCCCGGCTGGCGAGGGCCGCGGCCTACCTGACCAAGGCTTGCCAGATGAAGCATGGCCCCGCCTGCGCCGAGCTGGGCCGCGCGCACGCCGCGGGCAGCGGGGTGAAGCAGGATCGGGCGCGGGCGGCCGCGCTGTACGGCCAGGCGTGCGACCTGGGCCACGCCGCCGGCTGCACCGAGCTGGCCTCGGCGCTGGACCGGGGCGAGGGTATCGAGGAGGACACACCGCGGGCAATGAAGCTGCACGCCCGGGTCTGCGATGCAGGTCACCTGGCCAGCTGCCACAGCCTGGGTGAGCTGCACCTGGATCCCGACGCAGAGGGGCGGCAGCCGGCCCACGGCGCGCGGCTGCTGCTGCGCGCCTGCAAGGGCGAACGGTACGACGCGTGCGATGCGCTGGTCACCCGCACAGGGCGCAAGGGCGTGAGCTACGCGCAGGTGCTGGCCGCCCTGAAGAAGATGCACCGCGCCAGCAGGGACGACCTGGTGGTGCGCTACTCGCTGCACCAGCTGGCATATGCCCTGGGCAACCCGAAGCCCGAGTCGTACGAGACGAACCACCACGCGCGCATCAGCAAGGACTGCCGGGCGCGCAAGCCCGGGGCCTGCGCCGTCAAGCGGCTGGTCCACAAGATCAGGGAGGGGCGCTAGCCTGGATATTGCGCCAGATGCCCTGCTGCGGCGTCCGTTACCGTCGGCGC
>CAZEFW010000096.1:4600-35433 GCA_964511535.1 uncultured Myxococcales bacterium | reverse complement strand
AGGTCGCCCAGTGATCACACTTGATGCGACATCTTTCTTGAAACTCACCGCTTCGCTCGCTGGCTTGAGGCTTGAGGGTAATATGGGTGGGCTTGCTTAGCTGAAGGCTGCCACCAGCTCTCCGTCCGGCCCCTTGCGGAACGGGATCCACAGCAGCAGCGGGTCGCCCATTTCCATGTCGCCCTTGCGTGGGCGCACCGGCACCTCCTCGATGCCGAGCTCGGCGGGGCTGGCGCCGGCGCTGGCCATGCCCTGGCGCAGGGCCTCGTCGAACTCGGCCTCCAGATCCCGCAGCCGCAGCTCCAGCTCGTCCCGCCGCTCCCGGGCGCGGGCCACGTCCCCTGCCTCGCGGGACGCCCGCCGCGCCGCGCGGATCGACCGGGAGGCGCGGTTGACGTTGGCGGCGCTGGCCACCTTGCGCCCCAGCAGCGCCCCGAGCAGGGACGCCCCCACGGTGATGGCGGCGTCGGCCTGACGGTGGCTCTGCTGGGATGCCTCGCGCGCGATGCGCTCCTCTGCCCTGGCGATGCGGTCCTGCAGCTTGCGCAGCTTCGGCGCGTAGCGCTTGCGCAGCTTCTCCAGCTTCAGGTCGCGCCGGTCCCGGGCCACGGCCGCCATGCGCGCGGTGAAGTCTTGCAGGCTCTCGTCGGGTCGCGACCAGGCCTTGAACCCGGGGCAGCGCCACAGCGAGAGGGTCTGCTCCCGGTAGAGCAGCCCCTTGAACCCCTTGCGCCAGCGGGCGTAGCTCCGCTTGTTGCCGGCCTGCGCCGGGAGCCCGGCGAAGCGCGCCCCGGCCCCGGGCTGATCGGCGAGCCGATCCAGCACCGCGGCGCCCAGCACCGCCGCGGTGTCATGGTCCGGGCCGCCCTGCTCGGCGGTGAGCCTGGCCATCACGGCCACCTCGCGCCACAGGTCCATTCCCGCCGCAGCGCGCACGAAGTGCAGCTGAGCCGGGCAGATCAGCCACGGCTGGTAGTGCAGCTCGCCGGCGTCGCTCCCCCCCACGGCCGGCAGGTACCGCGTCTGCACCCCTGGCGCGGGCAGGGGCGCCTCCGTGACCTCCTCGGCCGCCGCCGGCCCGGCCGCCGGCGGCGCCTCCGCCGCGCCGTCCTGTGGCGGCCCCGGGTCCCGACCGGCCAGCGCCTTGATCTGCGGCCGGGTCAACGGTCCGCGCAGGTACGACATGGCCCACCGGGTACGCATGAGCACCGGCGCGTCCTCGTGCACGTTGTGCAACAGGAAGGTGCGCCCGGCCATGCCCGACAGCGCCGCGTCCAGCAGGGCCGGATCCATGGCCCCGGCGGCGCCGGCCAGCCCGTCGCGCACGCGCGCCTTGTCCCGTTCGGTCTGCAGCCGCCCCAGGAACCAGGCCCCGGCGTTTGACAGCGCCTTGTAGTCCAGGTCCACCGGGTTCTGGCTGGCCAGCACCAGCCCCAGGCCGTAAGCCCGCGCCTGCTTGAGCATGGTCAGCATGGGCGCCTTGGAGGGCGGCTTCGCCACCGGCGGCAGGTAGCCCGCCACCTCGTCCATGTAGAGCAGCGCCCGCAGCCCCGCGCTGCCGGGCTGGGACCGCATCCAGGCCAGCACCTCCCCGAGCACGGTGGTCACCACGAACATGCGCTCCGCCTCGGACAGGTGGGCGATGGAGATCACCGAGACGCGGGGCTTGCCTGACGGCCCGTACAACAGGCTCGCAGCGGACAGCGCCTCGCCCTGCATGAACCCGGCGAACCCGGGCGAGGCGAGCAGGTTGTTCAGCCGCATGGCCAGGGCGGCGCGGTCCCGCGCGGGGAAGAAGCTGTCCAGGTCGAGCACCCCCAGCCGCTGGAATGGCGGCTGCTGGATCAGCCGGATCAGCCGGCCCAGGTCCAGGTCCTCCCCCGCGGCCCACGCCCGCTCCACCAGGTTGCTCAGCAGGATGTGCTCCCGGCTCAGCAGCGGATCGGCCTCCATGTCCAGCAGCGCCAGCAGCCCCGAGACCGCGCTCACCAGCAGCTCCCGCCGCCCCTCAGCGTCCACCCCCCGGGGCGCGGCAAGGGAGCCGAGCATGGACAGCGGCGCGCCGGCCGAGCTGCCCGGCGTGTGCACGCGGAACTCCGCCGCCTGGCGCAGCCGCGCGATGCGGGCGCCGTCCTGTCCCCAGCGGGCCAGGCCATCCCGCCAGCGGGTGGCCACGGCCGCCGCGTACTGCTCGGGGGTCTGCCCCTGTCGCATGGCCTCGGCCGGATCCACCCACGGCAAGAAGTCGGCCGGCGCCAGGTCGGGGAAGGTGAGCAGCAGGTTGCCCAGGTCTCCCTTGGGGTCGATGACGATGGCGGGGATCGCGTCCAGGGCGGCCTCCTCCAGCAGGGTCACCCCGAGCCCTGTCTTGCCGCTGCCGGTCATGCCGAGGATCACCGCGTGGGTGGTCAGGTCCCTGGCGTCCAGCAGGACCGTCTCGGGGGTGGTGGTGCCGGTGCCCAGGTCATGCCTGCGCCCGAGGTAGAACGCGCCGAGCTGTTCGAATGGTTGCATGGGACAGTTATATGCAATTTCTGCCGCCCGATCAGCGCCCTGATGCTCGCGGGGCCCCTGCGCCACCCGGCCGCGGGGCGGTGCTGCTATGATGATGGCCCAAACAGCGCGCCTGCGCGCGACGAGGTCACGCTCCAACCATGACGAGACCAGGAATCGACTTCACCACGAGCCCGGCCGACCCGCTGGAGTTCGTCGCAGTGGGCCCCGACCCCGACGCCGACGCCGGACCGGGGCGGGACCAAATCGTGCTGGACACGCTGCACGACGGCGATCGGATCCCGTCGAGGGTGCTGGAGTCTCCCGGCGTGCAGCGGCTGCTGGACGACGGCACCCTGTGGCGACATTTCGTGGCCGAGCGAGACTGGGGCGCCAGCCTGGTGGCGGGGTACCTGGCAGAGGCCCTCGGCATCGGCGGGTACCACCAGGTGACCCTGGCCCGGGTGGTGATGGACTACAACCGCTTCCCGGGCAGCTCGCCGCCGGGGGCCGCGCCCCAGGACCGGCTGGCGCTCATCGATCCTCTGGCCAGCTGCCTGTCCCAGCAGGAGAAGCGCTGGGTGCTGGCGGAGTACTACGACGCCATCTCCGACGCCGTGGACCGCGCGGTGGCCAACCGCTCGCTCAAGGTGGCCATCCACACCTACGACGTCCACAACAAGAGCCGCACCGAGCGCCCCCCCATCAGCATCGCCACCCGCTCCGAGAGCTACCAGCGCAACTCGCGGCTCCCCTTCGGCCGCTTCGATCCGATGTTCCCCGACCGCCTGGCCGAGTCCACCGCCGACCGCGTGCTGCGTGACAGGCTGGCGCTGACCCTGCAGCGGGCGGGCCTGCACGTGGAGCACAACTATCCCTACTGCCTGCCCGACGGCAGCCTCGAGGTGCGCTACCAGCCCTGGATGTTCTTCAAGCACATGCGCGCGAAGATGGAGCGCCAGCTGCCGGGCCTCACCGACGATCCGGCGTACGTCAGGGTGTGGGAGATGCTGCTGAACACCAACCTGCGCCGCACCGACGCCGACGCGCTGTTCGGGTTCCTGCACCGCTTCCGTACGCCCCCCGCGGGCATGGCCGCCGAGTTCGCGGCCGCCGAGGTCGCCTACCAGCAGATCCGGGAGTTCGTGCTGGACACCCCCGGGCAGGTGGAACGCTACATCCGCTCCGCCACCCGACCCAGCGCCATCGGCATCGAGGTGCGCAAGGACCTGGTGTGGGAATTCGACGGCGACGAGCCAGTGGGCCCGAGGTCCGAGGAGGCGCGCTGGATCGCCCGGCAGATCGCCGAGGGCATCATCACCTACCTCGAGCATGACGAGCCCGCGCGCCGGCGCCGCCGCCCCGAGGGGCTGTTGGACACCTGACCGCCAAATTAAAATGTCAAGTGGTGGGGTCAGACCCCCCTACTTGACATTTTATCGGCGCCGCAGGGGTTGAGCGGGGCCTGATTGATGGTGGTGATCCGGAGGTCCGGGATGCCGAGGTCCAGGGGTCTGATCCCTCCCATGGCGTGGCGAAAGCCGCTGCGCCTGGTATTTATATGCACCGGCGCCACCGGCGTCGCATCTCCGGGGAGGAGGCCATGGCCGTCACGCAGGAGCTGGGTTCAATCACGGTGCAGGATCTGCACGGCGAGCCGTACCGCCTGGGAGACGCCTGGTCCGGGCGGCCCGTGGTGCTGATGTTCATCCGGCACTTCGGCTGACTGTTCTGCCGCGAGCAGGTCACGCAGGTGCGTGGCGCGGTGGGGAGCATCCGGGAGTTGGGGGCCGAGCTGGTGGTGGTGGGCAACGGCTCGCCGCTGCAGGCGCAGGACTTCAAGGAGCAGCACGACCTCGACTTCCCCTTGCTGGTGGACCCCGAGCTGGAGGCGTACGCGGCGGCAGGGCTGCGCCGCGGCCTCGGCTCCACGTTCAACCTCAAGTCCATGGGCAACGCCGTGCGCGCGCTGAAGGGAGGACACCGGCAGACCTCGGTGCAGGGCGACCCCTGGCAGCAGGGCGGCGCCTTCGTCATCACGCCTGACGGCGCCGTGCACTTCGAGCATGTGAGCCAGGCCGCGGGAGACCACCCGAAACCCCAGGCCATCATCCAGGCGCTGAAATCAGCTCTCCCCGGCTGACGCTCAGGAATCCAAAAAAAGGCGAGCAAAGCGAGCCCAAGCCCCAAGCCCCAAGCCCCAAGCCTCAAGCCTCAAGCCTCAAGCCTCAAGCCTCAAGTCTGGCGCGCGCCCCTAAACATGGTTGCGCAGCTTCAACTCCGCCGGGTGCGGGTTCAGGTACACCTGCTCGGCCAGGTAGGGCTGACGGTACTTGCGCACGTAGTGGTTGATCAGCGTCAGGGGAACGATCAGCGGCGTCAGCCCATGGCGGTAGCGCTGGAATTGCTCCAGCAGCTCGGCCTTCTCGTCGCCGGTCAGGTCCCTCTTGAAGTAGCCCATCATGTGCTGCAGCACGTTTACTTGCTTGGCAGCGGTGGCGCGCAGGCGGAGCGCCGCCATCAGGCCCCGCTCGTAGCGGCTGTACAGCTCCCGCGGCCGGGCCTGCTTGCCCGCGGCCACCAGCCGGCCGAGCTCTCGGTAGTGCCGCGGGCTGTGGCTCATGAGCAGCAGCTTGTGCCGCGTGTGGAACGCCACCAGCCGCCCCACCGTGGGGCGCTGTTCGTTGAGCTGTTGCCACCGGTGACAGGTGAACACCCGCTCCAGGAAGTTCTCCCGCAGCCCGGGGTCGTTGAGCCGGCCCTCCTCCTCCACGGGCAGGTTCGGGAACCGGTCCATCACCGCCCGGGCGAACAGGCCCGACCCCTTGTTCACGGGAATGCCCTTGGCGCCGTACACCTTGACCCGGGCCATGCCGCTGGAGGGTGACTTGCTCTTGAAGATGAAGCCGCAAAGAGCCGGGCCCTCGCGCTCCAGCGCACGGGCCCGCCGCGCGGCGAAGCGCCGCATCCCCTCGGTCAGGTCCTCGCCCGTGCTGGTGACCACCAGCCGCGGCGCGGCAGGATCGCCCTCCAGGCGCATGGGGGGGCGCGGTGTGGGCAGTCCGAACTCAACCTCGGGGCACACCGGCACCCACTGGAACCAGCGGCCCAGCACGTCGGTGACATACCGGTTGCGCGTGTGGCCGCCGTCGTAGCGCACCTCCTGCCCCAGCAGGCAGGCGCTGACGCCCACGTGGATCTTCGACCGCGCTGCGTCCTCTGCCTTGTTCATTGATTCACCCCTGGTAGCTGGCTACCGCACCGCCCCCTGCTCCGGGATCAACTCGGGCAGCGGCCGCGTGCGCTCCGGGGTCGGCGGCGCCCGAAACAGGGAGTAGCCGGTGCCCATGATGGTGATCCCGATCAGGGCCAGGGTCAGCAGCAGGGCCACCACCCGGTACCCGGGCGAGTGCGGACGCGCTACGCCCTCCTCGGGCTCCGCCTCCAGGGGCGCGGCGTGTGGCTCATGGTCCATACTGGAGAGTGTAAGACACCCGGGCCGCGCTGGCACCACGCGGACAGGAGACATAAAATCTAGTCAATCGACCGCGGAGTAAACATGAAGCGAGCTGTTTGCATTGGCATCACCACCCTGCTCTTCTCCCTCGCCGGATGCGAGGACCAGACCACCGCCCCACCCGAAGACGCCGCGCCCCCCGATCTCGGCGCTGACCTGGCCGCGGACCAGCAATTTACCCCGGACCTCGCGCCGCCCGACATGGACCCGCCCGACCAGCTGGTACCCGACATGCTGCCTCCGGATATACCGTGGCCCACCTGCACCGACGCCAAGAAGAACGGGGCGGAGACCGACGTGGACTGCGGCGGCGGCACATGCCCCAAGTGCGCCGACAACAAGGGGTGCAACAAGCCCGCGGATTGCATCAGCGGCGTGTGCAGCGCCGGCAAGTGCGCGCCGGCCACCTGCACCGACACCGTAAAAAACGGCGCGGAGACCGACGTGGACTGCGGCGGCGGCACATGCCCCAAGTGCGCCGACAACAAGCAGTGCAAGGCGGCCACGGATTGCATCAGCGGCGTCTGCTCCGGCGGCAAGTGCGCGCCCGCGTCGTGCACCGACAAGGTTCAAAACGGCGCCGAGACCGACGTGGACTGTGGCGGCGGCACATGCCCCAAGTGCGCCGACAACAAGAAGTGCGCCAAGGGCGCGGACTGCCTCAACGTTGTCTGCATCAACGGCGTCTGCGCGCCCGCCACCTGCACCGACAAGGTGAAGAACGGAAACGAGACCGACGTGGACTGCGGCGGCGGAACATGCCCCAAGTGCGTGGCCACGCAGCTGTGCGCGGCGGCCACCGACTGCGTCAGCGGCGTGTGCGCCGGCGGCGTCTGCGCGGCGGCCACCTGCATCGACAAGGTGAAGAACGGCGCAGAGACCGACGTGGACTGTGGCGGCGGCACATGCCCCAAGTGCGTCGACAAGAAGGTGTGCGGGGTGGCCGCCGACTGCATCAGCGGCGTGTGTACGTTTAATCTCTGCACGGCGGCCACTTGCACCGACAAGGTGCAGAACGGCGCAGAGACCGACGTGGACTGCGGCGGCGGCTCCTGCCCCGGCTGCCAGCCGACCCAGAAATGCATCGCCGCCGGCGACTGCCTGTCCGGCGTCTGCTCGGGCGGCAAGTGCGCCGCGCCCAGCTGCACGGACAAGGTGACGAACGGCGCAGAGACCGACGTGGACTGCGGCGGCGGAACATGCCCCAAGTGCGTGGCCAAGCAGAAGTGCAGCCTGGCCGCAGACTGCGTCAGCGGCGTGTGCAAGGGCGGCCTCTGCGCTGCGGCCACCTGCACGGACAAGGTGATGAACGGCGCAGAGACCGACGTGGACTGCGGCGGCGGCACCTGCGCCAAGTGCGCCGACACGAAGACCTGCAAGGCGGCCACCGACTGCCTGTCCGGTGTCTGCTCGGGCGGCAAGTGCGCCGCGCCCAGCTGCACGGACAAGGTGAAGAACGGCGCAGAGACCGACGTGGACTGCGGCGGCGGAACCTGCGCCAAGTGCGCCGACGGCAAGCTGTGCGCCAAGACCACCGACTGCGTGGGCGCCTGGTGCGCGGCGGGCAAGTGCGTCAGCCACGGGTCATGCGCCAAGGTCAAGGCGGCCAACGCCTCGGCCAAGAGCGGCACCTACGCCATCCGCCCGTCCATCAGCGCGACGGCCTTCAACGCCTACTGCGACATGACGAGCCAGGGCGGCGGCTGGACCCTGGTGGCGCGGGTGCGCAGCAACAGCACCGTGCACACCACCGCCTCGGCGGTGAGCACTGTCACCTCTCCAACCCAGAGCAACACCGGCAAGCTGTCCGACGCCATGATCAACGCCATCAAGACCACCCGGGCGTGGATGAACATCCCCGGGGTGAAGAACATCTGGGTCAACGTCTCGGGGATCAAGATCGACCTGCGCTACAGCGGCAGCACCGGATACGTCAACCGCGCCAGCTTCTCGTCGGCCAACGGGCCCTTCAACCAACCGCTCCGAGCCAACCCGACCTGCGCGCTGGATTGCGGCATCTGGGTCACCGGCATGTACTCCGCCTCACACCAGTTCTGCGGCTACCGTTACATCTACAAGACCGGCGTGCCCCGACCCGGCATGGGCTGCAAATACGCTGGAGGCAAGGACGGGACGCTCTGGGTGCGGTGACGCCGGCCTCTGGCCGGCGAATGACGAAACGACGAAACGACGAAACGACGAAATGACAAAATGACAGAATGACGAAACGGCGGCCACTTGACCCGCGCGCGGCTTTCTTTGACCATGGCGCCCTGACGGCGGCGCTCCGGGCTCCGCCAAGGAGGACAGGGTGAGCTGGCTGCATGAAAAGACCGAGGATCTGCTCAAGCGCCTCGACGAGGTGAAGCGCGCCAAGGCGTGGCCGTTCTTTCGGCCCCAGCAGAACGTGGGCCCGAGGGTGCGCGTGGGCGACAAGAGCTACGTCAACTTCACCTCCAACGACTACCTGGGCCTGTCGCTGGACCCGCGGGTGAAGCGCGCCGGCGTCGAGGGGATCGAGCGCTACGGCACAGGGCTGGGCAGCGCCCGCCCCCAGGCCACCAGCGTGGCGCACCAGGAGCTGGAGCGCCGGCTCGCCGCGTGGCTCGGCTACCAGGCGTGCATGACCTTCACCACCGGCTACCAGTCTCTGGTGGGCACCCTGAGCGCGTTCCTCGACAACGACACCACGCTGATCCTCGACCGGCTGTGCCACGCCTCCATCATGGAGGGCATGTTCCTCGCCCTGGGCGAGCACCCGGAGATGGAGGTGCGCTTCTTCAAGCACAACAAGATGAAGCTGCTGGAGAAGTGCCTGCGCACCTCGGAGTACGACAAGAAGATGGTCGTCGCCGAGGGGTACTACTCGGTGGACGGCGACATGGGCCATGTGGCCGACATGGCCGAGCTGTGCCGCAAGTACAACGCCGTGCTTGTGGTGGACGACGCCCACGGGCTCGGCGCCCTGGGCCCCACCGGCCGCGGCGTGGGCGAGATCCACGGCATCGTGGACGAGATCGACATCCTGATCGGAACCTTCAGCAAGTCCTTCGGCGGCATCGGCGGGTTCGTCTGCGCCGACCAGCAACTGGTGGACTACATGATGCTCAAGGCGCGCTCGTTCATGTTCTCGGCCACCCTGCCCGTGGCCCAGGTGGCCGCCGCCGCCGCCGCCCTGGACATCATCGAGACCGAGCCGCGGCACCTGCGCCGCCTGCACGAAAACGGCGACTTCTTCCGTCAGGGCCTGGCGGACCTCGGCTTCGACCTTGGCAAGAGCGTGGGGCATATCACGCCCATCTTCCTGCGGGATGAGGTGCTGACCATGAAGTTCGGCGCCTACCTGTTCCACGGCGGCGACATCATGATGATGCCCTTCGTCTCGCCCGCGGTGGAGCCGGGGGGCGAGCGCCTGCGCTGCAACATCACCGCCGCGCACACGCGGCCGGACATGGAGTACGCCCTGGAGGCCATCGCCAAGATCGGCCACATGCTCGATCTGCTGCCGAAGGGTGCGAAGACACCCAAGAACGACCTGCAGCGGCTGGGTTTGCTGGCGCAGCACAAGGCGCGCAGCGCCTGCAACGCCGGGCTGCCCTACGTGAGGGGTGAGCTGCGCAGCGCTGGCAAGGCCGCGCGCGACTGGGCCCTGTGCCGCATCGGCGGGTGAAAGCGGGCCATATCTTGACCAGCACGCCTCATCCCTGACAATAGACCCATGGCAGGTTTCGAATTCGAGCCCACCCCCACCGGGCGCGCCACCGCCCTTGAGACATGGACCCTGATTCATGTTGAAGGCGGTTTCCTCCATGTCTGCATCCACGCCCCCCTTGGACCAGCCCGGGAGACGGGCGTGGTCATGGCGCCAGCCTTTGGCCGCGAACGGCTCAGGGCCTACCGGGAGCTGGTGACCCTGGCGCGGGATCTGGCGAGCCAGGGGTATTCGGTGATCCGGTTCGACTATCGGGGTGAGGGCGAGAGCTCGGGCAGCTTCGAGCAGGCGACGGTCACGTCTCGAGCCGAAGACATCCTCTCCGCCGCCAGGATCCTCGGGGTCAAGACCGGCGTGGGGCGCCTGTGCCTGTTCGCGGCGCGGGCTGGTGCGCTGGCCGGCGCCGCGGCCCTCGGCAGCGGCAGCTTCGACCAGGTCATCTTGTGGGATCCCATCTACAACGGCCGGGCCTACGGGCGGCAGCTGATGCGGTCTCACATGCTGAGCCACGAGCAGTATTTCGGAGTGAAGAAGACGTCGTCGCAGGTGGTTGAGCAGCTGCAGAAAGGATCGTCGATTTCGGTGTTCGGCTTCCGCCTGGCGCTCCCGCTGTATGAAGAGCTCCTCGAGTGGTCAGTGGAGCCCCTCATGGAAGGCTTCGACGGCGTATCCACCGTGCTCCATAGCAGCGCCGGGTCCAGCCGCCCTGGCCGTGAGGCGCGCTCGTGGCACGCCGCGCTCTCGGACAGGGGTCCCGCGGAGCTCACGGCGGTCAAGCACGCGTTCAAGTGGGGCAGCCGCAAGGAGTGGAAGCCGGACCTGGACGAGCTGAAAGCCGCCGTCGCGAGCTGGCTGTCCAGCGCGCCCGCCCGGGAGCAGCGGACATGAGCAACTGGATCTTTGACGGCAAGCTCGAGCGCTGCATGGTGGCGATACCGAACCGGGTGGGATTGCTCATGGCGGCCACCGTGGTCCGCGCGCGAGGCCGCGGCGGGCCGATGGACGCCATCGTGTTCAACCAGACCGGACTGCAGAATCGGGGCGGCGTGGGCGACTACTTCCGTCAGCTGGCTGATCAGCTCGCCCTCGCCGGCTACCTCGTGGTGCGCTACGACCCCACCGGCACCGGCGACAGCGAGGGGCTCGGCTTGCCCGACGCCCCGCTCGACGAGTATTTCTGCGCCGTCGAGTCCGGGGCGCACGCCGAGGACGCGATGGACGTCAACCGCTGGACCCGCGCCACGTTCTCCCCGAGGCGCCTCTTCCTCTGGGGGCAGTGTGACGGCGCCCTGACGGCCATGTTCGCGTGCGAGGCCCAGCCCGCGGACGTCAGCGGGCTGATCCTGCTCGGGCTGCCGGTGTTGCACAGCTCTCCGCTGGAGGAGATGCGCAGCTTCGACGCCGAGATGGCCTGGCGCGGCTACCTCCAGCGCGCCACCTCGGCGCGCAGCTACCTCAGGCTGCTGCGCGGCGAGAGCGACTACCGCTTCCTGGCCGGCGCGGTCAAGACCCGGCTGCGCCAGCTCAAGCGGCGCCTGGCTGCCCGGTTGAAGCCGACCTACAAGCCGGACCATGCCCGCTTCAACTGGAATTTCTGGCGCGCCTACAGGCACATGATGGAGCTGGAGTTGCCCCTGCTGTTCCTGCTCTGCGAGCTGGACAACGAGACGCCGGACTTCAACCAGGAGTTCCGCGCCAAGGTGCTGGACAACACCCCGGACAGCGCCGCGCGCTGCAGCGTCGTCACCCTGCCGCGCGCCGACCACTCCCTGATGACCACGGATGGCCGCGAGCGCGCATTGCGGGAGATGCTCGGCTGGTTGGCTAACCGTTGAAGTCGGAGATGGTGAACCGCGGCCGCACCAGCGCCACGGAGGTCCCGTCGTGCAGTAGCTCCGCCGGGGTCGGGTGCCCGAGGAACAGCAGCGGGCTGGCGGTCAACCCGTAGCTGCCCGAGTTGAGCACGGCGATGAGGTCGCCCACTCGCGGGCATGGGACCTGGACCCCGGCGCCCAGGACATCCAGGGGCGTGCACAGGGCGCCGGCCAGGTTGCAGGTCACGGGCTCCCCCGTCGGGTTGGTCAGGTTCTGCACCAGGTAGTTCTGGCGCAGCCGGGCGCCCAGGTTGCCGCTGGCGGCCAGGTGGTGGTTCATGCCGCCGTCGAGCACGTAGTGGGTCTTGCCACGGGAGACCTTCTCGCTCAGCACCCGCGTGACGTAGACCCCCGCCGGGCCCACGATGAACCGCCCGAGCTCCAGGGTGAGCACCGGCTCGCTCTCCGCGCGCTCGCGGTACTGCCCCAGGGCGTCCCGGGTCCGCCGCGCCACCATGGTCAGGTCCAGCGCCGGCCCTCGCTCGAAGTAGGACACGCCGAACCCGCCGCCCAGGTTCACCTCCGCCACCGGCAGGCCGTGCTCCGCCTGCACCCGCGCGGCGATGTCGAGGGTGTTCTCGATGTTGCGAGCCAGCGCGTCCTCGTCCAGGCACTGGGTGCCGGCGTAGACATGTACCCCTCGCATATCCAGCGCGTCCTGCGCGCTGCGAACAAACGCAGCCGCCGCGGACAGCTCCTCCTCGTCGAGGCCGAAGGGCGTGCTGCGGCCGCCCATCTTGAGCGCGAACTCGCGGATGGTGAGCTTCGGGTTGACCCGGAGCATGATCGGCGCCCTCACCCCGACGCGGCGCGCGATGGCCGCGAGGGTCGAGAGCTCCCGCATCGACTCGGCGCTGATGATGCCCACCGCGCCGGTCACGGCCGCCTCGAGCTCGGCGTCGGTCTTGCCCGGACCGGCG
Organism: uncultured Myxococcales bacterium; assembly: GCA_964511535.1. GTDB lineage: Bacteria > Myxococcota_A > Polyangia > CAZCFB01 > CAZCFB01. Next base: position 22,917 of record CAZEFW010000096.1, on the reverse strand, counting down.
AAGCCGAGCCGCGACGCCTCGTACCCCGCGGCCAGCGCCTGGGTCAGCTCCCCTGCGGATGAGATGTCGAGGCCGTCCACCAGCGGTGACAGGGCCCGCAGCAGGTGCAGGTTCGGGTTCGCCTTGGCCGCGTATAGCAGCCGCACCGACGGCCCGAACGCCGCCCGCACCTGCTGGATGTTCGCCGTCATGGTGGGCAGGTCGTACAGATAGAATGGCGTGCCATGCTCGGCGGCGAGCTGCTCGATGGCGTGGCTCCCCACCCTCGCCTCCCCCGCGTTGGTCAGCTGAATCATCATCTCCTCCTGCCGGGTGCGGGGATCTCGGGACATTCCGCCCGGACCCCGGCGCGGTCGATCTTGCCGTTGGCGCTGCGGGGCAAGCGCGGGCGCGCCTGGATCACACCCGGGATCATGTGACGGGGCAGCTCCTTGCGGCATTGCCGCATGAGCGCCTTGTCGTCCAGCGCCTCCAGCTCCAGCACCGCCACGATGATCGTGTCGCGGCTGTCGTCCACCTCCCTGGCGAACACCACCGCCGCGGTGGCGCCGCTGAGGCGCAGCAGCACTTCCTCGATCTCGTCGGGGCTGACCCTGTGGCCGCCGGCCTTGATCAGCTGGTCACGCCGGGAGACGAAATAGAGGAACCCCTCCTCATCCCGGGTCACCATGTCGCCCGAATAGACGACCGTCTCGTTGTACAGCGTGCGCCCGCCGATGACCGGGTCCTTGCGGAAGACCCTGGCGGTCTTTTCGGGCTGGTTCCAGTAGCCGCGCGACACCAGCGCCCCCCGGTGCACCAGCTCCCCCTCCTCGCCGGGCGCTGCCTCCTGCCCGTCCTTTTTGAGCACCAGGATCTCCACCTCAGGGATGGCGCGCCCGATGGAAGTGGGCCGCCGGTCCAGCTCCTCCGGCGGCAGGTACGTCGAGCGGAACGCCTCGGTCAGCCCGTACATCAGGAACAGCCGCGCGTCGGGGAAATAGCCGCGGATCTTTTGCACCACCTCGCGCGGCACCTTGCCGCCGGTGTTGGTCAGATATCGCAGGTGAGGGAACGCCTGGCCCTCGGGCAGCCTGGCGCGGGAGCTGAACATGGACAGCCAGATCGGCCTGAGGCCCGCGAAGCCGGTTATCCGCTCGCGCTGCAACACCGAGATCAGGTCCCTGGGCAGGAAGTACTCGTGGATCACGAGGGTGCAGGCGTGCAGCGCCGCGCTGGTGAGCTGGTTCAGGCCGTAGTCGAAGTTGAACGGCAGCAAGCTGATGAGCCGATCCTCGCCGGTCACGCCGAGGTAGCCGCTGACGATGCGCGCGCCCTCGACGATGTTGCGGTGAGTCAGGACGACCCCCTTGGGCAGCCCGGTGGAGCCGGAGGTGTAGATGATATCCGCCAGGTCCTCTCCGATGAGCCCGGGCGCCTCACCCGCGGTCGCCGGGCAGGCCCCGCGGATCAGCGGCCAGCTGTGGTCGGGGTCCTGCGGCGCCTCGTCCATGAACAACACCCGGGGCGCCGGCTCCAGCTCCTCGAGCTTCCCGGCGAAGTCCGAGCTGGTGATCAGGACCTTCGCCCCGCTGTCCCGCACGATATGCGCCACCTGGTGCGCCCGCAGCCCGGCGTTGATCAGCACGAACGCGGCGCCGCTCATGGCCACGCCGAAGAGGGCGCTCACCTGCTCGATGCTTCGGTCGAGCAGCACGGCGACCCGGTCCGATCGTCGCAGCTCCTGTTGGCGAAGCCAGCGGCTCAGCCGGCATGCTTCCCCGGCGAGGTCGGCCCAGGTGATGCTCCGGTCGCCCTGGATGACGGCGCGCCGCTCCGGGCAGCGCTCCGCCGCGTCGATGAGCAGGTGATGTACCAGCGTCGGCCTCATGAGCCCTCCCCCGGGTGTGTTGCCAGGAATTGCCTCGGTGGGTGGTGATGGTACTATAGCCGCTCTCCGGACCCCATGGCAGACGGCAGCGACATATCGAAGCGCATCGAGACCTATATCCTCGAGGAGTTCGATCCCGACATGGCGCTGACCGCTGACCTGCCGTTGCGGGAGTCCGGCGTGTTCGACTCGGCGGACATCATGGAGTTCATCGCCTTCCTCGAGGAGGAGTTCGACATCTTCGTGGAGGACGACGAGATGGTGGCCGCCACGTTCCAATCCATCGGCTCCACCGCGGCCTTTGTGGAGCAGAAGCTGGCCGAAGGCGGGTAGGCCGGCCACCGCCGGGAGGCGGTCACGTCACCGGGGAGGCGGGATGAGCGGCAGGCTGGAGTTCGCCGGCTACCAGGTGTCTCGGCTGCTGGGCAAGGGCGCCATGGGCGAGGTCTACCTGGCCAAGGACACCCTGCTCGACCGGGCCGTGGCGATCAAGGTGATCAACCGGTCCATCGCCACCGCCGCGCTGCGGGAGCGGTTCCTGGTTGAGGCCCGGGCCATCGCCCGGCTGCAGCACCCGAACGTGGTGACCATCTACCAGGTGGGCCAGATCCACGGCGCCGTGCCCTTCCTGGTCTACGAGTATGTGCGGGGCCAGCCCCTGGACCGCCTGGACCGGCCCATCGCCTCGGAGATGGCCCTGCGCATCGGCCTGGACATCTCCGCCGGACTGGCCGCCGCCAACCGCCGGGGCGTGCTTCACAGGGACGTCAAGCCGGCCAACGCCATCCTCTCCCACGAGGGCGTGGTCAAGCTGCTGGACTTCGGCCTCGCCAAGGTGGTGACCAGCGGGACCGACGCGGGAGAGGCCGCGGAGGCGCCCGCGAACTGGACGCGCGCCGCGACGCCCCTGCCGTCGGATGCCGAGACGGTGATCGGCGATCCCGACCCGGCCGCGCCAGGCGCCGGGGCTTCGCCGGCCAGGGGCGCCGGCGCGGCCGATCAGAGCATGGGCCTGCAGGACGCCGCCCCGTCGGGCCCTGCCGCCGGGGCTGACACCGGGCCGCCGCTCCCGCCGTCGAGCGAGAGCACCCTGCTGCAGCAGGATCGCCGCCCGGATCTCACCGCGCCGCACACCCTGGTGGGGACCCCCGCCTTCATGGCCCCCGAGCTGTGGCAGGGGGATCCCGCCACGGCGCGCTCGGACATCTACTCCCTCGGCGCGCTGCTCTACACCCTGTGCGCTGACAGCTACCCGTACGCCGGCGCCAACATGGAGGAGCTGCGGCGACGGGTGGCGGAGGAGGAGATCCAGCCCCTGTCCGACCTCGCGCCCGAGCTGGATCCGCGGCTGGCCCGGGTCATCCACCGGTGCCTCAGCCGCGACCCCGGGGATCGCTTCGGCACCGCCCTGGAGGTCAACCGGCAGCTGCTGGAGCTGTCGCGCCGGCGGCACCGCCGCGCGCTCCCCGCGGGCAACCCGTACCGCGGGCTGAGGTGCTTCGAGGCCGAGCAGCGCGACCTGTTCTTCGGCCGCGACGGGGAGATCCAGGTGGCCCTCGAGCGGCTCAGGGGCGAGCCGATGCTCCTTGTCGCGGGTGACTCGGGCGTGGGCAAGTCGTCCTTCTGCCGGGCTGGCGTGCTCCCCCTGATCCTCGAGGCTGGCCTGGACGGGCGGCGCTGGCACCACGAGACGCTGATCCCGGGGCGCACCCCGTGCCGCGCCCTGGCCGCGGTCCTGGCGGCGCGGCTGGATCTCGAGGTGGACGAGCTGGAGCAGGAGTGCCTCCAGGATCCACAGGGCGTGGTGCGCAGGCTGCGAGCCTGGACCGGCTCCGGCGACGGCCTGATCTTGCTGGTTGATCAGCTCGAGGAGCTGGTGAGCCAGGCCGAGGAGCCTCAAGCGCAGGCCTTCGCGGAGCTGCTTCGGGACATGGCCGAGCCGGGGCCGGGCCTGCGGGTGCTGGCCACCTGCAGGGGGGACCACCTGGGTCGCCTCGCCGGCCTCGAGCCCCTCTCCGGCCTCATCTCGTCGGCGCTGTTCATCCTCGGCCCGCTCACCGAGCAGGGGATCCGGCAGGCCATCACTGGCCCCGCAGAGGCCATGGGCGTCACCTTCGAGTTGGAGGAGCTGGTGGAGGAGCTCGTGGCCAGCACCCGCCTGGCAGCGTCCGGAGGGTTACCCTTGCTCCAGTTCGCGCTCGCGGAGCTCTGGCGCTCCAGGCCGACCGACAGGGCGGTCATCACCCGGGCCGAGCTGGAGGCCATCGGCGGCGTGGAGGGCGCGCTGACCAGCCACGCCGACACGGTGCTGGCGTCCATGATGCCCGGCCCTCGCCGCGCCGCCCGGGACCTGCTGCCGCGCATGATCAGCGAGGAGGGGACCCGACGGCAGCTCACGGTGGAGGAGCACGCGGCGCACTCGCCGGAGGCCCGGGAGGCCATGCGCGCGCTGGTCAAGGCGCGGCTCGTGGTGGCGCGGGAGACCTCCGCGGGGGGCGTCTACGAGATCGCCCACGAGGTGCTGGTGCGCGGGTGGGACACCCTCTCGGACTGGCTGGCGGAGGACGCCGACGTGCAGCGCGTCAAGGCCCGCCTCGGCGCGGCTGTCCGGGAGTGGGAGCACCTGGGGCGATCCCGCGAGGGGCTCTGGTCCGGCAAGCAGCTGCAGCAGGCATCCGAGGTGGCCCCGGCGCGCCTGTCGCCGCTGGAGCGCGACTTCCTCCGGAGTGGCCACCGCGCCCGCCGCCGGCGCCTCGCCCTGCGCGCCGGCCTGGTGCTGGCGATGCTCGCCTCGGTCGTGGGTACTTACATCTTCTTTCAGGCGCGGACCCGCGCCCGCCTCGAGCAGCGGGTGGCGGGGCAGGAGGCCAGGGCCGGCCGCATGTGGAGCGAGGCCCGCAGGGCGGCCGCTGGCTCGCGTGACTTGCGCGCCTCGGCGTTGAAGCGGTTCAACCGCGGCGAGGCCAGCGCCGGAGAGGCGGGCTGGGCGCGCTATCGGGCCAGCGCCACGCGCACTGCCGAGCTGTACCGGGCCGCCTCCCAGGCCATGGAGACCGCGCTGCTGCTGGATCCGTCCCGGCTCTCAAGTCGGGCACGCTTCGCGGACATCCTCTACGAGCGGCTGCTGCAGGCCGAGCTGCTCCACAGCACCCAGGAGCAGGCCGAGCTGCTCCAGCGCATGACCCTGTACGACGGGGACGGCTCGCGCCTGGCCCGGTGGCAGGAGCAGGGCAAGCTGACCTTCACCACGACGCCCGCCGGCGCGGTCCTGTTGCTGGCGCGCCAGGACAAGTCGAGCACCGGCCGGCGGCAGCTGACCACGGTCTACAAGGGCCCGGTGTACGGCGGCACCCGCCGCGTCCAGCCCGGGTCGTACATGGCGACCCTGAACGCGCCAGGGCGGGAGACGGTGCGCTACCCCTTCCGGCTCAGCCGGGGTGAGTCGCTGAGCATCGCGTTGACCCTGCCGCGGGCCGGCACAGTCCCCGAGGGCTTCGTCCATGTCCCGCCCGGGCGGTTCCTGGTGGGGAGCGCGGCGCCGGATGATCAGCGCCGGGACTACTTCCACGCGGTCCCGCTGCATCCGGCGAACACGCCGGGCTTCCTCATCGAGCGGACCGAGACCACCTTCGCCCAGTGGCTGGCCTACCTGGAGGCGCTGCCGCCTGCCGAGCGGGCGGCGCGAACCCCGCGGGTGGGCAAGGGCGGCTTCAAGGGCGCGCTCCAGCTCCACCAGCTGGGGCCCGGGCGGTGGAGCCTCACCTTCCAGCCCACGGTGCAGGCGTTCTCCGCCGGCCCTGGCGAGGCGTTGATCTACTCGGCGCGCAAGCGGCGCAAGGCCCAGCGCTGGGCGCGCTTGCCTGTGGTGGGCATCACCGCCGATGACGCCAGCCGCTACGCCGCGTGGCTGCGCAGCAGCGGCAAGCTGGCGGGGGCGCGGCTGTGCAGCGAGCTGGAGTGGGAGCGCGCGGCGCGTGGGGCCGACGGCCGCGAGTACCCCCACGGCGACGCCCTGAGCCCGGACGAGGCCAACTTCGACGATACCTACGGCAAGCTCCCGGCGGCCATGGGGCCAGACGAGGTGGGCAGCTACCCCGCGTCGGCGAGCCCCTTCGGCCTGCTGGACATGGCCGGCAACGTCTGGGAGTGGACCCGCTCGGCCCTGGATGACGGCAAGTTCGCTGCCCGGGGAGGCAGCTGGTATTTCGGCGCCAACTCCAGCCGCATCCCCGAACGGGAGATCACCGAGCCTTCGTTCAAGGACCTGAGCGTGGGCGTTCGGATCTGCGCTGACCTGCCTCAGCCAGGTCAGATACCGCAGAAACTCCACTGAAATCCCGGGACTTTCCAGCAGCCGCGCCGCGTTGCCCGGCAACCGGCCGGTGCTACCTTCAGATCCATGAAGCGCACCTCCTCGCGCCCCGCGGCGCTCCAATGGATCCTCGTCGCCGCCCTGTTGCCCCTGACCGCCTGCAGCGATGACGCGGCCACCCCCGGCGCTGACGGCGGCGTGGCGCCGGACGGTCAGGTGGTCGTGGACGCTGCCCCCGCGGATGGCTCCCCGGCCGCCGACGCCGCGGCCAGCCAGACCGCGTCAGCCACCTGGGACGAAAAGGGCGGCGTGCTGTACGTGACCACCGGCGCGCCGAGCAAGCGCACCGGCGTGCGGCTGGCGGCGGGCGTGCTCGCCAAGGGGCAGACCGCGACCGTCAAGGTGACCCGCCACGCCTCCCTGCCCGCCACCGAGCACCCGCCCTACTCCGGCGCCTCGATGATGCTGAGCCTCGAGATCGACGTCACCGCCGCCGGCGCCCTGCGCGAGACGGTGGAGGACGCCCTGGATCTGGAGATCGAGATCGACCGGTCCAGGCTCACCGCCGCCGAGCAGACCCTGTACGACGCCTCGCCGGCCAAGTGGGCCGACAGCTACATCTTCAACAGCCGGGTCTACAGCGGGCTGGCCGAGCAGGACGCCGCCACGCCGGTGTGCAAGGCCAAGAAGCCGGGCGGCGGCGGGTTCCGCTTCAACGTGGTGCGCCACACCATCCTGGTGCAGGAGATGCCGCAGAAGGCCGGGCTCAAGGCCAAGCCGTACGGCGGCTTCTTCAAGCGGTGGGATGTACCGCTGGGCAAGGTGATCGGCAGCTACAGCCGGCGCGCTCACAAGTTCAGCATGTTCCACCTGGTCAAGCCGCGGGTCACCTGGTCCATCAAGGACAGCCACTTCGGCAAGGTGGTATTCAGCTACTACTCGGTGAGCGTGGTGCCGGGCGGCAAGCCCACCCCCTGGCCCACCACGGCCGCCGGAGACAAGAAGGTGCGCACCTGCCTCATCGACCAGGTGCGGGTCACCGGCGAGCTGCTGTCGCGGCACAAGTTCAAGCCCTTCGCCACCAAGGGCCCCACCGGGGAGGAGCTGGAGAGCACCGTCCTGATCTACGACTACGTGGACAACCCGCATGTCAACGCCTCGGCAATCTCCGTGCTGCGCCAGATCAAGATGTACACCTCCTGGGTCGACGAGAAGCTGTACACCGGCGCGCCCCCGTCGACCCAGCCGGCGGTGCTCACCTGCCTGGCGGACAAGACGGGCAAGGCGGCGGGCAAGTACTCCTCATTCGCCCACGAGCTGTTTCACCTGCAGCAGGCGGCCTACCTGATGCCCCGGGACGACCTGGCGAAGATCGCCTACGGCTTCAAGATCTGGGACGGGCTGTACCGCTCCTCGACGGACCACATGGGCCTCAACGCGGACAAGCCGCAGCGGCACCATGTCAACGGCTGGTTCATCGAGGGGAGCGCGCGGTTCTTCCAGTTCGAGGCGGTGCGGCCCACGGCCAGCAACATGCAGGTCTTCCTCGGCGCCGCCGGATTCCAGCTGACCCGCCCACCCTGGATGCTGCTGCCCACCGCCGGGGGCAAGCGCATCTTCACCGATCCGGGCGGCATCTGGGCCTACCAGCGGTTCGGCTACTTCAAGTACCTGGCGGACCGGGACGACGCCACCCCGCCGCTGTCGAACCTCGCATCGCTGCTGGGCTACATGGAGAAGCGCCAGGAGGAGGGTCGCAAGATCAACTTCCCGGTCAAGGACCAGGACTACGCCAAGTGGATCGCCGAGTGGGGCAGCAAGGCGCGCGACTACCGCGGCTTCGCCCGGGAGCAGCTGTTGCTCCGCGGGTGTGACGGCATCGGCGAGTGCCCGGGGGTGCCCGCCACGCACAAGCGCAGCTTCGGCCGCAAGCCGTCCCCGCCCAAGACCGGCGACGTGTTCGACAACCCGCAGGAGTACCCGTACTGGAGCTTCTTCGCCAAGGCGGACGCCTACTACTACAAGTTCGAGGACAGGCCGTACGCCACGGGCGGCTACACCAACACCGACGGGGGCGCCACCTGGTACAAGGAGGATCGGTGCGCCTTCGACAGCGTCAAGCCGCTGTACCAGGAGGCGAACGCGGCCAAAAAGATCCTCGCGGCCAAGGACCGCGTGGCGGAGATCACCCTGCCGATCAACGTCCAGCACCCGTGGAGCGCCACCCGCGTGGACGTGCCGGACGACCTCGACTACACCGACGGGCGCACCTACCGCTGGACCCTCACGCCGGACGCCGCCTGCAGCAAGAACATCGCCGCCGAGGCGTTCCGCCACGCCGACGCCCTCAAGTCGATGACCTACCTCGGGGAGGCCACGGCCGGCGCCGCGTTGAAGCTGGACCTGGCCGCCCCCAAGTCCGGGCCATCGCCGCGTGTGGCGTTCCTGTTCGCCCACAACACCTGGAAGCCCGACGCCTCGGCCCTGGCCAGCGAGTGCAAGGTCAAGCTGGCGCTGGAGGTGACCTCCTGCCCCTGCAGCGCCATGGTCCTGACCCAGGGCCCGGGCGGGCCCAAGGACAAGACCCTGGACTGCGTGTTCAAGGGCAGCAAGACGCCGCTCTGCGTGCCGGGCAAGTTCCTGCCCGGCACCAAGACCCTGTTCACCCCGCCCCAGGAGTACCGGGCGTGCCACAAGAAGTTCCCGCTCATCTCCAGCTGGTGCAAGCTGGCGGCCGCGTCCTACGAGGCGTGGGTCAAGGCGCCCTGAGGCAGGCCCGACCCGGGCCGAGCGCTCAGGCGCAGCCTCCGCCTGGCTTCACGGAGCAGCCGCAATCCGATCCCCCGCCCAGGGCGCCGATGATCACGGCCGCGGCGCAGCCCACCCCCGGCTCCACGGACAGCGCGCCCGGTTCGCAGTTTCGCGTGCACGCCCCGCACTCCATGCAGGCGTCGCGTCGCGCGATGCTGGCGCGGCCGCCAGACAGCTCGAACACGGCGTGGGGGCAGACCTTGGTGCAGCTGCCGCAGCCGTTGCAGCGGTCCGGGTCCAGCGCCAGGGTGGCCACGTCGCTCAGGTAAGTCATCGTCGTCATCGTTCCTCCTCAGCCTACGAGCCGCGCGCCCACCAGCAACATGACGCCGAGCAGGGCGCCTGCGGCCTGCAAGGGCACCGCCCGGCGCATCTCCTTTCGTACCCCCGACAGGGAGGTGTAGGTGGAGGCGCCGGTGAAGTTCATGGCCAGAAACGAGGCGAGGCTCGCTGCAAGCGCCAGCCAGGCGCCGGCCTCGAGGCCCTGCGCCAGGTCGTGGGGCACGCCCACCAGCAGCCACAGGTGCATCGCCGCCGCCGCCGCGCCCACCAGCAGCCCCTTGAAAGAGAACGCCCGCCCCGGCAGCCACGGCAGGAGCACCGGCACCAGCACGGCCCCGGAGAGCAGCGCCACCAGCACGGTGGTCGCCCCGGTGATCCCCGACGAGAGCACCCCTGCCAGGTAGCCGCCGGGCGCGCCGATGCCGCTGGCGAGCAGGATGAGCAGGAGCAGCGCCGCGGCCGGCTTCCAGCCGCCCACCAGCTCCATGGGGATGAGCGCGGCGCGCTCCCGCAGCGGGAAGCGCTTGGTGCGCATGCCCGGCGACACCTTCAGGCCGGCGTCGAGGAACGCCGGCAGATCGTCCAGCATCACCGGGCCCCACACCACCGAGAACCCGCAGCGGCGCCTGACCTGGTGCGCCGCCACGCCCGGCGCCCCAAGCTGCGGCAAGATCAGCCGTCGGTGGCTGACCACTTCGGCCAGGCGGGCCGCCTGCACGCGCCGGACCAGCTCGTCGGTGCCGAAGGTGCCCTCCCCCGCCGCGCACCAGACGTTCACCCCGGCCGTGTCGAGCACCAGGATCCAGGCGTCCCGCCCCGCCATGGTCCGCCGCAGCTGGTCGAAGCTGAGCTTGTAGTTGGCGCTGACCAGCACGCGCGAGGCCGCGTCGGGCGCCCCCACGGCGTACAGCCCGGGCGGCACCGAGTAGCTGCCCCGGCCCACGCCCCAGCGCACTCTCAACGCTCCCCACCGGTCGCACGGGGTCAAGGTGGTGCTCACCCGCGGCACCGGCCCCGCCGGCGTCTGCACCGCGCCGTCCACGTACGGCCCTGGCGAGCCCTGATCATCGGCGCCCGGCTTGCGCGCCGGCCCCTGGCAGCAGGAGAGCCCGCTCATGGCGTCCCCTCCGTCGAGGACTCGACCTGGCCGCCCGACCGCGGCCCCCCGGAGCATGCCTCGAGCCCCCCTGCCGCCATGGCCAGCAGCCCGCCGATGACCGTGATGGCACCGCGCACGTCCCGCTGCTTGAATTGGCCGAGGGCCAGCTCCAGGAACTGCTCCTCGCGCTGCACCAGGTCCCGGGCCAGGCGGCGCCCGGCGGCGGTGAGCCTCAGCAGCACGCGCCGCCGGTCCCCCGTCTCCGGGCGCGCCCGCTCCACCTGCCCTGCCCCCACCAGCGCGTCGGCCATGCGGGTCACCGTGCTGGCGTCCACGCCCATGGCGCGCGACAGGTCTCCGGCGGTCATCTCGCCGCGGAGCAGGTGCTGCAGCGCGATGCACTGCGACACTGTGACGCCGCAGCAGGCGCTATCTTCCCGCAGCAGCGATGAGCCGCGCCGGGCCAGCCCCAGCAGCAGCTCCCGGAATTCCTTTGCGTGTGAGCCCTTCTTGCCCATGCTTGATTCCTTCAATATTTGACTTTTGCAAATTTATACACGTGCAAGTACATGTCAACCCCCTCGGGTCACCTCATCCAGGTATTTTTTTTCCGGGCGGTGCGGGCTCAGGCGTCATCCCTGCAGATGCGCTGGCGGTCGCCGCCTCAGGGCGTGAACAGGCGGATCCGGTAGTTGTCGCTGTCGGCGATGTACACCTTGCCCTTGGCGTCCACCGCGATGGCCTGCACCCGGCCGAGGGTGGCCTTGGCCACCGGGCCATCCAGCTTGCCCGAGACGCCCGTGCCCGCGACGGCGGTCACCTGGCCGCTGGCGATCTTCTTGACCTGCTTGCAGTCCCGGTCCGCCACATAGATCTCCCCGCCGGCGCCGAGCTTCAGGTCCTGGGCCATGTTGAACTTCGCCTTTGCCACCGGCCCGGTGACGCACCCTTTCTGGGCGCCGCTGATGATGGCGCTCTGCTTGCTGCTCAGGTCGAGGCTGCGCACGGTGGTGCCGCCAGCGGCGTAGATGTCGAAGTGGATGTAGAGCGCCTTGCCCTTGCCGTCGAGGGCGATGCCGGAGAAGTAGTTCCAGGCGAAGCTGTGCTTGAACACCGAGCTCACCGTGGACGCGGCCAGGTCCACCTTGCGAATCTCCTGGGGGTTGAAGTTGGCGATGGTGGTGACGTACAGGGCGCCCTTGGCGTCCATGGCCAGGCCGTGGGGCTGGGGCAAGCTGGCCTTGAAGGCTGGCCCGGTTGCGGTTCCGTTGACCCCGTTGCCCGCCGCGGTGGCCACCTTGCCCTTGTAGATCGCCCGCACCACGTGGTTCCCCTTGTCCGCCACGAAGACCATGCCCTTGCCGTCAACCACGACGCCGGTGGGCTTGTTGAACTGGGCCGCGGTGAGCGCCGCGCCATCGGCCTTGCCCAGGTCGCCCTTGCCGGCCAGGGTGGACACCTTGCCGCTCTTGAGATCCAGCAGCCTCACCCGGGTGAACAGGTCCCCGGGGCCGCCGTGGGTGGTGATGTACAGCTCGTCCCCCTTGAGGAACAACCCCGCCAGGTAACCGAACTTGGCCTTGAGCGCGTCGCCGTCCAGGTGCCCCTTGGCGCCGCCCGCCAGGGTTGTGACGCACCCCTTGCCCGCGAACAGGGTCCAGGTGGTCTTGCTCTTGCTGGTGTCGCACCGGTAGCAGCTGTCCTGGGGGTTGACCGCGCCGTTTGCGTGGCACTTGAAGAAGATATCGCACCCGGTGCAGCCGAGGTCCGGCGCCAGGATGTCGGGGGTCGCTGCGTCGGGCTGGGGCAGATCCGGCGCGGCGGCGTCCGGGGTCCCTGCGTCCGGCGTGGAGAGATCCGGCGCGGCCATGTCCGCGGCGATGAGGTCCGGCGCGACGGCGTCCACCGCGGCCAGGTCGGGGCGGACGTCGGGCGGACCCGCGTCCTGCGGCCCGCCGTCGGGCATCGGGCCGCAGGACTGCGAGGTGCACTGACCCGAGGCGCACTCCTCCGGGTTTATGCAGGTGGTCCCCACGGCGGCGGAGCCGGGGACGCACACGCCCCCCACGCAGCTGAAGCTCTTGCAGGTGCCATGCCCGGCGCAGGGCGAGCCGTTGTCGTCGGGGAACGGCGAGGCGCAGATCCCTCGATGGCAGATGTTATCCGCGCAGTCGGAGTTGGCAGTGCACGGGTCGTTGACCTTCAGTTTCTGATCAGAACCGCACGCAGGCAGGGAGAAGACCAACAGGCAGCAGAGCTCGAGCGAGAACCGGGGCATCATCCCGGCATTGTGCCCAGCGCCGGCAGACAGCACAACCGCCCTGCCCTGGCCGCTCAGGTCCTGGTTGTGCGCGGCTGGATCCCCTCCAGAAGCTCGCCCAGCCTCGCGTCATGCTCCGACGCACGCCGGAGGATCCTCGCGGCCACCGCGGCGTCCTCCTCCCGGTCCAGGCGAGCCGCCACCCGGTCCATGTCGAAGGAGTAGACCCAGCCGTCACCCCCGAGGAACCACATGGTCACCGCATCGCCGTCGATGAGCAGCGCGTTGCCCCTGTTGCCCGCCGAGCGCGGTAGCCGGCTGGCGTCCGGGGCCCTGCGCTGCAGCGCCATCTGCTTTTCGAACCAGGTCCTGAACGAAGATGAGAAGTGGAACATGGGCGTATCATATCCGATGCGCGTCCTCTCATATCCTGGGCTCAGCCCACAGCGCCCCCCGCCTGATGTAAAATCACCACCCATGACCGACTCCACCTCACCCGGCGCGGCGCCGGGCTACGATTTTTCCGACGCGCTGGACCGGGTCAGGCGAGCCCTCGGCGGCGTCATCCGGGGCAAGGCCGGGGCCATCGACCTGCTGCTCATGGGGGTGCTGGGCGGTGGCCATGTGCTGCTGGAGGACGTCCCCGGGGTGGGAAAGACCACCCTGGCCAAGGCCCTGGCGCGCTGCCTGAGCATGGACTTCAGCCGCGTGCAGTTCACCCCGGACCTGCTGCCCACCGACATCCTCGGCGCCAGCATCCTCGACCCGCGCGACGGCTCCTTCTCCTTCCGCCCGGGGCCGGTGTTCAACAACCTGCTTTTAGCCGACGAGGTGAACCGCGCCTCGCCGCGCACCCAGTCGGCCCTGCTGGAGGCCATGAACGAGGCGCAGGTCACCGTCGACGGCGTGACCCGCGCCCTGCCCCGACCGTTCTTCGTGGTGGCGACCCAGAACCCGGTGGACTACCAGGGCACCTACCCGCTGCCCGAGGCGCAGCTCGACCGCTTCCTGCTGCGGGTGGAGGTGGGCTACCCCGACGCCGAGAGCGAGATGCACGTGCTGTTCGACCGGCAGCTGACCGATCCGCTGGAGGAGGTGCAGCCGGTGGTGGACACCGAGCAGCTGCTGGCGCTGCAGGAGCACGTGCGCCAGGTGAAGGTGGAGCGGGACCTCGGCGCCTTCATGTTGCGGGTGGTGGCCGGGACGCGGGAGCACAAGGAGCTGGACCTCGGCGCCTCGCCCCGCGGCGCCCTGGCGCTGTTCCGCGCCGCCCAGGCCCACGCGTTCCTCGACGGGCGCGACTGGGCCGGGCCGGACGACGTGCAGCAGGTGGCGCGGCCGGTGCTGGCCCACCGCATCATGCTCTCCTCCCAGGCGCGCTACGGCGGAAAGACCAGCGGCCAGCTGGTTGACGAGATCCTCGAGATGGTGGACGTCCCCACGTGAACCTGGCGCGGCTGAACCATATCCTGATCCCGAAGACCAAGGCCGAGCGGGACCGGTTCCGGCGCTCCCGGACCCACCGCATGTTTCGCTTCGTCATCGCCTTCTGGGGCTCGCTGACCCAGGAGGGCCGCTTCCTGGTGATCGTCTGGCCCCTCATCGGGGCCATCAGCCTCAACATCCGCTACTCCCAGGCGTACATGTTGTTCAGCGCCCTGACGGGGCTGCTGCTGGCAGCCATCGCCCTGCGCGGGCTGTTCCGCCTCGACGGCGTGCGCCTGGAGATCTCGGCCCCGCCCCGGGTCACGGTGGATCAGGAGATCAGCATCGCCGTGACCGTGCACAACGGCGGGGCCAGGGTGCAGCAGGCCCTGCGGGTGGGGCGGCCCTTCCTCCCGTGGGACGGCAGCTACACCGCCACGGTGAGCAAGCTGGCCCAGCTCCCCGCCGGTGAGCGCGGGCGAACCCTCTTCCGCGCCCGCTTCAGCGAACGCGGCGAGCACCACCTCGACCCGTTCGCCGTCCGCGCCCTGGTGCCTCTGGGGCTCACCACCAGCGACGCGGTCCAGAGCAGCGGCACGCGGTTCATGGTGGTGCCGCGCATCGCCCCGGTGGTGCGCCTGGCCACCCCCCTGGGGCAACGCTACCAGCCCGGCGGCGTGGCCCTGGCCTCTCGCACCGGCGAGTCGATGGAGCTCATCGGCGTGCGGCCTTACCGCCCGGGCGACCCGATCCGCGACCTGCACGCGCGCACCTGGGCCCGGGTGGGCGAGCCGGTGGTGCGCGAATACCAGCAGGAGTACTTCTCCCGCGTGGGCGTGGTGCTCGACACCGAGGCGGCGGATCTGGACGACCCGCGGCTGGAGGCGGCCATCTCCCTGGCCGCCGGGGTGGTGGCTCACCTGAGCCGCGGCGAGGCCCTCATCGACCTGCTGGTGGTGGGAGACCAGGTGCACCGCCTGACCCTGGGTCGAAACCTCGGCTTCCTGGACCAGGCCCTGGACCTGCTCGCCTGCGTGAAGCCCACCCCGGGCCTGGACCTCGCGGTGCTCGAGGAGCGGCTCGAGCCTCACCTGTCCCGGCTGTCCTGCCTGGTGCTGGTGGCCATGAGCTGGGACGAGGAGCGGCGGCGGCTGATGGAGCGGGTGGCCGCCCGGCGCGTGGGCTGCCGCACGCTGCTGGTCACCGAGCAGGAGCTGCAGGGCGATCCCGCCGAGGGGGTGACCCCGGTGGCGGTGCCCGCCATCGTCGGCTCCGAGGCATTGCTGCTATGACCGCCGGCGCACGATGGCTCCCGCGGGCCACCCAGCTCTGCATCATCACGCTGTTCACGGTGCGCTCGGAGCACTGGCTCACCGGCGCGGCCATGGCGGCCCTGGTGGTGCTGTCGGGGCTGCTGCCTCGCGGGGTGGAGCTCGGCCGCGCCGCCCAGGTGGTGCTCGCCCTGTTGAGCGCCGCCCTGGTCTACCCGGTGCAGTCGGCGCTGCTGCCGGCCGACGCGCCGGGCGCATCGCCCCTCGGGCGGTTCGGCACCGTGGTGGCCCTCGGCGCGCTGTTCGTGCTGATCCCGAGGGGATTTTTGCGCTGGCGGCCCACCGCCGAGCGGGGCAACGCCGCCCTGAGCATCCTGGCCCTGGTGGGCTGCTCCCAGGGCGCCCATGGATTGCTCTACCCTGGCTTCCTGGCGCTGTTCGGCCTGCTCCAGCTGGCCGCGCTGCGGGCGGTGGACCGGGGCCGCCCGCCCCTTGGCGCGCTCACCCCGCGCCATCGCCTGGTGAGCGCCAGCCTGCTGGCGAGCACCTGCCTGGTGGGCCTGGCCCTGGCCATGGTGCTGCCGCCGGCGCAGGACTGGGCCATGCGCACCTTCTACGCCTCGTTCCTCAAGGGGCGCACCGGCTTCACCACCGACGTCAGCCTTGGCTCGCTGGACGAGATGTACACCTCCGACGCCATGGTGCTGCGGGTGTACGGGCCGAAGCCGGAGCACCTGCGGGGCGCGGTGTTCACCACCTACCGCGCCGGCCGATGGCTCGTGGGTCGGGGCGCGGCCTCACGCCAGGTGAAGCTCGGCCCGGCGGGCAAGGGCGACGATCCGGCCGGGCGCACCCGCGTGGTGACGGTGGGCGGCGACCCGCGGCGATACTTCGTCCCCATGCGGGCCGCGGACATGCGCACGCGGCTGGGGGTGGCCCAGGTGAACTCCCGCGGCATATTCACCACGCCGCCGGGTGAGGAGGCGTCGGAGGTGAGCTTCCTGCCGGCGCGGCGGCAGCAGCATGTGCCGGGCAAGCCCAGCGCCGATGACCTGCAGGTGCCGCCCCGCATCGCCGCCGAGCTGCGCCGCATCGTGGGCGCATGGATCACCCCGGGCATGACCCCCGCCCAGCGGCTGGTCACCATCGAGTCGCGGCTGCAGCGCGGCTACCGCTACTCTCTGGAATTCGAGCGCCCCCGAGGGCCGGATCCGGTGATCGACTTCTTGACCCGGGGCAAGCAGGGGCACTGCGAATACTTCGCCGCGGCCCTGGCGCTGCTGGCCCGGGCGGCGGGCGTGCCCGCCCGGGTGGTGACGGGCTACCGCGTGCGCGAGCTCAACGCCCTGGGCGGGTACCACGTGGTGCGCGAGCGCAACGCGCACTCCTGGGTCGAGGGCTGGGTGCGGGGCAAGGGGTGGCAGACCTACGACGCCACACCCCCGGCGGACATCGCCGCCAGCGGCCGGCAGGAGACCCCGACCCTGGGCGCGCTGGCCGACCTGGCCGCCTCCTGGGTCCGGGCGGCGTGGGACTGGGTCACCAGCCTGACCATCGTTCATATGGCCGCCGCCGTGGCCGGGCTGCTGTTGATCTGGGGTTCCCTGCGCCTGGTGCGCTGGCTGCGGCAGGGCAAGGCCCGGGCCGCCGTCATCCGGCCGCTGGCGTACCGCGATCCGGTGCCGGCCCTGGTGGTCCTGCTGGACGCCCTGGGCAACCGGGGCATGCCGCGCCGCCCCACCGAGCCGCTGGAGCGCTACGCCCGCCGGCTCGACGGCGAGCACGCGGGGGACCAGGGCGCGGGCCGGGCAGCGGCCCTGCTCAGGAGGTACGCCGCCTGGCGCTACGGGGCAGTGGGCGATGCCGCTGGCCTCGCGAAAGAAATGCGGGACGCGGCCGATTCTGGCGGTAAGTTATAGCCCCATGCGCGCCCCGCAGGTCAGCCACCGCCGCCTCACCAGCCACGACGGCACCCGCATCGCATACCAGGTGTGCGGCGAAGGTCCGGCGGTGGTGCTGGCCAACGGCTTCTGCACCCCCTACCACACCTACCGCCATATCTACCGGCTGTACCGCCGCGGCTACCGCGTCATCAGCTGGGATTACCGCGGGCTGTTCCGCTCCGGCAGCCCCCCCGACCGCCGCAGCTACGGCTTCGAGCACCAGGTGGGCGACCTGGAGCGGGTGCTGGCCATCGAGGGGGTGGACCGCGCCCTGTTCATCGGCTGGTCCATGGGGGTGGAGCTGCTGCTGGAGTATTACCGGGACCACCCGGAGCAGTTCGTGGGCTTCGCCGCCCTGGCCGGAACCAGCGGGCGCCCCTACGACACCCTGGGCGACTGGCCGCCCCTGCGTGTCTGGATGCCGCGGCTGATGCCGATTGGCACCCGCATCGTGTCCGCCGCCTCTCCGCTGATGCGGCTGGCCCTCGGCGGCGTGGCGCGCTGGCCCGGCCCCGGGCTGATCACGGCCGCTGCCAGGGTCGGCGTGGACGACCTGGCCGTTCGCGCCGGCATCATGGCGCCGCCCCTGGACCTGGACGTGGTGCGCGACCTGGTGCTGGATTACGGCAGCCTCGACTGGCGCGCGGTGGCCCGCACCACGCGCTTCCTCGCCGTGCACGACGCGTCTGACATGCTGGCGGACATCGACGTGCCCACGCTGGTGGTCACCGGCACCCGGGACTGGATCACGCCGCCCCGGCTGGCCCGGGAGCTCGCCGGCCCGATCCGCGATGCGGAGCTGGTGCTGTTGGAGGGCGCCACCCACTACGCCGCGGTGGAGTACCCCGAGCAGGTCAACGGCCACCTGGCGCGGTTCACGGCGCGGGTGGGACATGGCCCCCTGGCAGATAGAAACGGCATCTCGCCGCCTCGAAACGAACAGTAGGACGCGCCACGCGGCGAGACGCCGCGTCTACTTGGTCGGTAGGCACGCGGCGAGACGCCGCGTCTACTTGGTCGGTAGGCACGCGGCGAGACGCCGCG
>CAZEFW010000096.1:0-4500 GCA_964511535.1 uncultured Myxococcales bacterium | reverse complement strand
CACGCGGCGAGACGCCGCGTCTACTTGGTCGGTAGGCACGCGGCGAGACGCCGCGGCTGCTTCCTCAGTAGCCCACGCAGGCCGGGTCCTCGCTGAGCCAGGCCACCAGCGCCGCGCCGCCGGCCGCCTCCGCGCCCTCGATGATGTCGTCCTCGCCGATGCCGCGCTTGGTCAGGCAGGGCGTACAGACCAACAGCTTGCCGCCGTTTTCGATGAACTTGGCCACCAGCTCCTTGAGCGGCGCAAACGGCTCGCCGATGTTGATGCTGTCCACGGTGCTCTTGTCGCAGGCCCAGACACCGTCGGAGCTGAGGAAGACCATGGTGTCCTTCTCGCTGCCGAGCGCGGCGTTGGCCACCACGAACGCCACGGTCGCCTTGTCGGGATCATTCTTGCAGTTGGTCAGGGTCACGCAGAACTTTCCGGCCATTTCAGGTTCCTCCTTTGTCGGCGCCCTGTGCAGGGCGCACGGTGATCAGGTAGCAAGGGGGGTCCGCCTCCACCAGGGTGTGCCCGGTCATGCCGCACCAGGCCTTGATCTCACCGGGCGCCGCGGCATCGTCTGTCACCACGCGCACAAGCTGGCCCGGCGCCGCACCGGAGAGCCGCTTCTTCAGCTCCAGGACCAGCTCGCCGCAGCCGAGCTTGCCCAGCGCGATCTCGAGGTCCACCGGGCGACTCCGCACGGAGCCCGAGCCCCCCTCACCGCTGGCCGCCCACAGGCGGCCGCCACTCTTGTTGTCCATGGCGGTGAAGCATAGGTCGACCTGGAAATCGGGGCCACTTGGAAATGGCCTGCCGCTCCGGCATGCATCGCAGAACCTGGCGCCCGGCAGATCACCTGAGCTTTCCAACCAAGCTGCACAATTACCCCCCCCTGTAATTTCGTTAATGATTTCATAAATTAACCCCTTGAAAGCGGAGTTTTGGCCGCTAGCCTGATCTACACAACTGAGGGGGAGGGGCAATCCGATGCATCGCCATTCCCATCGCGTCAGGGCTTCAAGGACCTGGACAGGAAGGACCTGTCCCGGGGAGGAGACGGCATGTCAGACAACAGGACATACGCGCTGGTCAGGGACGGCACCGTAATCAGCGATGAGAAGGGCCAGGTGCTCGACCTGCTGCACTTCAGCAAGGTCCATGTCCACGTCAGGGTCAAGGTGCCGGCCAACGCCAGCCAGACCTTGCAGATGCAGCACTCGGCCGTGGACGAGGACGGCGCGTTCGAGGACCTCGGGCCGACCTACGACATCTCGGCCGCCGGCAACCAGATCCAGCACTACAGCGGCTTTCTGCGCTACGTGCGGTTCGAGGCCAGCGGCAGCATCAGCACCCAGCCCACGCTCAGCGTGGTGGTGGTGGCCAAGGAGTACTGAGCACATTTGGGAGGAGCGGCCTTTGCAGCCCTCGGGACGCAGGATCAATAGGGAGGAATGAGATGAACAACGCATCGTACACGTTGCTCAGGGACGGCACCGTCACCAGCGACGAAACAAGCGAGGTGCTCAACTTGGGCCCCTTTTCCAAGTTCCACGTGCATGTGCGAGTCAAGATCGCGGCCAACGCCAGCCAGACCCTGCAGATGCAGCACTCGGCCATCAACGAGGACGGCGCCTTCGAGGACATCGGCAACACCCTGGACATCGCCTCCGTGGGCAACGCCATCGAGGACTACAGCAACTTCCTGACCTACGTGCGGTTCAAGGCCAGCGGCAGCATCAGCACCCAGCCCACCCTGTCGGTGTATGTCATCGCCAAGGAGAACTGAGCCGATGGACTCGACGGATGGTACAATGGACCCGACGAACATGCCGGCAGTGACCGAGGGCACCACCAATCAGGAGTTCACGCTGATCAAAGACGGCACCATGATCAGCGATGAGAAGGGCCAGGTGCTCGACCTGCTGCACTACAACGAGCTGGAGGTGCAGGTGCGGGTGAAGATCGCGGCCAACTCGGGGCAGACGCTGCAGCTGCAGCACTCGGCCGTCAACGAGGACGGCGCGTTCGCGGGCACCGGCTCCACCTTCGACCTGGCCACCACGGGCAACAAGGTCAACAGCTACGGCAGCTTCCTGCGCTACATCCGGCTGGTGGCCAGCGGCAGCATCAGCACCCAGCCCACGCTGACCGCCGTGCTGGTGGCCAAGGGCACCCCGTAGGAGCGCGCGGCAGTTGGGCGAGGGAGCGGACAAGCGCATGCTCCCGACAGAGCTGATGCGGTCGGGTGTCCTGCTGGGCTTCTGCCTGCTGGTTGCCTGCAATAGCAATTCGGGGAGCGGCGCCGACCTCCTTCGCGACATTGCCGCCGACGGTCCGGCGCCTGACTTCTATTCCCTGGATACTCGAGCGCAGGACCGGTCGCCGCCAGACCTCGCCCCTGACGTTCGTCCTCGCCAGGGTACGGCCTGGGTGTTTCATACTAGGGGGTATGGCCGAACCAGAGCAAATGGGGTCACTGTGGACAAGCAGAGCAACATTTACGTCACCGGTTCCTTGGTAGATGAGACCCGGTTCAGCAGCTCGCCCAAGCTCACAGGGAACGTTGACAAGGCACATGCTTTCATATTGAAGCTGCGGCCGGACGGAAAGATGCTCTGGGTCGATACGGACCTCAAATCGGAGGGCGGAATTACGAGTACAGACATCGCCTTGGATGGCCAGGGGAACATATTGGTCACGGGAGCCTTTTCTGGCTATACGGACTTCGACGGGTACAGCACCACCTCGGGCAAGGGACTTAATTCGCACAGGGTAGATCTGTTCGTGGCGAAGTTGGACAGCAAGGCGAAGCTCCTGTGGAACAAGGTAGGTGGCAGTACCGGTACGGACGATAAGCCCGGCAAAGTGGAGGTGGATGCTGCCGGAAACGTTTACATGGCCGGCTGGGCCGCCGATTCGCCACTGCCGGGAGGAGCCTGGTTTGGCTTCAAGAAGCTGAGCCGCGGACCATTTCTGGTCAAGTTCAAGCCGAACGGTGACCAGGCGTGGCTGGTTCAACCTTCAGGAGCGCTTTCTGTCGGAGACCTTTCAGTACTCCCTTCTGGAATTGTCTACTGGGTGGGAGAATATAAAGACGGGGCGAATTTTGGCAAGCACACGCTCAAAACGAGTGGTTATGGCACCTACGTCGCCAAGCAGAATTCCGACGGAAAGTTCCTTTGGGCTACCAGCTTGGCCGTAGGGCTAAATGCTGGCATCGGAGTAGATTCTCAGGGCAACTGCTTTGTTGGTGGATCCGGCGCGGAGATAGCTAAAGTGGCCCCTGATGGCAAGCATCTTTGGTCCAAGAATCTCTGCAAAGCGGCGCCAGGACAACATGTAATTGACCTGGCTGTAAACTCTCAAGGAAATCCAGTTGTTTACGGAAACGCATTGAGCGAATCCAGCATACTAAGTTGTCCAGGCGGCAGTGCATTGAAAGGCAAAGGTGCTTATGTACTATGGGGAACAAATGCGGGCACTCTCCTATCTGCATCAATTGCAAAAGGCATTATTTTGCATACTCTGAACTTAAGAGGAGCTGTGGCCACTTCCTTAAGCTCGGCTGTTGCGGTAGGAGATAAGGAAGGATCGTTCGATTTCGACGGATTGCCTGTCCCCCACCCCTCTGGGTCGTATAAATCGACGCAAATGTTCGCATGGAAAATATTCAACCCGAAATGAGCAACTGGTCCGACGCTGCTTAATTTCAGGTTCGAGGGCAAATGAGATGATCGAGCTTCCAAAGCCGGCACGAGAGCCATATATAAACGATGATATAGAGCGAAGAAAAAAGCCATACTTTGTGAATCTCAACAACTCCACACCAACCATTTCTTTTCCGAATTCCAAGGAGGTACGCGACGCCTACAACTCTATCAGCTTTCCCTTCGGTTTGGAAATCACCACGGATCACAGCCAGGATCCCCGAACCGTGTATTTCCGCTCCCGGTACAAAAATCCCCAGAAGACCATGGCGGTCTATATCGGCGGCGAGGGCATGATCGTCACGGGCGGTGCTCGCATTGTGGTCGATCCGGGCGTCAGGTTCTTCTTCGCGCCACGGGGCTTCTACCAGACCCGGTCAGGTGGCGCAGGCATGGCGCTCAGCGGTTCATACTTGACGGTCAAAGGCGGCTCCGCTCCACAGGATCGGGTATGGTTCACATCTGCCAACTATTATATTCCCGGCAAGACGCCCATGAATGGTGACTGGGGTGGCATTAGCATCGACTGGACTGGCGGAGGCGAGGACGGACTCGCCGCCAACATCAAGAAGGGCGCAAGCGGCATGAGCATCGTCAATTATGCCATCGTCGAGTTCGCCAACCTCAAGGGCCTGGAACAGTTCTACTCCTACTCCGAAATCTCGGATTCCATATTCAGGTACACCAACGGTGACTGTGTCTATTCCGAGTATTCGACCTTCGACTTCAAGCGCTGCCTGCTCTATGGCAACGGCTTCCACGAGTTCGTCCTCGAACAGTTCAACGATGGAGTATTGATAGACAAATG
>CAZEFW010000095.1:0-35622 GCA_964511535.1 uncultured Myxococcales bacterium | reverse complement strand
TGCCAGTGGAAAATTCTAACGGCGCGGTTCCGCGGAACCGTTCCAGCCGTCGAGCAAGCGCCCCCCTGGAGCGAGCGGTGAAGGTGCGCGACGAGGGCGTCTGCCAGTTTCCCGGCTGCGAAAACAGGCGCTTCATACACATGCACCATGTCAAACACTGGGCCGATGGCGGTCCGACGGACCTCGACAACCTGGTCCTGCTCTGCAGCACGCACCACAGGGCTGTGCACGAGGGTGGTTTCAGCCTGGAGAAGACAGAAGAAGGCGAACTCAGCTTCCGCTCACCCGATGGGCTGCAGCTTGAGCACCTGCCACCGCCCGTGGTGCTGCCGCCCAGGCCGGTGGAGGGGCTGATACAGCAGAACAAGGAGCTGGAGATTTCGATTCACGGCGAGACGGGCCAGCCGACCTGGGACGGGATGGTGCCGGTGGATTACGATACCGCGGTGGAGTGGTTGCTGGAGATCGACGCGACCTGATGGGGCTGTGGACATGACGCGCCCCCTGGGCGCTTGGACGGCCGCTTCGCGCCCGCCCACATGCCCACGAGCCCGGGCGGCGGTTTCTTTGTTTGTTTGTGATCTTTATCGTGGCTCGGGGCGCATCTGTGGTGGCTCGTTCCGTTGTGCCCATTTGCTGTTGGTTTGCGGACAGCCGGGCCGCTTCGCGTCCCGCCTGACCACAAGCCCAACAGGCCCGAGGCAACGGTGCGACCAGGCGCAGCGGGAACGACAGCACGCCAAAGGTCCAGGCCCACCTCCGCCCTATCAGCCCCACGCCAACGTCGACACGAGCACAACGAGAAAGCAGACCGCCAAGCGACCGAGCGACCACAAACGCCCACCACAGGCCGCGACCGGGCGAGCGGCGCGAGCACGGAGCGGGCACAGGGGAATCATGGTCAGTCCTGAAACTGCTATCATCGTTGTTGGACATGTCACCAGCGGGGGTAGTCCTTGAAGCGGCGGCTTTTTATCGCGGTGGTATTGGTTCTGGCTTCATGCGCAGATCCTCCTGCTGGAGCTGACGCAGATGACCTGGCGGTGGCTACCGACGCTGCAGCTGTGGGATTCAAGTCCGGCGCAGGCTGGGTCGTCACCTCGGCCGGGCCCGGGCATTTCTACTATCCGACGGTCGCCACGGACCAGGCCGGCAACATCTATGTCGCTGGCAGCAGCTGGGGCAAAAACGACATCGGGAAGTTCAAGATCACGCACACAAAGCGGTCCCTCTATGTGCTGAAGCTGAGCCCCACCGGAGTAGTCATTGAGCTGATGACATTTCCCGCCGGCTCCTATGGCGATATCCACGCCATTGCGATTGGCAAGCAAGGGACAATCTATCTTGGCGGGGACTTCACCGAGTCGGTCTCGTTTGGCAGCGTAACGCTCAAGACAAACGACCCATCAAAGACCACCAAAGAAGATATGTTCCTGGCTGCCCTTGAACCTTCCGGCAAAGTCAAGTGGGCCTGGTCAGCTGGGGCGGTAAATGAGCGGGAGTACGTGGAGAGTATCGCCCTCGACAGTGCCGACAATCTCATGGTGAGCGGGGCATTTAGCACCAAAATTACTCTCGGGACAAATACACTCAAGGTGGCTGAAAACGAAGTGTTGGGAGATCCATTCATCGCCCGGGTGAATCCTTCCGGCAAGATCATATGGGCGACCACATGCCAGCACGCTGCGGACGGGGCCAGTGTGACGATGGGCCCGGCTGATTCGATTTACATCAGAGGCGGCCTCAGGTTCGAATCCTACAACGAGCCCGTGACGGCACCTTTCGCGCAGTGCGGAAAGTTCAAAATGTCTCTCGCCGCCCGCTACCGGTACCCATCCTGGGTCGCATACGGCGACTTCGTCGCCAGTATGGACAAGGCTGGCAACTTCCTCTGGGCGAACAAGGTCTCCGCCAAAGACAGCTTGGCCGGCTTCGCTGTCGACCCTGCCGGATACGGCTTCCTCACAGCGCCGGGCAACCTGTCCAAGCTGAGTCCCTCCGGCAAGGCGCTGTGGACCCGGAAATACTGCCTCAACAAGGGCACTTACTTGTACTCACATCACATCGTGAGGTCCGCCGCAGGCGCGATGTTCGTCAGCGGACAGTTCCAGCACAGCCAGGACTTCCTGCTCTGCCAGGGCAAGGCGGTGGGCAACCACAGGGGCTTCTACGTCCAGAAGGTATCGCTCCAGGGCAAGCTGCTCTGGTCCGGCGCGGTGGGCAACTCGAACGCCTATCCCAAAACAGGCGGCATGATCCACGCCAACGGGCGCCTCATCGTCGCTGGAATATACGACAGCGCTTTCACCCTCGCCGGGCACCACCTGAGCCACCCGACCACGGGCGACCAGCTCTTCGTCTGGTCCTACCCCGCCCCCTGACTCCCAACTCCGGACTCCCGACTCCCGACCGCAACTGCAGATCCCCACCCCCACCCGGGGTGGCAGTCCGGTTGCCAATTTGTCACTGCAGATCGGCCCTGAGCGGCGGGTTTGTCATTTTGTCCCGGATACGGCCCTCCGCGGCCATTTCGGGCCAATAATTTCAGCACATTACGCGGTTGACAGTTGGCATCGAGTTTGCTCTAACACTGCCCGTGCAAGTGACTGCTCGCCATAACAGGGTATCCCGCATGAACCAACGCCGCTCAAATTCATCCTTTCGGCCCCGGCTCATCTCGGCCGCGGCCCTCCTGCTTGCCCTCCTGCTGTTGCCAGGGGAGGCCGACGCCCAGCGCAGGACTGGCGATCCCGAGCGATCGGGCCGCAAGTCCACCTCCGCCGAGGCCGAAAAGAAGTCCTCCGGCCGGCTGGGGGACAGCTCTGCCAGTGCGTCAGCGTCCGGCGACTCCGCGCTCAAGAACCCCACGGACCTGGAGTTCAACGAGTGCATCGGCCGCATCCCACGGGGCAAGAAGTTCCGCTTCACCCTGAAGCCGAGCAGCGAGCTGGCCGACCTGGTGGAGCTGATCAGCAAGTGGACCTGCCGGCGCTTCCTGCTGTCCGACACCCTGCGCGCCCAGAAGGTGACCATCATCACCCCCAACAAGGTCACCCCGGGCGAGGCGTACCAGGCGTTCCTCTCGGCCCTGGACGTCATGGGGCTCACCGTGGTGCCGGCCGGAAAGTACCTGAAGATCGTCCAGGGCAACTGGGCCATCCAGGGGCCGATCAAGACCTACGGCGACAAGTACCGCAAGCGCGTGCCCAACACCGACCAGGTGATCACCCAGATCGTCGAGGTCAAGAACGTGGACGTCAACGAGCTGCTGCTGGTGCTCAACAAGCTCAAGTCCCGTAACGGCGATGTCACCGCCTACAAGGCGAGCAACTCGCTGATCATCACCGACAACGCCTACAACATCCGGCGCATGCTCTACCTGGTCAAGGAGCTGGACATCGAGACCGAGGGCGAAAAGATCTGGGTCGTCCGGCTCAAGTACGCCGACCCCCAGGAGGTCAACAAGATCCTGTCCCAGCTGTTCGCCGCCCAGGGCGCCCAGCGCGTGCAGATCCGCCGCCCCGGCCAGCGCCACAACCAGGACGCCAGCAAGATCAAGGCGTCCAAGATCGTCTCCGACACTGCGTCCAACTCGCTGATTATCGTGGCCACCACCGCGTCGTTCAACCGCATCGCCTCGCTGATCAAGAAGCTCGACGTGGAGGAGGACGCCGCCACGCAGAAGATTCATGTCTACTACCTGGAGAACGCCGACGCCGAGGGGCTCTCCAGCACCCTCGGCGCGCTCACCGGCACCGGCGGCCGCAACGTACGCGGGCGCCGCCGCGCCCCCCGCCGCGGCGCTGCCAGCGCCCAGGCAGCCACCCTGTTCGAGGGGGACGTCAAGATCAGCGCTGACAAGCCCACAAACTCCCTGGTCATCGTGGCCACGGCCAAGGACTACCTGAACCTGCGCTCGGTCATCAAGAAGCTGGACATCCCGCGCCGCCAGGTGTTCATCGAGGCCTCCATCCTGGAGATCAGCATGGACCGCAACCGCAAGGTCGGCTTCGCCTACCACGGCGGCGGCATCGCAGGGGAGGGCGACTCCCAGTCGATGATCTTCGGCGGTGTGGAGCACTCGGACTGGAACTCGCTGTTGATCAACCCGCTGTCCATGATGGGCCTCGCCGTGGGCGTGCGCGGCTCCGAGATCGACGGCTCCGGCACCCTGCTGGGCGTGGGCCAGGACATCCCGGCCTTCGGCGTCATGTTCCAGGCGCTGCAGAACAACAGCGACGTCAACACCCTGTCCACCCCGCACATCCTCACCACCGACAACGAGAAGGCGGAGATCACCGTGGGCCAGAACCTGCCGTTCCAGGGCAGCTTCATGGGCGGCGGCTTCGGCGGCCTGGCCGGCCAGGCGGGCCAGGCGGGCGGGCAGGCCGGCGCCCTGGCCAGCTTCCTGCCCGGTGTGTCAGTGCAGCGCCAGGACGTGGCGCTCAAGATGAAGATCACCCCCCACGTCAACGAGAGCGAGATGGTGCGCCTGGAGCTGGAGCAGGAGACCTCGGACATCATCTCCCAGAACTTCAACGGCATGGGCCCGGCCACCTCCAAGCGCTCGGCCAAGACGGTGGTGGTGGTGCGCGACCAGCAGACGGTGGTCATCGGCGGCCTGATGAGCAACCGCATCCGCAACACCGTGAGCAAGGTGCCGATCCTGGGCGACATCCCGATCCTCGGCTACCTGTTCAAGCAGAAGAAGAAGATCACCGAGAAGACGAACCTGCTCATCGTGCTGACCCCCTACATCATCCGGGACCAGACCGACCTGCGGCGCATCCTCAAGAAGAAGCTGGAGGAGCGGCGCGAGTTCATCGAGCGCTTCACCTCGTTCAAGCATGTGGAGATCACCAGCGACGTGGACTTCCGCCACAAGCGCGGGCTGCTGTCGGAGATCAACCGCGTGGCCACCGCCGCCGAGGCCGAGGCCAAGCTGCTGGAGGACGCGCGCAAGGCGTCGGAGGCGGTGGACACCGTCAAGCCGATCAAGATGCCCACCGGCATGACGGTCACCCCGATCAAGGGTGGGCCCCGGCGCCCCGGCGGCGTGGTGCGGCCGTCGTCGGAGATGCGCGAGCCGCCGCGGCCGCGGCTCGAGAACCGCGCCCGCCCCGTTCGGCGGGTTCGCTAGGGAGCCAGGGAGACGAGGCATGGACGAGACCGAGCTCACCTCCATCCTGTTAAGGGACGGCGCCCTGACGCGCGAGCAGCTCGAGCAGGCCCTCGAGAGCCAGAAACTCGAGGGCGGCATGCTCGTGGATATCCTGACCAAGAACAAGCTGGTGGCCGAGGAGAGCCTCGCCCGCGCCCAGGCCATGCAGCTCGGCCTGGAATTCCTCACCAAGCCGAACCCGGAGGAGGTGGACGGCGACCTGCTGGACGACGTGCCCATCAACTACGCCAAGGCCCACATGGTGATGCCGTACCACCGTGAAAACGGCGCGGTGCGCGTGGTGCTGGCCGACCCGCGCCAGGTCCACGCCCTGGACGACCTGCGCACCCTGCTCGGGACCGAGGTGACCCCGGTGCTGGCCGGCGAGGAGCAGGTGCTCGACCTGATCAACAAGGTCTACTCCAAGCGCACCAGCGCCGTGGACCTGGAGGAGAACGACGAATACAAGGGCGACTCCGAGGAGCTGGTCGACATCATCGATGTCACCGACGAGGCGCCCATCATCCGCTGGGTCAACAGCCTGATCCACCAGGCGGTCAAGGAGCGCGCGTCGGACATCCACATCGAGCCGGGCGAGCGCGACATCATCGTGCGCTACCGCATCGACGGCGTGCTCTACGAGGCCCGCCGGGCGCACCGCAACTACGCCGCCTCCATCACCGCTCGCGTCAAGATCATGGCCGGGCTGAACATCGCCGAGAAGCGCCTGCCCCAGGACGGCCGCATCCGCCGCCGCATCGCGGGCAAGGACATCGACATGCGCGTCGCCACGGCCCCCACGGCCAAGGGTGAGCGCATCACCATCCGCCTGCTCGACCGCACCTCGGTGATGGTGGACCTCGACTCCATCGGCATGGGGCCGGACCACTACCAGGCGATGACGGAGATCATCGCGCGCCCTCACGGCATCTTGCTGGTCACCGGCCCCACCGGCTCCGGCAAGACCACCACGCTCTATTCGGCGCTGTCCAAGATCAACAAGCCGGACAAGAACATCCTCACCGTCGAGGACCCGGTTGAGTACCAGATCGAGGGGATCAGTCAGACTCAGGTGAACCCGAAGATCGAGCTCACCTTCGCCTCGGGCCTGCGGTCGTTCTTGCGCCACGACCCGGACGTCATCCTGGTGGGCGAGATTCGCGACCTGGAGACGGCGGAGATCGCCATCCAGGCGTCGCTCACCGGTCACCTGGTCTTCTCAACCGTGCACACCAACGACGCCGCAGGCGGCATCACCCGCCTGGTGGAGATGGACGTGGAGCCTTTCCTGGTGGCCTCCTCCATCATCGGGCTGCTGGCCCAGCGCCTGGTGCGCAAGATCTGCCCCGAGTGCAAGATCTTGCGCCCGCCCACCCCCGAGGAGGTGGAGCGCCTGGGCTACACCATGGAGGAGTTCACGGCCGAGGGCGGCCACGACCACGGCTTCGTGGATCCGGAGCGCCCGCCGCCGCCGCCCGGCATGGTGTACGCGGCCAAGGGGTGCCCGGCCTGCATGGACACCGGCTACGCGGGCCGCGCGGGCATCTTCGAGCTGCTCATGGTGGACGACGAGCTGCGGACCCTGGTGCTCAAGAACACCGACGCTTCCAACCTGAAGCAGGCAGCGGTGGACGCCGGCATGCGCACCCTGCGCCAGGACGGCGCCCAGAAGGTGATCGCCGGCTGGACCACCATCGAAGAGGTGATGCGAGTCACCGCGGAGGACGCAGGATGATCGTGGGTCGGACCGCATTCGTATCGCACAGCCGCGCTGCGTCGCGCGTTGCGCCCGCGTGCGACCAACGAAGGCTTGAGGCTCGGGACTTGAGACTTGAGGCCAAGTGCCTCCCAATAGCCATTTACCCTCAAGCCTCAAGCCTAAAGCCTCAAGCCGCGAGCGACGCGAGCCAGGCAATCCACCCTCAAGCCTCAAACCTTAAGCCTCAAGCCGCGAGCGAAGCGAGCCAACCTCAAGCCTCAAGCCTCAAGCCTCAAGCCGCCGAGCCGACGCCAGGAGGCGAGGCCTGATGCCGGTATTCGCGTACAAGGGCGTCGACGCCCGCGGCAAGACGGCCTCCGGGGTCAAGGACGCCGAGAGCCCCCGGGTGCTGCGGCAGCAGCTGCGCAAGGAGGGGATCCTCGTCACCGACATCTCCGAGGAGCGCGAGCGCGTCGTCAGCGGCAAGGGCTTGAGCCGCGAGGTGGACGTCAAGGGCATGTTCGACCGCGTGCGGCCCCAGGACGTGGCGGTGGTCACGCGCCAGCTCGCCACCCTGATCCGCGCGGGCATCCCCCTGGCCGAGTCCCTGGGCGCGCTCATGGAGCAGGCCACCAGCGACCGGCTCAAGCGGTGCATGGCCGAGGTGCGCACCGCGGTCAACGAGGGAACCTCCCTGGCCGACGCCCTGGGGGAGCACCCGAAGATCTTCGGCGACCTGTACGTCAACATGGTGCGCGCCGGCGAGGCGGCAGGAAACCTGGACGATGTGCTCGGCCGCCTGGCCGACTTCCTCGACGGGCAGGTCAAGCTCAAGGGCAAGGTGCAGGGGGCCATGGTCTACCCCATCGTCATGGCCCTGGTGGGCATCGCCATCACCGCCATGCTGATGGTGGTGGTGGTGCCGAAGATCACCGAGATCTTCGCCGACATGGGCCGCGCGCTGCCCTGGAACACCCAGCTGCTGGTGTGGCTCAGCGGCATCACCGGCTCCTACTGGTGGTTGATCATCATCCTGAGCGGCCTGGGCTGGTGGGGCTTCCGCCGCTGGAAGAAGAGCGAGAAGGGCAAGCCGGTGTGGGACGCGTTCCTGCTGCGGCTGTGGCTGGTTGGGCCCCTGGTGCGCATGATCGCGGTGGGGCGCTTCGCGCGCATCCTCGGCACCCTGCTGCACGGCGGCGTGCCCCTGCTCCAGGCGCTGGAGATCGTCAAGTTCCTGCTGGGCAACGAGGTGCTGATCCGTGTGGTGGACGAGGCGCGGGTGGCGATCCGCGAGGGCGAGAGCATCGCCGCGCCGCTGGAGAAGAGCGGCCACTTCCCGCCCCTGGTCACCCGCATGATCGCCGTGGGCGAGCGGTCCGGGCACCTGGAGGAGATGCTGGAGAACGTGGCCCAGGCCTACGAGACCGAGGTGGAGCTGAAGCTGAGCCGGCTGACCACCCTGATGGAGCCGCTGCTGATCCTCTCCATGGGCGGCGTTGTCGGCTTCATCGTGTTTTCGATCCTGATGCCGATCCTGGAGATGAACGAGATGGTGGGCTGACGCCCGGCTCGAGACTTGAGCCCCGAGGCTTGAGGGCCAGAACGACGAGGTACCTGGAGGAAGAAATGAGTCTGATTACGAGAATCGCGAAGGCGCTCAAGAAGCGGCAGCACCCGGTGGCGCGGGCGGAGATGGGCATGACGCTCATCGAGATCATGGTGGTGGTTGCCATCATCGGGCTGCTCATGGGCACCGTCGGGGTGGTGGCGTACAACCGCTTCCAGAAGGCGAAGCTGACCAACGCCAAGATGATCGTCAAGAACATGCAGGAGGCCATCGTCCACTACTTCATGGACAACCAGGACAAGTGCCCCACCGACCTGAAGACGCTCTACACCCAGAAGTACATCAACAAGGAGCCGAAGGACCCGTGGGGCGAGGCGCTGATGTTCAAGTGCCCCGGCGAGCAGGACACCCAGGGCGCGGACATCATCTCCAAGGGCCCGGACCGCAAAGAGGGCACCGACGACGACATCAAGAGTTGGGAGCTCGAGTGACAGCTTGAACCGCGGGCGGCAAACAGAGCAGGGGGGCTTCACGATCATGGAGTTGATGATCGTGGCGGCGATCTTTGGCCTGATCATGGTCGGCGCCACCGCCAGCCTGCGCAACCTGACCCGCGCCGACCTGCGCTCGGCGGCGAGCAAGACCGCGTCCTCCATGCGCTACACCTTCGACCGCGCCGCCATGACGGGCAACTACATGCGGCTCGCCCTGGACATCCAGACCGGGCGCATCTGGGTCGAGTGGTCCGAGGAGCTGGTGAGCCTGCGCGCCGGCCGCGAGCAGTACGTCACCGAGGGGGAGGAGAAGGACGCCAGCGCCGAGGCCCGGGCCATGCTCAAGGCCGACAAGGAGCGGCGCTCGGGGGGCGGCGGCTTCCTCGGCACCATGCTCGGGCTGGGCGGCGACGAGGAGCTGACCGACGAGGAGCTGGCCGACGAGGACGGCGAACTGAGCCTCGGCCTGGACGGCAAGCAGCTGATCCGCGAGGCGCAGCTGGCCGGCCTGCCGGTGCTGCGCCCCAGGGCCTCCTTCAAGCCGCTGAAGAACGTGGTCGCCCGCACCGTCAAGCTGGCCAGCGGGATCAAGATCGCGTCGGTCATCACGCCGCGCCTGACCGAGGCCATCACCACCGGCGTGGCGTACATCTACTTCTTCCCCCAGGGCCACAGCGAGCCGGCCATCGTCTACTTCACCGAGAAGGAGGAGTCGGAGAAGGTCTACTCGGTGGTGCTGCACCCGCTCACCGGGCGCGCGGTGGTTCACTCCTGCGAGTACGAGGTCCCGGACGATTTCGGCATCAGCGACGACAAGCGCAAGTCGAAGCCCCAGGACCCGTGCAAGAAGGGCAGCTGATGGCGAGCCATCAGCCACATACCGACGGCGGCTTCACCCTGCTGGAGGTGATGATCGCCCTGGCGATCCTGGCAATGTCCTTGATCACCCTGTCCAGCTCGTTCCAGAACAGCGTGCGGGCAGCCAACCGCTCGCGGCTGATGACCGTGGCCACGCTGCTGGCGCGCTACAAGATGGTGGAGGTAGAGGACGAGCTGTTCAAGGAGGGCTTCAGCGACTTCGAGGAGGAGGAGAGCGGCGACTTCAAGGACGAGGAGTTCGACCGCTACACCTACGTGCTGAAGGTGGACAAGGTGGAGCTGCCCAAGTCCATCGACCAGCAGGACGCCCAGGAGCTGATGGGGAGCTCGACCTCCTCGTCCTCCAGCGCCACCACCAGCACAGGGTCGTCGTCCGGCCAGTCGGGCACCGGCAGCCCGCTGGACATGCTCGGCGGCGGCCTGCTGGCCCAGTACTACGACATGGTGCGGGTGGTGCTGGAGAAGAGCATCAGGCGGGTGCAGCTGTCGGTGAACTGGAAGGAGGGCGCCATCAAACGCAGCGTGACGGTGGTGGCCTACTTCACCGACGACCGGATGATCTCCGCCGCGGCCTCGGGGCAGATCTCGCCCTCGTCGCTGGGCGGCTCGGGCAGCTCCAGCTTCGGGATGCCCAGCAACTTCAGCAGCTCCGGGTCCAGCTCCGGCCCCGCGACCCCCTCCACGACCCCTCGCACCAACCCGGCGGTGGGACGATGACCCGGCGCCGGCACAGGGCCAGCTCGCGCGGCGGCTTCACGCTGATGGAGGTGCTGATCAGCCTGGCGATCCTCACCGGCATGGCCACCATCGTCTGGGGGTCTTTCTCCATGACCTCGGCCACCAAGCGCAAGGTGGAGGACATCGAGGACCGGTACCACCAGATCCGCCTGAGCATGAACCGCATGGCGCGCGAGATCTCCATGTCGTACCTGTCCAAGAACGATCAGCCCATGGCCACCTCGCCGCGCACGCTGTTCACCCACACCCGGAACAGCTCCATTGACGAGTTGATGTTCTCCAACTTCGGCCATGTGCGGCTGCACGAGGGGGCCAAGGAGTCGGACCAGGGGGTGATCCGGTACTTCTCCGCGGCCGATCCGGACGACGCGAGCAAGACGAACCTGATGCGGCGGGAGACCCGCAGGCTCGGCAGCCTGAAGCCCGAGGAGGAGGGCCCCGCCTACGTGATGTTGGAGGACGTCGAGGAGCTGCACTTCGAGTTCTGGGACGACCAGATGAGCGAGTGGGAGGACACCTGGAACACCACCTCCCTGGACGGCAAGCCGGACCGGCTGCCCACCAAGGTGAAGATCTTGCTGACGGTCAAGGATGAGCGGGGCAAGGAGATCACCTTCATCACCGCCACGCGGATCTTCGTGCGCAACCCGCTCTGGTTCAGCGTGGGCTCGTGATGAACATGATGGAGCGACGCAGGTGAAGAGGTTCTGGCGAAAGAGGTTCCGCAGCCGCGAGGAGGGCGCCGCCCTGGTCTCGGTGGTGGTGGTGGTGGCCGTCATGGCCGTCACGACGGCCGACTTCGCCTTCAACACCACCATGGACCTGGCCGCCGCGGCCAACGCCAGAGACGACCTCCGGGCGCACTATCTGAGCCGGTCGGGGATCAACCTGGGGCGGCTGCTGTTCCGGCTGCAGCAGCGGGTCATCGACCCGGCGCGCAAGTTCCTCGGCGGCATGGACCTGCAGATCGCCGACTACGCGCCCCTGTTGATGTCGGCCTTCAACAGCCGGGAGGGGGCGGAGGTGCTCGGTTCGCTGTTCGGCATCTCCAGCGGCGACATCAAGGGGATCGGCGTGGACGTGGGCACCTTCGATCTGAAGATGGAGTCGCTGGACGGCCGGCTGAACCTGAACTGCGGCGGCGGCGCCAACCCGTCGGCGCCGTCGGTGGTGCGCTTCGCCGCGGGGCTCTCGGCGATCATGATGGCGCCCCGCTACAACCACCTGTTCGAGGAACCGGACAAGGATGGCAACTACGCCGACCGCCTGGAGATCCTGCGCGCCATCATCGACTGGGCCGATCAGGACACCGTGATGTTCGGCTCCTCGGCGGTGGAGGACTACCGGTACAACTCCGGCGACGATCCGTACGAGAACAAGAACCAGTACTACGACACCCTCGACGAGCTGTACCTGGTCAAGGGGGTGGAGGAGGACTGGATGGACGCCTTCCGCGACTCGCTGACGGTGTACGGCACCTGCAAGGTGAACGTGAACATCGCCAGCCCGCCAGCGCTGATGGCGCTGATGATCCAGTTCGCAGAGAAGCCCACCGACCAGGGGCTGCGCTGGGAGAACATGATGATGCTGTCGCGCTACATCGTGCACCTGCGCGACTACTTCGGCGGCTTCAAGGACGCCGGCGCCTTCATCAAGGCGGTGCAGGAGCCGATGGAGGCGGCGGTGCAGGCGTTCAAGATGGGCGTCGGCGGGCTCTCCTCGTCGGGCAGCTCCAGCTCCAGCTCGAGCTCCAGCTCTGGCGGCGACAAGCTGGGCGCGTACGAGCAGCAGCTGCCCATCGTCCAGGGGATCCAGCTCAAGGACAAGGTGGTCAAGGAGGCCATCGTGGCCGGCGGCCCCCGGCGCATCTGGGCCGTGACGGCCACCGCTGACGTGGGCCACATCAAGAAGAAGATTCGCGCGGTCTGGGACCAGAAGCTGATCCCGATGCAGCGCTCGCAGTACCAGACGGGACCCGGCGGGTTCCTCTACTGGAGAGAGGAGTAGGCATATGGCGCAGATGGTGCTCGGCATCGATCTCGGCTCGCACACCGTCAAGGTGTCGCGGCTCGAGGTGGGCATGCGCAAGGTCTCGGTGGCGCACCTGGAGACACTCCCGGTTCCCACCGGGCCGCGACCCCAGCTCACCCGCAGCCTAGAGGCGCTGCAAGGGCTCCAGATCCCGGACGGCGGCATCGATCTGGTGACCGTGGGCCTGCCCGGAGACCTGGTGCTCCAGCGGCTGTTCCAGATCCCGGTCACCGACCCGCGGCGCCTGGGCGCCGTGGTGCAGATGGAGCTGGGCGACGACATCCCGTGGGAGATCGAGGACGTCCTGGTGGACCACACGGCGCTGCCGCAGGTGCCCGGCCATGTGCTGGTGGTGGCCTGCCAGTCCGACTCGGTGGGCGAGATCCTCGAAGCCACCGAGCCCTACGGGCTGCAGCCCCGGACCCTGCCCCCTGCGCCCCTGTCCTATGGTCGCCTGCTGCAGCGCATCGGCGTGAACGGGCCGACGCTGGTGGCCGACCTGGGCCACCGGCTGACCAACATCTGCATGTTCGACGATGGCCGCGCCCTGAGCGCGCGCACCGTGTCTCGCGGCGGCTACCAGCTCACCGAGGCGATCCGCCAGGCCTTCCAGTGCTCCTTCGAGGACGCGGAGCACCTCAAGGAGACCGAGGCGTCGGTGGCCCCCGAGGACCCCGCCGCCCTGGACCAGCGGGCCCGCGCCCTGGCCGGCATCAGCCAGGAGGCCCTGGCGCCCCTGGTGCGCGAGCTGCGCCTGACCCTCGGGGTGATGGGGGCGAAGGTGGCGCGGCGGCCGGAGCGGATCCTGCTGTGCGGCGGCACCAGCCTGCTGCCGGGTGTGGACCGGCACCTGACCGCCGAGCTGGGCGTGCCGTGCCAGCGCCTGGCCCTGGACGAGACCTCCGATCTGGACGCCGGCGGCATGGGGCCTCAGGCCCAGTCCCTGGGCGCGCTGTCCCTCGGCCTCTGCCTGGAGCAGGGCGGCCGCACCGGCCTGGACCTGCGCCAGGGGGAGTTCGCCTTCCGCACCGACAGCTCCATCTTCAGGGAGAAGCTGGTGACCCTCGCGGTCTCCATGGTGCTGATCCTGGTCTTCTTGACCCTCAACGCGCTGAGCAGCCTCTACTCGCTGCGGCAGGAGGAGAAGGTGCTCAAGAAGCAGTTCAAGCAGGCCACCCGGTCGGTGTTCGGGGAGGTGATCAACTCCCCGCGCAAGGTGTCCTTGCTGATCAAGCGCGGCTCGGGGCTGGGGGGCGCCACCATCCCGAGCAAGACCGCGTTCGACATCCTGGACATGCTCTCCGCGTCGATCCCCGCCAAAATGGAAGGGCAGAAGACCAAGAAGGGCAAGCCGAAGAAGCTGGCGCTCGACCTGTCACGGCTCGACATCAAGCCGGAGAAGACGCTCATGTCCGGCACGGCCGACTCGCGCACCCAGATCGGGGCCATCGTCAAGGCCATCGAGGGGGACTCGTGCGTAGGCAAGGTGAAGCAGGGCAAGATTTCAACTGTGGCCGAGGGCAAGAAGCAGTTCACCCTCACCATCAACACCGATTGTTTTTAATCCGGCCCCTGCCGGAAGGGAAGATGGGCAAATGGCCCTAGGCATAGGCAACCGAATCGATGAGCTGAAGGGCTCCCTGAGCCGCCTCTCCCCGCGGGAGTGGATGGCGCTGGGCGCCCTCGGGCTGGCCCTGGTGCTCGGTACCGCCACGGTGGTGGGGTACGTCATCCTCTCGGGACTGGAAGAGCTGGAGGAGCGCAACGACGCCATGCGCAGCGCCATCCGCGACCTGCACAAGAACGGCTCCAAGTACATGACCCAGCGCCAGCGAATGGCCGCCCTCGAGGTGCGCATGTCCCGCTCGCCGCTGGAGCTGAACACCTTCGTGGAGCGCATCGCCAAGGACGTGGGGATCAACATCGCGGAGACCGGTCAGATCAACCCGGTGGAGGGGGACCACTTCGTGCAGCGCGGCCTTGAGGTCAAGCTGCGCAAGGTGGGGCTCAAGGAGCTGGCGCAGCTGCTCAAGCAGCTGGAGAACTCGCCGCACATCGTCCAGATCACGCGGCTGAACATGAGCGCCCGCTGGGGGGAGCACAAGGACCTCGACGTGGAGCTGGTGATCAGCACTTTCGAGAAGCGGGGCGAGGAGCGCGAGCCG
This sequence comes from uncultured Myxococcales bacterium, assembly GCA_964511535.1. Taxonomy (GTDB): domain Bacteria; phylum Myxococcota_A; class Polyangia; family CAZCFB01; genus CAZCFB01. The sequence goes on along the minus strand of CAZEFW010000095.1, from coordinate 20,888 downwards.
GAAGAGGGGAGGGAGCGGTCATGAGCGGGAGAATGACGCGGCTGCTCAAGTGGATCGGCTACCCGCTGTTCGCCATCTTCGCGTTCCTGGTGGCGCTGTATATCACCTTCCCCTTCGACAAGATCAAGACGCGCGTGGAGGACTTCGCCTCCGCCTCCGGCGACATGGACCTGCGCATCGGCGAGATGGGCCCGTCGCCGCTGACCGGCGTCACGGCCCAGGACGTGGTGGTGCGGTTCAAGGAGAAGCCAGCCCCCGGCGGGATGGCGCCCGCGGCGACCATGGCCTCGGATGATGGCAAGGGCAAGGGCAAGGGCAAGGGGAACAGGCCGGCTTACTCCCGGCTGGTGCTGGACGAGGTCTCGGTCAGCGTCGGGATCCTGGCGCTCATCGCCGGCGGGATGGATATCGGCTTCAGCGTCGAGGGACTGGGCGGCACCCTCGAGGGGGACTTCGAGACCAAGAAGACCAGGGACTGGGCGCTGGCCGCCGAGGCCAAGGACCTCAAGCTGGGGCAGATGAAGGTGCTGGCCAAGAAGGCGGGCCTCCCCTTCGGCGGCGGCCTGTCAATCAAGGTGAACATGAAGGTGCCCAAGGGCAAGCTCAACGAGGCGTCAGGGGAGATCGAGCTCAAGTGCGACAAGTGCTCGGTGGGCGACGGCAAGAAGAAGCTGAAGGTCAAGGGGCACCCCTTCCTGGCCGCGGGCATCACCCTGCCTAAGCTGCGCCTGGGGCGCATGGGCGGCATCATCGCCGTGGAAAAGGGCGTGGCAAAGATCCAGAACTTCTCGGCCAAGTCTCCCGACCTGGAGCTGAAGCTCGAGGGGAACATCAACCTGCGGCCGAACCTCGGCTTCTCCGTGCTCAACGGCTACCTGCGGTTCAAGGTCTCCGCTCAGATGAAGGAGAAGAACCCGGCCTTCGGCCTGCTGGACAGCGCCCTCGGCTCGGCCAAGCGCCCGGACGGGTTCTTCGGCATGAAGGTGTTCGGCAGCCTGAAGAACCCCAAGTTCCTGCCCAGCCGCGTGGGCCCGCCCAAGCGGTCGAGCATGGACCGCGAGGCGCCGTCAGGGGAGAAACTGGCGCTGGCCCGCTGACCCGCGGTAAATACGAAAACAAGCGTTGGAGGTGAACCATGCGGACATGGCTGACGGTATTCGTGCTTGCTGTGGTGCTCGCGGTTGGCGGGCCTGCCGAGGGCAAGGGGAAGGGCAAGGGCAAGGTGGGGCAGGGCAAGGGTAAGGGGTATACGACCGGGCAGATTTCCAAGGTCTTCGACCAGCTGGCGGAGAAGGGGAAGTTTGCGGCGGACAAGCGCAAGGAGCTCAAGGACCTGATGGAGGTGGTCATCGCGCGCAAGTGGTTCAAGGCGAAGACCAAAAAGCGCCCCGTGGGCGGTGTCTTCGTCTATTACGCTGGCGAGGGCGGCTTCATCGTGAAGTTCATGAACGGCGACGGCCACGCCAGCTTCAAGGGCGGCAAGCAGCAGGGCAAAGTGCACCTCAAGGCGTGGAGCGCCGGCGCCCAGGTGGGCGGTTCCGCTTCCTGGGGCGTGGGCCTGGTGCTCGGGCTCAAGAAGGTGGAGCATTTCGGCGGCGAATACAGCGGGAGCGTCAAGGGCGCCACCGCCGGAGACGCCGCCACCCGGGGGGCGGTGGTGCTGCGCAAGGGCGGCAAGCGCACCCATGAGCTGGCGCTGATCACGGTGGGGCGCGGGCTGTCCGCAGGGGTCGGCGGCGCCAAGCTGACCATCACGCCGGACTGGTGATAGGGCTTAATCGCGGCCTGGCCCGAGGCTTGAAGCTTGGCGCTTGAGGGCGGCCGGCCCGGGCGATTATTTGACCCTTCTGGAATGTCAGCGGAAAATTGGGGCAACGAGCGGGATTGCGTGCGGCGTGGGAGAGTTGGCGCATCCCCGGAGGGTTCAAGCAATGCATGGAAAACTGACGATCTTCGTGGCGCCTGTGCTGTTGTCCCTGGCGCTGACCGCGGGGTGCGCCACAAACGAAAAGATCCGGTCCCTGGAACAACGGGTGACGCTGCTGGAGCAGAAGCTGGCCAGCAAGGAGCTCGGCCCGCCGCCGGTGGCCGCTGCCACGCCCGAGGGCGACCTGCCTGCGGCGACCAAGGCCAAGATCGACAGCACCGACTTCTCGGTGGAGCCGCCGCCGCCACCGCCGGGCGACCTGACCGTGCTGCGGGCCAAGCTGCGCGACAAGTACGTGGCTGGCAACTACTCCGAGGCGCGGGAGCACGCGCGCACCATCCTGATCCAGGTGCCGAACGACAAGCAGGCCCTGCAGATGTCAGGGGTGTGCTCCTGTTACCTCGGCGATGTGGCCTCGGCGCGCCAGGCCTACCAGAAGATGAACGTCCGGGATCGCAACTACATGGCCACCATCTGCCGCCGCAACAAGGTGAGCCTGGAGGCCTCCGCGCCCGCCATGCCGGCGCCGGGCAAGTGGCAGGGGACCCGCGCCGGCGGGCCGGCTCCGGCCACCACGACGCTGCCGCCCCCCGGCGCCGCCCTGGCCACCCGGGACACGCCGGTTGAGGCGCCCCGGGCGCTGACCAAGGCCGGGATCAAGAAGGGGGTCCAGACGGTCATCTCGGCGGTGACGGCCTGCCGGGACCGCTTCCCGGTGCCCGGGCTCTACCTGATCCGGATGGTGATCGGCCCGGACGGCAAGGTCCGCAGCGCCCAGTCCGTGGGCGGCGTCACCGCAGGGAACATGACCGGTCAATGCATCGCAGGCGCCATGGCCGACGCCAAGTTCCCGACCTTCAGCGGCCCGCCCCTGACCGTGACCCACCCGTTCATCCTTCGCTGACGCCGCCGCTCAACCCTCGCTTCGCTCGGCTCGAGCGAAACAAAAAACAAAAAACAAGAAACAAGAAATGCAGAATGAAAAATGGGATTGGGCCCAACGAGCGGGCAGCCAATCCCATTTTTTGTTTTTTGTTTCTAGTTCCTTATTTTTTGTTCCTCACTCCTCCGGCATCTCCATCCCCTCTTCCCACGCCACCACCTGATTCCGGCCGCTGGCCTTTGCGTGGTACAGCGCCATGTCCGCCGCGCCGATGATGGCCTCGCGGGTGTTGTTCTCGCCGGCCACCTCGCAGACGCCGAGGCTGATGGTCACCTTCAGGGTCTTGCCCTCATACTGCACCTCCGCAGCCTCCACGCTGCTGCGCAGGCGCTCGGCGGCGGTCAGGGCGCCCTCCTGGGGCGTCTCGGGCAGCAGCACGGCGAACTCCTCTCCGCCGTACCGTGACACCACGTCGATCTCCCGGCACTGCTGGAGCATGCACTTCGACACCTCCTTGAGCACCTCGTCCCCCGCCGCGTGCCCGTGGGTGTCGTTGAACTTCTTGAAGTGGTCGATGTCCAGCAGGACCATCGACACCGTCGTCTCGTAGCGGTTACTGCGGCGCAGCTCGTCGTCGAGCCTGCGGTAGAAATAGCGCCGCACGTACAGCCCGGTCAGCTCGTCGGTGATGGCCAGCTGATACAGGTCGGCCTTCTCGATAGTCAGGGCCGCCTGGCCGGCGATGGCCGCCAGGATCTCCACGTCCTCGGAGCAGAAATGGCTCTCCCGCTTGTTGGTGATGTTCAGCACGCCGATGGGCTGGTCGTTGCAGATCAGGGGCAAGCAGGCGATGGACTCCACCCGCGTCTCCCCGGATGGCGCGAACTTCTCGTCGCTGGACGTGTCGTGGGACAGGTACGCCTCGCCGGTCTGGAAGACTGTCCCCGCGATGCCGTCGCCGGGGCGGAAGGTCTTGCACTCCTGCTCGCCGCTGTTGATGCGCTGCTCCACGATGGGGTCGGGCAGGCCCCGCACGACCTGGAGGCGGAGCAGATCTTCGTCCTGAACATAAAGCATGATGGAGCCCCGCTCGGCGCCCACCCGCTCGATGGCGCGCTCCAGGATCTCCAGCAGGAGCTGCTTCATGTTGTCGATCTGGCTCACCGCGCGGCTGATGTCATAGAGCACCGACAGGTCACGGATGGTGCGGTCCAGGCGCGCCTGCTCGCTCTGAAGGCGCTGGTAGAGGGTGATGGAGGCCAGCGCCACGGCGCCCTGCTCGGCCAGGGTGCGCAGGAACTCCAGCTCTCGCGGGGTGTACTCCCCATCACCCGGCAGCGCGCCCAGGGCGATGATGCCGAGGGGGTTATCCTCCATCACCATGGGCACCCAGACCACCGCCGGCAGGTTGTCGAGGCCGGTGGTGGCGAACAGCTCGGGGAAGCGGAAACCCCCGTCCATGTCCACCACCGACAGCGGCTCGCCCTGCACCAGCAGCTGCCACAGGATGCCCGGGTCGAGCACGAAGCTGGCGGGCTTGCACTCTTCCGTGGCGCCGATGAGCTGAAACTCTTTTGCCTCCCGCTCGAACAGGTAGATCCAGATGTTGGCGCCCCCCAGCTTGTCCCGGATCATCGCCCTCATCACGTCGGTCAGCTCCCCGGGCTGCCGGCAATGGTGCAGGGCGCGCGAGGAGCGTAGCAGGCTGTGGTAGTCGAACAGCCTGCCGTCCATGCGGCGCTTGTCCCCCAGCAGCTGATCCCGCTCCTGAGTCAGGTCATCCGGATTCTTGTCATGGGGAAAGGTCATGGCGTGGCTTCTCCGGTGATGCGGTCAAATAAGGACTGGAGCTTCATATGTTCAAGCCAATCAAATCGTTCAAGGTTGCGACGTGGGGGCAATGCGCTACTTCAACGTGAACCTGTCCCACTCGGTCAATCTGTAGCCGCCGACGCCGCCCTCCAAGCCCAGTACCTGCACCTCCAGCATATCCCCGGACACGCTCACCCGGGCCATGTTTTGTCCGCACTTCCTGGCTTGCAGATAGTTATAGCTTAACTCCTGCCGCGGCGGTGGAGTTGGCGCACATCCCCCCGGCAAATAATTACCCCCCGCTGGACCGATGACCAGGTAGTGCACGGCCTTGCCGTCATGGCGGTACTGCGTGGGCGGCGGCGAGACCTGCGAGGGCATGCCGTCGTCTGGCACCAGGAACCGGTCGTAGGTGTGGGCGTGGCCCGAGAAGACCATGGTCACGTCGTACTTCCTGAACAGCGACTCGTAGGCCAGGCGCGCGGGGCGCAGGCTGTCGCCGCCAATCTCTGCCTTGAAGGTGGAGTAGACCGGGCTGTGCATGAAGACGAAGATATGCCGGATCCCGGGCGTCGCGCGGGCCCGGGCGAGCTGCTCCTCGAGCCACTGTCGCGGCGTGTTGATATCCCAGCGCGTCGCCACCTCCATGGATACGAAGAATGCGTTGCGGTGCTCGAATGCGTAGTAGGTGCCGTAAGTCAGCCCGCTGGGAGCCGTGTCAGCCGCCAGGAGCAGGGCCTGCGCTCTGTCCGGGTGGCGCGCGCTGTCCCGTTCGAAGGTCGCGGGGAAAGCCTGGCCGAACCCGGGTCCTCCGGCCTCGGGGTTGGTCCGCAGCAGCTGGCGCGCCAGGTAGCGCCGGTAGCTCACCGCGCCGAGTCCCCAGTCGAGCTCGTGGTTTCCCACGGTGGGGAAGAGAGGCGCGGCCTCCAGCAGCGGCGCGAAGCAGCGCTCGAACTGGTCGAAAGCGCCGGGCACGCGGCCCATGTCCACCATGTCGCCCAGGTGCAGCACGAAGCCAGGGTTCAGCGACCGCGCCGCCAGGGGCACTGCCCGGAGCTCGGGCGTGGCCAGGGGAGAGTCGCAGTCGTCACCGGGCGGCTGGTTGTCGCCCAGGACCAGGAATGAGAAGGCGGCGGCGCCCCCGTCGGGTGGCGCGCTTCCGTCGGGCGCGCTCGCATCCGTCGCCCGGGGCGGCGCCTCGGAGCAGGCGACGGCCAGCAGGGCGGCCAGCAGGAGGCGCGAGGGTGAGGCCATGGGCAGATTATAGCGTCAGTACGGGTGGGGCAGGGGATAGGGAGGGCTGGGGCCAGGGAGGGCCGGGGCTGAGGCCGGGCCAGGGAGGCGCGCTTGCGGCGCGGCTAGAGCCCCCAGTCGCTCTCCTGGTCGATCCTCGCGATCTGTTCGCGCAGGTCCTGGATCTCGCGCTGCCAGTACTGCACGGTGCCGAAGTGGGTGAAGGTGCGCTGGAAGGCTGGATCCCGGAAGCGGCGCGCGATCCAGGTGCTGTAGTTGATGAAGCGCAGCGCCCGCAGGGGCTCAACCAGCCGCAGCCAGGTGTCGGAGAAGTCCCGGAACTCACGGTACGCCTCGAGCATCAGGCGGCGCTGGCGCTGGCCCTCGGCGTCATAGGAGGGCACCAGCATCCAGATGTCCTGCACCGCCGGCCCGATGGCCATGTCGTCGAAGTCCACGAAGGCCGGGGACGGATCCCCGGGCATCCAGAGCAGGTTGCCCAGGTGGCAGTCACCGTGGATCCGGTGGGTCGGCACGCCGGAGAACATCGGCTCGATGCGCTGGAGCAGCGCCTCCACCGTGGCGGCGTACACCTCCTCGGCGTCCTCGTCGATGAGCTCGTGCTCCAGCAGCAGTTCCAGGTTGTCGCGGCCGTAGGTGGCCGGCGACAGGTCACGCCTTGCGGGCGATCCCTTGAGCGCGCCCACGTTGTGGATCCGCGCCACCAGCCGGCCGAGGATCTGCACCTGCTCGTCGTTGAGCTCCTCGGGGCAGCGGCCGCCCACCCGGGGGAACAGGCAGAACAGGATCCCCTGGACCTCGCCGATGGTGGCTCCGTCGCCCAGGGGCACCGGACCGGCAACCGGGATCTCCAGCTCCTCCAGCTCGCTCAGGAGGTCATGCTCCTCCTGGATCGCCTGTCGGTCCCAGCGCCCGGGACGGTAGAACTTGCCCACCACGAAGGAGCCGTCCTCCAGCTCCAGCTGGTAGACCCGGTTCTCGTAGCTGTTGAGGGCCAGGAATCGCCCGGTGCAGCGGGTGCCGCCCAGCTCCACGGCGTCGAGCACGTCCTCGGGGGTCAGCCGGTGGAAGTGGTCCGCCAGGGGGTGGTGCTCAAAGTCGCCCTCGATTGCCAAATGTCACTCTCCGTAGGCGTCGGCGATGGCGCCGTCCACCAGCGCCTCGTCGGCGGCTTCGGGCAGGGTGATGCGCAGGCTGCCGTCCTCGTCCATGGCGCGCCGGGCGGTGTGCTCCGCCCCCGGGTTGCCCGCCCAGGAGCGCCGGGCGATGCCGTTGTTGATGTCCCAGTGGATCATCTGGCGGATGCGCCGGTCCGCGTCGGCGCTGCCGTCGAGCACCATGCCGAAGCCGCCGTTGACCACCTCGCCCCAGCCCACGCCGCCGCCGTTGTGCAGGCTGACCCAGGTGGCGCCCCTGAACGCATCGCCGATGACGTTGTGCACCGCCATGTCAGCGCAGAACATGGAGCCGTCGTAGATGTTGGCGGTCTCGCGGAAGGGCGAGTCGGTGCCGGACACGTCGTGGTGGTCCCGGCCCAGCACCACCGGCGCGCTGATCTCGCCGCGGCGGATCGCCTCGTTGAAGGCCAGCGCGATGCGGGTGCGGCCCCACCAGTCGGAGTAGAGGATCCGCGCCTGGGAGCCGACCACCATGCGGTGCTCGTCGGCGGCGTCGATCCAGCGCTTGTTGTCCAGGTGCTGGGTGCGGGTCTCGGGGCCGGCCTCGGCGGCCAGGTCCGCCATCACCGCGCTGGCGATGCCGTCGGTGCGCCTCAGGTCCCCCGGGTCGCAGCTGGTGCACACCCAGCGGAACGGCCCGAAGCCGTAGTCGAAGCACATGGGCCCCATGATGTCCTCCACGTAGGAGGGGTAGCGGAAGCCGCCGTCGGCGCCGTCGACGGCCGCCCCCGCCCGTCGGGACTGGAGCAAGAAGGCGTTGCCGTAGTCGAAGAACGCCATGCCGCGGCCGGCCAGGTTGTTGACCGCCGCCACCTGCCGCCGCAGCGACGCGTGGACCTGCTCGGCGAAGGCCTCCGGCTCGCGGCTCATCATCTGCTGTGCCTGCTCAACCGTCAGCCCCGCCGGGTAGTAGCCCCCGCCGTACGGGTTGTGCAGCGAGGTCTGGTCCGAGCCGAGCTCCACCGGCTCGCCCGCCCGGTCCAGCGCCTCCCACAGGTCCACGATGTTTCCGTGGTAGGCCAGAGAGAGCGGCCGCTTCTCCTGTCGGGCGCGGGCGATGCGCAGCAGCACCCGGTCCAGGTCCGACTCCACCTCCTGCACCCAGCCCTGCTCGTGGCGCTTGGCCACCGCCTTGCCGTTGACCTCGGCCACCACGCCGACACACCCGGCGATGACCGCGGCCTTGGCCTGGGCGCCGCTCATGCCGCCGAGGCCCGACGTGACGAACAGCTTGCCCCCCAGGCCTCCCTCCTCCGGGGTCGCGTCCAGGTACCGCCGGCCGGCGTTGAGCAGGGTGATGGTGGTGCCGTGCACGATGCCCTGGGGGCCGATATACATGTAGCTCCCGGCGGTCATCTGGCCGTAGGAGGAGACGCCCAGCGCGTTCATGCGCTCGTAGTCCTCCAGCGACGAGTAGTTGGGCACCACCATGCCGTTGGTCACCACCACCCGCGGCGCGTCCCGGTGCGATGGGAAGACCCCCAGGGGGTGGCCCGAGTACATTACCAGGGTCTGGTCCTCGCCGAGCTGGCTCAGGTAGCGCATGGCGAGCCGGTACTGGGCCCAGTTCTGAAAGACGGCGCCGTTGCCGCCGTAGGTCACCAGCTCGTAGGGGTGCTGGGCCACGGCCGGGTCGAGGTTGTTGGTGATCATCAACATGATGGCCGCCGCTTGCTTGCAGCGGGCCGGGTACTCGTCGATGTGCCGGGCGTGCATGGGGTAGGCCGGGCGGTAGCGGCGCATGTAGATGTGGCCGTCCGCGGCCAGCTCCGCGGCCAACTCCGGCGCGTACCGGGCGTGGTGCTCGGCCGGCACGTAGCGCAGCGCGTTCTTCAGCGCCAGCCGCCGCTCTGCCGGGGTCAGGATCTGCTGCCGCGGCGGGGCGCGGCTGATGTCCGGCGCCTCGGGGGGCGGCGAGGGCAGGCGCTGGGGGATCCCCTCGGCGACGAGTTCCTTGAAGTTGTCGGCCATGGCGGCTCCTGTTCAGTCAACGGTTGACAGTTGACGGTCGACAGTTAAAAGCAAAAGGACTGTAGACTGTCGACTGTCGACTGTCGACCGGCCACGGAGAAGAACCTGATGCCCAGAACATTGCTGACGCTGCCCGCCCTGCTGACGCTGCTCACCCTCGCCGGCTGCCCCAAAGACGAGGTGATCACGGCGCCCTTCACCGAGGACTTCGAGCGCAAGGAGCTCGGCACCCGCTGGTACAACACCGGCGGCCCGTACCGCCTCATGGCCGGCAAGCTGACGGTCAAGGGGGCCTACAACCACCCCCTGTGGCTCAAGAAGCGGCTGCCCAGGGACGCCGAGATCACCTTCGACGTCACGTCCAACAGCGACGCCGGCGACATCAAGGTGGAGGCGTGGGGCGACGGCCAGACCTTCGCGCGCACCCGCGGGGCCTACACCGCGTCGAGCTACGTGTTCATCTTCGGCGGCTGGGGTAACACCACCAGCGCCCTGTGCCGCATGGACGAGCACGCCGACAATCGCAAGACCCGCGGCGACGTCAAGGTGGTCAAGGGGCAGTCCTACAAGTTCAAGATCCGGCGCAAGGGGAGCAAGGTGGAGTGGTACATCGACGGCAAGCCGTTCCTCGAGATGGACGACCCCGAGCCCCTCACCGGGGACTCGCACTCCTACTTCGGCTTCAACAACTGGGAGTCGGAGCTCTCCTTCGACAACCTGACCATCACTCCCCTGTAGGTCTCCCCGCCTCGTCCAGGGTGATGCCGCTGCGGGCGCACTCGGCGCGCAGCTGGCTCCGATCCGCCTGCCCCAGCCGCCCCCAGACCGTGGGGATCGGCCGCGGGTCCTTGCGCTTGCACGAGGCGAGGCCGAGCAGGCGCGAGGCGGCGTAGAACTCGTCCTGGCTGGCCAGCCCGCGCAGCACCCGGCCCGCGTCCACCACCACCGCGCCCCAGCGGCCGTCCATGTAGGCCGCCTCGGCGCGCCCGAGCACGAAGGAGACCACCTCGCTGGAGCGCAGGTCCTTCTCGCCGGCGGTGGTGGTGGTGGAGATGGGCTCTGCGGCGGTCTGCGGCGGCGGCGACTCGCTGGCTGCGCCCCCGCAGGCGCACAGCAGACACAACGAACAGCAGGCGATGGCGGCGGTCTTGCTCATGTCAAATCTCCCGGCCTCTGTTCATTCGTTGTCAACGACCCGGCCTGGCGTTCATGATACATGCCCATGAGCGAAGCCCAGGTCCATACCTACCTGCTTTACAGCTGGTTCATCCTCTCGGCGGTGGTCTTCCTGGCGCTGCTGTTCATCACGGCGCCCTACGGCCGCCACAGCCGCGGCGGCTGGGGGCCCACCATCCCGAGCGCCCTGGGCTGGGTCGTGATGGAGGCGCCCGCCGCCCTGGTGATCCTGGTGTTCTACCTGGTGGCGCCGCGGCCCGTGAGCGCGGCGGCGTGGGTCTTCCTCGGGCTGTGGGAGCTGCACTACATACACCGGTCGTTCATCTACCCCTTCCGCGCCCGGCTGGCGGGCAAGACCATGCCCCTGTCCGTGGCGCTGATGGCCATCTTCTTCAATGGCGTAAACGGTTACCTCAACGGGCGCTACTTCACCGCCCTCGGTCCGGAGTACCCGGCCGACTGGCTGACCGACCCGCGCTTCCTGGCCGGGGTGGCGGTGTTCCTCGTCGGGCTGGCAGCGAACCTGCACTCCGACACCATCCTGATCAACCTGCGCGCTCCGGGCGAGACGGGCTACAAGATCCCCCACGGCGGCCTGTTCCGGTTGGTCACCTGCCCCAACTACCTGGGCGAGATGGTGGAGTGGTGCGGCTGGGCCCTGCTCACCTGGTCCACCCCCGGCCTCGCCTTCGCCGCGTGGACCGCGGCCAACCTGCTGCCGCGGGCGCTGACCCACCACAAGTGGTACCGGGAGAAGTTCCCCGACTACCCGCCGCGCCGCCGGGCGGTGATCCCCTTCCTGCTCTGATCAGGGCGTCGCGTAACGGCGACCTTGCGGCCCCCCCGCGCCGGGGGCGATGATGGGAGGGTGAGTTTCGGAGCGGAGGCGCGTCCATGGAGTATTCGAGAACCATCCTGATCCTCTGTCTTGGCATTTTGCTGGCGGCCGCGGGCTGCGGAGAAGGCGGGGAGGACCCGCCGGCGGCTGACGCCTACACGCCGGTGGAGGACGCCGCGCCCTGCGGCCCCGCCACCTGCGGCGGCTGCTGCGACGCCAAGGGCAAGTGCGTGCTGGCCCAGTCCGCCGCCAGCTGCGGGCTCAAGGGGGCGGCTTGCAAGGCGTGCACCGGCGGCAAGAAGTGCGTGGGGGGCAAGTGCGCCAAGGTGGGCTCATGCTCCGCCGTCAGCTGCCCATCGGGGTGCTGCCAGGGCACCCAGTGCAAGCCGGGCAACGCCAAGGAGGCGTGCGGCAGCGCGGGCGCGCCCTGCAGCCTGTGCGATGCCGGCCAGAGCTGCGTGGGCCAGACCTGCAAGTCGGTGGCGAGCTGCTCGCCCTCCAACTGCGCCACGGGCTGCTGCAAGGCGGGGGTGTGCAAGCCGGGCAACGCCAAGGAGGCGTGCGGCAGCGCCGGCAAGCAGTGCGTGGCCTGCGGGGCGGGGCAGGGGTGCGTGGGCGGCGAGTGCAAGCCCATGGGCGGCTGCTCGCCGTCGACCTGCGGCGGCTGCTGCAAGGCGGGCACCTGCAAGCCGGGAAATACCGACGCCGAGTGCGGCACCGGCGGCGTGTCGTGCGCCGCCTGCGCCGCGGGGCAGAGCTGCCAGTCCGGGGTGTGCTCCGCGACGCCGTGCTCGCCGGCCACCTGCAGCAGCGGCTGCTGCAAGGCGGGCAAGTGTGAGCCGGGCAGCACCAGCCAGGCGTGCGGCAGCGCCGGCCAGCAGTGCGCCACTTGCAGCGTCGGGCAGAGCTGCGTGGCCGGGGTGTGCAAGGCGAGCGGCTGCTCGCCGTCCACCTGCAGCAGCGGCTGCTGCAAGGCGGGCAAGTGCGAGGCCGGCAACACCAGCGCCGCGTGCGGCAGCAGCGGGCAGCAGTGCGCGGCGTGCGGCCCCGGCCAGAGCTGCGTCAACGGCGCCTGCAAGACCACGGGCTGCTCGCCGGCGAGCTGCAAGTCCGGCTGCTGCCAGGGGACCACCTGCAGGACGGGCATGACCTCTTCGGCCTGCGGGTCCGGCGGGGCGGCGTGCAAGTCCTGCCTGAAGTACGAGTACTGCGGCAGCCAGCAGTGCAAGCTCTCCAGCTTCTCCAGCTGGGATCTGACCATCGTCTCGGCCAAGATCGACAAGACCGCCAAGAGCTCGTGGGACACCTGGCCCGACAACGGCGACCCGGACGCTTACGTGGAGGTGGTGCTCTCCGGCACCACCAAGAAGACCAGCGTGGTGAACAACAACTGGACGCCCACCTGGAACGAGAAGGTGGGCAGCGCCACGGCCTACACCTTCATGAACACAGGCTTCACCATGCGGGTCAAGGAGTCGGACCTGCTGCTGGACCAGACCATCGGCGAGTGCAAGCTCACCGCCACCGCCGGCGTCATCACCAGCGGCTCGGGCGTCATCTACAGCTGCACCGACGCGTCAGGGAAGAACTACATCAAGGAGGTGAACTTCAAGTTCACCGCGAAGTAGCCGCTACTCTTCGTCCGCAGGCAGCGAGGCGAACAGCCGCCGGGCCGCCAGCACGTCGGTGGCCACGCCAGCCGCGCCGAGCTGTTGGGTCATGCCCGGGGCGAACTGCATGGCGCAGCCGCCCAGCACCATGGCCGGCGCCGCGTCCCCCAGGGCAGCGCGCGCCGCCTGCACCATGCGCCTGACCTGGTGCAGGTTGAACACCATGGCCACGGAGATGCCGAGCACGTCGGCCTCGTGGTCCACCACGGCCTGGAAGATCCCGTCGTACGGCATGTCTGTGCCGAGGAAGCGCACGTCCCAGCCGTCGCTCTCCAGCACGTCGGACACGATGTTGGCGCCCACCTGGTGCAGCTCCCCCTGCACGCCGGCGATGACCGCGCGGCCGCGCACCGTCGTCGGCACGGGCAGCTGGCCGTAGAGGCTGGAGAGGCACCACTGGGCGATGGCGGTGGCCATGTGCTCCTCGGCCACCGAGATCTTGTTCCGCTCCCACAGGCGGCCCACGTCGTAGAGCGCCTCGTGGATCACGTGCATGTAGAGCAGCGGGAGCTCCACCCCCCGGTCGGCCGGCGCGCGCAGGATATCCAGCGCCTCGACGCGGCGGCCGCGCAGCAGGGCGTCCAGGTAGGCGCCCTTCACCTCGACCATGCGCGCGCCCTCCGGGGCGCTGGATCGTGTATCTCCGCTCATGTCACAGGACTCCTGTGGGCCCGGCATCATCGCCTGCTCCGGTATAGCGCCGATTCACCTCAGCGGCAGGCTAAGCTTCAGCTCCAGCCTGCCCTGGTTCGGGTCCTCGTCCTCGGTCTCCAGGCGGGTGGAGAGGCGCTGCCACTTGCCCACCAGCATCAGCAGGTCGTGCATCTTGACCTCCAGCCGCCCCTCGGCGCGGCTGTCGCCCAGCAGGCCGAGCTCGTACTCGCCGGCGAGGTTCAGGTAGCGCCCGATCTTCTTGCCGGCGCGGATCTGGGCCGACTCGGTGCCCACCTCCAGGCTGATCACGTCCAGCCGGGTCACCTTCTTCAGCGGGTCCTCGATGATGGACGACAGGATCTCACCGGTGAGCTGCTTGACCTGGGCGTCCGCCGCGCCCGCCGCCTGCGCGCCGCCGCCGGTGGACGCCCCGGTCTCGCTGCCCCCGCCCAGCTCCTTGCGCAGCTCGTCGGTGGTGCGGCCGGTCACCAGCAGGGCGCTGATCTGGCCCGGGTCCAGGTTCGGCACGCTGCTCAGCTGGATCGCGGGGTTGCTCAGGGGCCCCTCCACCTTGAGCGTGATCAGGTAGTCCACCTGGTTGCGCCCCTCGAAGGTGGTCTCGCTGGTGATGGCGATCTGCCCCTGCTCCATGGGCTTGCTGGAGGTGAACAGGATCTGCCCCTGGCTGATGGAGAAGTCGCCGCGCAGGTAGGGCAGCTTGAAGGTGCCCTCCTCTGCGCGGATCAGCCCGCCCAGGCGGGGGTTCTCCAGCGTGCCCACCACCACGAAGTCGCCGGACAGCGAGAGGTTGGCCAGGTTGTTCTTCACCAGGATCTGCCCCATGGTGCGCACCTTCAGGTCGAGGGCCAGGTCCTCCAGCAGCGGCTGGCCCTTCCAGAACGGCGGGTCCTCCTCCTGCACCCTCGGCTTGATGAAGGCCTGCTTGAGCACGTCGAACTTGCGCGTGTAGCTCAGATCCACCAGCTCCAGGTCGCCCTCCAGGGCGAGGCGCTGGCTGTCTCCCATGAGCCGGACGTCGCAGTTGAACTCGGCGCTGTAGACGTTGGGCGAGCGCTGGGGGATGCCGGTGCCGGTGATGCGCAGGTAGATGTCCACCATGTCGAAGCGATCCAGCCGCACCTCGCCGTCGGCCTGCACCAGGCCCTCGTCATAGGTGCCGCCCAGGGGCGCCGCGGTCTTGATCAGGTAGTTGGAGAACCGCACGTCCCCGCGGTCGAGGGTGATGGTGCGGCCCCAGCCCCGCGGCGAGACCTCCACCCGCTTGACCTTGAGCTGCCCGGTGAACTGGGGGTCTGACACCGGCCCCCGGGCGCGCACCTTGATCCAGGTCGCGCCCACCGAGTGGGAAACATGCTCGGGGAACAGCAGCTGCAGCAGCTCCATGTTCACGTCGCCGGTGAGCAGCAGGTCGGTGGAGGTGGGCCTGAACTGGGTCAGGCTCACGGTGCCAGACGCGGCCAGCTCCTGGCGGCCCACGCGCACCTTGAACTTGTCCACCTGCAGGCCGCCGCCGGCGAGCTTGATCTGACCCTGCGGCACCTCGATGAGGCGCTGGAAGCGCGGCATGGCGATGGTGATGCGCCGCAGGTCCAGCGTCCCGGTGGGGTTCAGGTCGTTCAGCGGCCCCTTGAGGGTCACGTTGGCCACGGCGTCCCCGGTGAGTTTCTGCACCTTGCCCGCCAGGAAGAACTCCAGGATCTCGATGGCCACCTTGCCGCGCAGCTTCATGTCCGCGCCGGCGGGGGAGACCCAGCCGCCCACGGAGAAGTTGGCCTGCTTCCCCTTCTGCCCCTTGACCCGGGTCTCCAGCTTGGCGGTGACCACGTGCAGCTGGCTGCCGTCCCAGCGGGCCAGGATGTCCTCGCTGTTGAGCAGCCGCACCACGGTCACGTCCCGCTCGCCGGGGTTGCGGTGGCGCAGCGAGAGCTCGACGCGCGGCAGGCGGGCGTCGGCCCAGGTGAGCCCGTCCTTGCTGTCGGCGTCCAGCCGGATGGTGCCGCTGATCACCCCCCGCACGTCGCCCAGCTCGCGCACCTCGTAGGCCACCTTCTCCAGGGGCATGCGGTCGATCTCCAGCCGCAGGTGCAGCCGCGCGCGCGGGTCGGTGAGCAGGTATCCCTCCAGGCGAAGCAGGCCGGCCAGCAGGGTCCCCTTGATCCGCACCAGGTCCGAGCCGGAGGTGAGGGTCACCGAGCCCGAGCCCATGGCCATGCCGCGCAGCCGGGCGTCGTCCAGGCGCACCGTGCCGTTTAGGCGCGGATCGTTCAGGGTGCCGTTGACGTTGACCTGGCCGCGGATGGTGCCGCCCAGCCCGAGGGGCAGGTCGGCCAGCTGGGGCACGCCGGTGATGGGGAATTCGGTGGCCTTGAGGCGCAGATCGAGGCGCCCGTCGTAGTACAGGTCGCCCCAGCCCTGGAGCTGGCCGCCGCCGCCCCGGCCGAAGGAGCTGCGGTAGATGCTCAGGCGGTCCTGCAGCACGCCGAGCCGGGCCCAGGCGCCGTCGTACACCTCGCCCAGGTAGCGCAGCCGCGGGAGCTTCAGGTCGGCCGTGCCGGTCAGGCGGTTGAGCGGACCGGAGATGTCCACCTCGGCCGACAACATACCCTTGGCGTCGAACCCGAGGTTCAACGCCGCCAGGTCCAGCTCCACCGCGCGCACCTTGCCCCGCACCAGCGGCATCGGCAGCGGGTGCAGCACGTTGCCCCTGAACAGCCGCACGATCGCCTCGCCCTTGAAGGTGCCGCCGTAACCTTCGGAGCGGATGCGGGTCAGCTTCAGGTCCTGGCCGTCGAACCGGACGTCGGCGGTCATGCGCTTGAGGCGCACCGGATCGTAGCCGACCCCGGTGGCGCGCAGGGTGCCCCGGGCGCGCAGGGCCGGGGCGCGCCCGGTCACGTGCAGCCGCGTGGTGGCGCCGCGCACCACCTGCACGATCTTCTTTCGGGCGAGCCAGCGGCCCAGCCGCGGCGAGGCCACATCGCAGAACAGGTTCACCTGCCCGGTGCGCACGTTGACCGAGCCCCTCGCCTCGAGGGTGTGGCCGTCGCCGGACAGCTTCAGGCCGGCCAGGTCGAGCACGCGGGTGCCGAGGTGAACGGTGCCAGCCGCCTTGACCTTGCGCGGCAGCCAGTCCCGGTCCTTGCGAGCGAGGGTGAGGTCCACCACCGACAGGGCGCGCGGGGCAGGGGAGGTGACCCCCTTGAGCTTCAGGCGGCCGTCCAGCCGCCCGGCCAGGGCGGGCGTCAGCTTGCCCGTGTCAACGCCGGTGACCTTGAGCGCGCCGCTCCAGTCGCTGGTGTTCATGTCCATGCGCCCCTCGCCGGTGAAGCTGCCGCCGAGCCCGCGGCCCTGGACCGCCGCGGCGGTGAGGGTCCCCTTGCCCAGGTCGACGGAGAGGTCGCCCTGCAGCCCGTCAAGCTTCACGCCGCCCGGCGCCGCCGTGACGCCGCGCACCTTGCCGCTAATCACCGGCCCCTGCAGCAGCCCGTCCAGCCGGGCCACCACCTGAACATCACCGCCGATGCCCAGGTCGTCCCCCGCCAGGTGCCGCAGCAGGGACGCGGCGTCCTTGGAGCTGGCCGCCATCTCCACGCCGGGCTCCTCGGTGAAGGTGTCGGTCATGCGCCCCTTGGCCTGCATCGGCGCGCCGGCGGCCTTCAGGGTGGCGGCGAACCACCAGCTCTGGGGATCGTCGCTGGTGACCTCGAACCGGGTGGCCTTTAGCTCCTCCACGGGCACGCGCTTGCCGGCGATGGTCAGCGCGCCCGAGCGCGCCGAGGCGCGCGCCTTGTACAGCACCGTGGCGTCGCCGTCCGGCGGGATGTCCAGGGTGCCGTCCACGTCCACCCCGGCCAGGTCCACGGACCAGCTCGGGAAGGCGAGCTTGAGCCTGAAGTTCTTCAAGGCCACGCTGTTGAGCTCCACCCGCGATCCCGGCCCGTCCGACGGGGTCACCGACGAGAAGGCCTTGATGAACCCCACCACGGTCTCGTCCCCCTTGCCGGTGGGCAGGGCGGTGACGTTGACGTAGCCGCCGCTGGCCTCGATGTTGTACAGCACCACATGCCCCCCGCTGATGAGCGAGGTCAGGTCGATGGCCGCCGTTGCCCTGGGGGCGAAGATCACGCGCTCCCCCTGGGGGTCATACACCGAGAAGTGCTCCACCCTGGCCGGGGCCGGCATGCCCACCGCCAGGTGGATCAGGGTGTCCGCGCCCCAGCGGATGCTGCCGAACTCCAGCCGGCCGCGCAGCGCCGGGTTGGCCAGCTCCATCACCAGCTTCGCCATGTACTCGCCGTTGCGGAACCGGTAGCCCCAGAGCAGCGTGAGGCTGAATGCCAGGGCCAGCAGCAGCAGCGCGCCGAACAGCCGCAGCGGCCAGCGCACCGGCTTCCCCTTGTCGCGCTGGCGTGGGGGCTGCTGCTGTTCGGGGGCTCCGCTCACCGCCTGGCCCCTGGCGCGAGCTGGCGGTAGATGGCCATCAGCCGCTTCATCACCGGCCCGGCCGCGTAGCGCCTCTCGAAGCAAGCGCGCGCCTCACCGCGCATGGCGGCCAGGGCGCCGGGGTTCTGACCCAGCCAGCTGACCGCGTCTGCGAGCTGCCGCGCATCGCCGGCGCGGAACAGCAGCCCGTTGCGGCCGTGCTGGACCATGTCGGCCATGGCGCCCAGGCGGGATGCCACCACCGGCGTGCCTCGGGCCATGGCCTCGGCGCCCACGCGGCCGAAGGTCTCGTACCAGCGCGAGGGGAAGACCAGGAAGCGGGCCCGGCCCACCAGCTCCATCACCTTCTCCATGGGCTGCTCGCCCAGGCACGCCACCCTGCCGGGGCGCGCCGCGGCCTCGGCCTGGACCAGCCCGGCCAGCGGGCCGCCGCCCACCACCTTCAGCGGCGGGGCAGCGTCACCGAGGAGCCGCCAGGCCTGCAGCAAGGTGTCCAGGCCTTTTTCAGGAGAGAGCCGGCCCACGAACAGGGCGTGGCCCCCATCGCCGGCGCCCGGCCCCGGGTCCGGGTGGATCACGTTGGGCTTGATGTCCACCTTCGCCGCGGGCAGCCCCGCCTCGATGAACTTGCGCCGCACGAAGGGGCTGCCGTACACCACCCACCGGTCCACCGCGTCGCGCCAGGTGCCCGCCGCGCGATGTCCCGAGAGCATGGCCGCCACCGCGGCGCTGGCACCGACGCTGCCGCGGTAGCATCGGTGCAGCACCCCCGGCCAGGGCAGGGGGCGGTCCCGGCACAGCTCGCACAGCTCGCCGTCGCGCAGGAAGTAGCCGTTGAGGCAGAACAGGCGGAAGTTGTTCAGCGTCTGAAGCACCGGCACGCCGGCGGCGCGGGCAGCGTAATACGCCGCCGGGGAGACGAGCGGGAAGGCGTTGTGGAAGTGGGCCACGTCGGGGCGCCCCTCCCGGATCACCGCCGCCAGTTCCCGGTGTACCTCCCGGTTCCACAGGGTCCGGGCCAGCAGCTCGGCGCGGCCCATGCGCCGCGCGGCGTCGTTGTGACGGGTGAAGCGGATGACCGCGTGGCCAGCCTGCTCCAGCAGCCCGGCCTCGGTCTCGAAGATCACGTCCTCGCCGCCCCGCAGCTGGTAGTAGTTATGAACGAGCAGGATCCGCATGGTGGTCAGCCGGCTCCGTAACCGTACAGCAGCCGCAGGGGCAGGGTCGCCGCGGTGACCAGGGCGCGGTCCAGCGGCGCCATGCCGGTTTCGAAGGCGGCGTCCCGGCGGATCTTCATCTCCCCGGCGCGGTGCCGCATCGGGTTGCCGTCCACCATGTGGTTGATGCCCAGGCTGACGGCGTGCCCGTGGAGGAAGTCGACGGGCGCCCTGGCCAGCCCCGCGGCGGCGAGGATCCGCCCCAGGCCGCCGGCAGGATCCGCCACAAGGTCCTCGTAGCGCAGCCGGGTGTAGGATCCGCCGGCCGGGGCACACAGCCGGAGCATGGGCAGGTTGCCAGAGTAGTAGCGCAGGGCGCTGTGAAGCGGGCCGAGCCGGGGCAGGTACTCTGGCTCGCCGCGCACATGGCGCCGCAACTTCTTGCGCTGCCAGGAGTGGGCCACGGCGCGGCTGTCGCGCACCAGGTGGACCACGTGCAGCTGCACCCCTGGCAGGCTGGCGAGCACCATGCCGTGGCTCGGCAGCTTGCTCGAGTCCACCACAACCCGGGCGCCGCTGACCTCCGTGACGGCGCGCAGCAGCCGCTGCACCACCGCGGCGTACCTGGCCAGGTCGCGACTGAAAGCGTCGGATCGCACGGGCGACAGCAGGGCCAGCTTGCCCGCGCCGCGCTGGACCCTGCTGCGCAGCGCGGCGATCCGCGCCACGGGCACCTCACCTCGGGGTGGAAAAGCTGTCGCTACCACCTCGCGCCAGAAGGGGCACCGAGAGAAAGTCTCGCCGCACCCGCAGGGGAAGTCCTGCTCAAAGCCCACCAGCCAGATGTTGGTGATCTCACCCACCGACACCAGGCCAGGGACCGAGCCGAGCATCCTGTCCAGGAGGGTGCTGCCGCTGCGCCCCGCGCCGCCGATGAAGATGACCTTATGTGTGTCCTGATGACCCATTGACCCACCCTAGATTGATCACCAACAGCGCCTAAAAGACCAATTTTTTTGCCCACCACCGGATCTCGGTGTTAGCTGGTCGCCATGGACCTAGACCGGGCCATCGACGCATTTCTCGAGTACATCAAGGTTGAGCGCAACCTCGCTCCCAACACTGTGGAGTCCTACGCCCGGGATCTGGCGAAGTTCCGCCGCTTCTGCGGGACCAAGTCCGTGGAGGCGGTGGGCGACGTCGACGGGCGGCACATGCTCGAGTACCTGATCCACCTGTCCAAGAAGAAGATGGCGGTGCGCACCCAGGCGCGCAACCTCGTGACCCTGCGCGGGCTGTTCAAGTACCTGCGCGCCGAGCGGGTCATCGACGCGGATCCCACGGCCGCGGTGGAGCTGCCCAAGGTGACGCGCAAGCTGCCCGAGGTGCTCTCTCTCGAAGAGGTGGAGCGCTTCCTGGCCGCGCCAGATCCGGAGCGCACCCTGGGGCTGCGCGACCTGGCCATGCTGGAGGTGCTCTACGCCACGGGCCTGCGCGTGAGCGAGCTGTGCCACCTGCGCAGCGACGGCCTGAACATGGAGCACGGCTACATCTCCACCATGGGTAAGGGCCGCAAGCAGCGGCTGGTGCCGGTGGGAGACACTGCGCTGCAGCACCTCGAGAGTTACCTCACCGATGCCCGGCCCAAGCTGGACCGCAAGCGTTCGCCCTACCTCTTCCTGACCAACCGCGGCGGCCCCATGAGCCGGCAGGGGTTCTGGATGATGGTGGGCAAGTACGCGCGCAAGGCGGGCATCGAGAAGTCAATCTATCCCCACATGCTGCGCCACTCCTTCGCAACGCACCTGCTGGAGCGAGGCGCGGACCTCAGGGCCGTCCAGGCCCTGCTGGGCCACGCGGACATCTCCACCACCCAGATCTACACCCACGTGAGCCGGGCTCAT
>CAZEFW010000094.1:0-35893 GCA_964511535.1 uncultured Myxococcales bacterium | reverse complement strand
GACAGGTCGTAGTCCAGCTCCAGGTAGTGGTCGTTGAAGGTGTGATTCTGCTCCGGGTCGAGCACCTCCAGCAGCGCCGAGGCCGGGTCGCCGCGGAAGTCGGCGGACATCTTGTCGACCTCGTCCAGCAGGAACAGCGGGTTGGCGCTGCGCGCCTTGCGCAGGGACTGGATGATCTTGCCCGGCAGGGCGCCCACGTAGGTGCGGCGGTGGCCGCGTATCTCGGCCTCGTCGCGCACGCCGCCCAGCGAGAGGCGGGCGAAGCGCCTGCCCATGGCCCGGGCGATGGCGCGGCCCAGGGAGGTCTTGCCCACCCCGGGCGGGCCCACCAGGCACAGGATGGGACCCTTGAGCCGCTCGCTCAGGGTCTGCACCGCCAGGTGCTCCAGGATGCGCTCCTTGACCCGCACCAGCCCGTGGTGGTCCTCGTCGAGGATCTTCTCGGCGCGGGCCAGGTCGATGCGGTCGTCGGTGCGCTCGACCCAGGGCAGGTCGAGCACCGTCTCGATGTACTGCCGCACCACCGTGGCCTCGGGGGACATCGGGGCCATCATCTTCAGCTTGCGCAGCTCCCGGTCCACCTTCTCCCGGGCGTGCTCGGGCAGGTCTTTCTGCTCCACCTGCTCCTGCAGCTCACGCAACTCCTCCATCAGCTCCTGCTGCAGGCCCGCCTCGCCATCGGCGGGGGGCGATGCCTCGTCGGCGCCCTGGGCCGGGCGGCCGCGACCCTTGCGGTGGCGGTCCATCTGCTTCTTGACGCGCTGGTGGATCACGCGCTCATGCTGGATCACCTCCACCTCCCGCTGCATCAGCAGGTGGAGCCGCTCCAGGCGATCCATGGCCGTCGGGATGGCCAGCAGCGCCTGCCGGTCCTCCAGCGAGAGGGGCAGGTGGGCGGCCAGGGTGTCCGCCAGCTGGGCCGGGTCATCCAGGGCCTGCACCGCCACGTGCAGCTCGGGGGCCACCTTCTTGCTCAGCTTGTGGTAGGTGGTGAAGTACCGGCGTACGGCGCGAGCCAGGGCCTCCAGCTCCACGGAGAGCCGCTCGGGCTGCTCCAGGTCGACGGCCTCCACGAAGAAGGTGCCCTCGGCGTCGAGGAACCGCTCGATGGAGACCCTGGCGCGGCCCTTGACCAGCACCTTGGCCGTGCCGTCGGCCAGGCGCAGCAGCTGGATCACCTCGCCCAGAGTGCCCTCGGCGTGGATGTCCTCCAGCGCGGGGTCGTCCATGTCGGCTTGCTTCTGAGCTGCGAGCACGAGCTCGCGGGAGCCGCGCTCCGCCTCCTCCAGGGCGGCGATGGAGCGCGGACGTCCCACCACGAGGGGGACCACGCTGTGAGGGAAGATCGCCATATCGCGCAGAGGGAGCAACGGCAGGGTGTAGCGGCGGGGCTGGTCTTTGGTCTTGGTCATGATACCTGTGGGGTTATGTGTGTTGATGTAGGACATTGTATTCCAATGTGGTCGGCGGACCAAAAAACCTCCAGAAATGCTACCCTGCAGCAGCCCATGAGCTGGACCGTCTGGCAGCGCCGGAGCAAGTGTCAGGAGTGCGGAGCCCGCATCTCCGTGCCCCCCGAGGGGCTGACCATGACCTGCGAATACTGCGGGGCAGAGGGGCCTGTGCCGGACTTCGAGAGCCGGAAAGCGGCGCAGGAGCAGCAGGAGCGAGAGCGCCAGCGGCAAAAGCGCAAGGACGAGCGCCGGGCAAAGAAGCAGGAGCGTGAGCGCGAGCAGTCCCGGCGAGAGCCGCCGCCCAGGCGACGCGGCGGCGTCGGCGGCTCGGCCCTGGGGACGCTGATCTTCTTCGCCATCCTGGCCTACACCATGTATGAGGCAGGCATCCTGAAGCAGCTCATCTCGTCCGCGCGCCAGCTGCTGGCGAAGCAGGTGCCGGCGCTCAGCGAGGCTCCCCCGCCGGCTCCTGACGCATCGGCCCGGCAGCAGCAGCAAGCGCCGGGGCGGACCACGGCGAACAAGAAGCGGCGCCGCAAGCAGCGGAAGAAGAAGCCAACCAGGGCGCGGAGCAGGGCTGCTCAGCAGCAGCGGGCCATCCCCCCGGCAGGGCCCGATCCGGTCCCGGGGGAGGATGTCCCCATCGTGGAGCCCGAGGAGACCGACCTGGACCGGGCCATCATGGACGAAGAGATTGAGTGACCTGTCAGAACAGGCCCACGACCTGCTTCGCTTCTGGCTCCGCTCGGTGGGGTCGAAGGCGCCAGTGGAGGTGGCCAGCGTGATCCTGGGCGAGCACGAGGCGTACCGCGACCTCGAGAGGCGCTGGGACGCCATGTCGCCGAAGCTGCGCTCGGCAGCGCTGGAGCAGCTGGTGCGCAAGGTGGCCTACGGCACGCGGCCCTACTGCATGCGGTGCGGCACCTGCTGCCGCAATTCGGGCCCCACGCTCTATCCGGGCGACGAGGCCCTCGTACGCGACGGGATCATCCCGCGCTCCGCGCTGCTCAGGTACAAGCCCGGAACGCGGGTCTTCGACCATTACCAGGGCAAGGAGGTGGCGCTGGAGCAGGAGCTGGTAAAGGTCGATACCACCGCCGAGGGGGTCTGTCCGTTTCTGCAAGGCCCGCCGGCCGCATGCGCCATTCACCAAAACCGCCCACGCCAGTGTCAGGCGCAGATGTGCTGGGATACGGAAGCGTTCGAGGAGCTGATGAAGGAGCGGCCGTTGCGGTGGGAGGAGGTGGGGGAGGAGCCAAAAAAAAAATGAGGAACAAGGAACAAGAAATAAAAAATGGCTCAGTCCACACTGGGCCAGAGCCATTTTTCATTCCGATTTTCTAGTTTCTGGTTTCTTGTTTTCTTTGATCAGGCTCCGCCTTCTGCTGCCTTGGTGTGCACCATGATCGGCTGGGCCTTCTTCTCGATGACGTCCTCGTTGACCATCACCTCGCGCACGGTGGGCATGGAGGGGATGTCGAACATGATCTCGAGCATCGCCTGCTCCAGCACGGCGCGAAGGCCGCGGGCGCCGCTCTTGAGCTTCTGGGCCTCGCGGGCCACGGCGTAGAGCGCGCCCTTGGTGAACTTCAGCTTCACGCCGTCCATCTCGAACAGCTTCTGGTACTGCTTGACCAGCGCGTTCTTGGGCGTGGTGAGGATCTCCACCAGGGAGTCGGTGTCCAGCTCGTGCAGGGGCGAGGTCACGGGCAGGCGCCCGACGAACTCGGGGATCAGGCCGTACTTGAGCAGGTCCTCGGGCTGCACCTCGCGCAGAAACTCCCAGGCGCGCCGCTCCTCCTTGCTCTTGATCTCCGCGCCGAAGCCCATCTGCCGCACGCCGATGCGGTTCTCGATGATCTCCTCGAGGCCGGCGAAGGCGCCGCCGCAGATGAACTGGACGTTCGTCGTGTCGACCTGCAGGAACTCCTGCTGCGGGTGCTTGCGGCCGCCCTTGGGCGGCACCGCGGCCACGGTGCCCTCGATGATCTTGAGCAGCGCCTGCTGCACGCCCTCGCCCGACACGTCCCGGGTGATGGAGGGGTTCTCCCCCTTGCGCGACACCTTGTCGATCTCGTCGATGTAGACGATGCCGCGCTGGGCCCGCTCGATGTCGTGGTCCGCCGCCTGCAGCAGGCTGACGATGATGTTCTCCACGTCCTCGCCCACGTAGCCCGCCTCGGTGAGGCTGGTGGCGTCGGCCAGCGCGAAGGGCACGTTGAGGATGCGCGCCAGGGTCTGGGCCAGCAGGGTCTTGCCGCTGCCGGTGGGACCGAGCAGCAGGATGTTGCTCTTCTGCAGCTCGACGTCGTCCGTATCCATCTTGGCGTCGATGCGCTTGAAGTGGTTATGCACCGCCACCGACAGGACCTTCTTGGCGCGGCTCTGCCCCACCACGTACTCGTCGAGGATCTCCTTGATCTCCATCGGCTTGGGCAGCTGCCCCAGGCCGTGGTTCTGCTCCTCGCGCTCGATCTCCTCGGCGATGATGTCGTTACACAGCGCGATGCACTCGTCGCAGATGTACACCGTCGGCCCGGCGATGAGCTTCTTGACCTCCTTCTGGCTCTTGCCACAGAAGGAGCAGCTCAGGTTGCCCCGGCTGTCGGGCTTGCGACGATCCACCACGGGCTACTCCTCCGCCGCCTTGGGCACAAGGACCTCGTCCACCAGGCCGTACTCCTGGGCCTCCTCCGCTGACATGTAGTAGTCGCGGTCGGTGTCCTTGCTCACCTTCTTCAGGTCCTGCCCGGTGTGCTTGGCCAGGATCTCGTTGAGCTTGGCCCGGGTGCGCAGGATCTCCTTGGCCTGGATGTCGATGTCCGTGGCCTGGCCCGAGAAGCCGCCCAGCGGCTGGTGGATCAGGATCCGCGCGTGGGGCAGGGCGAAGCGCTTGCCCGTGGTCCCCGCGGTGAGCAGCAGCGCCCCCATGGAGGCTGCCTGGCCCATGCAGATGGTGGAGACGTCGCACTTCACATGCTGTATGGTGTCGTACATCGCCAGCCCCGCGGTGACCACGCCGCCCGGGGAGTTGATGTACAGCATGATGTCCTTGTCCGGGTCCTCGGACTCCAGGTAGAGCATCTGGGCGATGACCAGGTTGGCGATGTCATCGTTGACCTGGGTCCCCAGGAAAATGATCCGGTCCTTCAGGAGCCTGGAGAAGATGTCCCAGCCGCGCTCGCCGCGGTGGGTCTGCTCGATGACAGTGGGGATGATGGTGCTGGTGATCTCGGGGGGAAGGTCGCTCATTCTTGCTCCGCCTCTGTTTCCTCTGGCTGGTCTGCAGGAGTATCTTCTGATTTTTCCTCTATAATTATCTGACTCTTGGAGACCAGCAGGTCAAGCGTCTTGTCCTCTACCAGGCGCCGCTCCAGAGACTCCAGGCGGCCCTCCTTGTCGTACTCGCTCTTGATACGCGCGACGTTGACGTCACGCTCCCCTGCCAGGCGCTCCAGCTCGGCGTTGAGCTCCTCCTCGGAGACCTCGATCTCCTCCTGCTTGGAGATCGCCTCGAGCACCAGCCCGGACTGCACGACCTCCACGCCCTCGGGGCGAAGCATCTCCTTGAGCGCCTCGTCCTCGGGGGACGCCTGGTCCGCCTGGCGCCCGCTCATCAGCCGCTGCAGCTGCAGCCGCTGCTCGACGTAGCGCTCCACCAGCGCGGGGGCCACCGGGACGTCGTTGCCCTCGATGATCTGGCGCACCAGCTGCTTCTTGGCGGCCTCCTTGGCGCGGCCCTCTTCCTCCTCCTCGAGCTTCTTGCGCAGCACGCCGCGCAGCTCCTCGAGGGTCTCGGCCTCGCCTGTGTCCTTGGCCAGGTCGTCGTCGATGGCAGGGACGACCTTCTCCTTGACGTCCTGGATCGTCACCAGCAGGCGCGCCTTCTGGGCCGGCTGGTCCTCCATGCCGGGGATCTCCAGCTCGACGTCCACCTCTTCCTGGTCAGCGGGGATCCCGGTGAGCTTATCCTTCAGCCCTGGCAGGATGTCGTTGGCGTCCTCGGACAGGTCCACGGTGCGGCCCTGCAGGTCGAGGGGCTCGTCGCCCAACTTGCCCAGGATGTCGATGAGCAGCACGTCGCCGGCCTGGCTGGGCCGGCCATCCACCGAGCGGTAGTCGGTCAGCTCGCGCTGCTTGGCCTCCAGCGCCGCCTGCACGTCCTCATCGGACACAGGGTTCTTCGGCGCCGTGACCTCCAGGCCGAAGTAATCCTTCACGGTGATCACGGGCACGATCTCGAAGGTCGCCGAGTACTTGAACGGCTCGTTATCGGTGATCCCCTCCTCGGGGAGGTCGAGCTTGGGCTCGCCCACGACCTTGATGTCGGCGCGGTGCACGGCGCGCTCGATGCTCTCCTGCACCAGCAGCTGCACCACCTCGCGCTTGATGTGTTTGCCGAACAGCTGCTGCACCATGCGCTTGGGCACCTTGCCCTTGCGGAACCCCTTGATGGTCAGGCCCTTGCTCAGGCCCTTGTACGCCTCGTCCACCTTCACCTGCACCTCTTCCCAGGGGACCTCCACGTCCAGGCGACGCTCCACGTCGCTGACCTCGGTGACCTCGACGCCCAGGCTGTCATCCAGGTCGTCGTCATCCGCCTCGCCGCTGTCGTCGGCGTCGCTGGCCGGATCGGCCTGCTGCTGCTCCTCCTCGGCGGCCGCTTCAACGGCCTCCTCGGGGGCGGGGGTCTGCTCGGTCTCGTTCCTGGTCTCTTCGGTGGTCTCGCTCATTGATCGTATCCCTTCAGAAATAAGGTCGGCTCCGGGGTCGGAGCGGAGTGAGGTTTCTACCATGGACGGTATTACTGTCAACACCGGAGTATTGGCACCCGGCTCCGGGCCAGGCTACTGTGCTGGCATGAGCACACCGGAGCCGCTGTCCCTGCACCACCTGGAGCACCCGGCCCTGACCAGCGACCAGGAGTTCGCCGGCCTGCTGCGCGCCCCGGCGCTGGCGGACCTGCACCGGGCGCGGGAGCGCACACGGCTGGCCAGCGCCATGGACGCCGGCTCCTGGGGCCTGGCGTGCGAGGCGGGTGTCACCCTGGTGCGGCCCCTGGACTGGGACACGGAACACTTCGGCCATCGCTGCGCGGATCTGACCCGGATCTACCGCGCGGAGGACCCGGAGGGGCCCCCCGGGCGCGACTTCCTGGGGTTGCTGGAGGCCACCATCCAGCGGTGCCGTGAGCTGGGCGTGACCCTGCTGAGCGGCCGCCTGCCCGCGGCCTGGGTCTCCACCCTCGGGGCGCTAACCGACCTGGGCGCGCGGCTGGTGGACACCTCGGTGGAGCTGGGCCGGCCCCTGCCTCTGCGCCGGCCGCCCGGAGTGCCCGAGCTGGTGGTCCGCAGGGCGAGGCCCGAGGACGAGGAGGCGCTGGTGGAGATCGCCCACGGGTTCACCCGCAACCGGTTCTTCCGCGACGCGCGGATCCCGGAGGGCAAGGCCCACGGCGTCTACACTTCCTGGGTCAAGAACGCCATGACCGACGGGCACGGGAGCCTGGCCCTGGCCGAGGTGGACGGCCAGGTGGCGGGGCTGGCGACTCACCTGGTGACGGACGCGGCGCTCGAGGTGGGGCTCGTGGCGCTGGTGGCGGTGCACCCGCGGTTCCGGGGTCGACGGGTGGTGGACGCGCTGATGCAGGGGTGCGAGCGGCTGCTCGGGGGAGAGGTGTTGGTGACCTCGACGCAGGTCTCAAACGGGGCTGCGCTGCGCGGCTTCGGCCGGCACGGGCTGCTGCCGTTCAACGCGCGGCATATCTTCCATCTGTGGCTCGACTGAACTTTGGCAGCCGCGAGGACCGCCTCCACGGCTGGTCTTCGCGCTACTCTTTCTTCTGCACCAGGGACATGGCCTCATCCCGGCTCAGCACGCCCTTGGTGATCAGCAGCCGCAGGAGCGCCTCGAGCACGCTGCGGTTGATGGAGATGGCCTCCTCCAGGCTGTCCGCCCCCGCCGTTAGATCCTCCACCTGGGTCACCAGCTCCGACAGGGAGATGTTGGGCAGGCCCTCGGCCGGCCACCCCGGCGCCGTGTGCTCCAGCCCCGAATCGGGCGTCGGCGGCGGCGGTGGCATCTTCATGGCCACGGAGCCCGGCCCGCCCAGCTCGATCTGGATCTCTCGGGGACCGTTATCCTCCACACCGAGGCTGCCCGAGCGGCCCAGCTTCTCGTCGAGCAGCTCGTCCCGTGGTGGCGGCTTGGGCGCCATCTGGGTCGGGGGCTCTCGGGCCACCGACTCCTCGGTGTTCTGGGGCACGGGGGACATCTCGCCGTGGAAGTTCCCGGTCATCGGCAGGGGCGTCTGAGACCCCGTCTCGCCGAAGGAGAGCCCCTCGTCGGCCGGCGGCTGGTAAGTGGCGCCGGTGGCCATGTCCTGCATCGGGAGGCCCTGCTGGCCCCCCTGCGGCCCCCCCTGCTGGCCCGCCTGCTGGCCCGCCTGCTGGCCCGGTCCGCCCCTGGGCACCGTCCCCTTGGCGTAGCCGCCCGAGGACATCTCGAGACCGTCGCCCTCCTTGCCGAAGGTGAACTCGACCTCGTTGCCTATGCCCACGTTGGTCAGGTTATCCGAGTAGTAGGCGAAGTTCAGCGAGTTCTGGATCGAGCTGCGGGTGGCGAGGAAGAAGCGCACCGTGTACTTGGTCGCCCGGCGGATCTCGTCGGTGGCGTCGAGGTTGGTCGGATCAGACTGGGCCACGTCGAGGTACTTCTTGCCCTGGTCCACGCGGAACGGGATGACGCCCCACTTCTCGGCCACCGCCTTGGGCAGCATCTTGATCACGTCGACGTCCAGCTTCTGGGGGGTGAGAGTGACCGCCTGCATGCTGTAGAGGGTGGCGTAAGCTCGAACCAGGGTCTCCTCCGAGATGAACCCCATCTCCACCAGGGTCCTGCCGAGGTCGCCTCCATGCAGTTTCTGCGCTGCCACGGCGCGCTGGAGGTTCTCGTTGTTGAGCATACCGGTCTTGACCAGCAGCTCGGTCAACCTGTCCTTGGTCATCTCGCCTCCTGACATGGACCCGCAACGCCTCTCGGGCGTCATTGACCGCCCGGCGCCCGTTGCATTCCGGCCCGCACAACCTATTCTAACGAGCGCCACAGGATATCAATTGACAGCCGGGAGAGCCACTTGATTGACTCCCCGAGACGACGCACTAGCCAAGGAGAGAACCATGAGTGACTCGCCCTTCCAGGGCCTCGAGCCCGCGCTGCTCTTTTC
Organism: uncultured Myxococcales bacterium; assembly: GCA_964511535.1. Lineage (GTDB taxonomy): Bacteria > Myxococcota_A > Polyangia > CAZCFB01 > CAZCFB01. The sequence goes on along the minus strand of CAZEFW010000094.1, from coordinate 27,214 downwards.
CCACTTCGAGGCCTTCACCCGCATCCCGCGCTGTTCGCGCAATGAAAAGCAGGCCTCGGACCATGTAAAAGCCTGGGCCGGCGAGCGTGGCTACGGCATCAAGGAGGACAGCCTGGGCAACCTGGTGGTGCAGGTCCCGGGCACGGCGGGCCGGGAGGACGGCCCGGTGGTGGTGCTCCAGGGGCACCTGGACATGGTGGGCGAGAAGGACTCGGATTCGCCCCATGATTTCGACAATGATCCCATCCCGGTGGTCCGGGACGGGGACTGGCTCGGGGCCAACGGCACCACCCTGGGGGCGGACAACGGCGTGGGGCTGGCCGCGTCCATGGCCGTGGCGGAGGACCCCGACGCCGCGCACGGCCCGCTGGAGCTGCTGTTCACCATCGACGAGGAGACAGGGCTCACCGGCGCCCAGGGCCTGGAGTCGGGCTTCGTGACCGGCAAGACGATGCTGAACCTCGACTCGGAGGAGGAGGGGGAGGTGTACGTGGGGTGCGCGGGCGGCTCGGATACCAACCTCACCCTGCCGGTGGCGCGCCAGGCCGCCGAGGGTGCGGCGTACACGCTGCGCCTCGCCGGGTTCAGGGGCGGCCACAGCGGCCTCGACATCAACACCGGACGCGGCAACGCGGTCCAGGCCCTCGGGTGGTACCTGTCGAGGCTGCGGGGCGTGGCCGAGTTCGCCCTGGCGGACTTTGCCGGCGGCGACAAGCACAACGCCATCCCCCGGGAGGCCACGGCGGTGGTGCTGCTCTCGGCGGAGGCGGCGGCCGCGGCAGGGTCCCTCGCGGACGAGTTCCGCGCCGATCTGGCGGCGATCTATGGCAAGACCGATGCCGGCTTCACCTTCACCGTGGAGGCCGGGGGTGAGGCGTCCGAGCCGCTGGCGCCGCGCAGCCGCGACCGGCTGCTCGACCTGGTGGCGGCGCTGCCCCACGGCGTGCTGGCCATGAGCCAGGCGGTGGAGGGGTTGGTGGAGACCTCCACAAACCTCGCGGTGTTGAAGCTGGAGGAGGGCGCCGCGAAGCTGCAGGAGAGCACGCGGTCGTCGGTGATGCCGGCGCTGGCCCAGGCGCAGCAGGGGATCTTCGCCCTGGCCCGGCTGGCCGGGGCAGAGCCTCACAGCCACGGCGGCTACCCCGGGTGGCAGCCCGACATGGACTCGCCGGTGCTGAAGCTGGCCAAGGAGGTGCACCAGCGGCTGACCGGCGCGGAGCCGGCGGTCAAGGCGATCCACGCCGGGCTGGAGTGCGGCATCATCGGCGAGAAGATGGGCGGCATGGACATGCTCTCGTTCGGGCCGGAGATCCGTAACCCGCACTCACCGTCGGAGAAGATGAAGATCAGCTCGGTGGGGCCGTTCTACGACTTCCTCAAGGCGTTGCTGGCCGAGCTGTCGGCCTGAGCTGGCCATGGCGAAGGTCGGCCTCATCTCGGACACCCACGGCATGCTGCGCCGGGCGGCGCTCGACGCGCTCGAGGGGTGCGAGCAGATCATCCATGCAGGGGACGTGGGGAGCGGCGAGGTCATCGCCGCGCTGGAGGAGATCTGTCCGGTGCTGGCGGTGCGGGGCAACATGGACAGCTCGGCGCTGCCGCTGCCCTGGACAGCGGCGGTGGAGGTGAACGGGCGGATGATCTACACGCTGCACATCCTGGGCGAGCTCGACCTCGACCCGGTGGCGGCCGGCTTCGCGGCGGTGATCCACGGCCACACCCACATGCCCGAGGTGAAGCAGCGGGGTGGGGTGTATTACTTCAACCCCGGCAGCGCGGGGCCGCGGCGTGGGCTCAAGCCGGTGAGCGTGGGGCTGATGGAGCTGGAACAGGAGCGGGTGTTGGCGCGCATCGTGTACCTGGATTGAGCCGGGACACTGGAGTCGTGAGAGGAGCTGAGAAGATGAATCGAACGATGGCGGGCTTTGGGGTCCTGGCAATGGTGCTGGTGGCTGCCGCTTGCAGCGATGACTCGGGCAAGGGCACGAAGGTGGACGCTGGCGGCGTCGACGCCGCGGTGGACGTCGGGGTGGGGAAAGAGGTCGGGCCGGGCAAGGAGGCCGGGCCGGGCAAGGAGCTTGGGCCGGCGCCGGACAGCGGCATCGATCCCAAGACCCTGGCCTGCGACAAGGTGCCGGGCGTGTTCAAGGCGCTGCTCGCGGTGCCGGCCAACCGGGCCTGCAACTCCGTGGCTGACTGCGTCATGGTGACCGACTTCTACTACTACGCCTCGTGCGGCTGCTACCCGCTGCTCACCGGCGGCGGCGTGGGCGTCAACAAGAGCATCGAGAAGCTGGCCGACGCCCTGCTGCTGCGGTTCCACACGGGCGGTTGCAAGAGCGTCGCCTCCAAGTACACCCCCAAGCTGTGCGACGCGGCGCCCTCCATCAACCTGCGCTGTGAGAGCGGCAAGTGCGCCGTCACCTCCAAGGGATGTCACCCGCCGCCCAAGGGAGACGCCGGGGTTTGAGCGCGCCCTCCGGGCGCGAATGCCAGCGTGCCAGAACGCCGGAATGCCAGGATGCCAGATTGAGACGGACTGGTGACCTGTATGGACATTCCCCCCCAATAGCGCTAACCCCTTGCTCCTTACTGTCGACTGTCCACCGGCGCCGACGGCGCCGCCCCCAGCGCCGAGGCCAACTCCCCGTTCAGCTCGTACACGTCATCGTAGATGCGCAGGTGGCCCGGGCGACGGGCCCAGGCGGTGAAGTAGACCAGGTGAACCGCCACCGGCCTGTCCAGGGTCAGCCGTTTCTGGCCGCCGCCCGCCAGGGAGGCCTCGATCTTTTGGCCGGACCAGCCGTTGGACCGTCGCAGCAGCTCGGCGGCCAGGGCCTCGGCCCGCTCCAGGCGTACGCAGCCGGAGCTGAGGAAGCGTCGCCGGCGCTGGAACAGCTGCGGCGAGCTGGTGTCGTGCAGGTAGACGTCGTGCTTGTTGGGGAACACCAGCTTCAGCCGGCCCAGCGCGTTGTGCCGCCCCGGGAGCTGCACCAGGCGGCTGGCGCCGGCGGCTCCCCAGCCGCCGTGGTCGCCGGTCTCCACCCAGCGAAAGCCGCGGGCCTCGAGGTAGCCCGGGTTCCGGTCGGCCATGGGCAGGATGTCCTCGGTGGCGATGAGGTCGGGCACGTACCAGGTCGGGTTGATCACCATCATGTTGATGGTCGAGCTGAGCTGAGGGGTTGGCCTGCTGCGTCGCCCCACCACCGCCTTCATGGTCATGCCGGCGCCGCCCCGGGCCAGCAGGTGCACCCGCTGCCCCGGTATGTTCACCACCACCGCCGGATCCCCCAGGGCCCGGGGCAGCCACCTCCAGCGTTCGAGGTTCAGCGCGATGGTGTCGAGGTGCCGGTCCACCGGGGTGTTCAGGTGGGCCAGGGTCAGCGCGTCCAGCTCCCCGGTCTCCGGAAGCCCGGCCCGCTCCTGGTACACCTCCAGGGAGACCTGCACCGCGCGGGAGAAGCGCTCGCCGTGACCGTCCACCGGGTAGCCGGCGGTCTTGAGCCGCCGCCGCAGGGCCTCCACTCGCGGGCCATGGTCTCCCACGCGCGCCGTCGGCCCGTCGGGGATCCCGGGGAAGCCGCCGCCCTCTGCTGCCCTGCGCAGCATGCGGTTGGATGCCACCAGGTTCTCGTACGGCGCTGCCCGCGGGCCCAGCAGGCGCAGCTCCGCCACTGCGCGCCCGCTCGATAGCGCCCGTCCCAGCGCCGCCTCTGCGTCGGACTCCGGCCAGGCCGAGCGACGCGGGCTCAGGTCCCCCTGATTCAGTCGGCCCTGGCTGAGCTGGGCGGCGAACAACGCGAAGGCATCGCTCAGCAGCAGCTCCAGGGCCGCGGCGCGGGCCACGGGCCAGGTCCCCTTTTTGCACCCCTCCAGCCTCGCCTCGGACTGCAGCCTGCCCAGCGCATCCAGGGGGAAGTCCGCCGGGCTGAGCCCATAATCTCCGGAGGCCATGAGCGCGCCGATCAGCTCCCCGGCGGCCCCGGAGGGGCAGGCGCCGTCCAGCCAGGCCGGGCGGTGTTCGCGGGCGGCGTAGGCCCTGGCGAGCACCTCGGCCGACCCGAGCGGCACCTGGCCGGCCACCGGCCCGGGCATGGCCAGGGATTGCCGGATGGCCGTGGCGACTCCGGCGGGGGGCGCCTTGGGCCGGGACGCCTTCCGCGACGGGCAAGCGCTCAGCAGCAGCACCAACAGGACGGGGCCGATGGGGCGGGTTTGCATCAGCGGGGCATACGGCGCATACACTCGTCCACTCTACACCTGGAGCCACTGATGACCCCAAAAACCCTGCTGCTCGCCCCGCTCATGCTGATCCTCTCGCTGGCTGCCTGCGACGAGGAGACCTCCGGCGTCGCGGACGCCGCCCCGCCCGATCTGGCCTCGGGCGTGGAAGGTGGCGTTGACCGCGGCGTCCCCGACGGCCCGGTCGCCGATGCCTCAGGCGGGGACCTGGGCCCCGCGGTGGACCTGGCCGCGCCAGACGCCGCGCCGGCTGACCAGGGCCTGGCCGACTTCCCGCCCGGCTGCAACGCCACCAAGATCGGCTTCACCCAGGCCAACTCCAAGAAGTACGAGCTGTACGAGCTCTGCTTCCCCTCGGGCGACATGGTCACCGAGGCGCTGCTGAAGAAGATCGACAGCAACCTCCAGTGCAGCCACTCGGCCGGCGGCATCGCCGCCAAGTGCCCTGCCGGCACCTGGCGCTGTCTCGCCGCGCTGCAGCTGAACTACCCGGCCAAGGACATCAAAAACGGCCACTGGCAGAGCATCTGCGCCATCAGCTGGATCAAGGCCGTGAGCAAGATGGCGGGCGGCTGGTACATCTGAATCCCAGGCCCGGGGACTCCTCCCCTCGATCGACCCTCACCTCGCTTGCCCTCGCGGCCCCTGCCGGCGCCGCTCGTCAGTCACGTAGCGCTGCTACGCTCCTTCCTCACGTCATCAGCAGGAGCCACGATTGCTGCGCGATGCGAGGGCCGACCTTCGGCTCGGAGTCCCCGTGCCTGGCCCGCAGAACACCTCGCGGCCCCTGCCGGCGCCGCTCGTCAGTCACGTAGCGCTGCTACGCTCCTTCCTCACGTCATCAGCAGGAGCCACGATTGCTGCGCGATGCGAGGGCCGACCTTCGGCTCGGAGTCCCCGTGCCTGGCCCGCAGAACAGAGCGTTTTCAGGGCGGGCTACGCTGCCACGTTTTCGCTCCTGAGCGACGCTCCCCCGAAGCCTGAAGACGCGAGCGATGCGAGCCACCGCCTCAAGCCTTACAGCGCGTGGGTCGACACCGGGTACAGGTCGTGGATCACCAGCGCTGACACCGTGCCCTTCTTCACCTTGTCCGCCGCCTTCAGCGTCAACGTCGCGCCGGTGATCTTGCCCGCACCGTCCACGGTGTTCTTCGTGCGCTCGCTGTAGTTGACCGGCACCGGCTTGCCCGCCCCGTCCAGCAGCAGCACGCTGATCTGGTGCTCCTTGGAGGGCAGGGTGCCGTCCAGCTTCACGGTCACCGCGCCGTCGGCGGTGGCGGTGGCCTCCACGAGGGTGGCGGTGGCCACCTTCAAGCCCGCGGGCTGCTTGCCCCCGAGGCCCGCCTTCTGGAGCATGGCCGTGCCGTGCACCACCAGCTGGTCGGTCTTCGGGTTGCACAGCCCCGCCACCTTGAGCAGGGTGCCGTAGAACTCCACGCCGCCGCATTTTGTGGCGGTGTAGACGCTCAGGCCGCCGACATCCTTGCCCGCGCTGTCCAGGGTGCCGCCGATCCGCATGAAGTCCATGGGCACGCTCACGTTGCCGAACTCCACCTGAAACGACGAGGAGGAGAGCACCAGGCTGCCGTCCTTGTAGACGCCGGCGAGCGGAAAGAGGATCCGCTGTGCATCGCTCGGATCCACCACGATGTCTCCGGCGGTGGAGCGCTTGGCCGCGGCGACCCAGGCCAGCACCGCGCCCGTGGTCGCGTCGTACTTGAGCACCCCCATGAGCATATGCATGAAGTCGAAGCCGATCTGGTTGTACGAGGGCATCATGGTGGGCTGGGGCGCGGCCAGGCGGTGGATGTCGAACACCGGCACCTCCGCTGTTGTGGGGGCCAGCGGGGCGCCCGCGAGGCTGGCCGCGATCTTGATGGTGTGGCTGCCGTCGAATGAGCCGCCCTTCTTGCCGCCGGTGACCTGGTTGCCCAGCCGCATGCCGTCCACCAGGTAGTCCCCCTGCATGCGCACTGTGTAGGAGGCGCCATGGGTCAGGGCGGCGTCGGGCACGATGACCACGAAGGAGCCGTCGGCCGCCACCTGGAGCGTGTGCTTGGCCGCAGGGGTGACGGTCACCTTCAGCGCCGCCGGATCGATGGCCGCGTCCACGAAGTCGCCAGCCTTGCGAACCACCAGCCGCAGGGCGATGGTCTCGTGGGCGCCGAGGGTCGAGGGGGCAGATGTGGTGGAGCTGCCCCCGTGGGTCAGGAAGTACACATGGGCGCCGTCGTCGGGCAGGTCCTCGCCCGCCCTGGACGAACAGCGCTTGTCGCTCTTGCCATGGCGCAGGCAGTAGTCGTACGGGACGCTCCAGACCTTGCCGTCCTCGCCGGCGATGTAGACGGCGTCCTTGCCCAGGGCGGGGGAAGAGTTCAGGTCGTTGCGGTCGTCCTCCGAGGTGTCGAAGGACCACCGCCGGGTGCCGTCCGGGTTGATGGCGTAGAGCCGGCCATCGCCGCAGCCGAAGTAGATGGTGCCGTCGCCGCCCACCGCCGGCGAGGAGCGGATCGGGTCGAGGGTGTCGAAGCTCCACTTGATGTTGCCCTTGCGATCCAGGGCGTACAGTGTGCCGTCGGCGCTTGGCAGGTAGATGGTGCCGTCGGGGGCCAGGGCCGCGCTGGCGTACACATGCTCCCGCACCGGCAGCTTGAACAGCTGCTGCCCGCCGGCCGCCTTGTTGCCGTAGATGTAGCCGTCGTAGGAGCCGAAGAACACCTCGCCGGCGGGGGTGACCAGCGGCGAAGAGACCACCGAGCCGAGGGTGGCCTGGCTCCAGAGCAGCGCCTTTTTTCCCACGTCGGCAGGGTTGGCGGCGGCCTTGTCGAGATCCACGGCTCTCAGCGAGAGGTCGTTGGAGCCGAAGTAGAGCACGCCCTTCTTGTCCACGGCCGCGGCGCTCCAGATCTGGTCCCCCACCTTGTAGCTCCAGCGCTCCTTGCCGGTCTTCGGATCTACGGCGTAGAGGCGGAAGTCGTCGTTGCCCGCGTACAGGGTGCCGTCAGGGCCCATGGCCACGTTCCCTTCGAACCAGGTGATGAAGGCCCCGCCCCGGGGCTGAAACTTCCACCTGTCCTTGCCGGTCTTCGGATCCACGGCGTACAGGTTGCCGTCACCGGAGCCGAAATAGATCGTTCCGTCGCTGCCCACGAGGGCGGCCGAGTCCACCAGCTCGCCGAGCTTCTTCTTCCACAGCAGCGAGCCGTCGGGCTTGATGGCGTAGAAGTAGGCGTCGGCGCTGCCGATGTAGATCACGCCGTCCCGGTCGATGACGGGCGAGCTGAAGATCCCCTTGCCGGTCTTGTACGCCCACACCTTGTCCTGGCCGAAGCCCGGCTTGACTGGCGTCCAGCCGGTGTTGGCGGCGGTGCGGCGAAACTTGGGCCAGTACGCGCCCTCTTGCAGCGGCACATCGTAGGTCAGGCTGACGTCCTCGTCGACCGAGTCTGAGCAGGCGGATAGCGCCAGCGCGGCCAGGAACAACACGGCTACGCCGGAAGGCGAAGGCTTCATGATTTTCTCCCGTTGTAACAAAAAACGCCGGAATATTATGCCCCTGGAGCGCATCTTGTAAAAGGGACTTTCCATCGCCGTCCAAAATCTGTACCTTGATGGGACGCTTGCAACTAAAGAGTCGAGAGGGGACCAAGGGGAGGGGTTTGTGCGCTGGCCGGCTGGCGCCGGCCTGCGAATGCCAGATTGCCAGAACGCCGGAATGCCAGGATGCCAGAATGGTGGTCTTGCAGGCTGCCAGTAGGGCGGAAGGCAGGAATGCCAGAATGGTGGAATGGCTGGATGGCTTGAGGGATGGAGGATGGAAGGGGGGAGGGTGCTTCGGTCTTACAGGCGGCCCTTGACTTCGCCCAGCTCCACGTAGGCGCGGTCGGTCATGACCACGTAGGGGCGATCCTCGAACTTCACGCCGCCCTTGCCGTCATGCTCGATTATCTGGAGCGTGCCCATGCCGTATCCCATGGGGCCCTTGCTGTAGTAATGGATCTGCACGCTGTAGGGGTACCCCTTGGGCTCGCCCGGGATGGCGAAGCACTCGGGGCCGTAGCCGTTGGTCACGTCTGCGAAGAGCACGCCGCCGGTGGGCAGGTTGCGCCGGCTGTAGTAGGCGTGGCCGCCCTGGCCGTCGCGGATGTGGAAGTCCACGTCGTTGGCGTCGGTCTCCCAGATCATCACGAAGCGCAGGCTCGGCTTGTCGGCCAGGCGGGCGCCGATCTTGCTCAGGCGGTCCATCACCTCCTGCTTGCGGTTGGGCTCAGCCGCCACCACGGCGGCCCCGGCGATGCCGGCGCCCTCGCGCAGCACGCGCACCACGCCGCCGCGGCCGATGCGGTAGCGCTGCTTGACGCCGGCCTCCAGCGCAGCCAGCGCCTCGACGGGCTTGCCCGCGCGCAGCAGGGCCATGCCGAGCATGTGGTGGCCAGACGCGTGGTCCGGGCGCTGCTTGGCGGCCTGGGCGTAGGTGTCCGCGGCCAGGGTGACGGCGGTCTTGCCCAGGGCGTCCAGCCGCTGGCCGGCGAAGCGGCGCATGTCAGCGCGGGAGGGGAACAGGTCGATGATGGAGCCGTAGACCCGCGCTGCCAGCTCCAGGTTGCCGTACGCCTCGAGCGCCTCGCCCAGGGCGATGAGGGCCATGACGTTGCCCGGCTCCTCGGCGCGCCAGCGCAGGGCGTCGATGAGGGCCTGCTCCGCCTTGCCCTGCTCGATCATCAGGATGATGTCGGCCAGCTTGCCGGTGAGCGGGGGCGGCCCCTTGTCCTTCTTCTTGGGCCGGGGCGTGGGCTCCGGGCGCGGCTGCGGCCGCGGCGGCGTCATGGAGGGGGCGCCGCCCGTCGCCGCGCGGTCCATTGAGCGCTCCCGCCGGGAAGAGGCCATGCGCTTGGCGCGAACCGGCCGCGGCGGAGGCGCGGGGCGGGACTCGGCGGGCATGCTCTTGGCCGCGGACGCGGGGGCCTCGGCCTCGCCGCTGAAGGCCATGTCGTCCATGTCCCGCGGGGCCTCGGCCCTCTTGGGCTCAGGAGCCGGCCGCCTGGCGGGGCGCGGACGGGGCGCGGGCCTGCGGGCGGCAGGCTTGTTGGGGCGGGGCTGGCGCTGCACGTCGGGGCGCGGCCGTCGCGGGGGGGGACGCCGCGTGATGGGCGGCCTCGGGCGCGGCTTCTGCTGCTCCACGCCGCGCTGCATCAGCTCCACGCCGCTGGCGCCCACCACCAGGATGTCAGCCAGCGCGTTGCGGGCGATGCCGTAGCGGCGGTAGTCCCGCTCGGTCTCCAGCACCAGCAGGGCGGTGAGGTCGGAAAGCACCCTGTGCTTGGTGGAGAGCTTGATGATCTGATCCTTGATCGCCTTGCCCATATCGGGGCCCAGCTCGCCGCTGTCCATCTGGTGCGACAGGTGGGCGATGCGGGCCTCGACCCAGGCGCGCTCCAGCAGCGGGCGCTTGACCTGGGCCAGGTCGACCTTGATCTGCTGCTGCACCGCGCCGCTGAGGGCCACGGTCATGGGCGCCCCCGCCGCGGGCGGAGACTGGCCGTAGTCGGCGTAGATCAGCAGCTCATCGCCGCTCTGCACGCCGTTGAGGGTGCGAGGCCAGACCCACTTGGCGCCTGGCACCTTGACCTTGATCCCGCTGACGGTCTGGCGCGCGATGCCCCGGGCCACCGCCCTGGCGGCCTTGTCGCCGTCCAGCAGGGCGCCGTCCCGGGCCAGGGTGCCCCGGGCCAGCTTCTTCATCGCCTGCTCGTCGCGGATGCCGCCCACGAGCATGACGTCCAGCCGCTCCACCGAGGGGGCCAGGGCCGAGGCCGCGGCCCGAAGGTCCGCGCCGCCGGCCTTGCCCGCGGTGGCGATACCGTCGGTCACCAGCAGCACGCGCTGGCCCTTGGCCGCGTGCTGCCCGGCCCAGGTCAGCGCGCCGTGCAGGTCCGAGGCGCCCAGGGGCCGGCGGGCGAGGATGTTGTCCAGGTCCTGCTTGCCGAACTGACCCAGCTGGCCGTCGAAGATCAGGTCGGTGCGCTGGTCGTAGCACGCGACCTTCAGCGGCAGGCTGTCGCCGTACTCCTGCTTCAGGTGGGTCATCACCGCGCCGATCTGCTCCACCTGGCGGTAGAACCCGGCGGCGCGTGAGGAGGAGGTGTCCACCAGCATCAGCAACGCGCCCATGGGCGCCCGGGCAGAGGGCACGTCCGGCTTGATGCGCCCCACGGCCAGCTCTCCGCTGCCGAGGCCAGCCACGCCGCTGGCGGTCTTGACCTCGAAGTCCATCTCCGGGGCGTAGTCCTGCTTGTTCACCTTGATCATCTGCATCGACACCGTGGTGCCGCCCAGGGACGAGGTCGAGGAGCCGGTCTTGCGCTCGCCCACCATGGCGGTGATGTCGAGCCGGTCCATCTTGGGCAGCCCCTTGAGGTACAGCCGGTACGGCTCGCTGGTGGAGGCCAGCTGCTGGGAGTAGGAGATCTTGATCTCCTTGTCCGCCCGCGCCGGGATCGGGAAGATGCGCGCCCGGAACTCGTTGCCCGCCTTCTTCTCCAGCAGCGCCGGATCCTGGCGCCGGTGCAGGAAGTCCTCGTAGACCTGCCGCGCCTTCTGGCGCTCCACCACCTCGGCCTCCTGCCACTTGCCGTTGGCCAGCTTCATGGCGAAGCGGCTGATGGCAGCGCCCGGCGGCAAGGCGATGGTGAACCGCCCCTCGCGCTGTCGCGGTTCTGGGTTGTTGAAGGTCAGGTGCAGCTCGGTGAAAGCCACCGGCCCTTCCACCACCGCCTTGCCCGCCAGCGCCACCAGGCGCAGGCCGGTGCCGTCGGCCGCGGTCAGGCTCATGGGCACCTGCTGGACCTTCTCGGTCTCCGGCTTGGGGTAGTCCAGGGCCGCGGCCACCACCTTCTTGGAGGCGATGGCGGCGAAGGTGGCGCTGCCGGCCTGGGTGCGGGCGGCGGCGTACTCGCGCGGGCTCCCCGCGCCCGCCCCGCCTCCGCTCTTGCAGGAGGTGACGGTCAGGGCCAACAGCGGCGCGAGGGCCAAAAGGGCGGTTCGATGCAGTTTCATCGGCTTCTCCCGGAGATCAGTTTGTATCGCTATCGGACTAGTTACGCACGGCGAGGGCAGATGGTCTACTGCGGCGGGCGGTCCGGCCCGGTGGGAACGGCGCTTCAGCTCAAGGCGCCGGCTTGCCGGAGGTCACTTCGCTGGCCAGCGCCGCGTCTTCCTTGCAGTTTGCCAGCTTGATCCAGCTCAGCACATGCTTCATGGCCCGCCGGGCGCGGCTCGCGTCCACCGTCTTGCCCCAGACGATGTCGTTGACCACGGCGCCCCAGTTGTCCTTGTGCAGCGAGTTGCCGTTGACCCAGCGGTTCATGGTCTGGATCGCGGGGGAGTCATCCTTCTTGGGGTCGAAGGAGTTGGAGACCCGCTTCCACGGCCAGAGGGACCAGCCGATCTTGTTGGCCATCATCAGCTTGGTCACCCGCGCTTGCCACTTCCGGGTGTTTTCGCCGAACTCCCCGAGCCAGAGCGGCCGTCCCAGGCGCGTACGATCCTTGAGGTGCTGCTTGAACCCGGCGTAAGTCTCCGGGCTGGACCAGGCGGCGTTGAGGATGGTGTAGGCGTGGAACTGGTAGACCAGGTTGGCCTCGCTGCTCGGCTTGAACACTGTGAGGTCCTGGGCGAACTTGGGCCCCGAGAAGATCACGATGTGCTTCGGATCCACCGCGCGGATGGCGGCCAGCGCGCGCTGCTGCAGCGAGACCAGCGGCGCGGCGCTCATGCCCAGCGGCATGGCGGGCTCGTTGAGCAGGTCGTAGGCCCCGACGCCGGCGCGCCCCTTGTACCGGGCTGCCAGCGCGCGCCAGATCTCCACCGTCCAGTCCTGGTTCTTCTTGGCCGCGCTGCCCTCCCATAGCCGCGCCTTGAGATCCTTGGATGGCACGCCGCTCACCGACGCCACGGGGTTCTGCCCGCCCGGCGCCGAGTGCAGATCCGGGATGATCCAGACGCCATGCTTCTCGCCCCATGAGACCGCCCGGTCGAGCCGCTTCATTGTCTCCTCCACCAGCTTCACCGGGCCGCTGCCAGACCAGCTGGTGGGCACGATGCGGCGGTAGAACAGCGGGACCCGCGCGCAGTTGAAGCCGAGCTTGGCCATCCTGATGAAGTCCTGCTCGGTGATGAAGTTGTCCTCGAAGGAACGCCAGAAGCTGCCGGCCTCTTGCTGGCCCACGACCTTCTGCAGGCCGAGCCGCAGCTCGTTGGGCGAAAACGCCAGGAGGCCCCAGTAGCTGGCGTGGATATAGAGCGTATGGTCGAGCCAGCCGGCCAGGGCCACGCACTTGAGGGTAACCGGCTGCTTGTTGGCGTCGACGATCTGGGTGCCCTGGACCCGCAGCAGGGTAGTCTTGATCCCGCTGGCGCCGTCAGCAGCTGGCGCGGCGTCCACCCCCAGGTCATGTGCGCCGGCGTCGGCGCGTCCCGAATCCCCCGCCGGGCCCCCGTCCGTGCCGCCCAGGGGAGGGCAGCTGCAGAGCACACCCAGAAGAAGGACCAGCGAGAACCCCCGGACTGTACGGCTGTGCATCGTTCCTCCTGCAAGTTTGTCCATGGAATTATAGTCAGGAACGCTGCGGCGCACATCTCCGGGCACCGCGGCCACGGGCTCATTGACCGGGGGGATCTCTATCTACCGCCCGACAGCAATCCCTCGAACATCCCTGCCGGGTATCGCATGACCCGGTAGATCGGGGCCCGCAGAAGCACGATGTGCACCAGGGACATGTCCGGATTGTAGAACTCCCACACCACCTTGCCCGCCCGGGTGACCTCCAGGGCTCTGCCCTTCTCCGAGTCGGTGATCAGGGTGTTGCCCCCCGGCAGCCGCTGCACGCCGCCGCGGATGACGGAGAAGAAGTCCTCCGGGGTCTTGCCGCGATAGGTCCAGCCGATCTCGTTGGTGGCCGGATCCACCTCGATGACCCGGGAGCCGGTGGTCTCGGTGCCGTTGTCGAACAGCAGCACCTTGCCCCCCTTCACCAGCGAAGGGTGGTGTTGCCGCACCAGCTGGTCCTGGCCCCACAGCCACCGCACCCGGCCCGCCTGCAGATCCACGATGAGCACCACGTTGAGCGACCGCAGCGACAGCAGCAGATCGCCCTTCTTCCACAGCCCGGCTCTGCCCTCGCGCAGGATCTCGAGGCTGTTGGCGTGGAACAGGTCGATGGGATAGAGCTGGGTCAGGAACATCAGCTTGGTGCGCCGGCTCCCCACGAACTTGCCGTCGAGGATGTTGCGCAGCTGGGCCGCCATGGTGCTCAGCGCCAGCGGGTTGGTCAGCTTGCTCGCCGTCCTGTACCCCGCCTTCAGCGAGTCGTCGTACACCCTCATGGCCGCCCGGAGCACCCCCTGCAGCTTGCGTCGGGTCTCCGGCGCCCGGTTGAAGATCTCGTACAGCGAGTGCCGCGCCTTCTGCTTGCCATCAGGCGAGAGCACGACCACGCCGTTGTCCAGAAACAGCCGCTCTTTTTTGCCGTAGCGGATCATTCGCGGCGCGGCGTCCAGCACGTAGATGTCGCCGTTGTCAGCCACGTCCAGGTCATGGTGCGCGGCCACCCGCGCCGAGAAGACCACCTTCGAGTTCCAGTCCAGCTTCAGCAGCGACCGGTAGTGCACGATGGCCAGCACGCTGCCGTCGGGGCGCACCTCGCTGTGGTGCCAGCCCTTGAAGTCGAAGTGTCCCCACACCAGGCTCCAGGCCTGCTCCTCTGGCCCGGGCTGGTCTCGGTCCGACTTCCAGCGGTGCAGCACCTTGCCCGCCATGTTCATGAGCACGGCCTCGTGTCGCGGGCGGGAGTTGAAGAAGTTGAGGCCCGGGTCGGATTCGCCCTCGAGGTGGCGGGTGATGCTGCTCTTGCCCCTGTCCGCGGCCTTGACCGGGACCCAGTCGACGTAGGGCAGGGCGCCCAGCTTCTGCTGCTGCTTTTTGGCGGCCGCCTGCTTCGCAGGGGCCGGGGTTGGCCCCTGGCGCGGCTTCTCCGTGCATGTGCACCCGGCGCCGGCACAGATGAAAGCCAAGACCAGCGCGGCGACGGCTTTGCAGGGTTCGCGGGACATGGTAGGAGCGGCCTGGAGCTTATTTAACACAAAGGAGGCGCCAAGGTGCAGCAGATCAGGGACCACGAGCAGCGAGTCGCCCGTATCGCGGCGGAGGTGCGACAGCGCGCCGCCAGCGGCCAGAAGGTCCACATCACCAAGAAGTCAGTGCACCACGTGGTGCCCGTGCCGGGAGATCGGCGGTTCAGCAACGAGCCCGTCGACATCTCGCCGCTGGGGCATGTGGTGTCCATCGACCAGGCGGCGCGCACCTGCACCTGCGAGCCGGGGGTGACCTTCCGCGAGCTGCTGCGCCAGACCCTGGCCCACGGGCTCATCCCCACCGTGGTGCCCGAGCTGGAGGGGATCACCGTGGGCGGGGCGGTGGCCGGCTGCTCGGTGGAGTCGATGTCCTACCGCTACGGCGGGTTCCACGACAGCTGCCTGGAGTACGAGCTGATCACCGGCGAGGGGGCGGTGGTGACCTGCTCGCCCACCGAGGACCCGGAGCTGTTCCACCTGATCCATGGCTCCTACGGCACCCTCGGGGTCCTGTCCCTGGTCACCTTCCGGCTCATCCCGGCCAAACCTTACGTGCGCATGGAGTACCGCCACCTCAGCAGCTACGACGAGTATCACCAGGCGCTGCAGGAGCTGTGCAACAGCGACTACTGCGACTTCATCGACGGCATCATCCATTCCCCGCGCCAGCACACCCTCTGCCTCGGGCACTGGGAAGAGGATCCGCCCTACGTGAGCGACTACTCGGGCGAGGAGATCTACTACAAGAGCGCCGCCCGCCGCACCGAGGACTACCTGCGCACCGAGGACTACTGCTTCCGCTACGACACCGAGTGCCACTGGCTCAGCCGCACCATCCCGCCGCTGGAGTGGAAGCCGGTGCGGCGCCTGCTGGGCAAGCACCTGCTCGGCTCCACCAACCTGATCTACTGGTCCACCAAGATGGGGTGGCTCGCGGCAAAGCTCCAGCGTCGCCCCGACGTGGTGGTGGACGTGTTCATCCCCATGCGGGAGATGCCGCGCTTCTGGGACTGGTACGAGCGAGACTTCGACTTCTACCCGCTCTGGATCGTGCCGTACCGGGTCAAGGCGGTGTACCCCTGGATCGCCGACGACTTCGGGCGCGAGATGGAGCAGGCCATGACCGACGATCTGATCATCGATTGCGCGGTGTACGGCCGACGGAACAACGAGCGGGGCAAGGATTACTCCCGGCTGCTGCAGCAAAAGACCCACGAGCTGTGGGGGATCAAGACCCTCATCTCTCGCAATCACTACGACACGCCGGCTGACTTCTGGCATGTTTACAACCAGGAGAACATCGAGGCTGCCAAGGCGCGCATCGACCCGAAGGGTGTGTTCCCGGATCTGTACGGGACCTACGGGCTGGTGGAGTGAGCCTGGAGCGGCGCGAGTTCGGAGGAGCGGCGCAGATGAGAGTTGCCAGCAGGACGTTGCCGATCATCCTGACCCTGGGCGTGACCCTCGCCGGGTGTCCCAACGTGCTGGAGGACACCCCTGACGGCGGCGGCGCGGACAGCAAGGTGAAGGTGGACAGCAAGGCGAGCGTGGACGGCCCAGGCAAGAAGGACGGCCCGGGCAAGAAGGACGGCCCGGGCAAGAAGGACGGCCCCGGGAAGAAGGACCAGAAAGTGAAGCCCGACGCGCCGGCGGACAGCTACGTCCCCGCCGACCTGGGGCCGCTGTGCGACAAGGGCGGGGCCAAGAAGGACGCTGGCTCCTGCGGGACCAACGAGTGCTTCCTGGGGGGCAAGTGCGTCAAGGCGGGCGCCGCCAACGGGAGCAAGACCTGCGAGGTGTGCACCCCCGCGTTCTCGCGCTACAGCTGGGCGCCGGCAAAGGGCTGCGTGGTGACCCTCGCCGGTGACGGCACGCGCGGCTACAAGGACGGACCCGCGCTGAGCGCCCAGTTCGATGACCCCGCGGGCCTGGCCGTTGACGCCCAGGGCACCGTGTTCGTGGCGGACGTGAACAACTGCCTGATCCGCATGATCTCAAACGGCCAGGTGCGGACCCTGGCGGGGGACATCACCAGCAGAGCCAAGCCTACCTGCGGAGAGAAGGACGGCCCGTCGCTCAGCGCGCGGTTCACCACCCCCACCGACGTGGCCGTCAACAGCGCCGGCCAGGTGTTCGTGGCCGACGGACCGACCGACATGATCCGGGTCATCAACTGCGGCAAGGTGGAGACCTACGCGGGAACGGGGAGCTGCGATCACAAGGACGGGCCGCGGCTCACCGCCAGCCTGTGCAGCCCCATGACCGTGAACATCGACCCGAGCGGGATCCTCTATGTGGGCGAATATCAGAGCAACATCGTGCGCCGCATCACCAAGACCAAGGTGGAGCATGTGGCCGGCCTGAAGCCCAAGTCCGCGGGCAGCCCCCAGCGCGGGTTCAAGAACGGCCTGGCCGCGGTGGCCATGTTCGGCGGCTTCGGCGACGTGGCGCTGGGGCCTGCGGGCACGCTGTACGTGGCGGACCGGAAGAACCACATGCTCCGACAGATCAAGGGGGGGAACGTCTCCACCCTGGCCGGTACGGATCCGGTGGGCACGAACCCGAAGACCGCCACGCCGGTGCCCGGCTGCGCGGACAGCACCACCGACCCCTCCAAGGCGAAGTTCAAGAGCCCCGAGGTGGCCGTGTACCACCCGCCAAGCGGGGCCGTTTACACAATCGGCTGCGCCAACCACTGCCTGCGCAAGATCAAGGGCAAGCAGGTCACCACGATAACCGGCCAGTGCGGGTCATGTCCCTACTGGCATCAGGATGGCAAGCTGCACCAGGCCGGGTTCGTCTGCGTCAACGGCATGACCGTGGACAAGGCGGGCTACATCTACGTCTCCGACACCAGCGGGTTCAGGATCCGGGTGATCAACCCCTGAGGGGCTAGAAGCGAAAGCCGCCCGAGAGGGCCGCGCCGCCGGGCAGGGGGGTGACCATTACCCGCGCGCTGGAGGCCGGGGTTTCCGCCTCGTCGCTGGTGTACCACAGGTAGAACATCACGCCCGACGTCACCGCCATGGCCCCGGCCAGCACATGGCCGGCGATGACCACCTCGGGCCAGGAGCCCACCTTGTGCTGCTCCTGGTTGTTGGACTGGGCGAAGCCGGCCCAGGCCAGGCCCTCGAAGCCGGCAGCGAGGGCGAGGGAGGTGATGGCCAGGGCGAGGTAGGTCGTGGACCGTTCCCGGGGGGCGGCGGCATCCGGCGCCACGGGCGTCGGTTAGGTGGGGTTTGGGGTTGTCGTCTCTGGGGCGGGATCGGGAGCGGGATCGGGGTCGGGTTTGGGATCGGGATCGGGGTGGGGTTTGGGTGTCGGGTGCGGGTTTGGGTGTGGGTTCGGTTTCGGTATCGGGTTCGGGTTGGGGTTTGGGATCGGGAGCGGGCGAAGGCCGCGTGGCCGAGGCGATTTCGGTCTCCAGGGCCCTGAGCGCGCGGATCCGCTTCAGGGCGAAGGCGTCGTCCGGCGGCGCGGTTCCCGGGTGGTTGGTCTTCCACTTCAGCCGGTACGCCTCCCAGTGGCCCAGGGCAGCCTTGAGGGACGACAGCGCCTTCTGCTTCTTGTTCAGCTGGTGGTAGCAGCGCGCCAGGCCCTCGTAGGTCCGGTCCCAGGTCGAGCGCCGCAGGGCTTCGTTGAGCAGGGGCAGCGCCTCCAGCGGCTGCCGGGCGTCCAGCATGCCCTCGGCCTTGTTCACCAGCTCGATGATCCCCGCAAGGTCCGCGATGTGCTTGCGCGCCTCGGTGGCGTGGGGCGATGTGCCCGCGTCCTTGGCGTACTTGCGGTAATGCTCCAGGGATCGGTCGGGCCGGGCCAGGCGACGGTAGGTGCGCGCGGTCATCAGGTGCACCGCCGGGCGCGGCGCCTGCGCCAGGCAGCGCTGGAAGTGATGGAGCGCCTCCTGGTAGCGGCCAGCGCCGTAGTGATCCCTGCCCTTGATGAACAGCTCTTTGGCCTCGTCGCCGGCCGCGGCCGACAGGGGGAGAGTCAGGGCAATGGCCAGGGCCGTGGCGGTCCAGATCACTCTTCCCATCCGACCTCCTTCTCCTTGCTCACGGGCTCGTCCTCTTCGGTGGAGCCGGCCGGGCGCGAACCCTTGTGCTGCCGCGGCTTTATTATCCTCTTTTTTGTCTTTCGGGACCGCTTCGTTCTCCTCGAGTCGGGTCGAACATCGCCGCTGGCGCTCAAGTCCGCAGCGCGCCGGTCCATGTCTGGCGCGCCGGAGTCGAGCGCCCCGGCGTCCTGCGCCAGGGCAGCGGTGTCCGGCGGCGGGTCGTGATGCGGCGGCGCGCCCCCGGCGAGCCAGGCCACTACCATCAGCCCCACCACCAGGATCCCCACCGCCGCACCATAGATCCGCCAGGGCGGGGACCAGCCGCGTACCAGCGCCGGGGTGGGCGCCGGCGGCTGCGGCGCCGGGGTGTCGGCGTCCGCCCGTAGCACGGTGGAGGCCACCGAATGGTGGATCGCCGGCTCCTCCATGGCGGGCAGCAGGGCGCCGGAGAGCTCGGCTGCGGAGGCGAAGCGGTCCGCCGGATCCTTGGCCATGGCGCGGTTCACGATCTCCACCAGCCCTGCCGGAAGGGCCGGGTTCAGGGCGGCCAGGTCGGACGGCTCCTCGTTGACCACCTTGTAGAGCACCGTGGCGGGCCGTTGGCCCATGAAGGCGTCCTTGCCGCCGAGGGCCCGGTAAAGGATGGCCCCCAGGGCGAAGATATCGGTTCGGTCGTCCGCGTCGCCCGCATGTCCCGTGGCCTGCTCCGGGGCCATGTAGTTGGGCGTCCCCATGTAGGCGTGGCTCCCGGTCAGGGCGGACGCGTCGAGCACCTTGGAGATGCCGAAGTCGAGCAGCTTGGGGAAGTCGGTGCGGTCCCCGTAGCGGCAGAGGAAGATGTTCTGGGGCTTCAGGTCGCGGTGCACGATGCCCGCCTGGTGCGCGGCCTGCACAGCGGAGAGCACGTCGCGGAAGATGGGCTTCGCCTCGGCCGGGGTCAGGCGCCTTCCGCTGGACAGGCGGCGAGACATGTCCTGCCCCTCGAGCAGCTGCATCACCATGTACGGCATCCCGCCGGCGGTGTGGTCGAAGTCGGTCACCTCGATGATGTGGGGGTGGCGGAGTCGTGAGGCGGCCCGCGCCTCGCGCAGGAAGCGCTCGTAGGCCGTGCTGTCGTTGGCCAGCCCCGAGACCAGGGTCTTGATGGCCACCGGGAGGTCCAGCTCGCAGTGCACCGCCTCGTACACCGCGCCCATGCCGCCCTGACCCAGGAGCCGGACCACCTGGTACTTCTTGTTCAGCACCTGGCCGATGATCGGTTCTGCAGACATCTTGCGACCGAGGATGATTCGCCCGGCAGAGGGATGCAACTATTAGCGGGCGTTGAGGCGGCCGATACGCGGCTCGATCTGAACACCGATGACGAAGCTCAGGCCGAGGCGGTGGTTCCAGGCGCCCGGGGTGGCCGCGGCGTCGAAGCCGGGCGTGCTGCGCCAGAGGGTCAAGGTGGCCTCGCCCACCCGGTCCAGCCCGCGGGCCGACAGCAGGTCGAGGGTCGGGCCGGCGTACAGGGAGAGCCGCGGCCAGGGGCGGAAGCCCAGCATGGCGCGCAGCTTGGTGACGTTGCCAGGCTCGGCTCCCAGGCGGTCCCCGCCCAGCAGCAGGTGGGTGACCAGGTCGAGGTCGAGGTAGAAGCGCTCGCTCGGCAGGTCCACGCGGCCCCCGAGGCCGGCGATGACCGAGAAGTGCAGGTCGCGCCTGCGCGCGACGACGTCCCAGTCCGGCTGGACGCCCACGCCGAGCACGCCGTGCAGGTGCTGCCCGCCCATCTTCACGCCGAGGTTCAGGTAGGATGTGCCCGAGGTCCAGATGGTCGGCTCCAGCAGGCCGTCGCCCACATAGTTCACCAGCCCGATCTGGGCCACCCCCTCGTCCTGCTCTGCCACGTTCACCAGGCCGATCTGCAGGCCGGAGGCGCGACGGGCGTAGTTGAACAGCGGCGCCACCTGCACGCCCGTCAGCATGGACCAGGCCATGTTGCCGGTGGCCGCGACCTGCAGCCCCGTGGCCTGGCGCGCCGCGAAGTTGATCAGGCCGAACTGGAAGCCGGACGCCTCCATGGCCCAGGGGAAGCTGCCCGACGGCAGCGAGGTGGCGTCTGCCGCGCCGGCGTCCTGGGCCGGGCCGGAGCCGCGCAGCACCGTGGCCTCCCGGTCGGTGGCCTCGGTGAGGTGCGCGCGGGAGAGCACGACGCGGCCATCCCGGGCCAGGGTCACCGCCCCCCGAAACGCCGCCGAACCCCGGGTGACCAGCACCTCGTGGGGGCCAGCGGCCAGGCCCACGGGCTGGGCACGCCCGGGGCGCTTGGTCAGCTCGGCCACCAGGCGGCCGCGGGCGTCCCGGATGTAGACCCGGCCGCGCAGGGCCGCGTCCAGCACCAGCACGGCGGTCACCCGGCGCAGGTCCGTGAGCACCAGCTCCCCGGCCCCGGAGAGCTGAAAGTCGTACTGCGGATGCTGGGCGCCGGCGCGGCTCGACTCGGTGCGGCGCAGGGTCTCGTGGTAGGCGTACTGGTACGCCTCGGCCAGGGTGACCTGGAGGTCGCGGTCCACGTCCGCGGCGCCGCGCAGGCCGGAGATCAGGGCGTGGGTGAAGAATGAGCCCCGCAGCCGCATGGACTCCTGGGCCCCCTCATGCGCGGAGGCGCTGGTGAGGAACGCCTGCCCCTTCACGGCGCCGGAGCGGTGGTGCAGGAAGGGCGGCCGGCGCCGACCGCCCTTGGTCATCGAAAGGGCGCCCGAGGCGCAGGAGTCGAGCACCACGATGCGGACATCCGCGGCCAGCCCCTTCACGGCGGCGCGGATCCTGGCGTAGGTCAGGCGCTTGCCTGCCAGCAACAGCCCGCGCTCGTCGGAGTGGCCCGAGTAGTAGAGCAGGACCTCCAGCCGCCGGCCGGCGGCGCGGGCCCTGGTCAGGCGCGCGGCCGTGAGCTCCAGAGCCGAGAGCAACCGCCGGCGATCCGGCCCGAGCACCAGCTGCAGGTCAGCGGCGCGCACCCCGCCCAGCTGGGTCAGCACCCGCGCGAAGGCCCGGGCGTCGGCGTGGGCGAAGCGCAGCCGCACCCGGTCGGCGCCGCCGTCGTTGGCCCCCACCACCAGGGCGACGCGGCGCGTGGCGCGCGCGGGCTCCTGCGCCAGGGCCAGGTCGCACCCGAACAGGGCGGCGAAGACGGCCGCCGCGGCGGCGACCGTGAATATGCAGCGGCGGCGGGTCATGGCGCCGGCGGGGCCTCCCCGGTCTTGCGCAGCAGCAGCTCCTGTCGGACCCGGACGCCGGCGGGCAGGCGCAGCCTCCCCCTGCGGGCCGCGCCCTTGAGCGCCCGCGCCGCCGCCAACACCTGGCGCACCGGGATCGGGTCCGGCCCGGTGAGGAAGAAGAAGCGCTCGAAGCCGGGCGTCTCGTCCAGCTCAAAGGCGTGGCCCAGCTCAACGGACCGATCTCTGACCAGCAACGTGGCGTCCCCCGGGTCGGCGGGGAAGTGCAGGCTCACCGTCGCTCGTCCGTCCACGGACAGGATGATCCCGTGGCGATCCTGGCCGCTGGCCAGGTAGCGCAGCTCCAGCACATCGCCGGCGGTGACCGTCGCCCGGTGGGCCAGCGGCCGGCCCTTGCCGTTGCGGAAGAGCTGAAGCCGGCTCGTCCCCTTGATGGCGATCTGATCAGGGGCGCGGCCCGACGCGCCCGGGTGCTCGCCCACAAGTGGCTGCAGCACCACCAGCAGCAGGGCAGCGGCGGTGGCCAGCGCGCCGCCCAGGTACCCCGCCACCCGGACGCGGCGTCCCAGCCGCTCGGCGGCCGCGCGGCGGCGGATCTGCTCCAGGGCGGGCTCCGGGGGCAGGTGCTCGAGGATCTGTCGTTGGGCCGCCTCTCGCTGCTCCAGGTACGCCCGCGCCTCCGGGTCCTGCTCGAGCCGCCGGGCCACCTCCGGCGCCAGCTCCTCCGGCAGCTCGCCAAGGGCGTGCAGCTCCAGCAGCAGATCTTCGTCGCGCCGCTCAGGCAGCATCCTTACCTCCTTCAAGCTCGCGGATCTGGCCCCGCAGCCGGCGCAGGCGATAGCGCACGCCGGAGACGCTGAGGCCCACCAGCGCGGCCACCTGCTCGTGGGTGTGGCCGTCGAGCAGCACCATCACCGCCATGGTGCGGCTATCTTCGGGCTCGCCGGCGAAGAGGCGCTGCAGGCCGAGGCGCGCCCAAACCGTGCGCTCCGGGGCGTCGGCGCCGGCGATGCGCGTCAGCAGCTCCCCGTCGGGGTGGGTGGGGCGGCTCTTGCTGGCCCGGACCCGGTTGAGGCACACGTTGGTGGCCATGCGGTGCAGCAGCGCCCCCGGCGAGCGGCCTGTCAGCCGGTCCTGGTAGCGCATCAGCCGCACGAAGGTGTCCTGCATGGCGTCCATGGCCTCGTCATCGTCGCCCAGGAGGCGACGGCACCGCTGGAGGACCAGGGGCCCGTAGCGGCGGTAGTATTGGTCGATGTCAACGTCCACTGCACCGCCCGCTTGAATCCTGCTCGCGCTTCACCTCTATTAAACACGCGGGGGTGGTGGAAATGTCAGTGCGATTTTTTTTAAACTTCCACTGACACCCCTGGCGCGCTGGCGTGTTTACATGAATGGACTGCCAGCAAGGAGAGAGAACATGAGCAAGCTCGCCACAACAATGATCCTGGTCGCAGCGTGTATGGTCGCGTGCGGCGGAGAAGAGGAAGGCGCCGAGATGTACGGCCAGGCCCTGGGGCCCGGGAGCACCGTGAAGGAGTGCAAGACCAGCGTCTGGCAGGATCCGGCTGCGGTGCCCAAGTCGATCACTGTCTACGCCATCGATCCGGTGGTGCAGAGCGAGCAATGCGGCTGCCCCGTGTCGGGGTGGCTCAAGTTCGTGGATCACAACCTGCCGCGGGACCAGCACGGCGGGACCCAGGCCCTGGTGCTCTATGGCGACGGCGCGTGCGACGGCTGGGCGCTCAAGGTCCTGTGCCACAAGGGGCGCTGCGAGAAGAAGCACGGGGGCACCATGTGCAAGTTCCGGCCCCCTTCATGCGCCGGGGTGGCGCCGACGCCCGCCCAGGGATCGTGAGGGGGAAGGTCATGACAGGCGAGCGGGCCCGTTCGGTTCGGGCTGCAGCGACGGCGCTCCTGGTGGGGCTGGTGGTCCTGCCAGCAAGCGGCTGCGTGAAGATCAAGTACAGCGAGTGGATAGAGGTCATGCCCAGCCAGCAGAGCCGGCAGGCTCTGAGCGCCCCGATCCGCGTCGACCACCTCGCCTCCTATGTCGAGGTGGCCAGCGACGGCGGCATGGGCGCCACGCCGAGCGCGCGCTACGAGCGGGAAGAGCTCCTCTCGGCCGTGGCCGCCGGGTGGAATCGTGGAGGAGCGGCGGGCGCCGGGCAGCCGGTGCGAGTGATTATCATGGCCAGCCTGGAGCATGTGGCCAGCGACACGGCAGGGTATGTGCTGACCAGCATCCTGGGCGTGCCCGCGCTGCTTGGGCTGCCCTACACCTGCGCCTATTCGGAGGTGAAGCTGGCTATCCAGAGCAAGGGCGGCGCCACCCTCTTCGCCCGGGGCGAGGGGAGCACCTGCTCGGGGCTGTACTACCCGCGAGACCACAAGATGGGGGCGCTCGCCAGGGGCATCGACGACGCCATCTCGCGGCTCAAGTCAGTGGCCGCCGGGGAGCTGGCCCGGCATGTGCCCCGGGTGGGGGAGATCCCCGACCTGTCAGTGGAGGGCAGGAGCCGGCTGAACGACCGGGTGGTGTGGTGGGTCAGGCCCACGAAGGATTTTCCCAAGATGTGGGGTGAAGGGGAGTAGATAACGCAGACGTCCATGTCTACGGTGGTGAACCTAGCTGTAAACCCGGTAGTCGATGTTCGGGAAGATGCTGTCCACGTACTCCAGGCGCGCCAGCCAGTCGGCGCGGATCTCGCCTGCGAGGATCTCCTGGTGCAGGGTATGGAACCGGCGAAGGTGGCTGTGGGTGCGCTTGGCTGCGTAGCCCGTGGCGGTGCCGGTGCGCAGGATGAAGGCCCAGTCGCTGGCCTGGGCCAGCAGCAGCTCCCGGGCGGCCTGGTTCAGCGCTCGCCGGAGCAGCCCGCGCGCCGTCGGGTTGGCCCGGGCCAGCTCCACCATCTGGGCCGCTGCCCGGTGCAGGTGGGGGTAGAGCCACTCGTTCTTGCCGTTGAGCCAGTAAGCGTGGAACCCACCCTCGCCCCAGGATGACTGGGCGGGCCGGGTCACCTGGTGGGTCGAGTGCCGGGCCAGGTATGCCCCCATGGTGGTGAGGCGGAAGTCGTCCTGCCCCGGGGCCGTGGCCTTGCGCAGCACATCTTCGAGCCACCAGGGCCCCTCGTACCACCAGTGCCCGAACAGCTCGGCGTCGTAGGGGGCGAGGATGATGGGAGCGGGACCGTCACCCACCAGGGCCTGCACCTGGCGCCGACGTCGCGTCACGAAGTCCTCGGCGTGGTCGGCAGCGCGCTTGCGCGCCCAGTGCAGATCGTAGAGCTCCTTCTGGTCGGTGGCGCCGGTGATGCGGTGATACTTGATGCCGGTGTAGCTGCGCATGCCGTCGGGCTGAACCCAGGGGCCGATGTAGCCCATGTCCAGATCGAACCCGATGTCGCGGTAGAACTCGCGATACACCGGGTCGCCCGGGTAGCCCCGCTCGCGGCTCCAGACCTGGGCCGAGGTCTCCTGATCGCGGCCAAACACGGCCACGCCGCTGCCCGCGCAGAAGACAGGTCGGCTGGCGCCGTGGGTGGGTCGCGGCCGCGCCAGCAGCAGCCCGTGGGCGTCGGCCACGAAGTAGCGCAGGCCGTTTTCGGCGAGCACGCGGTCGAGGCCGGGGAAGTAGCCGCACTCCGGCAGCCATATTCCGCGCGGCGTGCACCCGAGGAGGCGGGTGTGGTGCTCCACCGCCACGGCGATCTGGGCGCGCACCGCTTCGGGGGTGACCTGCAGCAGCGGCAGGTAGCCGTGGGTCGCGCCGCAGGTGAGCAGCTCCAGGTGTCCGAGGTCTTCCAGCCGCGCGAAGGCGGAGACCAGGTTCCCGTCCTGCTCTCGCCAGAAGCTGGCGGCCTGGTCCAGCCGCTCGCCGTAGTGATCCGTCAGGTAGGCAAGGTGCTCATCGTCGCTGGTGCGGTCGCGCTCCCGCTCCACCAGCTCGGCCATGTGATCCAGGTGCGCCTGGTAGCGCTCCTGCAGCAGCGGGTCGGCCAGCATGGACAGCAGCGGCGGGCTGAGGGAGAGCGTCAGGCTGTACGGCACACCCTCGGCGGCGAGCCGGTTGAAACACTGCAGCAGGGGGATGTAAGTCTCGGTGAGCGCCTCGAAGAGCCAGGACTCCTCCAGGAACGCCGGGTGCTCAGGGTGTTTGACGAAGGGCAGGTGGGCGTGCAGCACCAGGGCGAGGTAGCCCTCGCCGGCACTCTTGCCCCTGCGCTTGCCACTGCCCTTGCCCATGAAGCCGTCCGTCAGATCAAGTCCGTCAGTCCACAGCCCGGCCCAGCTGCAGACAGATGCGCCGCCGTCGACCGGTGGCCTCTTCGGCCGCCTCGATGGGGATCTCGCGGGTCCCGTCCGGCACCGAGATGCGCAGGCTGAAGGCTCCGTCCGGCCCCACGGGGATGGGGCGCCCGGCCACGCTCAGGGCGGTGCCCGGGAAAGAGCGGCCGGCGATGACCACCTCCACCGCGGCCTCCAGCAGCGGCTGTCCCGCGGCCGGCTGGCCAAAGGCCGCCGCGACGCCGCCGGGCATGTTGGACATGCCCGGGCCGCCCTCGCCGTTGGCAGCCTCGAGGACCACGGGCGTCGCCGCCGACGCGCCGGCGGGCAAGAAACCGAGGGAGCCGGGCAGGTGTCCCAGCGAGCCGGGCTGATGCCCCAGCGAGCCCGGGATTTGCCCCAGCGAGCCGGGCAGGTGCCCCATGGAGCCGGGGACCTGGCCCATGCTGCCAGGCAGGTGCCCCATGCTGCCGGGGGCGCCGGCCAGGTCGGCCGAGGTCCCGAGGCTGCCGGCCGTGACCGGCGGGCGGGTCTCGAGCACGATGCGCAGGTCGCCATCCTCCACCAGGACCTGGGCCATGGTGTCGGCGACGGCAGGTGCTGCGGCGCCGCCAGGTGCATCCGTGTCCGCGGCGCCAGGGGCCTCTCCAGCCACGGGGAGCGCGTCCCCCGGGGAGATGGTCGCGTACTGCTGGGCGATCCAGGCGCTCGGCTGCTCGGCCGGGACCACCACGGTGTTGGATCGCACCAGCGGGAACCACTGATCGCCGGCGGCGTAGCCCAGCTCCACGGCGAACTCTCGCTCCGGGGCCGGCACCGGCAGGTACCAGCTGCGCGCCCACTCGGACACCTCGTGCTGGTAGGTGGCGTTGGCGTTCTTGCCGGTGACGCCGGTCAGGTCGTACAGGCGAAGGGACAGGACCTCGCCGCCAGCGCGGCGCGCGGCTTCCTTGTACTCCCGGGTCAGCTCCCAGTACGTGAACAGCCAGGATGGGTCGCGGGGCAGCAGGACGATACGGTTTTCGCTACCGAGCTCCGGCAGCTCGTGCGCGCTGCTGTCCAGGTCCTGCAGCTCCTCACGCGAGAAGGAAGGTCGCGGCGCGGCTTTCTTTGGCCGGGCAGCCTTCTTCTTTGGGGCAGCCTTTTTGGGGGCGGCCTTCTTTTTCGGCGCAGCAGCCTTCTTTGGGGCGGCCTTCTTCTTCGAGGCAGCCTTCTTCGGAGCGGCCTTCTTCGAGGCAGCCTTTTTCGGGGCGGCCTTCTTGGGCGCAGCAGCCTTCTTGGG